>JACCFC020000025.1 GCA_020830965.2 Neisseriaceae bacterium TC5R-5
GGGCGCAGTTTTTCGAGTGAACGCAGGATGAAGTAATTCTGTAAGGGTTCCTTCTGGTAGCGGTTATCGAGTAACTGATTGCCACCTCTATCCGCCACACCGCCAAACGGCACATTGCTGACGACCGCATCGTATTCTTCATCTGGCGTATTCGCGGCGACACGTTCAAAGGGCGAGACGGTGGTGACATAGCCTGGCCCATCATTGACCAGGCCATTAATGCGGCCAGACGTCTCGTTAAGCTCCACCGCATCCATGGCGGCATGTAAGGGCGCGGTAGCCCCAAACACGCCGACACCGGCGCAGGGGTCAAGCACCTTGCCCCCCTGAAATCCCTGTTCAGCTAGCAGGCTCCAGATACCTTCGGCAATCGGCTTGGGGGTGTAATACTCGTAAGCACTGCCTTTTTTACCATCGGCCCCAATCAGCGCACCACCGGTACCGGAATACTTGGCCAGGATGGTCTTTTGTTCCTCGCTCAGCGCTTTTTGATCGACCTCACCGGCGTCAATCTGCCGTAACAGCGCCATCGCGGCGGTATTGTCTTTCTTACGCTGCGAGAGCTTGCGGTTCGGGTCAAAATCATAAAACTGGGTGGTCGGTTGGCGCGGGGTGGGGACGGCTGGCTCGACGGGTACCGCCTCACTCGGCGCGGTGTCGTTCTTGTCGGCCAGGTCGGCGGCTTGGATGGCCTGAATAATGTCCCGTAAGCGGCGCAGGTCGTCAAAAAATCTGGGCGAGCGGGGTTCCATCTGCTGCGCCAGCCGCTGACCTTCCATCCCTTGCTGGTACGATGGGCTACTGAATAGCGGTCTTTCAGCGGTCATGATCATGAGGGTTTCCCTCCTGCTCGGTGTCGTCGTCCAGCTCGTCCAGCTCGTCCGGGTCAAGCAAGGCTGCCAGCGTATCCGGTATCACCTGAATGCCATATTTCTCGCTTTGGCAGAACCGTATCAGGTCGTCCGGCTCCAGAGAGTCGAGATGTAGCCGTATGCCACCATGACCGCAGGCCAGCGTGAGCGATAAATAATTGTCCAGATAAGCAATCGCTGCTGGGTCGCCGCGATACTGTACAGGGAGGTCTTCATCCTCGTCCCATTCCGCCAGAAACTGACCATGCGGGGTGAGAATCATGTAGGTGGTGGTGATCATGGCTTGGCCTCGTGGGGGGAATGGGTTGGCTGATTCGCCAGTTGAATCACTCTGCGCTGATTCTTCTGCTCCTGGCCGTAGCGGGTAGAAAAGTAGTGGTAAGCCATTGATGCCAGGTGAGTGCGGATACCTTCTTCGCGCAGGTGTTGCGTTAAGGCAAGCAGCGCCTTGGTATAAGCCATGCCACCGTGAATGGCGTCATAGTCCACTTGATGAGGCCCACGGATTTCGACAACCAGATGCCCGCGACTATGACGGCGCGTGTTCTGATTCAGGAAAGTGCCTTCAAAGACGCGGAAATGGCGATAGCTGCCGACATACGTTGGGGCTTTGTTCTTGGTGAAAGCCTGATAGCGCAGGGTGTCGGCAATGACGCTGCGGGTTGCCAGCATTTCTGTCTGCCACCAGTGGTCGGCCTGAATCGTGACGCTGGCCCCCAGGCTGGCCAAAGCCTCCTGGTACTGTGTTTGCAGCGCCGCCTGCTGGGCGGCTTCACCGTCGCGGGCTTCGCCGTGTAGCGCGAGCTTGGCCACCATCGCGGGCGAGAGCGGGCGAGTCAGATAACCCGACACCAGCGCGAACATGGTCGGGTCATTCGCCGCAAACAGCGCGGCATCCTTGGGCGTTGCCAGGTATTCGACCCCCATCGAAAAGACCTCAGTCACCTGGTCGCGGTAAACTTTGCCGATGTAAGGATGGATGAATTCGTCTTTATACGCCCGCTCTCTGGCATCGTACTGCTGACCGGTCAGCTCACGTAGCGAATACAGCCGCTCACTTTCTCGACGGGCCAGTAAAAAACCATTGGCTGCTGCCTTGGCTAGCGGGTCGTTCTCCAGGTGGTGAGCTAGTTCGTGAAACAGCACCGACTTATCAAATCGGGTACCCACATTGATGATTTTTTCGCCGGTATGTGTCAAGACGCCGCTGGCGTTAGCACGACGACCGCCATCCGACGATAGGCGTATCTGTGAGCATTTGCCGCCGGTGAGCTGGTAAAACTCGGCCATATCCCGATAGAGGGCCTCACGCACATAGCCCAGCTTGTGAAGCTTTTTAAGCGTAGAACTGTCCACCTGCTGCTGTTCAGCCCAAGCATGGGCCTGTTCCGCGCTGATAGGCGAAGCAGCCCGTATCGCGTTGATCACCGCTTCACCCTCGGCTTGGAACAGCGCTTGTGTTTGTGCTGCTCTTGTTTGGAGAATCGCTCGATGCAGATGATGCAGCGTGTCGCGTTGCTGCTCGACGAGCTGCTGATATTGTCGATAGCTTTGTGTCAGTTGCTCCTGAAGCTCGATACGGTGCGCACGATCTTGTTCGGCACGAATAAGCGCCTGTAGACGCTCTGCGTCGGCTTTGTAATCCTCTCTCGTGGCGGCTAAGGCTTGTGACGCAGCCAGATAGTCCGGGTCGTTCTCCATGGGCGCCTGCATCAGTGCCCGTGCCTCAGCCTGCTTGGCTTTGACCGCTTCTCGGTCTAGCGCGATGTCCAAACCCTGCGCCGCCAGTGCTTGATAGGCGGCCTGTTGCTGGATTGCGCTGGGTTGACGGTTTGCCATACCCTCCTGCTGAAACACAGCATGCTGGCGTAAGTACCCAATCTCGCCTAGCGGTGCCGCCAGCTCCAAGACGGTCATTGCCTCGTAGTAACGCTCTGCCGTGTCTGGAGCCTGTTGCAGCGTATCCAGATACGCATTCAGCCGGGCCAGCGATTCGCCAGGGTCGGCTAAAGAAAACACCAGCGCCTTGGCCGGACTTGATAGGGCCTGCACCAGCTCGCGCAATTGCCGCAGATCATCAAAGAAACCGGGGGCGTCTGGGTCTAGCCTGGCGATCAGCTCACGGGCAGCCGCTTGTACGGGCTCGCTCATGGCGTGGATACCCGTTCAAAGGCGGCGACCAGCCCGGTTTTAGCGGCAGCTTTGGCCGACAGGATGAGCGCGGCGGTTTCCCCGTAGGGATAGCGCTTGTCGAGCGCTTCCAGGCGGTCGATATTTGCCACGTCCATAAAATCCACCTGACCGGCGATGCAGGCGTCTAAAAAAGCTTGATCAGCCGTGCTCAGTGCGGTATCGCTGACCGGGGTGGGCTGGGGTGTTGGCTGCGGTTCCGGGGGCAGAGCAGACTCACCCAGCGCTAGGTGAAGCGGCGCGCGATATTTTCGCGCCTAAAAGCGAGATAAATACCTCGCGCTCCGCCTTCCAACTTTCAAAACATAATTGCAAAAAAACCTAACCTGCCATTTTCCTTGCTCTCAACGCGGGCTCCCACGTTGCAAGACTCTCATCCTGCGGTACCGGGCAAACCTTGCCGGCAGCGATCTGCTGCAACACCTGAGCGAATAGTCGTAAGCCCATTGGCGCCAAATCACGCCGCCATAATTCAGTCGCGGTATCGTGTGGCCGTATGTGGCACCAGTCTTGTCGCAGAATCGGGCCGGTATCGGCGCCGTCATTCAGTTGATAGACCGTGCCGCCGGTGACAGGCTCCCGCATCCGTACCGCCCACTGTACCGCGTCACGACCACGGTGGCGGGGCAAGAGCGAAGGATGATAGCCAATAGCCCCATAGCGAGCTTGTCCTCTGGCGCTGGCATCAATATAGCAATGGGCGTGAGCGGCCACGAGCACGTCACATTCTGAGATGTCGGCCGCGCTAACGCGCTCGCTTTCCACTCTGACCGGCACATGATGGCTTTGTGCCATGCGGAACAAACGATCCTCGACCTCCGGGGTAATGACGGTGATAACCTCGTAACCGCTTGCCTGGCATTGTTCAAATAATGCCGCTCCTAGCCACTTCTGGCCAACGATCACTAAGCGCATGATGCCTCCCCCAGATAGCGAAAGCCCTGTACTGCCCTGAAGTGCCCGCCGTATTTGCCCAGTGTTTGCGGTGGTGCCTTACGCAGCTTGCTAGAAAAAACCAAGCGGCCAGACACTTGCGTCCACTTGGCATCGCGCCGCAAGGCAGCCGCCAGGCCAGGGTGTGAGGTATGGAATAAGGTCGGCATCGGCCGCTGGTAACGGTTATTGCCTAAGCGCCACTGCTCACAGACAGCATTTAAAAATCGCATGCCTACGCCCGCGCCTTGCCACTCCGGCAGCACCACCAGACGGCAGGCTCTGGCCTCTACCAAGCCCGGCCGCGTACTGAAGGCCACATGCGCGACGGGGTGGCCATCAACGACCGCCACATAACAAGTCGCCGCGATCATATGCGGCAGCTTTAAATAATGATGCGGCTCAAACTGCGGCCAAAATTGCCAATTGGTCTGGTAGACGTCCACCTCAATGCGGGGTCGGCATCGAAGGCGCCCCCGTTCAAATTCCCCTGTCGCGGTATGTAACACCCAATCGGGCTGCACCCAATCCAGAATATCCTCATGGCAAGACAGCAACACAACCTGGCCTGCGGTACGCCGCCAAGCTTTAGCAAAGGCGCTAGCACCAATTCGCGCAATCTGCCGGTCCACTACACTGGAGAACTCATCCACGATGGCCAGCGCTGGTGCTTCGCATACCAGACGGGCCAGCATCGCGCGGAATTGTTCGCCGTTAGACAGCTTGGCAAATGGCCGCAACCAGGTAGGAACATTGCCCAGTCCCACCGCTGATAAAGCCGCGGTGACGTCATCAAAGGAACCGTCCGCCGCAATCGCCTCGATAATGGGCTGATCGGCCGGCCAGGCTGGGGCATAGAATGCACCGAGCTGGGCACCTAGGCTGCTTTTACCGCTTCCGCTTGGCCCGACAATGATGCCGACTTGCCAATCGGTGTCATCAATCGGCAAGTTCACCTCTAAGGTAAAATTCGCGCCGCTGTCGACATTGAATAAAGACTTCACCCTGGCCGCACGATAGCTATCGTAATCGGCGCACCTATGGTTAACCGAGAGTTTCATACGCTCACCACCTTTAGCTTCAATCCGGCTTGCTTCAGCTTGTTAAAGACCTCTTTTTGATGCGACTCGTTATCACAGATCACAATGACACCGAATTGCGGTTTGTATTGGAATCCGTTTTTACCGGGTGCCTTTTTGGTTTGCATAGCGCTCTCCTGGTACTCGTGGCACTCAAGGTGAGACGCTCCAGGCGTTCAGGTTTGGCTGTTTTCTGTAAAACCGTTTAATGCTTAGCTTACTGGCTAAATGTTGGCCTCAAGTGTCGGGCGATCCATTCCACGACTTGCGGCACAACGGCGTTTCCGGCAGCTTGAGCCTCTGCAAAGTTGGCTGCATCCAGTCCCAGGCAAAGCCCATGATCTGTAGACGCTCGGCCCCGCTCAACCATCGAATGCCATCCGTCGGCTTGAGCGATGAGGCCGGAACCGTGCAAATTGATTTGAGAGCAGGCACTGCCGGCAAGTAATGTAGCCACAGCTTGTTCTTGCAATGGCGTGCCCGTCTGGCCAGGAACTGTTGCCACTGTTGCGGTGTCAGCCAGCAGCTCAAACGGGGGTTGCTCGTGAAGACCGGCGATAATGAAAACCCGACGGCGTTTCGTGGGGACTCCGAAATATTGAGCGTTAAGCACCCGCCAGCATCCCACATACCCGCATTCGGCAAGCGCAGTGATGACCGCCTGGAAGTCTGTGCCATCTCGGCAAGAGAGCAGGCCCGTAACGTTTTCAAGGACCAGCCAGCGAGGCTGGAGCTCGCGGGCCAGTCGGCAGACTTCGTAGAATAAGCCGCTTCGCTCACCCGCGAGACCTCGGCGCTTACCCATGGTGGACAAGTCCTGGCAAGGAAAGCCACCGACGAGCACATCGACACGGCTGAGCGTGTGCGCATCGACTTGCCGCACGTCTTCGTACTGCTGCGCGTGTGGGAAGCGGTCGGCAAGCACTGCGCGGCACAGCGGCTTGATTTCGACTTGCCAGGCGGTACGGAATCCGGCGTTTTCAAAGCCGATATCGAAGCCGCCGATGCCGGCAAAGAGGCTGCCAATAGTGGGGGCGTTAACGTTTGCTTGGGTTTGGCCATGCATAATCATCCTTTAGGTGGGATGCTCGCGGGCATTCGTTAGCTGGCTCTTGGCCTTGGGTAAAGTGGTTCAGCGCCCGGCAGCGCGGGCATTTAATGCTGAGCTTAAGGTAATGGCCAATGGCCAGTTTGCGGCGGCAGTGGCCACAGCGTATTTCGATGTCTTTATCTGAATTGTTCATGCTACAAGCTATCGTGTAGACTGCCGGGGCTTTCCGCGCGGAAAGTGACAGTCTTGGGTTAACTTGCAGGCTTGCTCTGCGGGTTAGCTGGCCAGTTTGGGTGTTACTGCACCTTGACTGGTCGCTGTCTCTCTATTCGCCGGGTATTTCCGGCCATATCACGTTTTGTGGGTACTCTGCTTGTTGCGGCACCCGGCTGAGTTCTACCCGGTAGCGCTTCCAGCTTTGCAAGAACTGCAGTTCTTGTTCGGTGGCCATGCCTAGGTCGACGGCATCTTGTAGCGGGGTGATGGCGGCATCGGCCACTGCTCGGCGGCGGGCCAGCTCGCTCTCCACTTCTGCTTGCTGTGCTTGGGCTTGGGCGTTCGTATTGATGCCCCACTTCTTGCCTTGCCACACGGCAAATTCTGGCGGCGGCGCTATGGTGGTGGCTTGCAGGCTTTCGGGGGTATCTCCCCACCGCGCCTGCACTAGCTGAGCGGTTTGCTTGCTCCAAAGCGGCACGCCTCGCCAATCGGCTTGCACGCTCCATTCACCATTTTGAAAGGCAGCGACTTGCTGTTCGCCTGTGCTAGGCGGCGCTTGCTCGGTGGAGTAAATGGGCATAAGCCACACGACTTCTTTATCCAGTGGCGAACGGTCCGCCAGGGTATCCCCCATAAACTCACCTGTTTCGGCATGGTAGGTGTAAACGGTTTTAGTGGTAGGCATAGTGAATTCCTAAATTTTGATGTAGGCAGCAAGGGCGAGGTTGCGGGGGCGGGTTTCTGCTGCAACGCGCGGCGTACCATATGACCCTTGTGTGAGATAAGATCGGGTGATCCAGTTATCTCCGCTACCCACGACACAAGGGGTAACTTGTCCACCACCGGATTGTGCTGAGGTAATACCATGTAAGTGATCCTGGACACCAGATGCTCTAATCAAATCGCGGTTATGCCCTTGGAAGGCATCAAGCTGAGCAGAGCCAAACCCCCGCCCCACATCCACACCACGACTATCGTCCCAAGCTCGGAAGAACTCACCACGAACGTCAAAAATACGAAAAGTGCCGTCACCATTGTCAGCACATACCACCGCCCCGGCCTGCCACGCACCCGGCGCTACCATCAGTCCGTTGTGCTGCGCCCAAGCGAACAGCGCCGGGTAGGTGTTCTTGGATAGGTTGCCGGTACGCGATCTGATATATCCGGCACGCGGTGTCGGCTGGGTGTCCAGCAGCACGCTACCGATTAAAACACTGGCGTAGCCTTTGTAAGTAGCCCCGTTAGCGTCAAACACCTGCCAGGTCAGCACGCTGTTGTAGTCATCGTGCCAGATCGGGCCGATGTCGCTGGTTGGCAGCACCTGGCCGGTCTTCAGGCGAGTCAGCCCGTCGCTAATACCATATCCAGCCAATGTAGCGGCTTTATCCGCCTTAGCAGTAAGGTCGGCTTTAGTTGCTGCATCGGTGATGCCATACCCCGCCAGCGTCGTCGGCTTGCCCGTCGTGATCTTGCTCCAGTCCAAAGCCGGGAAATCATTCGCCTCCAGCGCCCGGCCTGCTGTTGCCCTGCCTTTGCTGTCTACGGTGATCACGCTATAGCTGCCTGCTTTTACCGTGGTATTGGCCAGGGTGAGCTGTGCGCTAATGTCAGCACTGCCATCTAGTTTGAAGCTGAGGCCGGCATCGCCGCTGATCGTAATAGCCCGTGCTGTTTTCCACTTGGCGGCATTGTCCAGCGTGAGCTCCCCGCTCACCGCATCGTCGAGCTGCTTCTTTAAATAAGCGGTACGGTTGGCTAATTGCTTGCCTTGCAGGTTATCGATGCCATCCGGCCCGCCCAAGACCGGGTCAGAGGTTTCTAGCTGGTAAATACCCTGCTCCCACACAGGCTTTTCAGTCAAATTGGCCATTAGGCACTCCCTCGGTTGTATTGTTTATTGCGTTGAATGGCGCCGTTATGGCGGTTGGCCACGGCTTGGTACTCTAGGCTGGCCAGGTGGCAACGTGCTGGTGCATAGGCGGCCAGTAGTTGACGCAACTGCTCGGCTTGATCATTGGTTACTGGCGCTGACAGGATGACGCGGTAGACGGCCCACTGCGTCGGGTCGCCATGCACATAGAGGCCATCTCGCTGAATGGCTCCATCGCGATCATTAGCGTTGAGTCCTTCAATCAGTGTCACCTCGCCCAGGCCCAGGCGACGAATTACTTCACGAATGGACCAGGGCGTCCCTTTATAGCGGTGTAGTTCAATGGCCCGGCGAATCAGCGCCCGGCGTGCGTCATCGGATTCGGCCAGCTCCCAGCCATCTCCTACTAGGCTGAATTGCTGCGCCAGGCTGGGCAAGGCGGAAGCGCTGACGGTATCGACTAGATAAACCAGCAAAGGCGACAAATCGATGGCGCTAATCTGTGCGGCCAGTTTAGCCAGCATGCTAAAGCGCTCATCACTGGCCAAAGGTGGCGGCAGAAGTGTGGGTTCAGTCATTGACCACCCCGGCAATACGAATGGTGATGCTCTGACAATCCGGCCACTCGTTTTCGGCCAGTGTGGTTAGTGCTGGCTGGTTCAGTTGCACCCGATAGACACCAGGTAATTGCAAGGCAGCAATAATCTGGCTAGGCACTAAGTCACGCCCCAAGGCCATGGCGCGCCCGGTTTGATAGCGCTCGGCCTCAGCTAATGCCTGAACTTGCAGCATAGCCGCCTCGCTACCAGCGTAGAGCCATAAGTCGGCATCAATGCGGTAGGGAACCGCTACCGGGCTGGCGGCTTGCACCGTATCCGTCAACGGGCGCACCCGCTCATCGCTGCAGGTGGCCAGTACCAGCGCCAGAATAGCGTTGTCCGGCAAGCCGGTGGTGAGCAGCGGGTAAAGCCTGACCACGCCGGGCTTGGGCGTTAACACCGCCACATCAATAATGCTCTGATGGGCTTTGAGTGCATGAAAGCGGTAGGCCAGCCGACTGCCGGCATTAGAAAAAGACTCCGGCGCCAGCTTGATGCGCTCCCTTAGCCGTTCGTCTTCTTCATCATCAATGCCACCAGCAGTGGTGGTCGTGTTGGCCACGCTGATATCAAAGTCGCTTAGTTCGTCCACTAGGCTATTAATCTGCCCGGGCTGCCAGGCATTGCCGATGCTGCCAGCCTCCTCACAAGTGGCGCTGGCGTTCACTGACAATTGGCCAGCGGGCAAAATGGTATCGCTATCGGTGGCAAAGCTGACCACGCTATCGCCGCCCTCAACACGACTGCCAAGCGGTATTAAAAAATCCGTGGCCAACGCGGTTTCAATACTGAACTGCAGCGTCGTCTTGGCTGCCTGTGCCGGCAGGCGGGTGACGCCCAGCAATTCGCCTAGATAGTCCAGCATCGGGGCGCGGGCAAAGGCGAGGAGGTTTTGCTTGGCGGCTTCCTGGATACCGATACGTAGCAGCGTTTCGCGGTAGGCGATCACATCAATCAGTAGCCGCTCGGCTTGGGCCGGGTAGAGCGTTTTACCGCTCAGTTGCTCATACTGCGCCACCAACTGTGCGGTAATGGTTGCCGGGTCACGTTCGATAAATTGCGGTTCGGGCAGGCTCATAAGGTAAACCCGGTTTCGTGCTGTACGCCATCGGCTAGCTTCCACTGTACGCGCAGGGTAATCTGCGAACCTTCAAGCAATGGCACCACCTTGACCAGCTCACAGCGCGGCTCCCATAAGCTGATGGCTTCGACGGCCTCACGTACCAGGTGCGGTAAAGCCTGATTAACCGGGTAATCCAGATAGCGCTGTAGGTGGGAACCAAAGTCCGGGCGGTGCGGGTCGCTGCCCTTGGGCGTAGCCAGAATGATGCGGATAGCCTGGTCAATATCGGCCTCGGCTTCGACCAGGTCAAAGCGGTGGAGAGCAGGTTGCCAGTGTAGAGAATTAGATAGCTGAGACATGCGGCTATAGTGCCGAATATCCGTGCCATGCGATATTAATGCGGGTTAAAATGCAGAAGTCATTGATAAGGAGCGATTTAATGCGTTTTGTGCCACCGAAGTTTCAGACAGAAGCTTTCACTTGCCCACATTGTCAGGCGTATTCGCAGATGTGCTGGTCTGAGTTAATAAGACTCAGCGGTACCAACCAGGAAAATTTGATCGATATAATAACTGGTTTTTATATTGCACGATGTGCACACTGTAACGAATCCTCTGTATGGAAGGTAGATGCAACATTGAGGCAGTTACAAACTGCCCGTATAAATAGAAGTAACGGACGTCCTTACGGTAATGACCCTTCGTATAGCAAAATATACCCTTTCGACTCATTTGCTCCTCTACCGAACCCAGACCTTCCCGAAGACTGTATAGATGACTATAAGGAAGCCAGCAACATTGTCGTACTCTCCCCTCGTGGGGCGGCTGCGCTACTGCGCTTGGTTGTAGAAAAGCTTTGTAAACAACTTGGTGATCCGTCAAAAAACATCGATCAAAATATTGCTTTGCTTGTACAAAAGGGGCTGCCAACAACAATACAACAAGCTTTAGATTCTGTACGTGTTATTGGTAGTGCAGCAGTTCATCCCAACATTATGGATATTAAGGACGATCAGGCAACCGTTATGACCTTATTTAAACTGGTCAATATCATTGTCGAAAAAATGATTACAGAGCCCAAAGAAATTAATGCCATCTTTGAAAGCCTTCCTGAATCAAGAATAGAAAATATTGCCAAGAGGGACAAATCCAAGCAAGCTGATTAATGACTATGATGATTCGAATTGCCACCCGCATCCATCAGCATTGATATTGCCCTCCACCGCAATATTTCCGGTAATCGTGGTGCGAGTCGTTGCTCTTGGGAGCGCAAAGAATGATGCGGATAGCCTGGTCAATATCGGCCTAGACTTTGATCAGCTCCAAGTGGTGTAGAGCCGCTTACCAGTGTGGGGAATTGGATAGCTGGGTCACAGGGCTACCGTAGGGCGATGCCCTGCTAGGGAATATTAAAGAGAGTTAAAGCTTATTTACTTTTTTCCATGCTGAGCGTTTTGTAGTAACTCAAAAAGCGTAGGTTTAATTTTCTTTTGTAATTCTTGCGCTATTTGTAAGTTACATTTTTGCATTTCTCGCTCTTTCAAATCTTGATCTTGATAGTTCACCCGGTTTAAATCAGCCACATCAAAACATGCAAAATAATATTTCTTAATATCCTCAGCCAGCGATGTGGGTAGATAAAGCTCGGCATTCGAAATGGAATCATTAAACTTTGTAACTTCACATAGCTCTGCTTTGGCCCACCTGCTATCCATGTGTTGCGCTAATTTGCTAAATTGGTCGTATATCTCCTTTTTGGGGCTAAAAAGACTGATCTCATTGGCTCTATTTGCTGCCGTCCATGTCATGTACGAAAAAATGGCAGAGCCGAGAGATACAACAGCAGCTCCGATGGCAATTACATCCGAAACTGTACTTCCAAATGAAGGCATGCTTGAAACGCATATATTTATCATTTTGCAAAAACCCTTTAATGACTATGATGATTCGAATTGCCACCCGCATCCATCACGCTGCCGGTGGCCTTGATATTACCCTCCACCGCAATATTTCCGGTAATCGCCGCCGAAGCCCCCGCGCCACCTGAGCCCGCCATACCACCCTTATAGGTCAGCTTGCCATTAACCAGCAGATTGCCAGTCGCTTCAGTGTCCGGCGCATCAATGATCACCTTGCCACCTGCTTTCAGCACAATGTCTGCGCTGGCTGCCACCAAGACCTTAGCCACACCCGACACCGTCAGCACCTGGCTACCCCGATCATATTCCAGCAAAGCGCCGTCTTTAAAACGGATGCTGAATTTATTAGGGTCGCTAATTGGTGGGGTATCCGCGCTGGAATACACCGCGCCCAGGATCACGCCATCCTCGCCACGGGCGTCCAGCAGCACCGCTACCTGTTCGCCGTTATCGTAGGTCCAGCAGCATTGGTCGGCCTGGGTTTTCGGAAAAACCATCGGCAGCCACATGGTGCGCATATTGTCGAAGTCGGGCAGCCGCACGCGGGCAAAGCCGGGCCGACTGGCGCTGACCGTGCCGTACTTGATGGTGGCACCGAATTCGTCCAGCGTTTCATGGTTCATTTTTTCTTTCCTTTTTGTGGGCTAGTCCCAACAAGCTGTACCTGACCATCTTTCACGCCGTAGACCTTCAAACCACCAGCGCCGCTTTTCTTCTTGCTGCTAGCTGTTTTGCCCTTTTGCGGTAGCGCGACCCGCTTCACTTCCAGCTCGGTGCTATAGCCGCTACTACGCTCCAGCCGGTGGCGCGCTGATTCAATCAGGTATTTGCCAGACAACTGGCCGCAGCCGAGCAGCTGTACGGTATTGCCGGCGACCAGCTTGGGGTTGCCCATCAGTGTTAGCGTGCCGCCAGTCTGTTGCAGATTAGACCGGTTAAGCGCGGCCTTGGCCTTGGTTTGTGCGGTGGCTTTCGAGCCGGAGCGGGTGGCCAGTTTTAAAGTATCGCCGCTACTGGCTTGGCCTGAGCGTGGCTTGCTGGTCTGAGTGCTTTGGCCAACTTGCGTAACTTCGCCACCTTTTACACCATACACCACCAGCTTCTTGGTCTTGGGGTTGTGGTACTTCACCTTGGCTTGCTGGTAAACGTCCTTAATCTTGTCACGCAGGCTAAGGCTTTTCAGGTCAGTAAGCTTGATGGTGGCCACCACATCGTTTTCATGCAGATTAGTCAGCTCGGTAAAGACCAGTTTGTTGCCAACAATCTTGAACGCATAGCCATATTCACGCCCCAAGCGAGTCAGAAAGGCCACGTCGCGCTCCTGGTACTGTGTAACGCGGTCAATGGCAATACTACGTATCTTGCCGGTCAGCACTAGGTGGTTACGCTTGGCAATACGTTGTGCAATGGCGGCTAGGGTGGTGTTTTCGTAGGCGCGGCCAACGCGGGTGCGAACTGTGGATTTGATGCCCGTGGCCAGCGCGCGGATCGTCACTGTCGACGGTGGCTGGGCAAATTCGATTTCGTCTATTTCAAAAGCGCCACAAGGCAGCAAGGGGGCCTGGTCATAGCCAATCTTCAGTGACAGACTATCGCCCTTGCCGGGGTACCAGGCACGCAGCCAGCGGCCATCGGCATCTTCCAGTTGCACCTCCAGTTCGTCCGACTGGCCGGACAGATAATCGGTGTAGGTCACCGATAGCACATAAGGCGTGATGTCATTGGTGATGTTCTTCTGGCCATAAGACAAAACGAATACTGGGTGGGCTACCTTGGCCACCGTCGTGGGCAGCCCGGTGCTTAGCGTAACCATGGCGGCAACGCCTCCTCTAAATCTTGTGCGGCAATCACCGGGATGGATAGCATCAGCCCACCGGCTAAGTGGGTACCGAGCGGCACATGCGGGTTAGCCACAATGATGCGCTCGTATTGCAGCGCGTCGCCGTAGTAGCGGTGAGCGAGTTGGTCCCAGCGTTCGCCGGCGGTGCTGATATGGGTCAGAAACATTACAGCCCCCTGGTAATGACTTGGCCAGCCAGCTTGCTGATGCTGGGCGCGACCGACTCCAGCACACTGGCGGCGCTGGCTAATTGCCCAGCCAGCGAATCCAGGCGGCCAGTAATGTTGCCAACATTTACCGCGGACAGCGTGCCTTGTGCCTGGCGTATCGTGCCCAGCGCATTATCACCGGCGCGCAGTACCTTGACCGCTTCCGGCAATTGTCCGCTCAGGCTGGCCAAGGTGGGTGAGAGTGCTTCCAGCGGCTTGGCGATCTGCCCGATACCTTGCAGCAACGATGGCGCCTGTCCTAGCGCGGCCAGCGGGTTGGCGCGCAGATTCTGCGCCAGGCGTACCGCGTCCACGGCGACCCGCATGGCCGCCTGCGCCTGATTGGCATAGCTCACCACCTGACGGATACCTTGATGCACAGAATTAATCGTGCTGCTCAGGCCGCTGTTGAGACTGGCAGGGAGAACTTTCGCTCCGGCGGGTGGCTGTTTCGCTTCTATCGCTGGCGGCGCTAAGGGGTTCTGCTTGTCGCCAACGAATTCACGCAAGGTCAGGCTGGCTTCCAGCGCCAGCAGCGTGCCGGCCTGGTCAGTCTGCTTGCTGCTGGCTTGTACCTCGGTCAGTACAAACCAGCCTTTGTAATCACCATTACCCAGTACCAGCGCCATCGCCTGATGGGCTTCCTTGGCGGTTTTAAGGCGTAGTAATTCTTGTTCCGGGTCGCAGAACTGGCTATGGAACGATAGCTGAATGGTGATTTCGTCCAGCTTGTCGCCTATCCATTGCAAGCGGGGTTTGCCCTCAATCAGCGCATGCTCGGCAAAGTCAGCGCCAAACTGTGACTCGAAGCCGTCAAAGTAGGTGATCAGTTGAAATTCAATATCGCCAAGTAGGGCAAACATCAGTACGCTCTCCGTGCTTGTTGCTCGACTACCCGCTTAATCAACTGCTCCAGCTCATGCAAAGAGAGCTTTAACGCGGCGGATAGCTCACTTTTAATGCTTTCCGGTGCGCCTGCTGGTAAATGAATAACGGGGTTAAAGTGCACCGCCACACCGGCGGCCAAGCCCGTTTTGCTGCTGCCATGCGTGCCAGCCGCGCCAGCGTGGGCAGCCTGAAGGCGTTGGGCGGCCGCAGCAGCGGCGGTCTGGGCGGCCATACTGGCAGCGGCTTTGGACGCCAGGCCGCTGGAGCGGCCAATACCCAGTGCGGTGCCTTGCGCAATATTGTCACCAAAACCCATAAAAACCCGCGATGGCGACTGGATGCCGAGGGAGTTGGCAAACCAGCTTTTGATATCTTTACCAAAGCCCATCACTGCATCCTTGGCCGCGCCGATCTTGTTCTGGAGACCTTTCAGCAGGCCGCTAATTAGATTAGCGCCGAAATCGGTAAAGGTTTTTGGCATACTGACCCCGAACCACTTCATCACCCCGGCAAAAGCCCGGTAAAACAGCCCAAGCGGCGACCAGTTAATAATCAGTTTGATCACGCTACCGATGCCACCAGCAAAAGCCGTTTTAACTTCGCTCCACAAGCCGCCAAAGAAGCGTTTAATCGGTGACCAGTAACAGTAGATCAGGTAAGCGCCGATAGCGATGCCGGTAATGGCCAGCCCTAGCGGATTCATCAGCAAGGCGCGGCCCAGCCATAGCACAGTCCGGCCAGCCAGGCGCAGGCCGGAAATCAATTGACCACCTAATAGTCTGCTCAAGAACCAGACGCCACGCCCAGCCAGCACCAGCGGCGAACCAAAGGCCATGGCCATGCCTCGGCCAAAGAGTAGCAGGAAGCGTCCGGCTCTCAGCAGCCCGCCACCAACCGCGCGTAAGCCGGATACCAGCGGGGCAAAACGCCCGGCCAACCATAGCCCACGTAAGGTCATCCATCTAGCCGATACCAGGTGGATCGCGGTACGTACTGCCGTAAACGGTGACAGCAACAGATTAAGGCCGTAGCGCAGGCCGATAAAAGCCAGCTTGCCCGCCAGCAAACCGCCAGCCAGCCCGATGACGCCCTTGATTAAACCGGGGTGGGCCTTGGCCCATTCGCCAAAGGCTTTGATGCCGGGTCTGACTTCGGTCATCAGATCGTTTAAAGGTGGCAGCAGCACATCGCCAATCGTCAGGCCAATATCCATCAGGCCAATTTTGAACGCTTTAAACTGCTCGGAAGCGCCCTCCATACGTTTCTGAAAGTCGCTATCCAACAGATTTTTGTTTTCAGCTTCCAGCGCCCCATCTTTGATGCTTTTCATTTCGCCAGAGTTGGCAATGGCTGGACGAATAAACGACATGGCCTGCATGTCCTGGAACAACTCGCCCAGTTTGTAGGCGCTGGCTAGGCGCTGTAAGGCAGCTTCGCGTTCTTTGTCATCTTTGATGGCCATCGCTTGCTGAAACTTTCCGGCAGCAGCGGGGCCTTTGCTTTGCATATAGTCGGTGATGATGGCCAGCATGGATTGCATTGGTGTCAAACCTTGGGCGCGCAGGTTCATCATACTGGCCTGCAAATCAATACCGGCTTTAGCAAAGTCTTTTAAGGTATCGGGTGAGGTAATTTTTTGCAGGAAGTTTTTGAAGTTATTGGCGGCCTCATCATTGCTACCGGCCCCCTTACGGGCAATCTGCAAAGCAGCGCCAATTTCCGCCACGGCTTCCTTGCCGGTGATGCCCAGTGCCTGAAACGCTGGCGATAAGGCCGGCAGCCATTTGGCCATATCGCGGATTTCAAACTGGCCACGCTTGCCGGCATAGGCCAGCATATTCAGCGCGCCCTCAAAGCCGGCCACGCCGACTTTAAGGTTGTCGTTCAGCGCGATGGCCACGCTACCCAGATCGTCCATGCTGGCGCGGGTGGCGGTGGCCGCTTTGGCCATGATGGGGGCGTAGTTTTCCAGCGCTTTGGCATCCTGGATGCCGCCGGCCACCAGCACACCGGTACCGCGCGCAATCTCGGCCTGTGTCTGATTCCACTGTAGCGCCGCTGCACGGATGGTTGAGCCAAGTCGGGCTTCTTCGGCCACGCTGAATTCGCCGGTGATGGCGGTATCGCGCATCTGGTCCTGAAAGCCCGCTGCCAGCCGTACCGACTGCACCACTGGCACCGCCAAAGCAAGGGTGGTGCCTACCGTTTCCATCGCCTGGCCCCGTAAGTCGGCACGAGCCGACCTCAGCGCCTCGCCGCGGGCCATGCTGGCGGTCAGCCTTTCCTGACGCAGCCGGAGCTGCTCAAGGGTTTGGCCCAGCCGTTCATACTGGCGGCGTAGCTCTCCTACATTTCGTGTGGGGTGGGCCATGGCCCGCGCCATCACCTCGCCCAGCCGTTGATGCCGGACACGTAATTGGTCAGCGACCTGGCCCAGTTGCACCGAAGTACTGCGGGCGCCAGCAAACGCCGTTCTAAACGTGCTGGCCAGCGCCGCCCCGATTTTGACCCCTACCAGCAGTTCTCTGGCCATAGCGACCTTTTTCCATTCTTCAAACAGGTTTTAAAAATACGCCTCAGCTTTCGTTGCGCCGCTTCAGCTCGCGCTCGGTCTCATCAATCCAGAACCAATAGTCTTCCATGTTCAGGCTGTCGATTTCCGAGGGCTGCATACGTAGCACCAGCAGCAAAGACGCATCCAGGCGCTTAAGATCAGCCTCCGCCGTCAACCATGGCGCGAAAGGTTTCGGCCACCGTCTTGCTGTCGGCAATGTCGAGTTGGTCAACGTCTTCCAAGGTGAGGCCAGTCATGCGGGCAAATAGAAAATCCTCCTGCTCGGCATCATCTTTGCTGTGATGATGCGCCGCTTTGAGGTCGGCGCGCTTCAGGCGCTGGATGGGCAGGCTGTCGATTTTTACGCCAGCCGCATTGGTAAACGGGTATTGCAGTTTGATAGTCATGCGGGTACTCCTTGCGCTTGATGTTGAGTGGGTCTAGCTGCAGGAGATTGTGCGGGAAAAGCGGTGGGAATGCCGTTAAACGGCTTTAACAAATGCTGGGGTGGTGCGGGGGAAAACCCAAGGACCTGACTGGCCCTTGGTCTGCTGCGGCTTACTTTGCCAGCAGGGTTTTTAGGTACTCAAAGAAGGAAGCAGTGGTGTAGCCCCAAAGTTCAGGGCCGAAATTAAAGCCGTATAATTCTTCAAAATGCTCATCCAAATCGTTAGGGTGTCTACTGATAAAATCATCAACTTCTTGAATGGCTGCTTTGCTGGTTTCTGCTGTCAGCTCTCTGCTTTTGTAGCAGGCAATAATCTCCTCAAGAGTATTCCCCGACAGATCATAATCCTGCATCAGATAAGCACCAAATAGCAGATATAAATAGGGGTAGAGTGCCTCGCTGTCTTTGTATGGGTTCGGCGGTTTAACTCGAAAAAATTGGTTTTTGGCTTGCTTCATCTTTCACCTTTAAATAGCTGGATAGGCAGTTAAAACATAATAAGGGACGCCATTGCGTTTTACACATTCCAGCATGACAAATACTTTAGTCATTGGCGTTAGTTTTCCTGTCCTGCGCACCACACCATGCCCCAACACGCTACCTAAATCTTCATTTAAAGGTAAACGGCTCCCTAGAGAAGCGTTCTTCGCCCAGGCATTAATCCTTGTGGCATTCCGAGCCAACACTTGCGAGACAGCCGACTCAGCTGCCTGAAGATGATAAAAAGACGACGCGGCTTTTAGGTTCGGCTCAGCTACCAATCTAGCCCTTAGCTGTTTCTCGGTTCTATTAATGTGTCTGGCTAAAGTATGCCCACCCATCGCCTCATGTTCCAGCAGGCTAATCCGCCCCCCGATCACGCTAGCAACGCGGGCGGCTTTAATCATGCCCGCCAGCCCAATCGGCACCGCCATTTCAACGGATAAGCCGATATTACTGGCCTGGCTGGGGTCAACTTTCATCGTCTCCGCCAGCTTGGTCACGCCTTGCTGGGTTAGTGTCGCCGAATCCTGACCAGTCCAGACTTTACGCGCACCGGTCGCCGCCATATCGGCGCCATGGGCACCAAACACCACACAGCCGGCTTTGCTCAGACCCGTTGGTTCCGGGGCGACACAGAGCGCGCCAGCACCGACCAGCTCCAGCACGCCACCAGCCAGTTCCAGCGAGCCCCAAAAGCGGTTACTGAGCATTTCGCCTCGGCTGATGGTTTGGCGGGAAAGGGCCGCCGCCAGTTGTGGCGCGCTAAAGATAATACGGATGCCATCGTTCTCGTTGGCTTGGCTCATTGCAGGTTTCCTTGTATCCGTTAAAGGGAAGTGGCCGCTAGCATCCGTTAGCCCGTTTGTGGCTGTCAAGAGGGCAAATAAAAAAGGGCCACCGAGAAGTGGCCCATAACGGGGTACAGCCTATAGCATGTAGGCGTGCGGCTCAGCCACCGATATTGCTGCGGTAAGTGGCCAGCACATCCTCGCCGCCTACCCTAAAAATATTTGCCAGGTAATCCAGTTCCAGCACCTCTTCACCATCGACAACCTGCTTGATATAGGTCGCCGAGAAGCTGGCGCTGAATTCGGCATTGTCCAGCGGTTTGAAGGTACCTAGTGGATTTTTTTTAAACATCACCGTCAGAAAGGTGACCAGGCTGACTTCTTGAATCCGTCCTTGTGCGCCATAGGTTTCAATATTGGAACGGCACTGTAGCTGGGCAGATTTAAAGGGGTTGGCCATTAGCCTGGCGACATCCTTGTAGAAAGAGTTCCACTTAATCTCGCCTTCCAACTTTTCAAAACCTGCCGGCAGCTCGATCTTGCCCACCATGCCCAGTGCCTTGTGCTCCTGCATGATGGCGGTGATATCGGGTAATTTGATCTCTTCCGCCCTGCCCAGTAAGGAGTTGCCATTTAAATAAACGTTAGCATTGGTGATCCGGTTCACTTCTATCTTGCCCATAATCAGCTCCCTCCCTTCAGTGTTAACAGGTATTCCGAGGTGATTTCGGTTTCAAAGCTCAGCCTCTCCAGTGGTGGCGGTGCGGTGTACTTATAGCTGATCAGCAGGTGGCCATTGGCTAGCTCAGTTTCTTCGTTACGTGTTGGATCAAACCAGGCTTTAAAGCCCAGCAGCGCGCCATCCCCTATCAACTTGCGGCCATAGCCATTGACCGACTCCACTAGCGCATCAATCAATGCCTGACTAATGGGCATGTCGATATATTGCAGGCTGAAATAACGGATAGATTCGTTCAGCATGTCACCGGTACGGCGCACATTTTCAAAGTTGCGCATGTGGCTGACGGTGGGCCAGGCGGCGCTACGATTGCCCCATAAACGGAAGCCGGAGCCGTAGCTGCTGAATACCGTGGTGATTCCCTGCTCATTGAGCAGATTTACTTCTGATTGTGGGTCATCAATCATTGCAGATAGCTGGCGCTCCACCCCGCTGACCCCGGCTAGTTCCTGGTTGGAGCTGGACCACCAGAAGCCCTTATCCAGATCGACCCGCGCCCGCAGGCCAGCCGCACGGGCAGACAGCGGTTCCAGGCGCTCAGCATTCAGCACCGGGTCGTACACTTTCACGTGCGGATAGCACAGGCGTACTCGGTCACTGGAAGTGTTGAAGTTAATCGTCCCTGCCGGGCCACGGCCTGCCAGCACCTGGGCAAAAGTGGTGCCAATCGGGGCATCAATATAGGCCATTGCGCCCAGTTGCTTGGCCATCGCATCCAGCTCGACCGCTACCGAACTCAAGGTACAGAAGCCGGGCGCGATCAGGATTTTGGCAAAAAAGCCAAAAATATTATAGGTATCCTTGAGTGCCTTGATACCAGTGCGAACTCCGGCGCTATTTACCGCGCCGATAATGTCGGTCGCGGTGACCTTGGTCGGGTCAGCATAGTCATAGCTGGCGGTGAGTGAGGCCGCACCGCCGGGAATCGTGCCGGTTTTAAGACGCAGAATCTCGCCGCTAAGTGGGTCTAGCGTGTAATCACTGCCGGCTGTATAGCTCTGGCTGCCATCGCTGCTTTTAAGCGTCAGCGCCTCGACGGCGCCATGTGCCAGCCTGGCGCGGCTGGTGCTGGCGTCCAGCACCAGTTCTTCACTGGCTACCGTGCTTTTGTGAATGGCGGGGTTCAGCACATTGATCACAACCACGGTACCCGCACCATGGTCGTAAATGGCGTCCAGCGCTTGCGGCACGGTGAAGCCTGGCAGTGGCGAGCCGAAAGCGGCGGCGTCTTTCTCGGACAGGCAGAGCGTGGCCGTATTGACCGGGCCACAAGGCGCGGTGCCAATCACCCCGATGACTGCCGATTTGACCGTGCGGACTGGGCGCGGGCCGCGTTCGACTTCCAGGGTTTCTACCCCGTGTAAATAATTGGCGCTCATGATTTAAACCCCTTTACTGATAGTCGAAACGTCGCTGTCGCTAGCACGTGTCGATGCTTTAGCTGGTTTGTTCTGCCCCGGTAATAGCGTCAGGTGCCCCAAGGCCAGCAAGGTTTGCGTGTATTCGTGCTGCTCGGGTAAATCCACCTCTGCACCAGCATGCAGCATGATTTCGCGGGCGGTGTCGCCTTGCTGTAGCGTTACGCCGCTAGTCGGCCCGCTGTATCGATATCTGCTCATGTTTGTTCCTCGTAAGTTACGTCCGTCAGAGGGGTATCAGCGGCAATATCCGCCTCCTCTATCAGCATGGTCTCGGTGGTCAGGTCAATGGCGTATTGCCAGATGCCCGCCGATTCCCCTAAAAATTGATCGGATGCGGCCATCACCTTCTGGCAATCCGGTGGCCGCCAGCCCACTAGCGCCCGGCGTACCTCGTCGCTAATATCCACTGCGCCGCCCTTGCCATTGAGCTGACGCAGCAACACAGTGACGGCCAGCCTGATGGTGCGTGGCTGAGCGGCATAGAAAGTATCCACCGTGCGGGCAAACTGGCTGCCGGGGTAACTGACCAGCAGCGCGCCTTTAGGATGGTTCAAGCGGTAATCAGCGGGCCGGTCTGGAAAATACTCCACCGCCAGTTGCGGCAGCTTGGCCTTCAGGCGGGCCACCGTCGCATCAATGATCTGTAAGGTGGTGGCCATCAGTAACGGTCCAGTAAGTCACGGTCAAACTGACGCCGGCTGGCTCTTGTCTTGACCTCACCCGGCTCCGGCGCAGTCTCACCGCTGGGCAGCCCGATAGTCAGTTTGGCATCCCGAATCGCCTCCAGCATTTGCAAAGCCGACTTGTAAGTACGGGTAACTGCATCCGGCAAATCTGCTCCTTCTGGCCGCCGGGCATACAGCCAGTGGCGTGCCAGATTGACCGTCATGTCCTTGATCACAGACGGCACCGGGTCAAGTGGCAAGTTGTAACGCCCACGCAAGTAGGCATCAACCAGTTCCTCCGCCTGGCGGACACCTTCAGCCACGACGGCAGGATTCATCGCGTCGGCTTCCGGGTCATCATTGGATAAGCTGATCAGCGTGTGCGACGGTATCGCCAGTTGCAGGTCGGCCAGCGAGCAGTAGCGCATATCAGATACCGCGCACGATGCGAATCAGTTCACCAGCCACACCGGCCGCATCCCAGGCAATGCCATTGATCGCGCCTGATGCTTTGGGTATGGCTTTACCACTGGCATCAGATTGCACCTCGGCGCCCGCCGCGATAGGGCCCCCGGCTTCGATCAGCATCACGCCTAATACATTGGCTGGCGCCATCTGGTCTTGGCCGGTATTCACTTCCACCACGCCTAGCGCTTTTGCGCCGGCAGCACAAGGCTGGCCATCAAAGCCGACAAAGCGCTGGGCGGTCAGATCACTGGCGGCGACAATAGAAGTCGTCAGGATGACTTGTTGGGTCTTCATTTTTTGCTTCCTTTCCTAGTGGCGCTGTCCGCTGCTTCCTCTGCGCCGTTATCCGCGGCAGGCAGGTTGGCTGCTTTGGCCTCGCGGTGCGTTTCAGGCTGGATGCTTATTGGCTTCAGCCACCGTTGCAGGCATTCGGCGCTGGCGGCGTCTAGTTCAATCTCCGCGCCTTCCGGATAATCCTGGCCATCATGCTTCAGCGTCATACCGGTCACTTGATAGGTTTGCTTCATCGCTGTCCTTCCTCGTTGATACCCGTAATCAGATAGCCCGCATCCGCGCCCACTACGACTACTTTGTAAATATCGGTATGGCGCACATAGGAAACCTTGTTGCCTTCGGCATCGTACTTGTCCGTTTCCGGCATGCCCTTTTTGCGCAAGGTGTAACCGAAAGAGGGAATATCCGCATCGTGGCCGCTACCGTTGCCAGGCTGGGCAACATAGGCCAACACTAGGTTGTCGCGCCAGATATCACCCAGTAGCGTGCCGCCATTGCTGGCCAGCGCTTCGCCAATAAACAGATGCTCAACACCCCATAAGGCTTTCAGGTGTTCAGGTGTGATCAGCTTGCGCTCTTGTGTGCCCAGTGCATCGCCTAGCACTTTATGAAACTTCAGCGAGGCATAGACCGAGGCGCCGATCACCGCCGTATTCGGCCGCATGCCCGTACGCTGGCGCACCACTTCTTTACCGGCCTCCACATCCTTGATCGGATCGCCGCCATTTTTTGACCACTTGCTGGAGCCGGACAGTGCTATCTTGGCACCGCTCTCATAGGTGCCAGGATTTTGTGCCAGCATACCGGCCCGCGCTTCACGGCCTAAGTCGATAGCGTCCTTCACGCGCTTGGCCGCTTTGGCCTCTTCGTTAAACATCGATTCGGTCTGCTCGCGGATATCCACCGGGTAGGCCAGGTCATGCTCGCGCAATACCACGTCCAGGGTATCGGCATCGTCGGCGGTCATCACATTAGACTTGGCACGAATCGCCCGCTCGGTTTCCCACAGCCGGAAAGCCTCTTTGCCAAACAGCGGAATGATGCCGGATTCTTTATCGATTTCAGCGACCGGGAATAGCCCCTCGCTGATGTATTGCGCATTGCGATAACCACGCGCCAGACTGGTCAGTACCGGGTCGACGACTCGTAGTCTTTGTAAACGGTCAGACATATTGCACTCCTGTTAGCAGGTGACGATCTGTTGGTGGGGTTTTTTACAGCAGTTGGCGCACGGCCTCCTCGTAGGCAATGCCTTTGTCAGCAGCCAGTTCGCTGGCGCGGACATGCAGTTCCAGACGACCCGGATCAGTTGCCTTCTCGGCAAACGCGGCTTCAGCTCCTTTCGTGCCAGTACTTTGTCCGACTTTGCCCTTGGTGGCGTGTTCACCAAATTCGACCACTTTGGGTAGCTCATTCAGAAAGCCCTTGATCACCGTAGCCAAAGGCTGCCTGTCGTCACCCTCGCCAAATTCGACCGACTTGCCGCTGTTGTCCGGGGTGGCGCTCAGGTCCAGCACGGCCACGATAGCCGCCTGATGTTTGGGAGCCAGCACGCCTTTGCTGACCAGCCCTTCAGCAAACGTTGCATGGTCCTGATGGCGCTTGGCCAACTGGGCCTGCTGCTCGCGGGCGTCACGTTCGGCCAGTTGCGCCTTGAGCTGGGCGTTCTCGGTTTTAACTCGCTGGCTTTCAGCCTCCAGCGCGGCTTTTTGTTCTGGGCTCACTAAGGGCTCCTTTAAGTGGGCAAGGGAAGAAATGGGAAGTGCATCAGCAAAAGCTGGTGTGCGGGGTTCTGGCTGTACTGCCGATTGCTGGACAGCATCGACATTCCACGGCGGCAAGGCTTTGTCGGCTTCTTCCTGACCAAACCGAGCCAGGAACCAGTCACGCAGGCTGCGCCATAGTCCGGCTTGGGTCTGTTCATCCCAGCCGCCAAACTCGACGGCCTCCTGGAAGGCAACACAGCCGTCTTCACTGGCGGCAAAAGCCGGGTTATCTAATCCTTTGACGCCGGGCGGGGTAGCACCAAGAAAGCCGACATGGCGTAGATACCAGACACCGGGCACCGGATTACTGGCCGCGTCGGGGGCGTAGAATTTGGCTGAGACCTTGCCATAGCGCCGTTGGCCAAGCTGTTCGGCAAAGGCAGCCTCGATATCACGCGGAGCAGCAAACAGGCCGCGCTCGGTGGCCAGCAGTGATTGCACCCAGCCTTGGGCCGGGTCGTCGGTCTTGGGGTGGCCAAGCACCAGCGGGGCTTCGTGCAACGCCGGGTTATACGCCTGCGCTGTTGCGGCCACATCGGCTTCAGAAAATTCAATGATATCGCCGGCCATCGTTACATGGCGGCCAGGCTTGAAGATATGGATGGGTTTCGGTTTAGTCGTGTTCATGCCGTCATGATCGACGGTCTACGCTAGCCGGTCTTTTAATTGGGATTAATAGTGGAAAGTGGCGACAAAAGCGGTAGAGATTTACCGGCAGCATTTTAGTCTGCATGGGGTGGCGTATTTTTACGCCACCCTAAGCCGGCCATCTGAAGGCTATAAAGCCTTTATAAAGCTTTATGGCCTAGTGATCAGTGCGCATGCTTATCCTTGCTCGCTCTCAAGGCCACAAGGCAAGCAGCGCCGTTAAATACCTGCGGCCTTTTGCAGATGACACAATACCGTGCCCAGCACGTCTTCCCGCGCTTCTGGCTGCAAGTTGCCTTCTGCATCCATCGGTAAATAAGGCCGCGCGACCAGCGTCACGGCGTGGCCTCGGCCCGCTTCACCACCAAAGTGCTGAATGGCGGCATAGACCTTATTGCTGCCGATGATGGCCTGGGTGCGGTCATAGTCGGTGCTGATGGAAGCCGCCAACTGACCGGTGTGTTGCAGGATACGGAACTGATTAAGCTGGCGCTGAGCAGAGGCTTTGAGTTCGCCATTTTTTTTATAAGCTTTTTTACCGCCCAGCCGGGCTAGCTTGGTCGATTCGGCCAGCGCTTCCCATTTTGGCCGCCCCTCAGCGGCCAGATTATCCTCGGTCACCTTAAGCAAGCTTTGAGCAATCTTGCGCATGGCCGGGGCCAGATCACCACCGGCTTGCTCTAGGTGGCGCAAGGTTGCCTGTAACTGACGGTCATCAATCGTGATGCTGATCATCGCGGCTCCTTTTTGGCCAATTGCGCCAACTCACCGCTATAGCGTTGTGTGTCGGCCTGCCAGGCGGCAGCGCCCGGGTTATAGCTCCAGCCCACATCGGGCGAAATGGTCAGCGGGCGGCCGCTGGCAAGGTCGATAGCGCGAAAGGTGGCCACCGGCCGCAATTCGCCGGTCTTCTCTGAAACCAGCTTCTTGACGCTGCCTAGCTTGCCGTCTGAGCTTTCGACCTGTAATCCGTTCTTACGCAAGTCATCTTCAGAAAGTGCCACCACCCGGCAGCGGCAGCCCCAGCCATTAGGCGGATAGTAGAACCGCCAGAAGGGGTCATCGTAGCGTAATACCTTGCCATTCATCGCACGATGGCTAGGCCGGGTTCGGCCATCCAGAATGGCGATGTATTGCCAATACGGCCGGTCATCCACATTGGCCAACTGTTCAGCATAACGCCCGGCCATATAGGCGGTTTGCAGATTGGTACGATAAATCGTTTGCAAGCGCCAGGGGCTACCCAGTTGCACCTGGGTCAGTTCGCCGGTGTGCGGGTCAAGCTGTTCCTGAATCCCCCACCAGCCATGGGCTTTGAGTATCGGCGTCAGTTCTTTTTTGAACCAAGCAAAGGTTTTGCCCTCGGCAATGGCGGTTTCCACTGCCTCACGAATGTCCTGCAAAATATCCAGCCGGGTCACCTTGGCCACAGTAAATGCTTGTGCCTGGGCATCCTGCCATAGTTCTTCCCAATCCCAGCTAATGGCATAGCCTTTGCTGGTCAGATAAGCAATCGCCTGCTTGGGTGGCAGGCGCATACAGTAAGCAAGATCAATATCAGCCATGCAGGCAGCCCCATAGCTTGGCGACAAAAATGGCCCGCGCCAGACGTTGTTGCAGGCCGGCTGCATCCATTGCCGGGTACAGCTCTGCCAGCATGCCCAGCAATTCGTCTGGCTGGGTCTGGTTGGCAATCTGCTTTAATAAAGGGGCTAGCAAGGCTTGCATATCGGCATTGAGATCATCAGGGGATAAGGCATTCAGCGCGGCATCCAGCGCCAGTTGATCGGTTGCCTCGACCCCTTCGGCAAATTCGGCTGCAGGTGTGTCCGTCTGGGCCCCTTCGGCTAGGTCGCCATCCTGCAGGCTATACGCTCTTTTAAAATAAGCTGGCGTCAGTTTGGCACCGGCCCGCACCAGCTTTTCATCTCGTTCGGCTAAGACCTTGTCGACCTCTTGCTGCTCCCACAGCGAGAAGACCGGGCGCGTTGCGGCATTAAAATTGAGCTCGGTCACCCAGCGGATCAGAGTATTGAATGCTTCTTCGACAACCGCTTTGTCGCCGTCGCGGATGTCATGGGTGACCTCCAGCCCGGCCTGAGCAGAAGCGCGGGTACTGTTGGCCTCCGTGGTCTGATTCTGCCCCAGCAGCGCAATGGATACCTCGGAACGGCAGAAGTGCAGCAGGCGCTCGTACACTTCGGCGCTACCGGTTTTGCCCGCCGCCTCTTTAATTTCAACACTGGCGTCATCAGGTATCACGGCGACGGCGTCCTGCACCATATCTTCCAGGCTATCCAGTAGCTTATTGGTCTCGGCATCGGTGGCACTGCGTGGGTGTTTGCCAATCAGCCAAGGCGCGCCGTATTTCTCGGTGAATTTCACCCAAAACTTAAGACCGCCTTTTTTGAAGGTTGTTGGCCAGAAGCACATCGACAAGTCAGCAAAGCCATACGGGTTGTCATAGCTGGCATCTTGACGCGCTACCAGGAATTTACGGGCGGGCAGTTCCTCACCGTGGATGCGATGCTGTTTTGAACGGAAACGGAGTTGATTGTCCTGGTCATAGATGAACCAGTCAGCAGGCTTGCCAATAATGTCGACGGGTACCAGATAAGCGCCAACTTTTTGCCAGATGATCTCCATCGGCTGATAGCCGTACAGCACCGCATCCAGCATTTCAGTCATGATGCGTGACAGATCAAGGTCTGCAAAAATGCTACTGATGGATTTGGCTACACTGGTTTTAGCCTTGTCTTTGTCTAGTCCCCATTCCAGCGCTTTCACCGCCGCTTTACGGCGGCGCACACAGCCGCCAACATGGGCATCGGCGCGCAGTTCGCGGTAAACCTTGATGTCCTTGCCCAGCGCTTTCAGCACGGTGTCCGGATTCGGCAGATACATCCCCAAGGTGTGAAAGTCGATACTACGATCACGGGTGGCAATCTGCTCGGATAAGGATTTTGTCGGTTCGCCAAACTGGACAAACTCGGTGGGGCTGACCCACAAGCCCTGGCTTCTGCTTTTCATTGATACCCCTGAGTCATGTTGATACCGGCCCGGCGGCGGCGCGACTTCACCGACACCGGGCCTTTATTGATTTCACGGCTGGCAAAATAAGCCAGCGCCAGGGCGACGGCCGCATCACCATGGCGCTTGCCTTTATCTGCGCCAGTGGTGCGGCCTTCGGGAATGCGTGGCACTCCCTTGATGACCTGCACTGCTCGCAGGTCGGCCAGAATGTCGGCATTTTTGGGTAGGTCGATCAGGTCGCCATCTTGCAAGGCGGTTTTAACCGGGGGCATGTGTTCGCGGTACCAGCTTTCTGACAGCATGACTTGCTGAATACGGCTCGCGCCGTAACGCTGCATCGCATATTCAGCCAACGCCTGCCCATTGCCACGCGCATCAAAGGCCCCGCCAGTAAAACGGGGTAGCCTGTCTAGCAGGTAGAAACACACTTGTTCCTGCTGACGGAAAGGCACATTGCGCAATTCGACGATGAAAGGGACACGGCGTACCAGGTTGTGTGTCTGAATCAATGGCACGTGTACAGTCAGGTCACCACTACGGCCAAAATCTTCGCCATTGAAGGCGATGGCTTCTGCTGGCAGCGCGGCAAGATGGGGGGCGAGGCTTGCCTCCAGCCAGTCGCGGCACTCAGCGGTGCGGATAGCATCGGACAGCAGTTCAAAACCTTCCTGACAAGCCCAGCGCAAAACCGGGGTATCGGCAGACATGCGCGACTCAATCAGCGCCCGCGATAGCCAGGCACCGCCGCTGTTCTTCGGTACACAATCCAGCTCCTCCTCGGCATCGTCGCCGTAGGAATCGCGAATTTCTTTTGCCCAGTTGGTTTCCCCCTCCGGCGTCCAAGTCAGGCCACGCCGCAAGCAGATACGGCGGTATAAACCATCGCTCAGCGCATCGTTAAAGCTGACCCGGTGCAGGCTATACGGTTTCTTTTTGGAACGGGCATCGGTGACCAGTTCATTAAAGGCATTGTCCACGCCGTCATGGGTGGAAATAATATGTACCTGGCCACCCCACATCAGCAGCGCCATGGCGGCCTTTAACAATTCTGACAATTGCTCATGGAAGGCCGCTTCGTCGATGATGACCCGGCCCTGTTTACCACGCAGATTAGACGGGCGCGACGATAGCGCGGTGATACGAAAGCCGGAGGCAAAGCGGATGACGTAGGCGAGAATGGCTTTTTCTTCATCACCATCGACAAACACCTCGGCGGTCTCTTCAATCTCGCCGGCTGTCAGGCTGTAAAACTTGGCCCAATCGGAGCAATCGCGGATGAACTCTTGTGCCATGTCCTTGTTGTAACCGATGTACCAGGTATCCATGCCATTCTGGCGGGCAGACAGCAATGCAGAATCGGCAGCTTCTGCCCAGGACAGGCCAATCCGGCGTGACTTTTCCATCACCTTGACCGGTGTTGTGTCGGCGCACCAGCGCTGCTGGTAAGGTAGCAGTACGGTTGGGGCGCGTTCCAGGCGCTGGGCAATGGCCGTGACCTGGCTCATAACACAATGCCTAGAATCTGGCGGCGAATGGCCTCGGCCGCGTCATCAGATAGCCCACCGGTTTTAACGACTTTGTCCACGGCTGCGGCCGCTGCCTGGACACGGGCCTGTACTTCGAGACGGAATTTTTTTTGGTTCACGCTGGCGCGGGCCAAGGTGGCAATATTTTTCGCCGCTTTAGATAGCAGGTCGATACGCTCTTCCGGTTTGATGCCTTCTTCGCCGGCCTCCTGTAAGTTGACAATGCTTTCAAACAGCTCGGTTTGTACCAGCGCGATCACCGCTTCAGAGCGGGCGTCCTGATCATCGGCTGCGCCCTCGGTGAGCATGCGCGCGGCTTCGGTGCTGGCCTTGATCGCGGCAAAGCGGCGTTCAATCTTTTGGCCATAACGATGAATGGCGGATTTACTGACCGAGCAGCCCCGTTCACGCAAGGCCGTCTCCAGCATCTGATAGCCGCTGAAGTTACCTGCTATCAAGGCTTTGTCGAGCCAGTCGCGCACGGCTTTGGGTAACTGCTCGATACTGTTGCGACGGGCCATATCACTGGCCCCAATATTTAGCAGGGCGCGCAATACCCGGCTGACACTCAATGGTGTACTCAACGATGTCCACACCATACCGGGTCAGATCTCCCCACCAGCGGCCGCTCGGCTCCTTGCGCAGATTAACCAGCACCCGGTCAGCCAAGTAGTCCAGCTCCTTGCGTACCTCTATCGGCGTCACATCAGGATAGATAGATCGCATGGTCATCTGGATCACGTCCTCGACTACTTCTTCTGGCCTGGCGTTATAGAGTGCCAGCATCAGATACCAGCGCAGACTCTCACGGCGCAGCTTGGCTTGATCCATCATCGTTGGGCCCCTTTCAATTGAATGTTTTCTATCTTCAGTGCCACGGCATCCAGCTTGGCCTCAATGACAGTTTGATTGCGGACGTAATCTTCACGCCGTATATAAAGCAGCGGTAGCTCTGCCTGAAATTTCAGAAACTCACGCTCTAGGCGGTGAATGCTTTCCGCTTCTTTACTGAGCTGTGCGAGCAATACTTTGATCTGTTCTTCCTGCTTGCCATCGCGCTCACTCTGGCGGCGGTCTATTTGCGCTAGTAATATTTTGCCGGCCCCAATCAGAAAGCCAAAAAAGGTGAGCAGCAAGGAAATCAACATGCCCATTTCTACCTGAAAGGTCATGCTAGCCCCCGTTGGCGTCGTTCCTGGTGCTCCTGACAATAGACGCAACGGGTACAGCCTCTGACGGCGGCACGGCGGGCCGGTGGAATCTGCCCGCCACAGTCTTCACACTCGGCCAACGATTCCCCGAGTGATAGCTGATGTGTGGCGGCAATCGCCAGCTCACGCTGAAAAGCTTCTAGTGCCTGGGCTTGATCAAAAATGTCCATTGATGGCCTCCTGATGCAAGGTAATAAAGGCGCTCAGACGGGCATCAAGCTCCTGGCACCACTGGCCATAATCAGCGGCGTGAGCTAGAAGGTCGGCTGGTGGTAACCCGCTATCGGTGGCGGTGGCTTGGCCGGTTTGCTCAGCATGTCTGGCGTTGGCTGCGGGCAAACCCGCAAGGGTGTCTGTATAGCCAAGGGCGGTGCGATAGAGTTGCAAGCTGTCAGGGCCAAGGCCAGTAAACAGCTTGCCGTCCGTAAGCGTGACATTGCCTATCCTTTGTTTGAGTTGGGTTTTTACGTTGACCAATTCAGCACGGGCCTGGATTAACTGCCAGCCAATTTGCTGTGCCTGCTCGTTAAGCTGTTGCTGTTCCGCCGCCGCCTGTTGCAAGGTGCTGGCCTGGGCTTCAGCCTGGTTCCGCAAAACGGCCTGATGGCTGGCTGATTGTTGTGCCAGTTGGGTCTGGTATGCGCGGCTTGTATCGCGTTCTCCCCACTGGTAGCTCGCCCAAATTGCGCCTAGTACCAGCAGTACAAAAGCCCCGATTTTGAGTGCGCTGAAAAAACCGGCGTTATTCAGCATGCTGGGCCTCCTTATGCTGGGCTTCCTTATGCTGGGCTTCCTTCTCATGACGCCAGGCATCAATCCAGCGTACGCCGGCCGCGTAGCCTCCCACCAAGCCGAGATAGATTAGCCAAGTCTCAGGTGTGAGCATGTTTTCGATACCGTGGTGAATGAACATGCCGGTGGCGCTGGCACAGGCGACATTGGCCCATAGCTTGGTGTGGCTCATTCGGCCGCTATCACGGTTGCTAATTAGGTCGGCCAGGCGCATCACTGATAACCCTTTGCCAGTTCAAAATGGGGAAACTCACGGAATGGCGCATTAGGTCGGCCATACCAGTTCAGGCCCAGCGCCATGCCGATTTGACCTGCCTGCTGCCAGGCAGGGTGCTGGGCGTCCCACATGGGCTTACCCGCTACCATGGGGACGATGTCAAACGCTCTCGCGGCGGGTCTGCCTTGGATGGTGTGGTTATGTGCAGATTGACCGGCTTTAGCATTGGTCACTCTGGCGCCGGGCTTGCTGCGGCCCTGGGCATAAAGCTGGTTCTGTTCCTCACCAGAACGCCAGGTGCAAGTGATTAGAATATCCAGGCCGGCCGCTTCGCAGCGCCGTAGGAACTCACGACAAATGGGCTGTAGGTCTGGATGCAGGTCTTCGATTTTGCGGCTGGGCATGATTCCCTCCTGTAGAAACGAAACATGCCGCCCATTGTGGGCGGCATGTTAGGAGGAGGCTTTTAATCGACTTTAGAGAAGGCGTTATGTTTTGGGACAGGTATAGGCAATAGTGCCAACTTTCCCATCTGGACGAACACCTAAAACTTTTAAGCAGCCTTTGCGTGGCGGCGTTTCGCTTGTGGACTCAATCTGCTCTGTTCCTTTAGTAGAGCTGCCTGCCTTTGCTACTTTCAGACACTCACTTCTATGTGTCTGAAAGTTTTTCCATGCAAAGGAAATTGCCCCTAGCGTCGGTTCTTTTCCTTTTGTCGCTGCTTTTAACTTGGCCTGCCACCATGTTTGTGCATTTATGCCGGCAGAAAAGCAATAACCATAAGGTTGATCAAATACCGAGCTACCAAATACTGCCCCGGCTTGCTGTAGCTTACTCATGCGCTGGCTGAACTGGCTAACCGTTTTAAGATCGCCTTGCTTGAGAACAGGTTCGGCTGATTTCATGGCGGCATCTAAATCGCTGATGTACTTTTTGGCGTCCTGCGCTGTCGCCGCGATGGCCTGATTAAATAAAAGCAAAAGTGCTACTGCTACCCAATTTTTCATCTGCATCACGTTTTGTTGTCGTCTTTCACTAGAGAGAGGAAATTTGTGTAAGTAAGCGCCTTCAATAACGAGAGGTAAAGGCTCAGCTATTCTCAGATGCTGTTTTCGTCGTGAGATTAGAAAATCCTGATTTATAGCCAAGATAGGTTGCTGCCAACATAGCAAAAATCGCCACGATGGAAACTAAAACCAAGATACCTTTGAGATGCGCTAGATTGCCCGACTTAGGGTTTGATTGCATAGGTTGAGCTGTTGTATTTGCTATTTGATGATTAGTCGGTGGGGGGGTGGTTAGCTTTGTAAGTTGGGCGCTCAATTGCGCCCGTTCCAACAGCAAAGAGTTATTTGCCTCTTTCAAAGCCGCGCTGTCTTGCTTTGCAATGCTAAGGTCGCTAACTAGTTTATTAATTTCAGACTGGCTATCTTTGGCTCTTACGGCGAACTCATTCAAAATAAAGTAAAGCTTTAATAACTGCTCCGGTTGTAACCCTTTGAAATAAGTAGTCCCAAATAAATTCTGGCTAATCCGCTCAAGCGCAGGTTTGCAGTTTAGTTCGTTACACAATTGGAGCATAGAGCTGAGTGGGCCTTTGGGTGCTTGTTCAGGACTACTCTCAACCTTAGAGCTATTCGCCATGTGAATGTGAATGATTGCACCAGTTTCAGCATTAACAGCGGCTCCTACCTCTCCGCGTTCTATGTTTACCTTTGCATTCATTATTTTGTCTCTTTCTTCGTTTTATTTATATCTATCTGGACATGGCCACCGCTAACAGAACCAATCTGATGACCATGCACATCGCCTTTTACTAAAAATTTTGCCGGGGTAGTTTTGTCGGCAGGAATAGCATCGCTTTTAATTGTTTCGTTGGAAACTGACCTAATTGCCAATTTTGTTATTGCTGTAGCCAATTGATTTGAATCAATTTTTTTTTCTAGTGATAAAAGATCAATGGCATCCAGAACGGCTTGGTGTACGGCAGAAGCGCCAAGGCCTTGGCCCTGCCTTTGACCCGTGAGAATGTATTGCACATCTGCGCCAGTGGTAGATATGGCAGCCAAATAGGCCGCATCTGGTTGGCGCTCGCCTTCTTCATAGTTGAACTGACTTTTTCTACCTACTCCCCCGATTGCGGCAAAGTCAGTTTGATTAAAGCCAAGTCGTTCCCGCTCTTCACGCAGCCTCTTACATATAGACACGTATTTACCCAATTTATGTTTGACATAGTGTACGTTTGTACCCATAATCAACTTAACAAAACCTAACGATCATTTACATCAGTCATCCTGCAAGATGGCTGATGAAACCCACGGAGCCAATGCAATGACCCCAGATCAAGTAAAAGCCAAGTTCCGCCGTGAAGGTAGAACGTTTACTCAATTTGCCGAAGAAAACGGCTATACCCGCAACGCGGTGTACCGCGTGCTAAACGGCTTTGACAAAGGCAACTATGGCAAAGCACACGAGATTGCGGTCAAGCTGGGGCTTAAGCCGGCTGAGCTCGGCTCAACCTACACAGTCGCTCAACCTTCCCGCCGGGCAGCCGCCTAATCCAGATAGAGGCCAAATACCATGTCTGCCCATGCTTCGACTTCATTACTGGTTAGTGTGACCGCTTCAGGCTTCAAGCCCGCTAATTTTGGGGCCGTTACAAATTGCTCTAGCCGTATCAGCAACTCATTAGCATCTAATGCGCCTTTAGCAATGGTGGCGTCCAGCAATGCTTCTATGACCAAATTTTGTGCCGTGATCTGCGCCTGTAGCCGGTCTTCCAGTGCCAACATGTTCTTGTCCTTGTTTCGAATTATCCACTGCTCATGCTACGAGATGCAAACCTGTTTCGATAGCTGCAAAAACCTATTTTGTTTGGATAGCCGATTTTTGCGGGGTTTCCAATGACTGCTCGTAATTGGAAAGCGGTGCAGGCTACCTCCCTACGCCATGCGCTGGAGCTGGATAAAGACTTTGCTAAAGAGCGCCGCAACCTTTCGGTGGAGCGCATTGCCGAGCAAATGGGCCTGGCTGATCACTGGGCACTTTATAAGTGGTTTCAGAATGGACGCATGCCGCTGGTGCTATTAGCCAGTTACGAGTCTGTTTGCGGCGCGGACTATGTATTGCGCTGGCTAGCCGCCAGCCGGGGGAAGTTATTAATTGATGTACCTACCGGGCGTCAGGTGGGCGCGGTGGATATACAGACATTACAAAGTGCGCTGAATCAATCAGTCGGTTTACTGCTTGCCTTTAGTACCGGCAAGGCTGAAGCGGCGGACACGCTGGCCTCGATTCAACAGGCGATGGAAGGTTTGGCCTGGCACCGCAGCAATGTCGAAAAAAACCGGCAACCGGAATTAGAGCTAGGGATAAGCCATGACTAAGCAAACGGCTAAAAGCGCAGAGAAAGTGCTGGAAGTTTTAACGGTGCTAATGGGCCATTTCGCCCATGGCCTGACCGCCACTGAGCTGGCCAACGCCACCGCGCTATCCGCGTCCAATATCACCCGCTATGTTGCCACGCTGGAAGAAACCGGCTTTGCCGAACGCATACCGGAAACCGGGCGCATACGGCCCTCGGTGAAGTTGGCACAACAAGCGGTTGCCATTCTGCGCAGCCTGGATAGTGCAAAGCAGCGTATTGATGAAATCCAGAATCGTCTAGCGATCAACCATTTGTAATAAGGAGATAAACATGGCTCGTAAACCAGCAGCAACTCAAAACGTAGGTATTGTTGTTAGCGATACCGAAATGCCGGCGTTACCGGCAATGGCGGAGGCGGCCAATGTGATGGCTGCGGCACATGCGGGGTATAGCGAAGAGCGCGATCTAGTAAATCAGTTACTTGGCCAAGCGCAGATGTCTAATGCCTTCGCTCAATTTTCGGTAACGGTTACCACTTCTAAATTAGCTTTTGTCAAAGAAAACAAGCTTTATCGGGCTTTGGCGGGAAAGAGTTCTGGTAACGGTTGCCAGTTATCAGGGAGTTGGGATGAGTTCTGCGGCTTACTTGGTATCTCCCGCGAGAAGGCTGATTTAGACATTGCCAATCTGCACGCCTTTGGTGAAGAAGCCCTAGAAAGCATGTCACGGATGGGCATCGGTTATCGTGAGTTGCGCCAGTACCGCAAGCTGCCAGAAGACCAGAAAGCAGCACTAATAGAAGTGGCTAAAAGCGGTGATAAGGAAAGCTTTGTCGAGTTGGCGGAGGAAATTATTACTAAACATGCCAAGGAGAAAGCCGCCTTAACTCAACGTGCGGAGGAAGCCAAGGCCGATTTAGAAGCACGAGCGCGGGTGCTGGAAGATAAAAATCAGCACATTGATCAGATCACAGAAACCCTACGCAAACTTGAAAAGCATGTGACGACCATGCCCCCCGCGGAAGTGGGCAAGCAGATTAGAGCCGAGGCAGTGAGCCTGGCATCACAGGCAGAAGTCGGTATCCGCGCTGTTCGCGCGGCCTTTACCGCCCTGACAGAACATACCAAACAATCTGGCATTCCTCATGACGATGTGATGGCTGGCCTTGTCGGTCAAATGGAAGTGGCTGTCCGCCAGCTTCGGGGCGAGTTTGCCATCAAAGATAGCCCGGATGGGCAGGAAGTCCCAGCCTGGTTATTGGGTGAGGAACCTCTGTTGTCAGCCTCTCAAGCCGCTGATCTGGCTGAGGCATAAACCATGAGCACCGTCTTGACCGAACGAGTAATGGCTGCGGCTTTGGCAGCCCGCAGTGCCGGGCATGGCGGAAAAGGCGCTATCTACGATGCGGCCTGCCGTGAACTATGTATTTCACGTGCCACGCTGATGAAAAAGATCAAGGAGCTAACATTGACCTCACAACGCAAACGCCGCTCGGATGCCGGCCACAGTGCATTACAACGCGATGAGGCGATGCTGATTTCCGCTTTGCTGATGGAGTCCACCCGTAAAAACGGCAAGCGCCTCTACTCAGTAGCGGATGCAATAGATACCTTACGTGCTAATGGGATGATTCGTGCCGAATTCCTGGATATCGTCTCTGGTGAATTGCGGCCGTTGTCAGCCTGCACCATTTCCCGCGCTTTACGCACTTATGGCTTACACCCTGACCAATTGCTGGCTCCGGCGCCTGTCACCGAACTGGCAAGCCTGCATCCCAATCATGTATGGCAGATCGATGCCAGCTTATGTGTGCTGTATTACCTGAAGCCTTGCACGGATACCCGCGCCAATGGTTTGCGGGTGATGGATCATGCAGAGTTCTACAAAAACAAACCCAAAAATGTGGCTCGTATTGCTGCCGATAGAGTGTGGAGTTATGAGATTACCGACCACGCCAGCGGCTGGCTATATGTGGAATATGTGATGGGTGCCGAGTCTGGTGAGAATTTATGCTCGGTACTGATCAATGCCATACAGGAACGGGGCGGCGCTGATCTGTTGCATGGCATCCCGCAAGTACTCATGCTGGATGCTGGGTCAGCGAATACGGCAGCAATGACGCGTAACCTTTGCCACTCGCTAGGCATCAAGCTGGTTCCACACAAGGTCGGCAATGCTCGCGCAACCGGCCAGGTGGAAAATGCCCGCAACATCATTGAGCGCAAGTTCGAACCGGGCCTCAAGTTTCAGCCGGTCAATAATCTGGACGAGTTGAATGCTCTGGCCAAGAAGTGGCGCATGCACTTTAACGCTACCGCTATTCACCGCCGCCATAACAAGACCCGTAGTCAATTATGGATGTCCATTCTGGCCAGTCAATTAACCAAGGCCCCGCCTATTGAAGTCTGCCGGGAATTGGCGATTGCCCAGCCGGAAAGCCGCAAGGTATCGCCAAAACTACGGGTGTCCTTTCTGGGCCGTGAATACGATGTTTCCACCGTGCCGGATGTGATGGTAGGTGAAAAGCTGATGGTCACACGCAACCCATGGCGCTCGGACGCCGCCCAAGTGGTGCTGATTGGTGAGGATGGCCGCGAAGTTTTCCATGTAGTGAATGAAGTCGTTAAAAACGAGTTTGGCTTTGCTGAAACGGCCACAACTATTGGCGAATTCAAACAGCATGCTGATACACCTGCACAGACTGCTCTTAAACAGATTGAGCAGATTGTTACCGGGACGACTAGCCCGACAGAAGCCGAAGCGGCGCGTAAGGCTAAGGGGATTCCCTTTAATGGACAGCTCGACCCTTACAAACATCTTGATGATGAATTGCCAACCTATTTGCCACGTCGCGGGATGACGCATGATTTAAGCGCGCCCAAGGTCGAGTTACCACCCTTGTCGCATGTGGAGGCAGCCAAGCAGATCAAGGCCATGATGGCAACAACGGGCGGCATCTGGACAGCCGATAACTTCCAATGGTTAAGCCAGCGCTTCCCTTCAGGTGTGCCACAAGACCAGCTAGCCGCCATCACTGTCGAGCTGAGCCATTCCTTAACGGAGTTCAACGCGCCGCTACGTGTGGTGAAAGTGGCATAAGGAGCCCGCAATGTTAAATCTCAAAAACCTATTACAGCAGGTGAATTGTAAACAGGCTGACTTGGCTGAGTATCTGGCCTTGTCTCAGGCTGCCGTGGCACAAATCGTCAACCATGGTGAATGGCCAAAGAGTCTGGATGAACTCGACTTGCAAGAGCGGATTCGCCGCTTTTTGCAAAGTCATGGCGCGGCCGAGGTTGATCTGGCCAGCGCTTTTAAAGAGGTGAGCAAGCCACGCGCCAACGTGGCCTGCTCGGTCTCCCCGTCAAAAACTACCACAGAATCCAACCAGGAGGACGCCATGCTACTGCGTAAGCAGACCCTTAATCCAGTCACACGCAAACATTTTAATCTGTTTCGTGACCCCTTTGCTGATGAAGCCATTCAGTCCCATGAGGATATGTTTGTCAGCCCTGACGTGCGTTATGTGCGTGAGGCCATGCTACAGACGGCTAAATATGGCGGCTTACTCGCCGTTGTCGCCGAATCTGGCGCAGGCAAAACAACGCTGATGCGTGAGCTGGAGGATCGTGTGGTACGCGAGGCTCAGCCCATTATGATCATCAGGCCGTATGTGCTGGCAATGGAAGACAACGATCAGAAAGGCAAGACCTTACGGGCGACTCACATTGCCGAGGCTTTGATGGCTGCCATCGCCCCACTAGAGAGGCCCAAGAGCAGCCCGGAGGCCCGCTTTGCCCAACTGCACCGCATCTTGCGAGAAAGCCATACCGCTGGCTACCGCCATTGCTTGGTGATAGACGAGGCTCACTCTTTACCTATTCCCACCATTAAACACCTGAAACGCTTTTTTGAATTAGAAATGGGCTTTAAAAAGTTGCTCTCCATTATTCTGATTGGCCAACCGGAACTCAAAGCCAAGCTATCGGAGCGTAATCAAGAGGTGCGCGAGGTAGTGCAGCGTTGTGAAATGGTCGAGCTGATGCCATTAGATGGCAGTCGTCTGGATGAGTATCTGCAATTCAAATTTGGCCGACAGGACAAACCGGTTACTGACATCATTGATGCAGGGGGCATTGATGCCTTACGCGGCAGGCTTATCCTGAATAGCTCCCGCAACCGTCAGGAAACGGTCTCGTTGTTATATCCACTAGCCATAGGCAACCTGCTAACGGCTGCCATGAATCTGGCCGCTGAAATCGGAGTGCCCGTTGTTAACGCCGATGTGATCAAGGGGGTGTGAAATGACACGACAAACCTATACCGCTTTGCCGCGAGTCAGTAATCAGCAGTTGCTACAAGCTGTGAATGGCATCAGCGAGGCCATGGTAGCTTTAGCTGAGAATAACTTTGTCATTCTGGCGGTAGAACTGAGCTCGGTCATGAGACCAACCATTCGGGTACAACATTCCAGCCAATGCCAGCGGCTCATTGAGCGCGGCGAAGCGGTTCACTTCGGCTTTGGGCGAGTAGATCATATTGGCCGGTATCAGCAAGGCCAGTTCAATTTAGGTGGCTGCCGTGTGGTCTGGACAGAGTTTAAGCACTAAGGGGAAAGCGATGGAAAAGCTAGAGAACGAAATCAGCGCCTTGGCCCGTATGGCTCGCTATGAGTCGGCCAACGTCATACGCCACCCTTATGCCGGACAAGCTCTGTTTGATATCCAGCGCCATGGTCAACGCCTAGAACTGGTGGCAGATATGTATTCGGTACAGTTTTGTGAGGAGGAAACACTAGATGCCTCTATACGCTTCAGCCCCGATGCCTGGGATCAGGAAAAACTGGTGCTGCCGGCCGTCTGTAATCGCAAGGCTTTTTATCAGTTGTACCGCACGGGCAGACAACTGGTGCAAAGCAAGCGCCGTTTATTGCAACTGGAGCTTAAGTAGTGTCGAAGCCATCACCGGAACTGGACGCGGCAACCAAGCAGCGGCTAGCCGAGGAGGTGGAAAGGCTGGTGCAGATGGAAGTGGATCGGGCCCAAGCGAGGCGGATTGTTTGGGAGGATTATCTGGAAGAACAGGCCGCTTATGCGAAGGCCCGTTCTGCGCCGGTGGCTCCCCGAGTCATCACCGAAGCGGTGCCCAGTGCCACGATGCCAGCCCCTTCAGGAGTGGGTGCCCCTTACCGGCGTTTCTGGCAGGCAAAAGAAGAGAAGCCCTTTACCCAGGAGTGGCTACAAAGTAACCGGGTAAAGCTGGCCAAGATCAAAAAATGGATGGCTGAATTAAGGAATAAAGCATGAACACACAACCCGCTATACCGGCAGGCTATTGGCAGGACGCCAAAGGCTGTTTAGTGCCGGAGAGCATGATCAAGCCGATTGATAAGGAGCGTGACCGCTTGGTCACGGAACTGGTGGCTAAAGCTCGTCAGGTTTCCAATGTTCTGGCCGCTTTCAAAGGCGAGGCATTTGGTGATATCGAGGCTTTTGTTGATCTTTCTACCGAGCAGTATCAGGCACCGCTTGGCGGCAAGAAAGGCAACCTTACTCTGCATAGCTTTGATGGCAAGTACAAGGTACAGCGAGCCATACAGGACCGCATCACGTTTGATGAACGGCTACAGGCGGCACGCGTATTGATTGACCAGTGCTTGACCGACTGGACCGAAGGCACCCGGCCGGAAATTCAGGCCATCGTCAATCAGGCATTTGATACCGATAAGGAGGGCCAGATCAATACTGGCCGAGTGCTGGCGCTACGCCGTTTCAATATTCAGGACGAACGTTGGCAGCGAGCGATGGAGGCCATTGGCGAGGCGGTCCAGGTGGTCGGCAGCAAATCTTATATTCGTGTTTATGAGCGTGTCGGGGAAACTGACCATTACCAACAGATTGCATTGGACATTGCGGGGGTGTGAGATGGCGGAGGTAGAGGCACAGGATAAAAATGTAGACAGCGGGCTTCGTATTTACACCGTTAAGTTATCTAAAGGAGTGAAAGCAGTAAACATGGTATGGCATTCAGCAGAACAGGTCGCGGAAATACTGCTTTCACCCGAACAGGCAATGTCGGTTGGTATCGCGCTGGTGAAGGCGGGGCATCTGGCGGATACCAGCCAGCCGGGCCGGACAGACAGCGTAATACATTAATTATTCGTTTTCCCTTCAGGTCAGCCAGGAGGGAGCAGTAATCACTTTTTTACCACCATGGAGTTATGAGATGACCAAGCAGGAACTGATCAAACAATTAGCCACCAACGCTGAGATTACTAACAAACAGGCAGAGGCCGTACTCAATACGCTAACAACAGCCATACAAGACACGCTACGTGCCGGTGGTGAACTGCTTATTCCAGACATTGGCAAGTTTGGCACAGCCCAGAAAGCAGCCAGGGCCGGGCGTAATCCTCAAACCGGAGAAACGATCCAGATTGCTGCCAAGCGTGTTCCTAAGTTTACCCCCGTCAAGGCACTGAAGGACGCCGCACTCTAAAGCGAAACTGCACACAAAGCAGCGTGTGCAGTCTGCCCAGCGTGGTTGCTGGGTACTGACGAGCAGCCAATATGAACGAATCGAAAACAAATCCAAACCGCCAACGCCTGATCAAGCTGATTCATGTGGCCAAGCGTGATTTAGCTTTAGACGACGATAGCTACCGTGCCATCTTGATGCGGATTGGAAAACAAACATCAGCAGCCGATTTAACTATTCCACAATTAGATAAGGTTTTGGAATACCTGAAGACGAGCGGTTTTAAAGTGCGTTCCAAATCATCAAGCCGGCCATTAGCCAGCGATATGGATAGCAAAAAAATTCGGGCATTGTGGCTGTTCCTGTGCCAACTAGGCGCGGTACGTAATCCATCAGAAGCGGCACTGGCTAGCTATGTCAAACGCTTGACCAAAGTGGAGGCATTGCAGTGGCTGAATAGCGAGCAAGTTGTCACTGTGATTGAAAGCATGAAGAAATGGGCAATGCGTTTTTTACCGGCTGCTGTCAAAGCACTGGCAGAAGAGGCCCGCGCTATACGCTTACCTGCAAGTGAGGCTGAAGCACTACAGACGGTGCTGTCCAAAGCTTTCAAGTACAAAACTTATGACCCGATGCACAACGCTTGGGAATGTTTATCTGATGTGCTGGCACAAGGTAACAAGGGGGAGTAATGAAAGAACGTTCAGACTTCAAAAGCAAAGGGCCAGAATTATTAGTCGACTTGGCCCAACACGTCGCTGTTATCCTGGCTGAATCATTAGGCTTGGATGAAGTGAAGGCAGAGCAAGTCGGACGGGACATTGCCAACCGCATGGCTGCGCATTGGGGTGGGCAGAATATTTATTTCCCAATGGGGCTAAGCTATAAGCTGTCTCAGCGTGACCGGCAGATATACGACGAATTTAACGGAACCAATCATAGTGATCTGGCCCGCAAGTATGGGGTATCGCTGCAATGGGTCTATAAGATTGTGAAGGCAGTACGCCAAGAGGAAATAGCACGGCGTCAGGGTGGATTGTTTGATGATAGTGAGGGAAGTTAAAATTAAGACAAAGAACAGATGAAAGCCATACTTAGATATTGGCTGGACTAGTTTTACTATTTACAACAAATTTGCATTTTATGTCCCAACAAATCCTTGTTCGTCCTGGCTAATCCCATAATTATCTCGCACATACCCTAGTATTTATCTCACTCCCCCTCAGCTAGGCGTATTTCATTAGCGTGAGACACCAGCTTGAGTCGCTGTAATGCTGCCATCGGCCCATCAGGTAGACCTTGCAGAGTCTGCTTAATCTGGGCCAGTTCTCTGACCAGTTTGAGCCGGGCCAGTGGGCCACCTAGCGCGCCTGTCACGGCGGCATCATCCAGTACCAAAGGGGAGGTTTGATTGTGCATAGTGATCCCCTTACAGTTGAGCGGTGGCCGTGAGCATGGCCGCCTGATAGGCGTTTACCGCCTGCTCAAACAGCGCGGCCAATTCAGTATCTTCCTGCTGGCGCAGATACGCCGCTTCTAATTCATCGGCCAGTGCTGGCGCGAGAATATCCGCAACGGTGCCATCAATGACGGACTGGAATAGCGCACGGTCGGCATCTTGCTGCGGGTCGGTGGTGCTGGGGGCGGGATTAGGCTGGGCTTCTGTGTTATCCACCAGTTTAACGACATCAATCAAATAATCTGATGTCGAAATGCGTATGCCCGATTCTTGGCCCGGCCATCTGATTTGTAAGACTTTACCGTGATTCAGCACATAGATGAGGGTTGCAGGCCCTTCTCGGGTCAGCCCCAGCTCAATAGATCGCCGGTCTTTTGCTGTGAGCATGAGTTCGGTGAAGGCCCATCGTGATTCGTCATTACCGTCGCTGCTATCCCAAGGTAATGGGGCTTGTTGTCGCTCGCCAGGCTCAGGCTGGGCGCTGGCGCGTAAGTCGATCACCAGCGTCACCAGGCTATAGCCGACACGCGGCGCAATCGAAAAGTAGCCAAACGTCACACCCTTTTTACGGGCGGTGTTCAGGTCTACTCGCCGGTTAAAGGCCAGCTCTTTCGACTTGATGTCACTGTTATCGCGCTTTTTTTGTTCCAGGTAGCGGTATTTTTCTTCTGGTGTGAGCAGGTCGGCCAATTCAGCCACGACCCGGATAGCGTCTTTATGGAGGGTATACTGAATTTCCAAGGGCTCGCGCATGCCGTCCATACTGCCGACTTCCATCCGGCGATTCACTTCTGCCTTGGCCTCTAAGGCGAGCTGTTCTTGGCGCGCGACTTCACTCTCGGCTTGTCTTTCCGCTTCCTGGCGGGCGTTGTCTTCATTGGAAGTGAAGCCGTCATCTTTGCCGGTGTGAATCAGCGCATAAAGTGCAGAGTTGTAGTTGCCAACATTGATGGTATTAAGAAATCCCCCCTCACTTAAAGCGAGCTTGGTGTCTGCAATTTTTTCAGATAGCCACTGGATAGCTTGCGCTTTTTTACCCCCGGTACCGATAACGGAACGTGGCGTGACCGTGCCTGCCTGAACACCGGCGAGTTTGCTTTCATCATCATGCAGCTCGTCCGTGAGCTTGGCGACCGAAAACCCCAGACGATTGCCATTGTTCACGTCGATCATAAACTGCTCTTTGCTGAGAGGCGTGATGCCCTTCGCCTGGGCTTCGGCTAACAGGCTGTGCATTCTCAGCAGCGCTTTTTTAAGGTATTCCTCCATCTGAGGATGGGCGGCGAATTCGGGTGGCTCGCTGTTCTCCGATGGCGCTGGGGGCGGCGGAGTTTCTGCCTGCTCAAACAAGGTTTCGACTAAGCGCGTAATGGCCGAGTAATGCTCGGCTTCGCCCAGCGCCTCATCGCCTACTGCGCCACGGTAGAGCGTGGTCACTCCTTCTTCGCTAATGGCCGCACGACCATAGACCCGGCCCGCTTTGCCAATCTGCGCGGTGACGCCTAGCACGGCAGCCGAATCAAACAGGCTAGTCTGTTTCAGTGACGCATTGAGCTCGCCCCATAGAGTCACGCCGCCTTTGGCCTCGACAGCATGTTGCAACATCAGCGCCGCCGTCGCAAAGCTCAGCGGCAAACCATGGAACGGGCTGTTTTTGTTGTTGACGACACCTTCATCCAGATCGTCATCAACCGCTTCCGGGTCTGGCTGTAGGTGAGGCTGAATCCAAGACTCCGCATCATCCTGATTAATCGCTGCCGCGACCTGTGCCGGTGACTGGCTAGCGACTTCAGTCGCCTGAGAACCGCTAATTTCTATCGCGGCCGGATAAACCGGGTCAGGGGTGAGCGTGACTTCATTCCCCGTAAGCGGACTCGTTAGCGCATAGCCTCCCACCAGGCGATGAGGTGTCCAGCCCAGTGCTACCAGTTCGTTAGCAATGTTCTCGATACGGGGTGACACGGTATCTGTCCAATCGTCGTCAGAAGGTTCGTTTTGTTCAAGCTCGAACATCAGCAGAATATCTTGACCACTTTTAAGCTTCACTCTGGCCAGTACCTCTTTCTCACTGAGCGTTTTGCCCGCCACCGCATCGCCCAAACCCGCCAATACCTCTGCCAGCCACGGATAAGCGACCTCGACCGTATTGGTGATGGTGCGTAACACGCTGCTTTCATGGCGCCAGACATACATTCCTGCTGTTTCGGTGGCGCTGACAATCAGCAGACCGTCCTTGTTCCAGCGTTTCGTTTTAGGGTTCATCCGGCCCGTTTCATAGGTGGCGACCACGGCACTGCTCTCGTTGGATTCGGCCTCTTTCTTGGCGGCGGCTTCCTCGGCGGCGAGCTTGGCGGCTTCCAGCGCCTGCTGAGCGCTACTCAGCTCGGTTTCGAGTGCGGTGATTTCTTCACGCAAGGCTTGAATATGCTGCATGCGCTCGGCGCGCTTACCGTTCTGGCGCTGGAAAGCGGTGCTGTTTTTTTCGGCCAGGCGCATGATGCGGCGGGCCACCTCACGGATATTCAAATCCTCGCCGCGCTCGGGGGCGACCACAATGGTGATGTCTTTCTTGTTCAGTAACCACTTCCACGAAATCAGCTCATCGGTGGACGCCATCTTGTTGGGCGTCACGTCCGGGTTATGAAAAAACACCGAAACGGTCTGGCCATCGGATAACTCAAAAATGGTGGCAACATTGGCGACACCGCGCTGTTTAAAGGGTTCGGTGACCTGCATGGCAATAGGTTTGACTTGCTCGCTGGCACGCACCATGACAGTCTGTAGCATCGCCATCTTCCGTTCCAGCCGGGCGAAGGGCGTTACCAGGGCATCCAACACCAGCACGCCCTCTGAGTCGTCCAGGATGTCCTGCACACTGAGCGAATCCAGCAATAAACCCTCGCCGCCATCGTCGCGCCGTAGCGCATACATCAGTTGATCTAGGCTTTGACCGTAGGGGTGGGCATGCGCGTCCCAGACGATACGCTGTGTCATGGTGTCGATTCCTTCTGAGGGGAGTGAATTCGAGCGTAAGGGGCGCTGCTTGTTGCCATGCTTGAGCCACGCTTGCAATTGCGGAATAGAGAGCGAGACAACGCTATCCAGACCCGGCCAGCCTCGTTCGTAGCTGTCTAGGTATAAGCGGCGGGCGTCCTCTTCATCGGCGCAGGCCAGCATGACTTTGTGTTCATCAAAGCGGCCATTCACGACCTGATTGATCACATAGGCCACCGGATGCGCGACAAAGGAGCCGACAAACACATCGACCGCATCGCCATCCGCTCCTTGCGTACCCACCAGGTAGCCGTAATGCGCGGCTAAGCGAGTCGTCCAGCGCTGACCGTCGTGGCTGGTACCGGTGCGATAGGTACCGCGTGGCTGTTCAATGGCAATCGGCAGGCCAAAGAGACTAAAGCGGCCCTTTTTGTAGTTACCGGCCTGAATCTGGGCGAGCGTAGGCTCAGCCTGAGCGTTGCAGCCGAACGCCCCGCTATGTGCGGCTAGCTCAATTTGTGCCAGGCCATCCGGGTCAGCAGGATGCGCGTCAGGTACCACGTCAGGCATGGGGGCTCCCTTGTTAACGCGCCAGCGGCTAATGGGGGCTTAGCCTGGCGGGCGAGTCTTTCAAGAGTAGTGCTCGATTAGAGGGGAGGTGTGGAGGGTTTTCCGGGTTTTGGGTTTGGTGGGGATACACTATCCATGATATGCGGCGCACAGCATCCACGCACTTGCATAAAGCCGGTTATAAGTTGGACTGAATTGAAAAAGCCTTGGCTCATTGGTGTAGACACAGGATCATCCAAGCAAGACGAATAAAAGTCCGCTAATTAGTCAGTGAGTTTAGCTGAATTAGTCATTATCCAATCTGACACTTTTTAATAGAAAGTATGACTAGCCCCCATAAGCTGCTGAGAGCCAAAAGCGATCATTAAAACTTAAAGCACTGGACGCAGCAAAGCTGCGTCCAGTGCTTTAATAAAACAACTAAGCGGCATTGTTCCAGCAATTTGGACTATCGCTGTGAAAAAAGTCCACTTGAACGTTATTGCCTAAGTTTTGCTTAATTAGAGTGTCAACTCTATTACAGTAACTCTGATCATTTTTATAGACCGAAACTGCAACGTTCTGCACGCTCGATAAAGCTATGCGCTTCAGAATATGAAAATCTTGGTCCCCTAAGTCCCAACCATAAATGACCAAAGAAGCCCCCAATTTAGTAAGAACCTCCCGATAGACAGTATTTAAGTAGCTACTATTTTGAATTGAGTTGATTTTTTGTTCAGATGTTCCTTCGCTAACAAATAGTGGCACTATTTTCTCCGACTCCCACGCTTCCAGTATTGCCTCAAGCAAGCTAGTACCATTGCTTGTAACTTTAGACTCAGACTCAACATTATCTCGCGCTAGTATTAGGCTACCATGTGGGTAAAAAGCAAGGGTTGTTGCTCTATAACTACGTATTGGTTCTCGTAAACGCTCCCAGTCTCCATAAAACTTGTTATTAAGAAAGCAATCCTTTAATTGATGATCATCATTTACGTTATTGCCATACATTATTGCCCAATAAAGTATTAAGTCATAGTTTAACGAAATGACTATTCCGAAGTTCTTTATAAACGAGTATATAACTTGTAAGTGCTCTGATATTTCTTGATGTTCGGGGTGTATACTTCTGACTGATTGAATTAAACATTGACGTACACGCAGATATGCGGCATGTGTTTTCTCATCGTGTATTTGGAGGGAGCGGTTGACATTAGATGCCTGCCATACCAAGCGTAAAACGAGTTCAAAATCCTCGGTCTTGAAAAACGCAAATAGCTGTTCAATATCGTGGGGTAGAAATCTGTGCCCCCGAGCGTGATCAATAATCTTTGAATAACCAAAACGGGCATCAATCGATATACTAGCACCATTTCCTAATAGTAATGAGCCTCCGCGATAATGCTGAGCTATATGCCCCCAATCATGTATTTTAACTGGCATTCTTGCTTACTCCTTTGGTTTAAAGCATTGGGATTGGTGTGACTGGATGGTAATTTTGTAGAATATCTAGATTCAATCTTAATTTATTCCAATGAGATATAAATGATTATTTTATCACCCTTTTGTCCTTAAAATAAAGTTGGGGGAGAATCAAGCCTCCAGAATAACGCGTGCCCCCCCGATCGACCTGACCGAACAAGACTGGAACCTCGTCACTCATCATTTTCAGTCGGCTAATGAGCGTGGTCGGCCATCGAAACACGACAATCGACTGATTGTGAAAACTATTCTTTATCTGACCCAAAGCGGCTGCCAGTGGCGAATGTTGCCGACCGATTTCCCATCTTGGCAGACGGTATACGATCACTTCAGCCGCTGGAACAAGCAAGGCGTATGGGAATGCGCGCTAGATGAGCTGACTCGAGCTCATCGTCGCCAGAGAAAAAAAGTCGATGCCCAGCTATGGCGTCATTGATTCACAAAGCGTGAAGACTGTGTTGGTCAGCGAAGAAGTGGGTATTGATGGCTGCAAGAAAACGAAGGTACGAAAATGCCATATCCTCGTCGATAGTCTGAGTAATCTGCTCCACGTCCGGGTACATGCTGCCAACCTGCACAACACCAAAGCCGCGTTATCGATCTTGGCGCGAGCGCTGGAGAAATGGCCGAGCATTCGTGCCTTCTCGGCCGATGCAGGCTATCGGTGTACGACGGTAAACTTTGTGCAGGCGGGTATCGCAACGCCCATGCCATATTTCGACCAAGATTAAAGATGGCTTTGCCGTGCTGCTGAAGCGGTGGATAGTCGAGAGAACCTTTGCTTGGCTGGGCCACTATCGCCGGCTGGCAAAGGNTACTTTGATATCGCCATTTCTTAACCACATCACCAATTTGCTCGATTGTCATTGCCTGTTGCTGCCAACCTTTGTCGAAATCGACATCGTTTGAGCGAGGGAGTTGGTCAACAGGTAAGCTTCGAATCATCACTCTGGTCGGCAGCGTTGCTGCTTGGCCAACAAAAATGGCTTCTTGACGTCTTAAACCTGAAAGCGTTTTGGTTAACCCAGACATTGAATCAGGCAACACACTGCGAACATGCTCGCGATCAGCATCATTGGTTATGCGAAGCACAATCCATGAATTGCATTGTGATAACACAGTCGCTTCAACCTCACTAGGTCTCTGCGAAACTAACAATAATCCAACGCCATATTTCCGGCCTTCCTTAGCAATTCGCCGAATTGCAGATTGAGCGGCCTCGTACTGAGCTTCACCGCGATTTGGCACATAACGGTGGGCTTCTTCGCAAACTAAGAGGACAGGGCTGTTTTGTCGCTCAGTTTCTGTCTGCCAGACTTTAAGCTGAAAGACAATTCTAGCGATTGCAGCACTGGCAACACCGGCCACTTCATTAGGTATACCGGAGAGATCAACAATCTGAACGGTAGTTTGTTGCGTTAAGAATTGATTGACTATTACGGGTAACGGGTCTTTTACTCCGTCCCAACTCTCCATCATAAATTTGAGTCGGCCATCCTTTATTAATGAATCGATCTTACGAACGACTTTGCTAAAGTCATCGTGGGATTTTTTATCTGTCCCTTGTGGCCTTTGTAGATTAATTGCTCCAATTAATCCATCGATATACAGTTCACTGCCTTTTTTTCCGAAATGATCGAGTCCACTGCTGTCACCCAGAATATAAGGAACAGGTGAGTCAACTGTTAATTGACTCTTATCAAGCCCAAGCTTCTCAGATGCCTGTTCACGCGCAGCAATCAACGCATTTTTGACGATATTAGATTGAGACGTTGCAGCAAATTCTGTTTTACCAATAAACAAACTTAACGACTCTTCTAAATCAAGTAGCCAATATGGCAGTTTTAATGAACCCTCGTCAGTTGATAAACGTTGATGCTTAGGGAAAGCTTTGCCGTACTCATTATGTGGGTCGAGGATAATGATTTGTGGGTGCCAGTGCTTATGTTTGGCTATCTGTCCACGTTCTAGAATACTGTGAATAACCGCTGCAACTGTGCCTGATTTACCTGCACCTGTAGAACCAAGAATGGCAGTGTGCTTACCTAGCAATTCATTCAGTTCTGCGTAGCAAGGTACACCGCCTGAGCCAACATGCTCACCAAGTTGAATAACAGCCCCTTTAGCATCACCGTAGATAAATCTGAGCTCCGATCTTGGTGTCAGGTAAATGTTTTGCTGTGGCAGTGGGTAAGTGGCAACACCGCGCTCAAACTCAAGAGCAAACTCATTATCTCCCTTCCTACACCATTCACCCTCACCAAATAAATCCGCCTCGATAATGCGTTCATCATGAGAGGCAACGGGTAAGCCCTTTTCTATCTGGTAATCGGCCTTCATGCGTAATCGGCTTACTAAACCATAAATAGAACGGCGACCAAAATGCACTTTGATGATTGAGCCAAACTGCCCAATCGGATAGTTCTCACCAGCAAAAACTCGGGAAAGATCTGAAATAGTAGGGTCGAGCTCGGCGATAATACGAGAGCCATCCACCTCAATAATTTTTCCGATAGACAGATTCTCAATGGGTTTTATGTATTTATTGTCCATATCAAATACCTCCTTCGAGGATCTGAGTTAGGTTTTCAAATCTCCACCACTCAATGCTATTTTCTGAGATTACCTTCTGCTCAGCGTGGAAAAAACCTTTATCGGCAAAAATAAGTACTTGTTCGTTGATCGAGTTATCTTCATGCCAAGTCTTCAACATGCCGCTAGGTTCTACATCGCTGGTAAACGCAATCACAGTCAAATTTCCATTTGAAGCCTTTAAACCACGCTCGATTTCTAGGTTGATATGTGCATCACCAAAGCTATAGCCGGTGATCAACAAGACACGTTGACTGCCACCTTGTGGATTTAAAACCGCTCTCGCTCCATGCATTAAGTTCGCGTAGGGGTCGAGTTGAGTTTCACGATATTTAGTGGAAGCCGGCCAAATCATAATTTTTACGGCCTGATCTTTGCTGCGCTTCAAGTGCTGAGCAATACGTAACGGTGTGGATGACGAGGAATTCTCAGCCCAATTGATTGAACCATGTAATTTAAACACTCGCGCATCTAGGTTGCTCTGTTCAAACGTTGAAGGGTTCCACCATCCTGAGACACCGCCTTCTAAACCATCAGCGTACCGTAATTGTGAAAGCGCTAGTGAATCTTCAATTAACGTATCGTAATTCATTACTAGGTAATCGATGGTGCTCGGCAGACTGCCTTTACCTGGTCGCATTGGTCGATGTAATGCCATAACAAAACGTTCATGTACCGCTGAATCTACTTCAACATTAATTACGTCAAAAATCGCGAGTTTTATCTCGTTTATTGCTTGCAATAGTTGGTCGTTATTATATTCCGTGCCACCAATATTCACCTCGTTAGCGGTTACATTGCGCTTTTTTCGACGAGCCGTGATGGCAAGCCAATCGACCAGCTCGCTTAAGTAATCTTCAATATGCGATGCGGGATTTGCACTAGTAAAGGAGGTTTGTATGGTTCTCAGAATCTGCTTTGAATCAGTAGAGAGTTTTTCACTTTTTAGGGCCTCTTCTGTTAGCTTATTCGTTAACGGTAGGCCAGCACAATAACTTGCCCCAGCTCCCAACAAAACCGCTTTCGAGTGTGAAAGCAGCTCTTCTAGTTTATTGATTGCCTCTCTAATCTCTGGTTGTTCAAAAACAACAGTATCGAATACCATACTCCCTCCTTATATCTCGCTATCATCAACTAGCGCCGCATCATGCCGGAACAAGACTTGAATGGCCTCATCTGACAAAACCTCTTCAAATTCAAGGCTGATAACGATCCAATGTCCTTCCCATCTTCCCAAACCTCGATAGAAATCCATGGGTTCTAATCAATAGGCAAAATTTACCGTATTGTCATCAAGCAATAATCGTATTGCCCGAAACATATTTGTTTTATCTGCGCCATTTTCACTAATGATGGTATTGATACATTTTTTAAACGGCAGCTTAGTATTTGAAAAGTTTCTGTAATTAATCTGACTTAGCTTAGAGATATGCGTGAAGCCCTCATTTTTCTTAAGGCAAACCCGTTCGAGTAGTGGGACTGACCTTTGACAAATGTGATCTTACAACAAAATATGCTTTTTGTATATTTTACCTAAAATTGTTAACGCAAAATATGGGCGAGTACTGGCAGACACAACGGTAAGAACATCCGTGATAGACGGTAAAAGACTTAGAGCCTGTTCACGATTCCTAAATGCTGGAAAATAAGGAGATGCGAACAACAAAATATCCAAGCGACATCAGTCCAGAACAATTTGAACAAATTCGTCCTCTGCTGGAGAGTGTGCGCAAGA
>JACCFC020000026.1 GCA_020830965.2 Neisseriaceae bacterium TC5R-5
TCGCCATCCTCCGGGGCTATATAGCAAAATACCAGTCGTTGTCACCGCTTCATCAGGCGCCACACTCACCGCTGCCAAAGTCACTTTGGGGATAGAGACCTCCCTAGGTTTCTGAGTAGCCAGTACTTGGCGATGCCAGTACTCGAAAGTCTTTAATGCCAGACTCTCTTGTGCGCAGTAGGCCTTTTGGGTTAATCCACTGGAACGCCATTGGCGGGAGTGCTCTGCCCAGAAGGCCAGCTTTTTAGGGTCGCATGCCATTTTATGACCTCTCAAGATAATCAAGTCATTGAGTGTGTACCCTATGGAAAACTCATTCCAGGTGGCGCCGTTGAACGCTTACGATCAACGCTGTCGAGTGCTTGGCATATTGGGTATCGCTGCTGGCTGGCATTGTCACGTCCCTCTCTTTGGAATGTTCACGATATCGGTAGAACCAGGCCAATCTATTTTGATAGTTTAGGAAGTGAATATCTGAGAGGTGTGGGGGTTTTTCCGAGTTTTGGCCGGAAGGATAAAATGACAAAACGGTGAGCTGACGCTATGCTGAGCGCACTGGGGGCGAGGGAGTAGGGTTGGAATACTCGCCAAGCCCGCAGCGTAGGTTTTAGCGTAGGTTTAAAAAAATAATGATTTTAAAGTATTGGTTTTAAAGGTGTAATTTGTTTTTCAATAAGCAATCGAGTAACAGTCACGGCGTGGATCTGCACCAGCAAAACGGTTGGCTGAGGCCGGGTCAATCAGCACAGCGGTGGCGCAGCCCGACATACCAAATGTGCGCAGGCGGCTGACATCATGGCCACGAGATTTTAGTTCCTGATAAACCGTCTCAGGCACGGCCGCTTCAATGGCTAATTTATTGAAACCGGCTGCGTGTGGCCAGAAGGAGCCATAAAGGTGTGAGGTTTGCACGCGTGCTTGCTCGAATGCTGTGTTCAGATTGGGGTACCAGTTATCCCACAAATCTATTGTGCTTAGCAGAGCCTGGATGATGGTTTGCTCCTGATTGTCCCCACCTGGTGAACCTAAAGCCATCAATGGCTTGCCGTCTTTAAAGATCAGGCTAGGGGTCAGGGTATAGCGCGGGCGGGCATGCGGACGTATCTGGTTGGCACGTTGCTTATCCAGCCAGAATTGTTCGCCACGCACACTCATGGCAATCCCGGTGTTGCCCAGAATAACCGCGCCGGGTATCCAGCCACCGCTTGGTGTGGCATCAAACAGATTGCCATCTTTATCGACGATGGCCATATGGGTGGTGTCTTTTGAGATGCCTGCCGAGTCGCGGCCTAACGAGGCTAGCAGGATAGGTTCGGATGGCGGTGTGGCCGATAAGGTTGGAGGGCGAGTGGTATCCGTTACATTAACTATCGAGTAGGGCCATGTTTTCACCTTGCTGTCGTATGGTAGTGGATTGCCAGCAAGGTACTGGGTTGAGGCTTGTTTCGGGTTGATCAATCTGGCCCGCTCTTTGGCATACGCTTTGGATAGCAGTCCTTCGGCGGGGACGGTTACCAGGGTCGGGTCAGCGTAGTAGCTGTCACGATCGGCATAAGCTAGTTTCAATGCTTCAACAATGGTGTGCAGATAGTTGGCGCTGCCGAAGCCCATCGCTTTTAGGTCAAACTGTTCGAGGATGTTGAGCGTTTGCAGTAGTACCGGCCCCTGGCTACCAAAGCCATGTTTGTAGATGGTATAGCCGCGATAAGTGGTACTGCTCGGCTCTTCGATGCGGGCGTAGAATTCGGAGAAGTCGCGCTCATCAAACGGCGCGTCATGTTGCCGCAGGAAAGCGACCATTTCTTTGGCGATATCACCTTTGTAGAAACGATCACGCGCCGCGACGATCCCGGCGGCCCGTCCTTTTGCCTTGGCTGCCTGTTCGGCGGCAACCATGCGGCGCAGGGTTTGTGCGGTGGCTGCCAGCTTGATTGTTTCGCCGGTTTTGTAGGGTGTGCCATCCGGCTTAGACCAGTAAGCTGTATTGCCTGGCCAGCGTTCAAACAGCTTTGATTGCGCGGCAATGGTGCGCGCAGTGCTTGGTCGTAGAGGGAAGCCGTTTTCGGCATATTCGATCGCAGGTGTGGCAACCTGTTCCAAGCTCATCGTCCCCCAGCGTTCTAGTACAGTCAGTGCAGCATGCAATGCGCCAGGTACCACGGCCGGGTCTAGCCCTTCTCCCTGCAGCGTTTTGTTGCGTGACAGATACCAATCAACGTCCACCGCACGCGGTGCCCAGCCTTGCCCTACCACGGAAGTGACTTTGGATTCTGCCACTGGATAGACCAGTATCAGTGCTTCGCCACCCAAACTGTACACATCTTGTTCGAGCACACCGCCTGCCAGCAGTGCAGCAACACCGGCATCAAAGGCATTTCCTCCTTGCAGCAGAATGCGCATGGCCGCAGCTGTCACTAATGGGTCGCCCGTTGAAACGGCAGCAGTATGGCCCATGATAGGTGGGCGCAAACCCAGGTTGGCAGCTTTCTGATCTTGTAATGGTACTTGTGGTGAGGCGGCCTGTAGTGATGCTGCCATCGTGATACTGGCGATGAACTGCAGCACCCGCGCTGCGTAGCCTTGTGTTGAACCTTCCCGCTTTTTCATGCCAGACTCTCCCTTATTAATGGCAAAAACATAGTTTATATGGGTAATCGGCGAATTTTACCTGTTTTATACCAGTATTAATGCGTTTGTCTGCTGGCTTATGCACCAAAAACGTATTTCGAATAAGTTTTTTATGGTGTTCGGTGCTAGTATTCCTGCTTTCATTATCTCATTTGCTCATGCCTAGTCAGCCTGATTCTATTGATTCCACACCGTTTTTAGCTCGTAGTAGCCGTCGTGGTACCGAGCGGGTGACGATGGAGGAGGTGGCTCGTTACGCGCAAGTCTCTGCTAGCAGTGTGTCCCTGTTTTTACGCCATCCTGAGCGAGTCTCTGCCAAATTGGCCCCGCGTATTGCCGCTGCAATCAAAGACTTGAACTATGTCCCCAATTTGCTTGCCGGTAGCTTGGCTGCAGCGCATACGCGTGCCGTAGCCGTGATTGTCCCTTCCCTGGCGAATGCGTTTTTTGCTGCCACGGTGAGTGCAATGCAGCGAGTTTTGGAACAGAACGGCTATCAGTTGTTGTTGGGAGATAGCGGCTACGACATTCGTAAAGAACAGGAACTGGCACAGACTTTTTTAGCCTGGTCACCAGCGGCCTTGGTGCTGACAGGTTTGCATCACAGTGCGGCCTGCCGACAGTTACTGACACAGGCCAGACTGCCGGTAGCGGAAATGTGGGAGTTAGGCCCACAGCCATTTGATTTACAAGTTGGTTTCTCGCATCGTGCAGTAGGGGAAACCTTGGCGCGACATTTATATTTGCGTGGCAGACGACGGCTGGCTTTTGTCGGCGCTAAGTTAGGGCAGGATTATCGGGCTGCACAACGGGCACAAGGTTGCCGTGATTTTCTACAGCAAGTCGATGCTGAACCTTTGCTAGTGATTGATCTGCCGGATGCGGCGACGCCGGTTGGTGGGGCGATGGCATTACGCGAGTTGTTGGCCCAGCATCAGCAGGTTGATGGTATCTGTTGTTCTAATGATGTACTGGCCTTGGGGATGTTATTTGAAGCACAGCGGCTGGGCATAGAAATCCCTCGACAACTCGCCGTGGTGGGTTTTGGTGACCTGCCTTATGCGCAAGTGGCACAACCTGGCCTGACTACTGCCCGCCCGCCGAGTGCTGCGATTGGTGAGAAGGTGATTGAGCACCTGCTGACACAGGTAGCGGCCACTGAAGTACACCGTCAAGCAGTGCAGTTGGACCTGGGCTTTGAATTGATTGAACGCGCTAGCAGCTAGCGTGGGCGAGTTTGAGCAAGCTGGTTTTGCAGATTGCTGTTCGTTGTCGCGTTCCCTTACTTCATCTTCTGGCGTGCCCGAAACGCTGCCACCTTCATGCGGTTACCACATTGCGCCATACTGCACCAGCGGCGGCGATGTGACTTGGTTCTATCATAAAACCAAAGCGTACATTCTGTGCTTTCACACTGACGTACCAATCTGAAATCACCTTCCGCTAGCAGCGTGGCAATGGCTTGTGCCACAGGCAGCAACAGTCCCTCTACCCGATCAGTTTGGCTATGCCAGACGCAGCGGGGCTGTTGATCCTGCTCCCAAACCAGTTCTTGATGTAGTTGGCCGAGTTTGAGAATTTGGTTTAATGAGGTGGGGTCTCCTGGCAGATTGAGTTGGCGCTGTTGCACCAGAGCCAGTGCCGTGTCGCGTAAAGCGAGGGCTGCTTGCTGCAAACTACCGGGCGGCCATTTCAGATCCGCCGTTAATAACGGAAGATTGGCCAAGCTTAACCATTCAAGAATCCGAGCATCCGATGCTAAGCATTCCGTGTGTTGTTGGCCTACTCCGAAGGAAGTGTTGAGAAAGTCTAATGCAACATCGTCTGCAATAAAAATGGGAATAGGTGATTTGGTTTCAGTTGTCATGGGCGGTAAGTACTAGAAGCAAATAGTAACCTTTTAAATTGTTGTTGACGGGTTTCTTTTTGTTATGTAACCTCTTTTTTTATAAATGAAAGTTACATTCTTATGTTACATACTGGGCTGCAGCTATGTCAATTACTGCTTATCGTGTGTCGGTTGACCTTATGGCGCCTATGTCAGAATCGGCAGCCCATTGTTCGTTTGGCTATAAGTAGCGCTTCTCTAACGTTATTGCTCTTCATTAGAAAGGTTTTAAGTATGGAAATAAAACTACCCCTCCCACCTTTTACGAGAGAGACTGCTATTCAGAAAGTTAGACTAGCGGAAGATGCTTGGAATACGCGTGATGCGGAGAAGGTGTCCTTGGCCTATAGCCTAGATACGATTTGGAGAAACCGGGCGGAGTTCCCCAGAGGGCGGGAGCAAGCTAAGGCGATGTTGGTTCGCAAGTGGGCTAAAGAGTTAGATTACCGTCTGATTAAGGAATTGTGGGCCTATTCTGACAATAGAATCGCAGTCAGATTTGCGTATGAGTGTCATGATGACGCGGGTAACTGGCAGCGCAGCTATGGCAACGAAAATTGGGAGTTTAATGAGAACGGCCTGATGGTGAGGCGTTTTGCCAGTATTAATGATTTACCGATTAAAGAATCAGGTAGGTTATTCTTTTGGGAGCTTGGCCGACGTCCTGATGATCACCCAAGTCTGAGTGATTTAAGCTTGTAAGCACTGCGTGCTGGGTGCAATCAAGCACAATGAGCTAGTCCATTACCTAGATTAGCTCATTGCACAGCTTAGCTGCCACATCGCCAATTTTACTGAAAACAGCCTGTTTTCCGGTGAGGCTAATCGCTAGTATTCGCAAGTTTTAATAGGCTATGCAGTAGTACATTGGCGCCGGCCTCAGACCACTCAGGGGTGATGTCTTCTAGCTCGTTATGGCTGATGCCCTTGATGCAGGGAATGAAAATCATCGCAGTGGGCGCGACTTTACTGATATTGCAGGAATCATGCCCGGCACCGGAAACAATATCTTGCTGACTGTAACCCAACTGCTCGGCACTGCTGCGAACGACCTCAACACAGTGCTGGTTGAAATGGATAGGTGCTAGCGACATTAGCGTGTCAAGTTGATATTCGAGTTGTAATTCGCTGGCAATATTTGCCACTGCTTGACGTAGTGCACCATCCATCCGTTCCAGTGCCGCCGCAGAGGAGTGGCGAAATTCGACACTGAAAAAAGCTTCTGCTGGCACGACATTACGTGAATTCGGGCCAATTCTTACCATGCCAACTGTTGCGCGCCCGTCTGGCATCTCAGCTAAGCCGATAGCATTGATCTGATCGACTGCCCGCGCCAAACCTAGCAAGGCATCTTGGCGGGCATCCATCGGTGTTGTGCCGGCATGAGCCGCCATGCCGGTGAAGCGGATTTCATACCATTTTTGTCCTAAAGCACCAGTGACGGCGCCAATTGTCTTGTGCCGGTTTTCTAATACTGGGCCTTGCTCGATATGCACTTCCAGCGAGGCATGGATGGTGTACTGACTGAAGTCGTCACGGCCGGCATAGCCAATACGTTCCAACTCCTGAGCCATACTGTGACCGTCACTATCGCAAGTGGCCAGCGCTTCTGCTAATGCTGTCTGCCCAATAAAGACGCTGGAGCCAATTAAAGCGGGAGCAAAACGGGAGCCTTCTTCGTTCGTCCACATCACCAGGTCAATCGGATGTTCAGTACTGATCTGGTGGTCATTTAGGGTATACAGCACTTCCAGGCCAGCCAGCACGCCGTAAATACCATCAAAGCGGCCGCCCTGCGGTTGACTGTCGCCATGGGAGCCGGTGAGTACGGGCTTGTTGTCGGGGTGGCGACCGGCGCGCCTGGCAAAAATATTGCCGATAGCATCAATTTTGATGCTACAGCCAGCGGCTTGCGCTAGTTGCACAAACAAATCGCGTGCCTGCTTATCTACATCGGTCAGTGCTAGGCGAGTGACCCCACCTTTAGCCGTCGCACCAATTGCGGCAAAATCTTTGCTCCATTGAAGCAAGCGTTGCGAGTTAATTTGTATGGCTTGTGTCATCTGCGGCCCTGCCTATTTTGTTTGTTTGTGGTAACGAAAATCACAGAACCCGTCGCCATTCATAATGGTGTGTGGCCGTTCCAGTTGAATATGAGGAGCGTAACCCTCAATAAATTTGCTATCTCGGTTGCAAGACAATAAAAAGCCGATTTCTGCCAAACCTAACTCCTGATACATTTCGGCATAACGGCAGCGTTTGACATTGTAATCATAATTCTCGGCATTATTAGCCAGTACCTCAATTTGCAGGGCATCGTCTTTTTCCCATAAGTATTGTAAGGAAACAAAGCTTGCTATGCTGGTAGGTGCTGATTCCTGTGCCGCAAACTGTTTGCCCGTATTTACGGCTGTTTCGGTAATGGCTTCTTCTATAATGGCTTGGGCTTTTTCAATACCCAGCTCACGTTTCATGATTTCATAAATAGGCTTGATAATCTCTGCCTCGATGCGGCGGCGTTGCAGAATGCCGATTTCGTTTCTTTGTTCATCGTTCATTAAATTATCCTAAATAAAGAGTAGAACTAAATAATTCATTAGTGATTAACCGGATCCAGGAAGCGAGCTAAACGTGAGTCATGACTTTGTTGTAATTGCTCGGGTGCCGCATCATGCACAATACTGCCGTTCTCCATAAAAATAATTCTATCGGATACCCGGAAAGCAAATTTCATTTCGTGTGTGACTATCAGCATAGTCATCCCTTCCTTAGCCAACTCTTCTATCACCAGTAGCACATCATTGACTAATTCTGGGTCTAAGGCCGAAGTAGGCTCATCAAACAGAATAATGGCCGGCTGCATGATTAAGGCGCGAGCAATGGCGACACGTTGTTGTTGTCCACCAGAAAGCTGGTGTGGGTATTGATTGGCCAATGCTAGTAAACCCACTTTATCTAAAATGGCGAGTGCGCGTGCCTGTATTTCCACTTTATTACTACTGTGGTGATACAGCGGTGCCAGCATCACGTTTTCCTGCACGGTTTTATGCGGGAACAGGTTAAAGCTCTGAAATACCATGCCGATGTGCACAATTTTATTAAGAACATCGTGATGACTAATGGGGTGAGCTTCATTTTTGCCAGCAAGAAAGCGCTCACCCTGTAAGTAAATTTCACCCTGATCTAATACTTCCAAACCGTTAATGCTACGAATTAATGTTGTTTTACCTGAGCCAGAGGGGCCAATAATACAAGTAACCTCTCCCCATTTGATATCCAAATTAATATTTTTTAACACGGCGGTTTCGCCAAATTTTTTATGAGCGTGTTTGATTTGTAAGGCGTATCCACTATTTTTTCTGGTGGATATTGCACTGGATTTATTCAATGCTTGTAATGGTGCTTGGGCAATAAATTTAGGTTTTAATTGCTTGCTCACATCCAGATGCTGCTCCCATTTTTTTAATAAATAAGTGATTAAAGATACTATCAGCACATAGTAAAAAGCAACAGCGATTAGAGTTTCGATCACTAAAAAATTGCGGGTATATAGTTGCTGACCCACTAATAATATTTCAGTTAAGGAAATGACTGAAACTAAAGAGGTCAATTTAACAATAGTAACGAACTGATTAGCTAAGGTTGGTAGGGCGACTCGTAATGCCTGAGGAATAATAATGAGTCGTTGAATGCCAAAAAAAGAAATCCCTAATGCTTTGCCTGCTTCGATTTGTCCTTTTGGTACCGCTTGCAGTGCTCCGCGATGAATTTCGGCAATATAAGCAGATTCACTCAGTGTTAAGGCAATGAGGCCAGCAATAAATGGGCTGGAGAGTAATAGCGCACTACTAGGCCAAGCTTGCGGCAGGTTATAAATAAAAATTAATAAGACTAATAACGGTAGGCTACGGAAAAACCAGATATAAGCCTTTGCTATTTTCTGTAGCATCTGGTTTTGAGATCGATGGGCCAGTGCGAGGAAAAAGCCGAAAATAACTGCCAAAACCCAGGTAAATGTGCTGAGCTTTATCACAGTCACTGTGGCTTGCCAGAATTCTTTTTTAATAAATAAACCAGCAAGATAAGCCCAGTTAAATCCGCTGATGCCCACATTAGCGGCTGAGCTAAGTGATGCGGCATTACTTTCTAATAATTCGGGTTGAGGGTAGGCTAGGTTATATTTTTGCAATAGTTTAGCGTATTCGCCGCTGGCGCGGACTTCTGCAAAAAGCTCGGTAATTTGCTGTTTGAGTGCAGTATTATTTTTATCAAAGGCCAAGCCGATTAAGACTGGGTCTAGCATTTGCTTAGTGCTGATAGCTAGGCGGCCACCCAGTGCGTCGATGACCATTTTAGCGACAGCGGCATCTTCATACTGTACGTCAACTCCTTTGGATAGCAAGGCTTGTGCGGCTTCTGGTGCACTGGGAAACTCTTTGACCTCAATGGCGCCAAAACCTTTTGGCAGGCAGTAGGTGTTCGAGATGGCATTCAGGCGGCTAATCCACGAGGCGCCCTTCATTGAGGAAATGCGCTTGCCACATAATTCTTCTAGCGTTTGTGGTCGAAAAGAGTCATCTCCTCTTACCACTAGTACGCCCCCAGTTTGTAAGTAAGGCAAAAAATCTACCTGTTTGGCACGTTGTGGATTAACGTATAGCGCGGATGCTACTACATCATAATGTTTGGCATTTAAACCAATAATAATGTTCTCAATCCGTGTGTCTTTAAAGATGGCCTGCTTACCCATTTTTTCTGCGATCAGACGCATAAAATCAGGGTCGAAACCACTGGCCTGGCCTTTGTCTAAATAGGCATAGGGAGCATAAGTTAGATCAATGCCGATAGTTAATTGCTGCGGATTGATCGTAGTTGCCGCATAAACTGGGTTGGCAAATAGTATGAAGATCGAAAAAAAATAATTAGAAATTATTTTGGGGGAGAAGAAGGAAGAGCGTTGTATAGTGAGCATGGCAGATAGGCTTTAGCTGATTTGCAGTAAATGAAGTGGGTAACAGCATTTTTAGATGGTCAATTATGACACTGCTTGCGGCAAATCATATATACCTGACTATTCTAAGAGCCGCTAATAAAACGCCTGATCCAGCGTTGCGACTCCTTGTCCTATCATCTGCATTGTTTGAGCCGGTTAGGGGCTCTTCGAGCTTTTGTTAGCAGGATAGAGCTTTGTTGCTAAGAATGACTGACAGGCATCCGCTTGCTGCGTTGCCATGCGCTTACTGATCCCCTTAGCCTACTTGCGTCGCTGACGCAGCGTTAGATTGTGGTGATGATTTTTACTTGAGTAAGCGTTCTGCCCATTCGATTGCGTTAAAACCGACACTAATCTGGCCATTCACCAGCAGTACGGGCCGTTTAATGATGGAGCTATGGTTTTGCATCAAGAGGATGGCGCTGTTGATTTGCGTGGCTTGGTTTTTTAGTTCATCGCTTAATCCTCGCCAAGTAGTGCCTTGCCGGTTGATCAGCTTGTCCAGGCCGATAGCATCTATCCAATGAGTGAGGCTAGCTGCATCAATACCTTGTTTTTTGAAGTCATGGAAAGTGTAGTTTAAGTTCTGGTCACTGAGCCACTGGCGGGCTTTTTTGACGGTGCTGCAATTGGGTATGCCGTAAAGAGTAATCATCTATGTGCTTATAGGTCTAATTTAATATCATCAAAACTGGCGGAATTGTCTCCGCCGATGGGGTTGTTTTTGTCGCTGTCTTTGGCCTGATTGATCAGCCAGTATAAATTGGTGGGTGAGTCGGCATTTTTCAAGGCTTCATCCAGGCTGATTTGGCCATCTTTGTACAGGCGGAACAGTGCTTGTTCAAAAGTTTGTGAGCCATCACTCATGCTGTTTTCAATGGCTTCCTTGATCTTATCAATTTCACCGGTGCGTATCAGTTCGGCAATACGGGTACTATTGAGCAGAATTTCTATCGCAGGCACGCGGCTGCCGCTCAGGGTAGGGATCAAGCGTTGCGAGATGACTGCACGTAGTGAGGCAGATAAGTCCATCAGTAGCGAGGTACGGCTTTCCGGCGGGAAGAAATTGATTACTCGGTTCAGCATATGGTAGCTATTGTTGCCGTGCAGTGTAGAGATGCATAAGTGACCTGACTGAGCGTAGGTAATGGCATGGGTGAGTGTTTCCGGATCACGAATCTCTCCTAGCATCAGCACATCCGGCGCTTCTCGCATGGCGTTTTTCAGTGCATGCGCATAGGAGAGGGTGTCGAAACCGACTTCGCGCTGGTTGATGATGGATTTCTCATGGCGGTAGAGAAACTCTATCGGGTCTTCTACCGTGAGAATGTGCCCACTCATAGTTTGGTTACGTGTTTGTAGCATGGCGGCCACGGTGGAGCTTTTACCGGAGCCGGTGGAGCCCACCACCAGAATTAGTCCCCGTTTTGCCTGGATTAATTCACTGAGTAGCGCGGGAAGTTGCAGATTTTCCAAAGAGGGGATGTTGGGCAGGATGTAACGTACCACCATGCCTACCGAACCACGTTGCCAAAAAATATTGATGCGATAACTGCCTAGACCGGCTACCGGGCAGCCTAGATTCATTTCGCGCTCAGCTTCGAATCGGGCGACTTCTTCCTCGTTCATCAAGCTATACGCTAATTGCTTGACCATGTCGGCACTCAGTGGCTTGTCATTAACCGGCTGCATGCTGCCGTTTAGTTTAATCATGGGGGGTGAAAAGCTGGTGAAGAATAAGTCACTGGCCCGTTTGTCGGCCATCAGTTTAAAAAATGGCAGCATTAGCATGGCGGTGTTCTCGCAGCGGTTAGAGAGTGATTTTAGTTTAGTGCTACCCGGCGCTGAATTTTAAACTTTAGGCGGAATGAATCCGCCGCTGGCTTGGTTTCATGGCTATTCGCGCAGTGCGCGACGCAAGATCTTGCCTACATTGGTTTTAGGCAATTCGCTGCGAAACTCTATCAACTTAGGCACTTTGTAAGCCGTCAGTTTTTCGCGACAATAGTGCAAGATGGCTTGTTCGCTAAGTGCGGTATTCTTCTTCACGATAAAGACTTTTACCGCTTCCCCTGATTTGTCATCAGGAACGCCGACACAAGCGACTTCCAGCACATCCGGGTGGCTGGCAATTACATCTTCAATTTCATTCGGATAAACATTGAAGCCAGAAACCAAAATCATGTCTTTCTTGCGATCTACCAATTTGACAAAGCCATCCTCACCTAAAACCGCGATGTCACCCGTTGCTAAAAAACCTTGTTCATCTAACACCTTAGCGGTTTCATCTGGGCGGTTCCAATAGCCTTTCATTACCTGTGGGCCACGAATGCAGAGCTCACCCTGTTCTCCTTGGGCAACTGGTTTGCCATCACTATCACGCAATTCGATATCGGTGGAGGGGATGGGGAGGCCGATGGTACCATTGTAGTTTGCTAAATTCATTGGGTTGATACAGGCGGCAGGGCTGGTTTCGGTGAGGCCATAAGCTTCGATCAACGTGGTGCCGGTAAGTTGTTTCCATTTATCGGCTACCGTTTTTTGTACTGCCATACCTCCCCCCAGAGTCATGCGCCAAGTAGAAAAATCGAGTATGGCAAAGTCTGGGTGATTGAGCAGAGCATTAAAGAGGGTATTGACCCCAGTGAGGCAGCTAACCGGATATTTGCGCATCTCTTTGATGAAGCCCGCGATGTCGCGTGGGTTGGGGATAAGAACATTTAAAGCCCCTATCTTGGTGAACAGCATCAGATTGGCAGTTAGTGAAAAGATATGATACAGCGGCAACGCGGTGACGATGATTTCCTGGCCTTCTCGTAAGCAGGGTTTTACCCAGGCACTGGCCTGCAACATATTGGCAATAATGTTCTTATGCAACAGCATGGCGGCTTTAGGAGTGCCGGTAGTACCGCCGGTGTATTGTAGAAAAGCGATATCATCATGGTTGGTGTCGACATGGTTATAGCTTTGTTTTGCTCCTTGCTTCAGGGCGTCATTGAATAAACTGAATTGAGCAAACTGCCAAGCCGGAACGAGCTTTTTGATTTTGCGTACGACGAAGTTAACAATTTGTTGTTTGGGAAAGCCTAGCAGATCACCAAGACTGGCGACAATGATATTCCTCACCTGCGTACGCGGCAGGACTTTTTCCAGTACATTGGCAAAATTCTCTAGAATGATAATGGTTTCTGCGCCGGAGTCATTTAATTGGTACTCTAGTTCGCGTGGTGTATATAAAGGATTGACATTGACGATGGTGCAGCCGGCACGCAATGCACCAAAAACGACAATGGGGTATTGCAATAAATTAGGCATCATAACGGCGACACGATCCCCTCTGCGTAGTTTTAGCTGGTTTTGCAGATAAGAAGCGAAGTGAGCAGAGAGAGTGTCAAGCTGTTGATAGTTTAGTTCTTTACCCATGCAGGCTAAGGCGGGACGATTCTGAAAGGTTTTGATGCTGAGGTCGAACATTTCGGTAAGCGATTGGAACTGTTCGATATCAATTTCCTGATCGACGCCTGCTTGATAGTTTTTAAGCCACAGTTTTTCCATGCATGCTTTCTCTTGGTAAGTGTCTGCTGGGTTGGTATTGTTTAGCTATTGATTCTTTTTAGTTCATGTTGTGCAGGGGTCTGATGTCTATACTTCCGTGCCTTACTAGGTAATCTACCGTAACTGGCGAGAGCAGCAAAGCACCATGGCATGTTTCTAGGTGAGTGCGTAATCAATGGAAAGGTATCTTGGTTTTCTTTTTGGCCCGAAGTGAGTTACAATCAGAGCGTTTAGGGATGGGCGTTTCGCCCATTTTTTATTTGTGGAAATGAGCAATGGACGTACGTTTGCTGCTGGAAAATACATTGCCGGGCCTAGGCTATGAGCTGGTTGACTTTGAAGTGAGTCCAGGTGGGGGTCTGCGCTTGTTTATTGACAAGCCTGGTGGTGTTACTGTTGAGGACTGTGTGCTGGTGAGTAATCATTTTACTCGGCTGTTCATGGTAGAAAACGTTAATTATGAGCGGCTGGAAGTCTCATCTCCAGGTTTGGATCGGCCATTAAAAAAAGAGGCCGATTTTATCCGTTTTTCGGGGCAGCTTGCCAAGATTAAGACGCGCGCACCAATTGAGCAGCAGAAAAAATTCATGGGCCGGCTTGTTGGGGTTCAAGAAGGCTCGGTGCAGTTGGAAGTAGATGGTCGCGTAGTGGTCATTCCATTTGCCAATATCGATAAGGCTAGGTTAGAGCCTGAATTTTGATGGTTGGATAATCATAATGCCCCGCATAAAGACAAAAATTCGGAGAGGAATGAATGAGTCGCGAGATTTTGTTGCTGGTGGATGCCTTGGCAAGCGAAAAAAATGTCAGCAAAGATGTGGTCTTTTCCGCACTTGAAATGGCACTTGCTTCGGCAACTAAAAAGAAGCTTACCGATGACGAAATGGATGTGCGTGTCGAAATAGACCGCCATACCGGGATATACCAGACTTTCCGTCGCTGGTTGGTCGTAGAAGACGAGTTGTTGGAGTCCGAAAGCAAGGAAATTGGTTTAGTGGACGCGCGTGAACGCGATCCGCGAATCGAACTCGGTGCGTTTGTCGAGGAGTCGATGGAGGCGGTGGAGTTTGGTCGTATTGGTGCACAAACTGCGAAGCAGGTTATTTTGCAGCGTATTCGTGACGCTGAGCGTGAACAATTATTGAATGAGTTCTTGCAGCGCCGTGAACATCTGGTCACTGGGACAATTAAACGCATGGAGCGTGGTAATGCTATTGTCGAGTGTGGCAAGTTGGAAGCTATGTTGCCGCGAGATCAGATGATTCCAAAGGAAAATCTGAGGGTTGGTGATAGAGTCAAGGCCTTTTTGCTGCGGATAGATCGTCAGGGGCGTGGACCACAGTTGATCTTATCTAGGACTTCGTATGAGTTTCTAGTGAAATTGTTTGAGTTGGAAGTTCCAGAAATTGACGAAGGTATGCTGGAGATCAAAGCTGCCGTTCGTGATGCTGGCATGCGTGCCAAGATCGCCGTCAAGGCTAATGATGGACGTATTGACCCGCAGGGTACCTGTATTGGTATGCGTGGCTCGCGTGTGCAAGCAGTAAGCCAGGAACTTGCAGGGGAGCGTGTTGATATTGTGTTGTGGGCACCTGAGCCAGCGCAGTTTGTTATCAATGCTCTGTCGCCGGCAGAGGTGACGCGCATCATGGTGGATGAAGATAATCATCGCATGGATGTTGTCGTTGAAGAAGAGCAATTGGCTTTAGCTATTGGGCGTAATGGACAAAACGTGAAGCTTGCTGCGGAACTGACTGGTTGGTACCTGAATATCATGACGGTGGGTGAGGCTGAAGAAAAGCATCAGGCGGAAGACGCTACATTGCGTAATCTTTTTGTTAGTGCATTAAAGGTAGATGAGGCAACTGCGAATCTGCTGGTACAAGAAGGTTTTGCGGAGCTAGAAGAAATTGCTTATGTACCTATTGCAGAAATGTTGGAAATTGAAGGTTTTGATGAGGAGCTGGTCAATGAGCTGCGCAGCCGTGCACGCGATGCACTGCTGACTCAGGCGATTGCGTCCGAAGAAAAAGTAGAAAGCGTTTCCGATGATCTGCGAGATATCGAAGGCCTGGATGCTGAACTGGTTCGCAAGTTGGCTGATGGTGGCGTGATAACCCGGGATGACTTGGCTGATTTGGCCGTGGATGATCTGGTAGACATGACCGGTATAGAAGCGGAAGCTGCACGCTCGATTATTATGAAGGCGCGTGAGCACTGGTTTAACCAGTAAGGCTTTTTCGGGAAGTACTTACGGAATTTGGGAAGACGCATGGTTGTGAATGTAAAACAGTTTGCGAATGAGTTAAAACTTACACCTGAGCGTTTGCTCGAGCAGCTAAAAGCGGCCGGTGTGAGTAAGCGGTCGCCGGACGAGGTGTTATCGGAGCAAGACAAGTCTCAGTTGCTGGATTACCTCAAGCGCTCACATGGGGCACGTGATGATGAATCGAAGATCACACTGACTCGTAAGTCTACCAGTGAGGTCAAGGGTGCTGGAGGTAGTACAGTCAAAGTCGAAACTCGTAAGCGACGGGTAGTGGCACGACCAGATGATGCTCCTGTGCATGTTGCTCCTGCGATAGTGGTTGAGACGCCTAAAGCTCAATTGGTTAAAGAGGAGGCAGCAGTTGTTGCTGTCCCCGCAGCACCTGCTGTTCCTGTTGTTGAGCCTGTGGTGGTAAGTAAATCAGAACCTCTCGCTTCAGTAGCCAAGGTGGAAGATAAGCCCGTTTCGGTTGTTGCACCTGTCGAAGCTCGTCCAACGGTGGCATCGATTCTGACAACAGAGGAAATCGCTTTTCGTGAGGCGGAAAATAAGCGGCAAGCTGCTTTCCGTGTCCGCCAAGAAGCATTGATGCGCGAAAAAGTTGAACGGGAAGAGCGTCGTCAGAATGCGCGTCAGGCACAGTTGCAAGCCTCTCTACCTCCTCCGCCTCCAGTCGTTGTTGCAGAAGTCGCTGCGGCGCCTGTAGAAGCGCGTCCTGCTACGCCTCGTGCCAATGAACCGCGTCGTGATGATCGTCGCCCTAGTGGCAATGATGCCAATAGAGGGACATCCCGTCCAGCTAATCAGGGTCAGCGTCCAGCCGGCGCTGCTAATCAGGGTGCTCGTACTGGGGCGCCTGGTCAACGTCCCGCCGGGGATAATCGTGGCCCACGACCTGCCGGTACCGATAATCGCGCACCTCGTCCCGCCACTGGTGCGGCTCCGCAGAGTGCGCCTGGCCCAGCAGCTAACCGACCTAGTGATAATAAAAAAGGCAAGAAGGGTGCTGATCGTTGGGATGAGGGTAAAAAAGGCGGGCGAGGTCTCAAGACCAAGGGTGGTGATGCTGGTAGCGATTGGAAAACTCGTGGCGGCGGCAAAAATCGCAATAAACACAGTAATAATCAGCACGCTTTCCAAGCTCCTACCGAACCTATCATTCATGAGGTTTTAGTTCCGGAAACGATCTCGGTAGCTGATCTGGCACATAGAATGGCCGTCAAAGGCGTAGAAGTGATTAAAGCGTTGATGAAAATGGGCATGATGGTGACCATTAATCAGGTGCTAGATCAAGAAACCGCCATTATTGTTGTGGAAGAGATGGGTCACAAGCCCAAAGCTGCACAAGCTGATGATCCAGAGGCATACCTGGAATTGAGTGGTAGCGTTGAAACTGTCGAACATGTAGAACTGCCACGCTCACCTGTTGTAACGGTGATGGGGCACGTTGATCATGGTAAGACTTCGCTGTTGGATTACATTCGCCGTGCCAAAGTCGCTTCAGGCGAGGCAGGTGGTATTACCCAGCACATTGGTGCTTATCATGTGCGTACCCCTCGTGGCATGGTTACCTTTCTGGATACCCCAGGACATGAAGCGTTTACTGCAATGCGGGCGCGTGGTGCTAAAGCTACCGATATTGTTGTCCTGGTTGTGGCTGCCGATGACGGCGTGATGCCTCAAACTATTGAAGCGATTAATCATGCTAAGGCTGCAAAAGTACCTATCGTGGTTGCTATCAATAAGATTGATAAGCTTGGTGCCAATATAGAGCGTATTCGCCAAGAGTTGGTCTCTCATGAAGTCGTTCCAGAAGACTGGGGTGGGGATACACAGTTTGTTGAGGTGTCCGCCAAACAAGGTTTGAATATTGATGCTTTGTTGGAAGCTATTCTGTTGCAAGCTGAGTTATTGGAACTGAAGGCTCCAGTGGACTCTCCTGCTAAAGGCATTATTGTTGAAGCCCGTTTGGATAAGGGGCGTGGCGCGGTAGCAACTTTGCTGGTTCAGTCCGGTACTTTACGTAAGGGCGATGTCGTGCTGGCGGGTACCGCATTTGGTCGTGTACGTGCCATGATCGATGAGAATGGTGAGGCAATCGACGCTGCTGGCCCAGCTATTCCGGTTGAGATTCTAGGTCTTTCTGATGTGCCACAGGCAGGCGAAGACGCAATGGTCTTAACGGACGAGAAAAAAGCTCGCGAAATTGCTTTGTTCCGTGCTGGTAAGTTCCGCGATGTGCGTCTAGCCAAGCAGCAGGCAGCAAAACTGGAAAATATGTTTGCTCAGATGGCTGAGGGAGAAGTCCAGACACTATCCCTGATTATCAAAGCAGATGTTCAGGGTTCTTACGAGGCTTTGGCTGGTAGCTTGCAAAAGCTGTCTACCGAGGAAGTACGAGTCAGTATTCTGCACTCCGGTGTTGGGGGAATTTCGGAATCCGATATCAACCTGGCTATTGCATCGAAGGCGATTGTCATTGGTTTTAATACCCGCTCTGATGCTGCTGCCCGTAAACTGGCTGAGAGCGAGGGTGTAGACATTCGTTACTATGGCATTATTTATGATGCTGTAGATGAAGTGAAAGCTGCTCTCTCCGGTATGCTGGCTCCAGAGAAGAAAGAGCAAATTTTGGGCACAGTGGAGATTCGTCAGGTTATTTCTGTGTCTAAAGTGGGCAATATCGCTGGCTGTATGGTTACAGATGGCATGATCAAACGTACTGCCTCAGTGAGATTAATCCGCAACCATGTCGTGGTTCATACAGGTGAATTGGAATCATTGAAGCGTTTCAAAGATGATGTTAAGGAAGTGAAGCAAGGCTACGAGTGCGGTCTAATGCTGAAAAACTTTAATGACATCCAAGAAGGTGATCAGCTAGAAGCATTTGAAATTGTAGAGGTTGCGCGTACTCTATAGGTATTACGTGGTAAGGCGAGTGTCCGTCGATCTTAAGGTCAACAGGCACTCGCCTTTTTTATATGGTGTGGTGGTTAAAAAGTGTTGTTGCTGTCAATGACGGACTGGGTGAAATGATATGGCAAAAGCCAAAAAAGGTTTCTCTCGTTCTGATCGCATCGCGGAACAGATTCAAAGAGAACTGGCGGAGTTGATCAGAACCGGATTAAAAGATCCTCGAGTGGGATGGGTGACCATTACTGCGGTAGAAGTGACGCGTGACTATTCGCACGCCAAAGTGTTTTATACGGTAATGGATGAAACTAGTCGTGAGTCAACTCAGCAAGCGCTGGAGCACTCATCGGGTTTTCTGCGTTCGGAGTTGGGGCGTTGTATCAAAATCTATACCACGCCACAGCTGCATTTTGTTTACGATGAGTCGGTCGTGCATGGCATGCATATGACCAGTTTGATTAAACAGGTGGCACGTGAAGATGCCGAGAAGTTTGGCAATGCATCATCGATCGAAGAAAAGGGTGATGATAAGGACGGGCAGGAATGAGTAAGCCGCGTAGCAATCGGCGCCGCATTGATGGGGTTCTATTGCTGGATAAGCCCTATGATATTTCCAGTAATGCTGCATTGCAGAAAGTACGCTGGCTGCTTAATGCCGTCAAAGCAGGACACACTGGAGTATTGGATCCCTTAGCTACTGGCCTGTTACCGATTTGCCTGGGAGAAGCGACCAAGTTTTCCTCTTATCTGCTGGATGCGGACAAGGCCTATCGCGCGACGATTAAGCTTGGCGTGACTACCACTACCGGTGATATTGAAGGTGATGTGTTATTACAACGCAAAGTGAACGTTGATCAAGAAACACTATTGGCAGTGTTGCAGCGTTTTCGAGGTGAGATCAGCCAGCTTCCCCCCATGTACTCTGCGTTGAAACACCAAGGTAAGGCTTTGTATGAATATGCTCGCGCCGGGATTGAAATTCCGCGTGAAGCACGGACGATCACGATTCATCGGCTTGAGTTGCTAAGCCTGGAGGGGGATGTTGCGGTAGTGGACGTGCGTTGCAGCAAAGGAAGCTATATCCGCACTCTGGCCGAAGATATTGGTGAAGCCTTGGGCTGTGGAGCCCATTTAATTAATTTACGCCGTACTGCAACGGCAGGTTTTATGCTGGAGCAGTCTCATGCTCTAGCCGATCTAGAAACACTGCCCATGCAGGATCGTGAAGCGTTGCTGATGCCGGCCGACGTCTTGGTGCAACATCTTCCTGCGATGAGTCTGACAGAAGCAATGGTAGCCAAATTCATGCAGGGCCAAGCCGTGCGTTTTACGGAAAAGTGTGAGAAAATAGCGCGCTTCCGTGTTTACCATCTGGGGTCTGGAAGGTTCTTGGGTCTGGGTGAGGTAAGGGCAGATGCTCGTTTATATCCGATCAGGCTCTTGGCGGAACAAGCAGTAGCTTTATAGCAGTAATTTACGGAGTGTAGCTAGGTTGTATCAAAAATATGGCTTGTTACACTTGTCGGGCCTGAAAGCCCTTATTAATAGTTTGGAGTTAGTAAAAATGACTATGAGCGCAGCTCAAAAAGCCGAAATCGTTAAAGACTTTCAACGTCAGGCTGGCGACACCGGTTCTTCTGAAGTTCAGATTGCCTTACTTACCGCACGTATCAATGATTTGACCCCGCATTTTAAAGTCAACACCAAAGATCACCATAGCCGCCGTGGTTTGTTGAAACTGGTTAGCCGTCGTCGTCGTTTATTGGATTACCTGAAGAGTACCGATGCAGAGAGCTACCGTGCAGTTATTGCTCGTTTAGGTCTACGTAAATAAGCTATTTTAGTTTTGAAAAAGTCGCAGCATGCTGCGACTTTTTCATAATGGCAGTGGCACAAGTCTTTATTAATCATTGAGACAACGGGGGGAGCCTCTAGAAATTTCGATCCTGAACTTGGTCTGAATTTTTAGGGGTTCCCGTTGTTTTTTCCGGCTTGTGAACTTTTGAAACACTGAATATAAAGATAGGGAAACCCTGTGTTTAATAAAATTACTAAATCATTTCAGTATGGTCGCCATACCGTCACTCTAGAAACTGGGGAAGTTGCACGCCAAGCCTCCGGCGCAATTGTTGTTTCTGTCGATGAAACCGTGGTACTGGTGAGTGTTGTAGGGGGCTCATCCATCAAACCCGGTCAGGATTTTTTCCCACTGACCGTTGATTATCTAGAACGTACTTACGCGGCAGGCCGCATCCCTGGTGGCTTCTTCAAACGCGAAGGCAAACAATCTGAGAAAGAAATTCTCACTAGTCGTTTGATTGATCGTCCTATTCGCCCTCTTTTTCCCGAAGGTTTCTACCATGATGTACAGATTGTCGCGACGGTTTTATCACTAAACCCTGAAGTCGACTCTGATATCCCGGCAATGATTGGCGCCTCTGCTGCTCTCGCCATTTCCGGTTTGCCATTTGCTGGGCCGATCGGTGCTGCGCGAGTTGCTTATATTAATGGCGAGTATGTGCTGAACCCGACCAAAACCGAATTGCGTAGCTCAGACATGGACCTGGTGGTAGCCGGTACCGAACGTGCTGTGCTGATGGTTGAGTCCGAAGCAAAAGAATTACCCGAAGCGGTGATGCTCGGCGCGGTAGTGTTTGGTCACGAACAGATGCAGGCAGCCATTAAGGCCATTAATGAGTTGGCAGATGAAGTCAATCCGGTGATGTTTGACTGGGCTGCTCCTGTTGTTAACGAAACCCTCCAGGCGCAAGTGCGTGAGCTTGCTGCTAGCAAATTGGCCGAAGCCTTCCGTCTGCGCCAAAAACAAGCGCGTACTGTTGCCATTAACCAGGCGTGGGACAGCGTAAAAGCCGCGTTGATCAATGAAGAGACAGATACCTTAAGCGTCAATGAGATCAAAGGTATTTTCAAAGGCCTAGAAGCAGAAATAGTACGCGGCCAGATTCTGGCTGGTGAACCGCGTATTGACGGGCGTGATACCCGTACCGTGCGTCCAATCAGCATTCGTAACGGTGTATTGCCACGCACCCATGGTTCGACACTGTTTACACGCGGTGAAACTCAGGCATTAGTGGTTACCACATTAGGAACCAAGCAGGATGAGCAGTTAATTGATGCCCTAGCTGGTGAGTACACCGAACGTTTCATGCTGCATTACAACTTCCCTCCCTACTCTACGGGTGAAGCAGGTCGTATGGGGCCGCCTAAACGTCGTGAAATTGGTCATGGTCGTTTGGCTAAGCGCGCTCTGGTTGCGGTGCTGCCTGCAGAAGCTGACTTTGGTTATTCGATGCGGGTTGTATCGGAAATCACTGAATCCAATGGTTCATCTTCGATGGCCTCCGTGTGCGGAGCATGTCTGTCATTGCTCTCCGCCGGTGTGCCGCTGAAGGCACAGGTTGCCGGTATTGCCATGGGTCTGATTCTGGAAGGGAATCGCTTTGCCGTGCTGACAGATATTCTGGGCGACGAAGATCATTTGGGCGATATGGACTTTAAAGTCGCTGGTACCACTAACGGTATTACCGCCTTGCAAATGGATATCAAAGTACAAGGTATTACCAAAGAAATCATGCAAGTTGCCTTAGAGCAGGCGAAGGCTGGTCGTGTGCATATTCTTGGTTTGATGAGCGAAACGGTTGATGGTCCACAGGAACTGTCGGCTCATGCTCCACGTCTGTACGTGATGAAAATTAACCCGGATAAAATTCGTGAAGTGATTGGTAAAGGTGGTGAAACCATTCGTGCCATTACCAAAGAAACCGAGTGCGAAATCAATATTGAGGAAGACGGTACCATCACGATTGCTTCGGTTAGCAATGAAGGTGCGGAAGCGGCCAAGCGTCGAATTGAAGAAATTACCGTTGAAGTAGAAGTTGGTAAGGTCTATGAGGGTACCGTGGTTAAGATTCTGGACAATAATGTTGGTGCCATCGTTTCTATCCTGCCAGGCAAAGATGGCTTGGTGCATATTTCGCAGATTGCGAATGAACGCATCAAGAATGTGGCCGATTATTTGACAGAAGGCCAACTGGTTAAAGTTAAAGCGATTGAAATGGATGATCGTGGTCGTATTCGACTGTCGATTAAAGCACTGCTGGAAGATGAGTCTAAAGTAGCTCGCGAGACAGCCGATTCTTTCGGCTTAAAAACGCAGTAATCAATTTACTGGATTGCTGACTGACTAAACCCCTTCAGATTGTTTGGAGGGGTTTTTTTTGCCTATACCGGTTATTCAAATTGCGAAGACAAAAGCAGCACGTCCCAGCCTGATCACGCCATAGCTATAGATTGCCGTTTATATTAATGCTTTTATTTCTCAGCCCATTCTAAAATCAATTCGGCCATTTGCTCGACAGTGGAGTCGGCAAATCGCTTGGCAGCAACCGGTGGCTTTGCCAGCAATTCAGCATCGTTTAGTCTGTTTTGCTTTAATGATTCAGAAGACGAATTGTCATTAGTTACCGTTAGTATAAAATTATTGGTATCAAAATTAATGAGAGAATTATCACCCAATTGACTAATGCGGATGATGTATTTTCCAGAGGCTGATTTAGCGGGGGGTTGTTGGCCACTGACGCATAAAGGGATAAAACACTGACTTTTAGTCAAAACTGTTTTTATTTGGAATATTGCGTCAATAATGTTTTCTTTGAACATCATTTCTCTTTCCTCTAGTAATCAGAAGTGGCTGATTATAATCTATTGATATGAAGGGTGATGCAAGAGGTTTGCTAGTTTGTAGCGTTAAGATAGCACCTCCTATCCATTCTGATATTGGCGCAAATTTGTTACCAATTTTATATCTGCATTGTATAACAATCAAAACTACCCACTAGTCCCGCCCAATATAAAATGATTATTTTAGAGAATGTATTGTTTCAGCTAAACGGGGTGAAGTTCATTTGCCATGTTCAGAGTTTTGGAAACACAGTCTCCCCGAAGCGAGCTATTTTTTGATTGGCTATCGCCTGTGCTAGGCCTCTGACCCCTTCTTGTAACTGTGCCGTATTCAGATTACCAAAGCCCAGCCGTAAACTATGGCTTTCTTGCCCATCACTACGGAAGCTCTTGCCTGCTAATACACGTATACCTAAGCCCTGTACATCATTAAGTAGCCATTGCATATCGATCCAGGATGCCAGTTGCAGCCAGAGTGCTAAGCCGCCACAGGGTAGGTCGTAGCGTGCATCTTGAGCCAGGTGTTGATCAAGGGTATTCGCCAGTAGTTGACGTCTGTCGTAATAAACGCGTCGTGCCCGCCGCAGATGCCGTTTTAATTCGCCACTATTGAGTAACTCGGCCATCGCCAGTTCAGTGACAGTATTGCCCTGACGGTCTATTTGCATAATTTCATTGGCACAGTGTTCGATCACACGTTGGTCTGCTACCAGATATCCGACGCGCAAACCGGGTGCCAGAACTTTGGAGAGGGAACCTACATAAATAACCCGCCCAGCATGTGCGATGCTGGCCATTGGAAAAACTGGGTGGTGGGTAAAGTGAAACTCATGATCATAGTCGTCTTCGATTATGACGAAATCGTAACGTGCTGCCAGCGCCAGAATTTGCAGGCGGCGTTCAGCCGGCATCGTGATGGTCGTGGGATACTGATGATGCGGCGTAAGGTAGACGGCACGTACTGGATACTGGCGGCAGAGTTGTTCCAGTGCATCGGCTTGCATCCCTTTCTCGTCTTGTGCTGCTGCCAGTGTTTGTGCTCCAGTAGAGAGAAAGGCCTGACGGGCGGAGGGATAGCTGAACTCTTCCAGCACAGCATAGTCACCGGGACGTAGTAGCAAGCGTGCAGCCAAAAAAATACCCATCTGACTGCCGCGTACTAGGCAAATATTATCAATACTGGCATTCAGCCCCCGTTCCATCGCCAGCATTTGCACCAGTGCCTGGCGTAAAGAAATATCGCCACGTGGATCGCTATAGGCTAGGTAGCCGCTACGGGCTGTTTTGATGAGGGCCTGCCGATACACGCGACCAAGTACGTTAAATGGAATCAGCCGTGAGTCGGAGGAGTTGTCAGAGAAGTCTATATATTGTCGGGATGAAAAGGCTTGAGAAGAGATGGGCTGGCCATATAGCTTGATTGTAGCGGCTGAAGATGAGTTAGCGGCAAGCTGGGGGTTGTGATCGCAGGGCAGTTCCGGAGCGACGAAACAGCCCCGTCTAGCTTGTGACTGTATCCAACCTTGGGCACTTAGCTCTTCATAAGCTTGTACTACGGTTTTTCGATTTACCCCCAGTTGTGCCGCCACTTCGCGACTACCTGGCAGCGGGGTGCCGGGCAGCAAACGACCACGCTGAATTTCCTCACAAAAGTGCTGAGCAATTTGCAGATGTATTGCTAATGCATGATCGCGTTTAATTTCTAACAGCATCTTCCATGGCCGTAACATTTATCCGCTCCACTATTATTCTGGACCATCAATCTTATCAAATCTGGAGGTGTTGTGTAGACCAGTATGATTTTAAGATAAGGCTCAATTCATGCGGTGCAGGAGAGCTTATGAGCCTTAGGACTTACCATTATCGCCTGGCCTTAAACCAGCAATTGGGGCAGCAAGTACGGCGTGTGCGCTTGGAGTGTATCGGTCCAAAAGCCTTACGCTTTCAGGAAGGACAATATGTCGGGGTGAGCCTGAATGGCGTGCAGCGAAGTTATTCGATGGCGGCACCTCAGGCTGCGGATGGCAGTATTGAGCTACACATACGACTACAACCAGGAGGGCAGTTTTCTCATTGCTTACAACAGGCACAGATCGGTGACCTATTAAGCCTTAGCGGCCCTTATGGAAGTTGTATCTGGCAGGAGTCGTCTTCGAGCATCAGCCAGGTGATCATGCTGGCGACAGGTACGGGTATTGCCCCACTCAAAGCCATCTTGGAGAAACAGCTGACTATTGCTGCCGACACGCTACCCGAAATTAGCTTGTATTGGGGAGGCGTAGAACGTAAAGATTTGTATTTATTAGATTACTTTCAAGGATTGGCGCAGCAGTATCCAAGCTTGCATTTCGTGCCGGTACTGTCGGGTGCGACTGATCAGCAAGGGCGTAGGGGATTTGTTCAGCAATGTGCCGCACAGGACTTTCCTGCGATGCAGCACAGTATTGTCTATGCCTGTGGTGCACCGGCGATGGTGGATGGCGCCCGCCAACTGCTGCTAAGTCGATGCCAACTGGCTGAGCAGAACTTTTTCGCTGATGCGTTTAATCCTACTGCTGTGCCAAGCGTTGAACATGGCATAGAGACGGCTAATTTGCTGTTGGAGATTGAGCGACAAGATGGGGGTAAACAACAGCTATCAGTTCCTGCAGTAGGTAGCCTAATGCAGGCATTAAGTCAGGCACAGTTGCTTAGTGGTGTATGTGGGGGTGAGGCGTCTTGCGGGACATGTCGGGTGAGTGTGCATCCAGACTGGCTGGAGCGGCTGCCTGCGCAGCAGCGTACCGAGAAGCGTTTGTTAGCGGTATTAGATGGTCAACAGCCACAGCACAGATTGGCTTGCCAGATTCCATTGCAGGGTGCTTTGGATGGTTTAAAAATTTCGCTTTCCACCAAGAACCCTTAACAAGATGCTTGTTACAGACGCGGTGCTTGGTTTTATCAGTGGTTCTGCGTGCATGTAGTGAATACCGAATACTTTGAAACGAAAGGAATAATGATGACAACAACTCAGCTCCATCCTCAAGAACAACTTGGCCAGGCTTACGATGCAGCCAAATTGCTGGAGGCACGTCAGCAAACCCGTGCCGCTGTTGAACTGATTGCGGCTAATATCCGCCCAGGTATGTACGAAGAAGAGGCGATAGAGCTGGCTAAAGACCTCCTAGCCGATATTGGCCTATTACGTGGTTGGCACGATGTTTACGTACGTTTTGGGCCTAATACTTTGAAAACGTTTGGGGCACCGTCCGAACCTGGCGTGGTATTGGGAGAGGATGATATTTTCTTTATTGATATCGGCCCGGTATGGGAACAGTGGGAGGGCGATGGAGGTGATACCTTTGTGACTGGAAACAACCCGGAACTGGCCCGCTGTGCGCTTGATGCGCGAGCAATTTTTCATCTGGTGCGTGCTAAGTGGCTGCAGGATGGTAGCAGCGGGCAGCAGTTGTACCAATTTGCTGAAAGTTGTGCGCATGAGCGCGGCTGGGAGTTAAATCTGGACTTATCTGGTCATCGTATTGCTGACTTTCCGCACAAAGCGATATACGCGGGTTCACTGGCGGAGGTGGATTTTACGCCGGCCCATTTGTTGTGGGTGTTGGAGATTCATATCCGTCATCCATCACAACCTTATGGGGCTTTCTTCGAGGATATCTTGTTATAAGGTTGCCCTGTCTGGCGTAGTCATAAGGCTTTGTTGTACCGATTGATGGGCACAACAAAGCCGCTTTAGAGCCGTTAACAAAACCCCTGATCCAGCGTTGCGCCTCCTTGCCGTACTACTTGTACTGTCTGTGTCGGAGCGCCTCGACTCGGGTACTCTTTGAAGTTTTGTTAGCAGCCCTTAGGGAAAATTCCACCACTACCGCATCTGGTTAGTACTTGTCAATCCACAGCCTACTAACGCTAGATTGTGTGTTGATTCAGTATTGATTAGAGCATGGCATGCTGGGGTGGTGAGGCCAGCCAAGGCTGTGCCAATCGGGCACTGGTCAGGATATAACAGAATACCGTGGTAACGGCTAACCAACCCAGCAACTGACCGTGAGGCAAGGGGAATAGAATTAAGGCCACCCCGCCCAATAATAAATAGGCAGTGGGCAAAGATAGTAAATTTAGTAATGGCTCAAATAAGTGGGCGTCGCCTTGGGCAATACCTCGTAGTAATCTGCTTATTTGGCGACATTCCTTCAGCCAGCTTCTGCCCTCCCCGTGTAGGCCAAATGGGGTAATAGTTTGATCATTGTTCGGTATTCTGGTGATAACCCAGGCGCTATCATCAAATTGTACATAGATGTTGGCATCTAGCAGAATTTGGTGATATTCGGTTTCTTCAATAACGTTTTCTGCTTGAGTAGTGAGATTAGCTAGCGCCCTGTTAGAGAGAGCAAAGCCATTGCCAAACAGGCCGCAGGATAAGCCCAGACGTTGTCGTGCTCTGGGGCGTAGTAAGTTGATGCCGGCGAAGGTGAGGTGTAGCAGTTTAGGGCGCCAGCCTTTATGGGGTTTGAGGGTGCGATAGTGTACTTGGACAGCATCAGCGCCATGGGCAAACTGTAAGGCTAACCGTTCCGCAAAGTTGTCGGAGACCTTGCAGTGGACATCGACGACCGCATACCAGTGTATTGACTTTTCACCATTACCAAATCGAGCTTGTAAGCGATTTAAAACATCGGTTAGCACCACCGCTCTGTTACCACTATCACTTTTGTTGGTTAGCACGAGTGCACCGGCAGCCCAAGCGACCTGTTTAATTTCCTGGCTATTGTGATCACTCAAGACAATGATGTGTGCCAGCCCATGGCAGCTTCTTTTCAGGCTTTGCAAGGTGCTGGCTAGCCCTTGTGTATCGTCATAGGCGGGTACCAGTATCAGGCCTTTGGGCAGTTTGATCTGATCCAGCTCGGTTGCTACTGGTTTACGACCAAACCAAGTGTAGATCGTTAGCATCAGGCAGCCGGGAAGAATGGCCAGAAAAATAACGAGAGAAAGCAGGTAATGGCTGAGGATATTCATGTTATCTCCTTGTAATGATGATGATCAGAGCAGCGTAAGTTGCCCCTGTTTCCTCGGTTTAGGCGTAATGCTGAGGTTCCTGCGGTGTGAGTTCGGCGTGAAAGATGGCGGCTAATAAATCGGCATGATTTTCCAGCTGATAATGATTGAGCACCCGTTCGCGTCCGGCACAGCCCAGCCTTTGTCGTAGGGAACGGTTCTGTGCCAACTGGCGTAACGCCTCTTGTAGCGAGTGCTGATCACCGGCGGGTACCAGCCAGCCACTAATACGGTCTTCTATCAGTTCAGGGATGCTGGCAAGGTAACTAGCGACGCAAGGAATGGCTCGCATCATCGCTTCCATCAGGATGATGGGTGCACCTTCAAGCAAACTGGGCAGCACAAAAATATCGGCTTGCTCCAATACCTGCATTGCCGCGTCGTGGGGTAAATCGCCGAGTAGCCGGACTGAGTTCTCTAGCTTTAAATCATGAATGGCTTGTGCCAGTACCGCTTGCAGTGGCCCACTGCCGATAATGCTGAGGGTGGCCTTGGGGTACCAGTGTTGTAGTTGGGCGAAAGCCTGCAACAATAGCAACTGTCCTTTGGCCGGAGTTAATGGCCCGATGGTGACCAGATGCAAACCCTCTACCTTGCTACGTGCCGGAGGCTGTACCGATTTTACCGCTAGCGGCACCACTTTAAGCTTGTGCCAGTCAGCGTGTTGGCTGTGTAGCATCAATTGACTACGGCAGAATTGACTGATGCAAATCACAAAATCAGCTTGAGCTACTTTGGCTTGTATCTGCAGGCTCTTGGTCTCAGCAAACTCATCGTTACCATGCATGGTAAAAGACAGGCCACAGCTATGAAGTGCTTGCACCAGAATGCCGATATCGGCGACTGGCTTGGCAAGGCGCATATGCAGATGGCGACAATCATGTTGTTGCATGGCCTCTGCTAGCAGAATGGCTTTAGCTAGGTAAGTCAGTTGTCGCCAATGTTGGCCTAGATTGCCCTTACCCAGACACAGAGTCAGCCAGAGAGCCCTGAGCAGCCCTCGTGGATCGTGTCGTAAGTTAATGATGGCACGGGGTAGCTGTATGTAAGAGCGCTGGTTCAGATGAAAACGGCTTTGCTTCTCATACCCATAGTGAGTTTGCGAGTGATTCAGGGTAGTGATGGTCAGTGGGGTAATATCCAAACCACGCTGCTCCAATATGGCAATCTCGCTCATCATGGAGGCATGCGACAACATCGATAGTGGATTGACCAGATAGGCCAAGCGTATTCGGGGCGGGGCGTTGCTGAAAAATGGGGTGTCACGGTTGGGCTTATGGCTCATTACGATTGCTCCTGTTCATATTTTTTATTAGTATCGATTTTATTGTTTTGAAAGAAATTTATATTTTTATTTGACGATACGTATGAGGCAGGCTGGAACATCGGGGTGACGACAAGAGGGGTTTAACCGTATTTGGCGGGGCAAGCAGCTTATTTCCTGCAGTATTCGGTTGTGCGGGGTACCGTAAGGCGAGGTCTGTTTTGATCAGCTATTGTTAGCTTGCCCACTGGCGTGTGGGCTCGAAGAGAGAAGGTGGGGGTAGGGGGCTGGTAGGGCTGTTTTACAAGAGCCGGGTTTTACCCGGCTCTTTTCGTTCTATTCCATCCGCATTTGCGGGAACAGAATGACATCGCGTATTGACGGTGCGTCGGTCAGCAGCATTACCAGGCGATCAATGCCGATGCCGCAGCCGCCAGTAGGGGGCAGACCGTATTCCATCGCCCGGATGTAGTCAGCGTCGTAGTGCATTGCCTCATCATCACCGGCGTCTTTCTGTGCGACTTGGGCCTGAAAGCGTGCGGCCTGGTCTTCTGGATCGTTTAGCTCGGAGTAGCCATTGGCATGTTCGCGGCCAACGATGAAGAGTTCGAAGCGTTCGGTGATGCTGGGGTCGGCATCAGAGCCACGCGCCAGCGGGGAAACTTCTACCGGGTAGTCAACGATGAAGGTGGGCTGCCATAGCTGGCTTTCTGCGCATTCTTCAAACAGCGCCAGTTGCAGGCTACCTAGGCCAGGTGCAGGTGGCAGTTTGCCGCCTAGGCGCTGGATCTCACTGCTCACCCAACTGGCATCAGCTAATTGGGCATCGCTGTACTGTGGGTTGTAGTGCTTGATCGCGCCAACGATGGTGAAGCGGTCAAATGGTTTGCCCAGATCGACTTCTTGGCCATTGTAGTAGATGGTGGTGCTGCCGCAGGCGGCGAGCGCGCAACGACGGATGATGAGCTCAGTCATTTCCATCATGCGTTGGTAGTCGCTATAGGCCTCGTAGAATTCAATCATGGTGAATTCTGGATTGTGGCGTGTGCTCATGCCTTCGTTGCGGAAGTTGCGGTTGATTTCAAAAACCCGCTCCAACCCCCCCACCACCAGTCGCTTCAGATACAGTTCTGGCGCTACCCGCAGATAGAGTGGCATGTCTAGCGCGTTGTGATGGGTCACGAAGGGTTTGGCAGTGGCGCCCCCCGGTATCGGGTGCATCATCGGGGTTTCGACTTCTAGGTAGTCTTCGCCCACCATGACATCACGGATGGTTTGAACAATGCGTGAGCGCTTGATGAAGGTGGCGCGGCTTTCTTCGCTCATGATTAGGTCAGCATAGCGCTGGCGATATTTTTGTTCCTGATCAGTCATGCCGTGAAATTTTTCCGGCAGCGGACGCAGATTTTTGGCCAGCAGGCGGATTTCGCTGGCGTGTACGCTTAATTCGCCAGTCTTGGTTTTGAACAAGGTGCCGCGTATGGCGATGATATCGCCCAAGTCCCAGTGCTTGAAGGCTTCGTGGTTGGCCACGCCGATGCTGTCATTGTTCAGATAAGCCTGGATGCGCCCGCTGCTATCTTGCAGCGTGGCAAAGCTGGCCTTACCCATCACTCGCTTCAGCATCATCCGACCGGCGACGGCGACTTCGATGTGTTCGGCCGCCAGTGAGTCTTTCTCTTTGGCGCCATGTGCTTGTTGCAGTGGCTGGGCAAAGTGGCTGCGTCTGAAGTCATTAGGGAAGGCGATGCCTTGCTCGCGCAGCTGTTTCAGTTTTTGGCGGCGCTCTGCCATGATCTGGTTTTCATCCTGGCTGGGCGCAGTTTGCTCGTGTTCAGACATGTGTACTCCAAAAAATCCAGTTAAGTGGGTTGAGGTTTAGACGCCTTGTTTCAGGCTGGCTTCGATAAAGCCATCCAGGTCGCCATCCATCACGCTCTTGATATTGCCGACTTCGTAATTGGTGCGCAGGTCTTTGATGCGCGACTGATCAAACACATAGGAGCGAATCTGATGGCCCCAACCCACATCAGTCTTGGTATCTTCTAGTGCCTGCTTGGCTTCGTTGCGTTTTTTCAGTTCCAGCTCATAAAGCTTAGCGCGTAGCATCTGCATGGCTTCATCGCGGTTACGGTGTTGCGAGCGGTCATTCTGGCATTGCACCACGGTATTGGTGGGCAGGTGAGTGAGACGCACGGCCGAGTCAGTCTTATTGATGTGCTGACCACCGGCACCAGAGGCGCGATAGGTGTCTACGCGTAAATCCGCCGGATTGATATCGATTTCGAAACTGTCGTCTACTTCCGGGTAGACGAATACCGAGGCGAAGGAGGTGTGGCGGCGCGCATTGGAATCGAATGGCGAAACGCGTACCAGGCGGTGTACGCCCACTTCGGAGCGCAGCAGGCCATAGGCGTATTCGCCTTCGAGCTTGATGGTGGCGCTGGCAATACCGGCTACATCGCCTTCCGACTCTTCTAGCACGGTCACTTTAAAGCCCTTGCGCTCGCCGTAGCGGATATACATGCGTAACAGCATGCCGGCCCAGTCCTGTGCTTCGGTGCCGCCGGCACCGGCTTGAATGTCGAGGAAGCAGGGCTTAGGGTCCATTGGGTCGTGGAACATGCGGCGGAACTCCAGTTGCGCCACACGTGCTGCCACTTGCTCTAAATCTGCTTCGACAGCATGGATGGTGTCGTCGTCGTTTTCGCTACAGCCCATATCAAACAGTTCGCGGCTATCGCTGAGGGTGGCACTGATGCTATCCAGCACCACGACCACATCCTCCAGTTGCTTGCGTTCGCGGCCCAGTTCCTGGGCGCGTTTGGGGTCGTTCCAGATATCCGGGTCTTCTGTCAGGCGGCTGACTTCTTCGAGGCGGTCTTTTTTACCGTCGTAGTCAAAGATACCCCCGGATATCGGCGGTACGAGCGGCCAGATCATCCATTTTGGCGGAGATCTGGTTGAGAACTTCTGCTTCGATCATGTCTTACTCCAAATGGCCGTGTTTAACACTATAGCCAGTCAATTATCGTGATGACGTAAACACAAAAAGCGCACCGGGACGGGTGCGCTTTGCTTTGCTGTTAACGAGTCAGTCAGTTAGCAAACAAATGGGCAATGGCGGCGCGTTCTTCTTCCAGTTCTGCCAGTGTCAGATCCATGCGCTCACGGCTGAAAGCGTCGATTTCCAAGCCCTGTACCACTTTGTAGTCGCCATTTTCGCATACTACCGGTACCCCGTACATGACGCCTGCCGGGATGCCATAGCTGCCGTCCGATGGCACGCCCATGGTGACCCACTGGCCATTGCTGCCCAGTACCCAGTCATGGATATGATCGATGGCGGCGTTGGCAGCGGAGGCAGCGGAGGAGAGGCCGCGTGCTTCGATGATGGCGGCACCGCGTTTGCCAACGGTGGGTAGGAACACGTCGCGGTTCCAGACATCGTCATTGATCATGGCCTGTACCGGCTTGCCGTCGATGGTGGCGAAGCGGTAGTCGGCATACATGGTAGGGGAGTGGTTGCCCCAAACAGCCAGTTTTTCAATGGCGGCAACCGGTTTGCCGGTTTTGGCGGCGATCTGTGATAGTGCGCGGTTGTGGTCAAGGCGCAGCATGGCGGAGAAGCAGCGCGGGTTCAGATCGGGAGCCGATTTCATTGCAATCCAGGCATTGGTATTGGCCGGGTTGCCGACGACCAGCACTTTCACGTCGCGCGCAGCGTGATCATTCAGTGCCTTGCCCTGTACGGTAAAGATGGCGCCATTGGCTTCCAGCAGATCTTTACGCTCCATACCCTTGCTGCGTGGACGGGCACCAACCAGCAGAGCGACCTTGACATCCTTAAACGCGACATTGGGATCGTCGCTGGCGATCATGCCGGCTAATAGTGGAAAGGCACAGTCTTCCAATTCCATCATCACGCCTTTTAGCGCGGTTTGTGCTTGTGGCAAATCGAGTAATTGCAGGATGACAGGCTGGTCTTTGCCCAGCATTTCGCCACTGGCAATACGGAATAACAGGCTGTAGCCAATTTGCCCTGCTGCGCCGGTAACGGCAACGCGAACGGGAGTTTTCATGAGAGGAATCTCCTTGAAGTAGTATCGGGTTGGTGAAGATAAGTGTAGTTGCTGCTTTATAAGGTAAAGAGTTTTTTGACGTGCGCTCGAGTGTATCACGGAGTATGCAGGAAGAGCATGGGCTAGATGTGTTGCTTGCTATTGTGATGGAGTGCAAAGTCTTTTGTCTTATATAAGACTTGGCTTTACGACTGATTTATTTGGTGATACAAAGAAAAGCATGACCCTCCAGCAAGCGTACAAGCAACCTCTTTATATCCAAATTAAGCAGCTATTGCTGCGCCGGATAACAGAAGGTGAATGGCAGGAGCGGGAGCCCTTGCCCAGTGAGTGGGATCTGGCGGCGCAACTGGATGTCAGTCAGGGTACGGTACGCAAAGCATTGACCGAACTGGTGGCAGAAGGTTTGCTGTATCGGGAGCAGGGGCGCGGCACTTTTGTTGCGCAGGTGAGTAGTGATTGGGGGGATGACCCTTTGTTGACGCCGGGCCTATTTAAGGATTTGTCCGATGACTTGGTCTACGAATTTTTAGGGATTTCCCGAGCCAATGCCAGTGAAGATGTGGCGGCGGCATTGCAATTACGCCGCTCTGCGCCTTTATTAAGAGTTCGGCAACTTTGGCGTTGGCAAGGTGTACCGGTGGCGGTGGATGATGCTTTATTGTCCGCCGAACAGTTTGATGGTTTGGAAGCGAGTTGGTTGCGTGGCTCTGCCGGGGTGTATGCTACCTTGCTACGACGTTTTGGTGTGCGGGTGCGTATGCAGTGCCAGCAGTTCAGAGCGGTGATGCTGCCGCGCGAGGAAAGTGCCTTATTAGGTGTTACCGGCATGGTAGCCGATGTGCCGGCGCTGAGTGTGTTGCGTTTGTCAGTAGCGGTGGATGGTCAGCCAGTTGAGTGGCGGCATCGTTATTGTCTAAGCCATAAATTTGCAATAACGATAGTTAAATAATTAAATTTTTGTGTTTGATTTTTATTGATTGAACTTGTTTGGTATTAGTCAGGTTTTACTAAAGTTGGCGACCTTTGTTGTCGCTGTTGTGTTGCAACAAATACCATTGCATGTCGTAGTGTGTAGCGTATTTTCGGCGGGACTCGCTCATGGTGAGCAGTCTGTGATCCGCTTGGTTGTAAAAATTTCCAAGGAAGCCTTATGCAGAAGCAAAGACCCAAGCACCTTGAACTGGCCAAAATCAGGCTGCCTATACCGGGCATCGTCTCGATTCTGCACCGGGTCAGCGGTGTGGTGCTGTTTTTTTCTCTCCCGTTATTAATTTATCTGTTGTCCGGTTCGCTCAACTCTGAGCAGTCCTTTGAAAGCTATCGCACCATTATCAGCCATCCGCTGATGAAGTTGATTCTGCTCGGTTTGCTGTGGGCGTATCTGCATCATGTTTGTGCCGGCATCCGTTTCTTATTGCTGGACATGCATAAAGGGCTAGAGCTAGCGACTGCACGGGCTACGGCCAAGGCAGTGCTGTATGTGAGCTTGCTGCTGACTGTTGTTTTAGGAGTGTCACTATGGTGAACCGTGATGTAGTAGGTGCTGGCTATGGTCTGCGTGATTGGATTATGCAACGGGTAACGGCAGTTGTGATGCTGATTTATACCGCTGCACTGGTGTTATTTTTATTGGCCATGCCTGACGGCTATACCGGCTGGCAGCATCTGTTCAGTCATACCTGGGTAAAGGTACTGACACAGACTTCACTGATTGCCCTGTTCCTGCATGTCTGGGTCGGCATACGCGATTTATGGATGGACTATGTGCAGGCGGTGTGTATTCGCCTGGCTCTGCATGTATTCACTATCGTGTGGCTGGTTTCCTGTTTGATCTATTCCGTTAAAGTCGTTTGGGGGTTGTAATGGGTATACCTGTTCGTCATTTTGATGCGGTGATTGTTGGGGCTGGTGGTGCTGGTATGCGTGCTGCCCTGCAATTGTCGGAAGCGGGCTTGAAAACCGCTGTGTTATCTAAGGTGTTCCCTACACGCTCGCACACGGTGGCAGCGCAAGGCGGTGTCTCCGCTTCGCTGGGTAATTCCGAGGAAGATCACTGGCACTGGCATATGTACGATACTGTCAAGGGCTCAGACTGGCTGGGGGATCAGGACGCTATCGAATTTATGTGCCGCGAAGCACCTAAAGTGGTGGTGGAGCTGGAACACTACGGCATGCCGTTTGACCGTAATGCCGATGGCACCATTTACCAGCGTCCGTTTGGCGGCCACATGTCCAACTTCGGCGAAAAGCCAGTGCGCCGCGCCTGTGCGGCAGCTGACCGCACCGGCCATGCGATGCTGCATGCGCTGTATCAGCGTAATCTGCGTGCCAATACCCATTTCTTTGTTGAGTGGATGGCGCTGGATCTGATACGCGATGCTGATGGCAATGTGCAGGGTGTGCTGGCAATGGAGATGGAAACCTCAGAAATCGTGATGTTCCAAGCCAAGGCAACTTTGTTTGCTACCGGCGGGGCCGGGCGTATCTTTGCCTCTTCCACCAATGCCTTCATTAATACCGGCGATGGCCTGGGAATGGCGGCGCGGGCCGGTATTCCGCTGGAAGATATGGAATTCTGGCAGTTCCACCCTACCGGTGTGGCGGGTGCCGGCGTATTGATTACCGAAGGTGTACGTGGTGAAGGCGGCATTCTGCGCAATAGCGCGGGTGAGCGTTTCATGGAACGTTATGCCCCCAATGCCAAAGACCTGGCTTCGCGTGATGTGGTATCCCGTGCGATGGTGACCGAGATTAACGAAGGTCGCGGCTGTGGGCCGAAGAAAGACCATGTGTTACTGGATATTACCCATCTGGACCCGGAAGTGATTATGTCCAAGCTGCCGGGTATTCGTGAGATCTCAATTAAGTTTGCTGGTGTCGACCCGATCAAGGAACCAATTCCGGTGGTGCCGACCTGTCACTATCAGATGGGCGGGATTCCGACCAATTACCACGGCGAAGTGGTCGTACGTGGGCAAACGGTGGCCGGTTTCTATGCGGCGGGTGAATGTGCTTGTGCATCGGTGCATGGTGCCAATCGCTTGGGGACGAACTCCTTGCTTGATCTGTTGGTATTTGGTAAGAGCTCGGCCAACTCAATGATTGAGTACATCAAACAGCATCCGGAGGATCTGCCACCGCTGGCGACTGCCGAGATTGAGCGTTCACTGGCGCGGGTAGAGCGTCTGAACAAGCAGACCAACGGTGTGCAGGTGAATGATGCTCGTGTGGCGATGCAGCAAATCATGCAAACCCATTGCGGGGTATTCCGCTTCAAAGACAAGCTGGCCGAAGGGGTAGAGCAGATCCTGGAAGTCGAAAAAATGGTATTGCGCACCGAAATCACCGATAAATCCAATGTGTTCAATACCGCGCGTATCGAAGCACTGGAATTGGAAAACCTGATTGAAGTAGCCAAGGCCACGATGGTTTCGGCCAATGCCCGTACCGAATCGCGTGGCGCACATGTGCGTGATGATGCGGTAGACAGCGAAGCCACACCTAATGGCCGTGACGATCAGAACTGGCTGAAACACACGCTATGGTCGCGTGAAGGTAATAAGCTGGAGTATAAGCCGGTGACGATGAAACCCCTCACCGTTGATACCATTGCGTTGAAGACCCGCTCCTATTAAGGGTTACAAAATCATGACTACTGAAACTGTTCAATTTAGCATCTACCGTTACAACCCGGAGCAGGATGCCAAGCCCTATATGCAAAGCATCAGCGTGGAAATGGATGTTACCGAACACAAGCTGTTGGACGCCTTGACCAAGCTGAAAGTCAAAGACGACTCCCTGTCCTTCCGCCGCTCCTGTCGTGAAGGGGTGTGTGGCTCGGACGCGATGAATATCAATGGCAAAAACGGCTTGGCCTGTGTGACGGATTTTCGCAGCCTGAAACAGCCGATTGAGCTGCGCCCTTTGCCGGGCTTGCCGGTAATACGCGATTTGATCGTCGATATGACGCAATTTTTCAAACAGTACAACTCTATCAAGCCCTATGTGATCAACGATACGCCACCGCCTGAGCGTGAGCGTAAACAGTCGCCGGAAGATCGCAAAGAGCTAGATGGTTTGTATGAGTGCATTTTGTGTGCGTGCTGTTCCACCGCTTGCCCGTCATTCTGGTGGAATCCGGATAAATTTGTTGGCCCGGCTGGCTTGCTGGCAGCGTACCGTTTTATTGCCGATACCCGTGATGAAGCCACCAAGGAGCGGTTGGATAATCTGGAAGATCCTTACCGTTTGTTCCGTTGTCACACCATCATGAACTGCGTGGATGTTTGTCCTAAAGGTCTGAACCCTACCAAAGCAATTGGCAAGATCAAAGACCTGATGGTCAGACGTGCGGTATGAGTCAATACGATCCGCTAGAACTCAAACGTATCCGCTGGCGTTCGCGACGCGGGCTCTTGGAGTTGGATCTGGTGCTGAGCAAGTTTTTTGCCAGCCACTTTGATCTGCTCCAGCCGGTGCAGATTGATGCCTACCGCCGTTTGCTTGACTTGCCAGATACCGATTTTCTGGATGTCGTCAATGGCAAGGCAGATCTAGAGGACGCGGAGGAAATGGCGATTGTGGCGCTGCTGCGTGCGCTGTAACCGTCTCGCCTTACTTAACACGACCACCCGATAGGGAGAGTACTGCTGTGAAAAATGATCGCAAAGTAACGCTCACGTATAACGAGGGCAAGGACAATGTAGAACTGCCAGTATTAGGCGGAAGCCTGGGGCCGGATGTTGTCGATATTCGTTCCTTTTCTAAAACCGGCATGTTCACCTTTGACCCCGGCTTTTTGGCCACGGCCAGCTGTGAATCGGCGATTACCTTCATCGATGGTGATCTGGGGCATTTATTCTATCGGGGCTATCCGATTGAGCAGTTAGCTGAGAATAGCGACTACCTGGAAGTATGCTATCTGCTGCTGAAAGGGGAGTTGCCCACCGCTGCGCAGCGCCAGGAGTTTGAGCGCGGCATCATGCGTCACAATATGCTGCATGATCAGTTGCTGAGTTTCTTCAAAGGCTTCCGCCGCGATGCTCACCCGATGGCGGTGATGGTCGGCGTGGTTGGCGCGCTGTCGGCGTTCTATCACGACTCACTGGACATCTCCAATCCTGAGCACCGTCGTATTTCTGCTGACCGATTAGTTGCCAAGCTGCCAACTATCGCTGCTCAGGCTTATCGCTATAACAAAGGCCTGCCGTTCTCCTATCCGAAAAATGGCCTGACCTATGCAGAAAACTTCCTGCATATGATGTTCTCCACCCCATGTGAAGAATACAAGGTCAACAAGGTGCTGGCGCGCGCGCTGGATCGCATCTTTACCTTGCATGCCGATCACGAGCAGAACGCATCTACGTCTACCGTGCGCTTGGCCGGTTCGTCTGGTGCCAATCCATTTGCCTGTATTGCTGCCGGTATTGCCTGCCTATGGGGGCCATCACACGGTGGTGCCAATGAGGCGGTGTTGAAGATGCTGGGTGAAATCGGCTCGGTCGATAATGTGGCTGAGTTCATGCAAGGCGTGAAGGACAAGCGTTATAAGCTGATGGGCTTTGGCCATCGCGTGTACAAGAATATGGATCCGCGTGCGGCCATCATGAAACAGACTTGTGATGAAGTACTGGCCGAAAAGGGCTTGCATAACGATCCTAAATTCAAGCTGGCCATGGAACTGGAAAAAATCGCTCTTAGCGATCCTTATTTCATTGAGCGCAAACTGTATCCGAATGTGGATTTTTACTCCGGCATCGTGTTGTCTGCGATTGGTATCCCGGTGTCCATGTTTACGCCTATCTTTGCTCTGGCGCGTACCGTCGGCTGGATTGCGCACTGGAACGAGATGATTTCTGACCCGACCATGAAGATTGGCCGTCCGCGTCAGCTGTATACCGGCTCGCAACGTCGTGATTTTATCCCGGCGGATAAGCGCAAATAAAGTGTGGTGAGGGTTGGTGGAAAGATGATCCGCCAGCCCTTTTTTATCAGTATGAGTACCCTCTACAAGAATGCTATGGGAAGCACGACGAGCACGGTTTTCCGATAGCGTTTTCCCCTGGCAGTAACAGATCAGACAAAGGGCAGTCCCATGATGCAAACCATGTACAGTCATTCCTACCTGTTCGGAGGGAATGCGCCATTCATCGAGGAACTGTATGAACAGTACCTTGCGGATGCCAATGCTGTGTCACGCGAGTGGCGCGACTATTTCGACAAACTGTCACAGGCGCCCGGTGCCGCCGAACGCGATGTACCGCATCAGCCGATTCAGGAGTCGTTCATCCAACTGGCGAAAAAACCCATGACTGCGCAGCGCGCCACCAGTGCTAATGACTGGGAAGCGATGCAAAAGCAGGTGGGGGTACTGAAGCTGATTTCCGCCTACCGCGTGATGGGTAGCCGCCAGGCCAATCTCGATCCGCTCAAGCGTATGGACCAGGAAACCTTCCGCGAGCTGGACCCAGGTACACATGGGCTTACCGATGCCGATATGGCAGTGCAATTCAGTGCCGGAGCCGGTGCGCTGGCGGGCGCGCAAAAGCTGCCCTTGTCTGAAATTCTGGCTCGGTTGCGTCAAATTTATTGCGGCAATATCGGCCTGGAATACATGCACATCACCACTTCCAAAGAGAAGCACTGGGTGCAGGATCGCTTTGAGGGCGATTTGTCCACACCGCATTATGATGCGGCCAAAAAACAACGCATTCTGAAACAGATTACCGCGGCGGAAACGCTGGAGCGTTATCTGCACACCAAATACGTCGGTCAAAAGCGTTTCTCGCTCGAAGGTGGCGAAAGCGCGATTGCGGCGCTGGATCATCTGATCCAGAACGCTACCGGTCAGGGCGTACAGGAAATGATTATCGGCATGGCCCACCGTGGCCGTCTGAATGTGTTGGTGAATACGCTGGGTAAACTGCCGCGTGATCTGTTTGCCGAATTTGAAGGCAAGGCAGCTCAGCAACTGGCTTCGGGTGACGTTAAATACCATATGGGCTTCTCGGCGGACGTGCCCACGGCGGATGGCCCGATGCATTTGTCGCTGGCCTTCAACCCCTCACACCTAGAAATCGTCAACCCGGTAGTAGAAGGCTCGGTACGTGCGCGGCAGGAACGCCGTAAAGATAGCGAACGTAAAAGCGCGATTGCCGTGCTGATTCATGGTGACTCCGCTTTTGGTGGCCTGGGTGTGAATCAGGGAACCTTCAATCTGTCACAGACTCGTGGTTATGGTACCGGCGGTACCATCCATATCGTGATCAATAATCAGGTGGGTTTTACCACCTCGGATACCCGCGATATCCGTTCCACCCTATACTGTACCGACGTCGCCAAGATGATCGAAGCGCCGATATTCCACGTTAACGGTGATGATCCGGAAGCGGTCTGCTATGTGATGCAGGCTGCGCTGGATTACCGCATGACCTTCAAAAAAGACGTGGTGATCGATCTGGTGTGTTATCGCAAGCTGGGCCATAACGAAGGGGATGATCCCTTCCTGACACAGCCGATGATGTATAAGAAAATCGCCAAACATCAGGGCGTACGGGCAATGTATGCGGAGCGGCTGGTGCAGGAAGGTCTATTGAGCCGTGAGCAGGCTGAGGCGCAAATTCAGGCTTACCGCGATGCACTGGATAAGGGCGAGCATGTCGAACAGACTTCTCTGACCAATTACCGCCGCGAACAGGCGCTGGACTTCAGTGCTTATCTTGGTACCCACTGGGCACATCCTACCGATACCGCGTTGCCGCAAAACGATATTCAACGGCTGACCGATAAGTTCACCGCCTTGCCGGAAGGCTTCAAAGCCCATCCCACGGTGCAAAGAGTGCTGACCGCACGCAAGGCAATGGCGGCTGGCGAGCAGGCCATCGACTGGGGCATGGCCGAAACACTGGCCTATGCCAGCCTGGTGACTAATGGCTTCGCCGTGCGCCTGTCCGGTGAGGACTCCGGGCGTGGTACCTTCTCCCATCGTCATGCGGTTTTGCATGATCAGAACCGCGAGAGCTGGGATCAAGGCTCCTACGTGCCGCTGCGCAATATGTCGGACAATCAGGCCGATTTTCTGGTGATTGATTCCATCCTCAATGAAGAAGCGGTACTGGCCTATGAGTATGGCTATGCCTGCTCGGCACCAGATCAGCTGGTGATCTGGGAAGCCCAGTTTGGCGACTTTGCCAATGGTGCCCAAGTAGCGATTGACCAGTTTATCTCCTCTGGTGAAACCAAATGGGGCCGTTTATGCGGGCTCACCACCATTCTGCCACATGGCTATGATGGCCAAGGGCCGGAACACTCTTCCGCTCGTCTGGAGCGCTGGTTGCAACTGTGTGCGGAACATAATATGCAGATCGTGATGCCATCAGAAGCCAGCCAGATGTTCCACATGCTGCGCCGCCAAGTGATGCGTCCGTATCGTAAGCCGCTGGTGATCTTCCTCTCCAAGCGTCTGCTGCGTTTCAAAGACTCAATGAGCCCGATTGAAAGCCTGACTAACGGCAGCTTCCGTCCGGTGATAGGCGACAACGTGGTTCAAGACGTCAAACGGGTAAAACGCGTGCTGCTATGTTCCGGACAGGTGTATTACGACTTGGCCGCCGGTCGCAAAGAGCGCGGGCTGGAAGACGATATCGCCATCGTTCGTATTGAGCAGCTCTATCCTTTCCCTACCGAACAAGTTGCCGCCGAACTGGCTCGCTTCCCGCAAGCCCGTGAAATCATGTGGGTGCAGGAAGAACCGCGCAATCAGGGAGCCTGGTATCAGATTCGCCACCGTCTGGAAGGCTTGCAAACCAGCAAGCAGACCCTGTCGTTTGCCGGTCGTCCGTCCTCTGCCTCACCGGCTGTCGGCTATATGAGTAAGCACGTTGCGCAACTGAAGGCTTTTGTCGAAGAAGCCATGTCCGTCGCCAAATAAACCCAAACGCTTAATGGGGGTGCCTGCCGCACCCCTCTATGGAGAAAACCATGCTGATTGAAGTCACCGTTCCACAACTGCCCGAATCCGTCTCCGAAGCCACGCTGATGAGCTGGCACAAAAAAGTAGGCGAAGCGGTTAGCCGCGACGAAAACCTGATCGATCTGGAAACCGATAAAGTGGTGCTGGAGCTACCAGCACCGCAGGCCGGCGTGATTGTTGAAATCATCGAACAAGACGGCGCCACCGTGGTTTCTGGGCAGCTCATTGCCAAAATCGACACAGCGGCCACCGCCAGCGCGGGCGCTCCGGTTGCAGCAGCGGCTCCGGCGACGGTAGCACCTGCCGCTGCGGCCCCAGCCCCGGCTGCCAGTAGTGCGACAGCGATGCCTTCGGCAGCCAAACTGGCTGCCGAAACCGGCGTGAATCTGAATCAGCTGAGTGGCTCTGGTCGTGATGGCCGCATTCTGAAAGAAGACGTACAAGCGGCAGCCAAACAAGCCCCGGCCCAGGCGGGCCCGCTTAATAGCAGCAGCGCTGCCCTCAATGCCACCCCGGTTGGTGCCAATGTCGCCTCCATGCTGTCTGGTCGTCCAGAACAAAGCGTGCCAATGTCACGTTTGCGCCAGCGCGTGGCCGAACGCCTGCTGATGTCACAGCAGACCAGCGCCATCCTCACTACCTTCAATGAAGTCAATATGAAGCCAGTGATGGACCTGCGTAATAAATATAAAGAAAAGTTTGAAAAAGAGCATGGCGTTAAGCTGGGCTTTATGGGTTTCTTTGTCAAAGCCGTGGTTGCTGCGCTGAAGAAATATCCGATTGTTAATGCATCGGTAGATGGCAACAACATCATCTATCACGGCTACTTTGATATTGGCGTCGCTGTTGGCAGCCCGCGTGGCCTGGTGGTACCGGTAATTCGCAATGTTGACCAGCTCAGCCTGGCCGATATCGAAAGACAGATTGCCGAGTTCGGCAAACGTGCCCAGGACGGCAAGCTCACCGTCGAAGAACTCACCGGCGGCACCTATACCATCTCCAATGGCGGTACCTTTGGTTCCATGATGTCTACCCCCATCATCAACCCGCCGCAATCCGCCATCCTTGGCATGCACGCCACCAAAGAACGTGCCGTGGTTGAAAATGGTCAAGTGGTGGTGCGTCCGATGATGTATCTGGCGCAGTCTTACGATCACCGCATCATCGATGGCCGCGAAGCCGTACTCAGCCTGGTTGCGATTAAAGACGCGCTGGAAGACCCGGCTCGCCTGCTGCTCGACCTGTAATCAGCCACTACAGCCTGGCGGGCCACCCGCTCGCCAGCGATAAAGGAACCCAAACATGAGTCAAACATTTGACGTCGTTGTCATCGGTGCCGGCCCTGGTGGCTATATCGCTGCCATCCGTGCCGCCCAACTGGGCTTCAGCACTGCCTGCGTTGATGCTTTCAAAAACCCGCAAGGCGAACCTTCTCTTGGTGGTACCTGCCTCAACGTTGGCTGCATCCCCTCCAAAGCGCTGCTGCAATCTTCAGAAAACTTCCACGCCGTCCAGCATGATTTTGCCAAACACGGCATCAGTGTTTCCGGTGCCAAGTTGGATGTGGCCACCATGTTGACACGCAAAAACGACATCATCACGAAAAATACTGGTGGCGTGAGCTTTCTGTTCAAAAAGAACAAGATCGCCAATATACATGGTCTGGCCACGCTCAAAGGCCGTCAGGGTGAACAATGGCAACTCGAAGTCAGCGACAACGGTAAAGTGGTCGACACACTGCTGGCCAAGCACGTCATCATTGCCAGCGGCTCCAGCCCGCGCCAACTGCCGGGCGTCGCCACCGACAACAAACTGGTGCTTGATAATGAGGGCGCATTGGCATTGGCCAGCGTGCCTAAACGCCTAGGTGTGATCGGTGCTGGTGTCATCGGCCTGGAAATGGGCAGTGTGTGGAAGCGCCTGGGTGCCGAAGTGACCATCCTCGAAGCCATGCCCACCTTCCTGGCTGCAGCGGATCAGCAAATTGCCAAAGAAGCCTTCAAAACCTTGACTAAAGATACCGGCCTCGATATCAAGCTGGGCGTCAAAATTGGCGACATCAAAACCGGTAAAAAAGTCGTTACCGTCAACTACGAACTGAATGGTGAGAAGGTCAGCGCTGAATTCGATAAGCTCATCGTCTCGGTGGGCCGCCAACCCAATACTGTTGGTCTAGGCGCAGAAAACATTGGCCTGCAACTGGACGAGCGGGGGTTTATCGCAGTTGATGGCCACTGCCGCACCAACCTACCCAATATCTGGGCGATAGGCGACGTGGTACGTGGCCCGATGCTGGCGCACAAAGCCTCGGAAGAGGGTGTGGTCGTGGCCGAACGTCTGGCCGGTCAACAACCGCATATTGACTTTAATGTGATCCCTTGGGTGATCTACACCTCACCGGAAATTGCCTGGGTAGGGCAAACCGAAGAACAATTGAAAGCCGCTGGCATTGCTTACAAAAAAGGCAGCTCCAACTTCGGTGCCAATGGCCGTGCTCTGAGCATGGGTCAGGCACAAGGCTTTGTGAAAATTCTGGCCGACGCGACTACCGATCGCATTCTCGGTGTTCATATGATAGGCCCGATGGTGTCCGAACTGATTAGCGAGGCTGTGGTGGCAATGGAATTCAAGGCCGCCAGCGAAGACCTCGCCCGCATCGTGCACGCCCACCCCTCATTGAGCGAAGTGGTACACGAAGCGGCACTGGCTGCTGACAAGCGGGCCTTGCACGGCTGATAGCGGGATGGCGGAGTGCGGTAGCGCTCCGCTGTAAAGCAGAAGCGGGGGCTTGTGAAAAAATTTGTCTGTTTTATCTTGTTGATCGTATCTGGCCTAAGCATGGCTGCCAACCCAAAAGCCACGCCAAGATTAAGTGGTGTGGCATTAATTGCGCAGGTAAAGGCCGGCTCTACCCAAGAAACTACGGGTAGTTATCAGCAATGGTTTGCCCTTGGCTACCTGGCTGGTATCGCGGACTTGAGCCAGGGTAAAAGCTGGTGTGACACCGGCAAGGTAAAAACAGGGGAAATCGACTCTCATAGATCTTGAGAGAGTTACACAAGCTTTCTGTAGAACGTTTGAAACTTAATGCGGCAGAGTTAATTGTTGAAGTTTTGAAGAAAAAATACTCATGCTCGTCAAATTGAGATCTGATCTGTATTCGCTGGTTTAAAACTTTGTGGATCTGATTGTTATTGGGAATCTGCTGAGGTGTGGTTTTGGCCCTTTCGATGATTTTCTGCCAAAAGCTAAACTGAGGCTTTTTGAATAAAATATATACCAAAGTATTGGCATTGCCGGCCAATCTTTACCGCTGTGATGGAGCGGCTGCGTTGGCAGCTGTTGAATAAAACGGACTTATCAAGAGGAAGTCATAGATGAATCTGCACGAATACCAAGCCAAGGCATTATTGGCGAAATACGGCCTGCCAGTGCAACAAGGCATTTTGGCCACGACGCCGCAGGAGGCGGCGGCAGCTTATGACAAGCTGGGTGGCAAGTTTGCTGTAGTTAAGGCCCAGGTGCATGCTGGTGGTCGCGGCAAGGCCGGTGGCGTAAAAGTAGTGAAAAGCCGCGAGGAAGCGGCTGAGGTGGCCAAGGGCCTGATCGGCACCAATCTGGTGACTTACCAGACCGATGCCGCTGGTCAGCCGGTGCATAGTGTGCTGGTGTGTGAAGATATGTATCCGGTGCAGCGCGAGTTGTATCTGGGGGCGGTAGTGGATCGCGGTAGTCAGCGCGTGGTGTTTATGGTGTCGACCGAGGGTGGCGTAGAGATTGAAAAAGTCGCCGCGGAAACGCCAGAAAAGATTATCAAGATTGAAGTGAACCCACTGGTCGGCATGCAGCCTTTCCAGGCGCGCGATGCGGCGTTTGCACTGGGACTGAAGGGCGAGCAGATTGCGGCGTTCAGCAAACTGATGCTGGGAGCTTATCAGGCTTTTGTCGACAATGATTTTGCCCTGTTTGAGGTTAACCCGCTGGCCTTGCGTGAAAACGGTACGCTGGCTTGTGTCGATGGCAAGATCAATTTGGATTCCAATGCTTTGTATCGTCACCCGGATTTGCTGGCACAGCGTGACAAGAGCCAGGAAAACGAGCGTGAGGTGAAGGCATCAGAGTTTGACCTTAACTATGTGGCGCTGGAAGGCAATATCGGCTGTATGGTCAATGGTGCCGGCCTGGCCATGGCAACGATGGACATTATCAAGCTCAAAGGCGGCCAGCCGGCTAACTTCCTGGATGTAGGTGGCGGTGCCACCAAGGAGCGGGTGATTGAGGCGTTCAAGCTGATTCTGGCTGATACCTCGGTTAAAGGCGTACTGATCAATATCTTTGGTGGCATTGTGCGCTGTGACATGATTGCTGAGGCGATTATTGCTGCTGTGAAAGAAGTCAATGTGACCGTGCCGGTGGTCGTGCGTCTGGAGGGCAATAATGCCGAGTTGGGCGCCAAGATTCTGGATGACTCCGGTTTGAAGTTGACTTCGGCCCAGGGCTTGAATGATGCCGCTGAGAAAATTGTTGCTGCTGTCGCGGCCCTGTAATGTGCTGCACTGGATAAGGATTGCAAAATGAGTGTATTGGTCAATAAGAATACCAAGGTGCTGGTGCAGGGTTTTACCGGCAAAAACGGCACTTTCCATGCTGAACAGGCATTGAAAGTAGGGACGAAAGTGGTGGGTGGTGTCACGCCGGGTAAGGGTGGTAGCGAGCATCTGGGTTTGCCGGTGTTCAACACTATGAAAGACGCGGTACGCCAGACTCAGGCGGATGCCTCGGTTATCTATGTACCGGCAGCGTTTGCCAAGGATTCCATCCTGGAAGCGATTGAAAGTGGTGTAAAGCTGATTGTGTGTATTACTGAGGGCGTGCCAACGCTGGATATGCTCTATGTGAAAAAAGCGGTTGATGAGGCGGGCATCCGCCTGATCGGCCCCAACTGCCCCGGTGTGATTACGCCTGGTGAGTGCAAGATCGGTATCATGCCGTGGCATATCCACAACCCCGGTCGTATCGGCATTGTGTCGCGTTCCGGTACGCTGACTTATGAGGCGGTGGCACAGACGACTGCCTTGGGCTTGGGCCAGTCTACTTGTATTGGTATTGGTGGCGACCCGATTCCGGGTACCAGCCATATCGACGCGCTGAAGTTGTTCCAGGATGATCCGGATACCGACGCTATCGTGATGATTGGTGAAATTGGTGGTTCGGCTGAGGAAGAGGCTGCCGAATTTGCCAAGTCTTATGTTACCAAGCCGGTAGTGGGTTATATCGCCGGGGTCACTGCACCTAAGGGTAAGCGCATGGGACATGCCGGGGCGATTATTTCCGGTGGTAAAGGCACGGCAGAGGAAAAGTTCAAAGCTTTTGAACGCGCTGGTATTGCCTATACCCGCAGCCCGGCCGAAATTGGCAAAACGATGTTTGAGTTGTTGAAATCCAAAGGCATGATTTAAAGCCTGATCTGCTGGCGCTTTGGTCAGCAGAGATAAAAAAACGCTGCTCGGTATTTAGCCGAGCAGCGTTTTTTGTTAGCGTGCTAAACGCTTACCAGAGATGGCGAATACCCAGGTTCAAAGCCCAGGGCATGGTGACTTTGCTGCCCTTGGCATATTCCAGATCGGCCGAGGCCTTGGTCTTCTTGGTCAGCTGGAACGCGCTACCGATGCCTATTTCGAGACGGCTGCCTATGCTTTCGTTTTCGAACGTGGTGTCATCTACCCGCACTTTGCTACTGCTACTAAAGTCATGCACCACCGAGGCTTTCATATACGGCATCATGCTCATATTTTTAGCAGTAGGCAGGGTTTTGCCCACCAGTGCACCAACACGGCCTTCTAGGCTGTTTACCGCATCAGCGGCCACTTCCAGACCGATACTGTTGACGTAAGAGGCGCTGGCGGTATGGGTGTAGGTTAGCTCCAATTGCGGCTCGACAAACCAGCTATTCTTCAGTGTCACCCGCTGGCCAATTTCTACATCAAAGGCGTAGCCATTGTTGTTGTAGTTGCTGCTGATTGGCTGGCCTAGATTGCCGCTGTAGTCGTGGCTATTGCGCAGCCAGTTATACTTCAACAGGCTGTCCACATAGAAGCCGCTGCGATCAATATAAGTGGCATAAGCACCTAGCAGGGTACTCTTGACCTGACCGCTATCATTGGCACCAAAGTCCTGCTTGGAATCGGCCACGCCGACCATGCCGCCTAGGTAGATTTGTCCAGACTTGGCTTTCAGCGCGGTATCGGCACCCACTTGCAGGCCGTTGATATCTTGCTTGAAGCTGCGGCTGCTGTCGGTATCGACATCGAAGTGCTTGCTGACACCACGGGCCCACATACCGCCCTTGTCATCTCCCATGCGTAATTCGCCCAAACGCTTGACCAGAGCATTCATCTGCGCATTCCACAGCGTGCCAGCGGCAGCGTGATTGCCCAGTGCGCCATTGGCGCCGGTAGAGATTACAGAGGTGTTGACTAGGCCCCAATTATTGCCCTCATGTTCTAGGGTATGACGGAAGGCGCCAACATCCACAAATTGGCCATTATTACCTGCTAAGGTGAAGATGGCATCTCCGCCTTGGCTCGTGAGCAAAGGCAACATGGTTTTGTTGCGCCCATAGATAAACTTACCGGTGTCGGCGACGACCAAGGTATGTTTCCCTGCTGCGGTACCCGTGATGTTAATACGGTCATCCAGGCGGTTAGCTAAGCCGCTACTCATGATAAAAGTACCACTGCCCGTCAGGTTGCCATTGATATTCAGCGTTCTGTAACCAGTGGCTTCGGAGGAGGCGAAGTTGATGGTGCTGTCGCTGATATTCAGGCCACCGATATTGGAGCTATTGCTCATCGTCCAGATGCTGCCACCTGTCAGGCTGACCGGTGCATTGGCCTGGATCTGACCGTTGAGGGTACTCTTGTTCAGCGTGATGCCGGAGCCATTGGCGCTAACAGGCTGTGCCACATCGGCAAACAGAATGTTGCCGTTCAGGGCGCTATCATTTGCCGTCAGGTTCAGGCTAGCGCCGCTGGCGACATTGGCTAGCATGGCGTTGCTAACTTCCAGATTGTTCAGCGTAAGCACATTACTTAGGCCACTGGCGCTGATTATCGAGCTGCCGGTACCACTGGCTGTGAGGCTGCCGCGAGTAAGTGTTGCTGTTGCGCCATTTAAAGTAACTGCGCTGCTGCCAGTACCACTGGCTGTGATGGTACTGTCGGTAAGCCTTGCTGTTGCACCATTCAAAGCCAGCGTAGCAGTATTGGCATTGCGGCTATTGAAGTTGGTACTGTTCGCAGTCAGTGCGGCATTATTGCTCAGGGCTACTGCACTGCTACCGGCAGCAATATCGACACTGGATAAATTGACTGTAGTATCCGTTCCCTGAGCAGAAATACCCAAGCCGTTAGCACTCAGCTGCATATTGCTGGTGCCGCCGGTGAGCGTGATTTGTGAACCGGCCACTTTGGCAAGAATGCCACTACCACCAGATTTGAGCGCACTGTTTTTATCCAGTGTCAGGGTCAGCTTGCTATCTGCCACAATAGCGTCACCAGATTGGGTGGTGATATTTACGCCACTTAAGCTGGCGATAGAGGCCATTCCGTTGCCCAGTTTGATGGCGTTACCAGCATCGGCACCGAGTGAGCCACCAGTCAGTGTTAGCTTGGAGCCACCTACGGCAGAGATGGCAGTGCCTGTGGAGTTAGTGCGGTCGGTACCAACGTCAATCTTGACATTGCTGCCTAACAGGTTCAGCACGCTGTTGGACACTATGCCGCTACCGGCGAGACTGTTAACGGTGGTGTTGCGCAGTGTGAGCGTAGACTGTTCTCCGGCTCCCAGGCCGATGGCTGTACCCTTTGCAGTGCTGAGTTGGGTATTGGTCAGATCAATACTGGAACCACCGGTAGCTGCGCTGATGGCATTACCCCCTCCCCCGACCGTGATGGTGGATTGACTGCTTAAATTTTCATCCGCTCTCAGTATTAATGCACCAGCAGAACTAATGCCGTTACCAGAGGTGCTGCTGATAGTCGTGCTGCTTAAGGTGACAGTAGAAGCCGTACCTCCTCCTAGCGTGACCGCATTGCCAGCATTGGCACTTATCTCACTATTGGTAAGTGTAATAGTCGAGCCGCCTTTGGCGGAGGAGATGGCATCGCCGCTACCACTTTGGATCTTGATCTTGCTACCGGTGTCGGTCAGGTTCAGCACATCGTCCGAAATAATACCGCTGCCAGCGGTGCTGGTCAGGGTCGTGTTCTTTAGCGTGAGGGTGGAACCGGTGCTGGTGCCATCGGTGCCCAGTTTGATGATGCTGCCGTTGGCTGTGGTGATGGAGGAGCCGTCCAGATCAATATCTGAGCCACCTGTGGCAGCGGTCATACCATTACCGGCACCGGCTACGGTGATGCTGGTTTTGTTATCGCCAGTCACATTCAGGCTGCCGGCGGAGGTGATAGCGTCACCACCTTTGGTGGTAATCGTGGTATTAGCCAGGGTAACGGTAGACGTTTTACCGGTACCTTGCAGGTTGATGGCGCTGCCGGTGTCGGTACTGAGAGTGCTATTGGTCAGCTTGATAACGGAACCATCTTTTGCTGCCGAGATAGCATTGCCGTTACCACTTTGAATATCGATTTTGCTGTCGGTATCGGTCAGGTTCAGCACATCGTCCGAAATAATACCGCTGCCAGCGGTGCTGGTCAGGGTCGTGTTCTTCAGCGTGAGAGTGGAACCGGTGCTGGTACCATCGGTGCCCAGTTTGATGATGCTGCCGTTGGCGGTGGTGATGGAGGAGCCGTCCAGATTAATATCTGAGCCACCTGTGGCAGCGGTCATACCATTACCGGCACCGGCTACGGTGATGCTGGTTTTGTTATCGCCAGTCACATTCAGGCTGCCGGCGGAGGTGATAGCGTCACCGCCTTTGGTGGTAATCGTGGTGTTAGCTAGGGTAACGGTAGACGTTTTACCGGTACCCCGCAGGTTGATGGCGCTGCCGGTGTCGGTACTGAGAGTGCTATTGGTCAGCTTGATGATGGAACCATCTTTTGCTGCCGAGATGGCATTACCGCTACCACTTTGAATATTGATGGTGCTACCGGTATCGGTCAGGTTCAAGGCATCGGCGGAAGTGACACCGTTACCTTTAGCACTGGTGATCGTGTTACCACTTAAGGTGACGGTAGAGGCGGTACCGGCTCCTAGTTTGATCGCATTGCCGGCATCGGTACTTATCTCACTATTGGTAAGTGTAATAGTCGAACCGCCTTTGGCGGAGGAGATGGCATCGCCGCTACCGCTTTCAATTTTGATCTTGCTACCGGTGTCGGTCAGGTTCAGCACATCGTCCGAAATAATACCGCTGCCAGCGGTGCTGGTCAGGGTCGTGTTCTTTAGCGTGAGGGTGGAACCGGTGCTGGTACCATCGGTGCC
>JACCFC020000027.1 GCA_020830965.2 Neisseriaceae bacterium TC5R-5
CACCCGAGCAGCCAGCCCAAGCCGGTGATCAAAGGCGTACAAAGCGCGGTAGTCGTTACACCTGAAGGCGAAGAAATCTGGACCGATCAATGGGCGCGAGTTCGCATCAGGCTGTTCTGGGACAGGTTAGCGAATAATGATGCTGGCGATAGTTGCTGGGTGCGGGTCAGTCAGAACTGGGCCGGGGATCAGTTTGGCAGCATCTCCCTACCGCGTGCGGGCGACGAAGTATTAGTCACCTTTATTGATGGTGATCCAGACAAGCCGATCATTACCGGCAGATGTTATAACGGCCAACATCTGGCACCGTGGGAGTTGGCCAGCCAACAAGCGTTAACCGGCATTCGCAGCCGCGAGCTGGGCGGTAGCCGGCGGGGCAATCAACTGATTCTGGACGACAGTGCGCAGCAAATTCAGGCGATATTGTCTTCAGACCATCAAAATACCCTCTTAGGCTTGGGTGCTCTCACCCATATTCCCAATCATCAGGGCCGACGCGACCCGGCGGGTGAAGGTTTTACCTTATCCACCCTCGCTTGGGGCAGCTTACACGCTGACCAGGGCCTGCACCTGAGTAGCTGGAAGCATACCCCGCTTAGCGGCAGCCATACCGAGATGAGCCGACCACTAGCGAGTCTGCAACAGGCGCAGCAGCAGATTCACAGCCACAACCAGCTCGCCAGCCAGCAGGGGGCCGAAGCACTGGCGGCGGAAGACCCTAATCAGCAACTGATCGACAGCCTCAGCGGGCCGGAACGGGCAGAGTTAACCAAGCCGGTACTCAGCCTAGCCAGCCCGGCGGGCATCATCAGCAGCACCGATGGCAGCACCCATATGGTCAGTGGTGAACACCATAGCGTGACCAGCACTGCCGACACCAACCTCAGCGTTGGCCGCTCGCTGGTGGCGACGGTAAAAAACACGATTAGCTTGTTTGTACAAACGCTGGGGATGAAGTTGATTGCAATGCATGGGGATATCCTCGTCGAAGCCCAAAGCAACAATATCCGCATCCGTGCCAAGAAAAAAATCATTCTCGAAGCCGACGAAATCGAGATTCGCGCGGTGACAAAAACCACCGTCAATGGTGGGGGAAGCTTCGCCACACTGAGCGCCAATGAATATACCCACCACACCAGTGGCCCTTGGGCAGCGCATGCGGCCAAGCATGATCTGACCGGCCCGGCCAATGCACCAGTAGCGATGCTGATGGAGGCCCCGCCAGTGAAGGAGGCGTTACGCTTTGCTGTACAAAGTTACCCGGAACAAGGTTATGCATATATCGCAGCAGGCTACACCCTGCTGGAAAACGGCGCGCCCATTGACGAAGGCATTACTGATAAGCAAGGCCAGGTACATATTGCTGATGCCAAGGCAGGCGCTCGCTACAGTATCAAGCTGGACAACGGGATGGAATACCCCCTGGTACAGCACGAAGCATTCAAAACCGGCGGTAATACCGCCGCAGGCGAACAAGGCTTATCCAGCAAGGGTTTCCGCAGCCTTGTCGGGGACACCACCAGCCGTTATCTGGGCTACCCACGCCGCCCAAAAGCCAATGACATCAAGGAATAAAGCATGAGCGATCTCACTCGTACCGCCCGCGCCGATACTGTGCATGTGGACAGACAAAAAGGCAGTGCCATTGGTGGCATGCAATACTTTGTCGAAAAAGTCGACCCAGCCATTGGCGTACCCAAATACCCACCCGTCCATGCCGATAACCAGCTCCAACTGTATCTGTGTGGCGAACAGGCATTTACCCAAATCGCTGCCGACATTCAGGCCGCGCAAAAAAGTATAGAACTGGTGTGCTGGGGCTTCGATCCCGGCATGATGCTGATTCGCCCTGATGAAAAATGGCAGCAACAATACGCGTTTGGTGAACTGCTGGAACAGGCAACCAAGCGAGGCGTGAAAGTACGCCTACTAGCTTGGCATAGCTATTCTGGCGGAGCTGTGCAAGATAATCTTCCTGGCTATTCCGGTTGGCTTAAACAGACCACAACAACGGAAAATGGTGCCATAGCTGGTGGGATAATTGGCGGGGTGGTCAGCCGCCTGAATCGCAATGATGCAGACCTGCATAGAGATTATAATGTTGCCTGGTTTCGACGTCATATGACTGGTGAGCACGGTATTAGCCTGGCTTTTCGTGATGGTAATACGGCAGCGATTAAGGCTAATCTCAAGCTGAAAGAAGTATATGCACCTTCAGGTGAGTTCGGCGCATGGCCAATAGATGGGAAACGCCAAGTAAGTGAAAAGTTCTTGCTAGAAAGTAACGGCACTCACCACCAAAAGACACTCGTTTTTGACTACCAGCCAGGTGATGGCAAAACTGCGCCGCGTGGCATTGCTTATGTGATGGGCCTCAACTCGGTGACTGATTACTGGGACACTGCAGATCACTTGATTGACGACCCGCGCCGCGAGACAGGTGGCAATAATGGCTTTGACCGGAAAAAACCATATCAGGACTACGCCAGTCGCATTCAGGGCGGCACGGTGCAGGATGTCTACGATAACTTTTTGCAAGGCTGGCAACGTGCTAAAGGCAAAGACCCTACTCTGGTGAAAGGGGCTCGTCCGGCTAGCCCGGTAGCCAGCAGTAAAAAAGACAGCCCGCAACCAGTGGTCAATACCGGTCCGGTCGCTTTGCAACTGCTCCGCACCCAACCGGAAGACCGTGAAAAAAGCATTAAAGCGTTGTATAAGCACACTTGCCTGGTTGCCGCCAACTGGATGTATATCGAAAACCAATATTTCTACTATCAGGAATGGGCCGAGCACCTGCTCGCTGCGCGTAAGAGCCAAAATAGTAACTGGCAGAAGCGGCGCAAGAACAGCACCAACCCACAAATCAAGCAACACGTCGACGCCAGCGACAAGCCCTTACTCCATCTGTTTGTGGTGATTCCTGAACCGGAAAGTCAATATATGGTGCCACGTACCTATGACACCCTCAAAGTATTGGGTCAGGAAGGCGGTATGCGTGGTAAAGAAACGGATGAATACGGCAACACGATTGGCAAAGTAGAAAAAGGCCAGGATGTGTTGATGCGGCAAAAAGAAGAATCCAAGGCCTATCAGCAGTATCTGAAAGACAAGGCTTCCTACGATGCGCAATGGGATGCTTACAAAAAAGTGGGTGCGACTTCCGGGCAGTTTATGGGTATGCAGATTAGTATTCCGCCCCCCTCAATGCCTCTGCCAAAAAATCCTGTCACACCCGGCAGTGCGGCTGACCAGGCGATCGCGATTTCCAAGCGGAGTGCCGGAGAACTTGAAAAAGAATATGGTCTCAAGGTCTGTACTGCGATGCTGTATAGCAGCGGCATGGTCAAGGACAAAATGCGCTATCGAGATATCTATATCCACAGCAAGCTACTAATGCTGGATGACAGCCTGCTATCACTAGGCAGTGCCAATCTCAACCAGCGCAGCATGTCGGCGGACAGCGAAATTAATATCGCCTGCAATCACCCGCAGGCAGTGACAGGCTTACGCCGTGCGGTATTTGCTAAATTCACACAGGGAAAAGTCAACCTTGACCCGGTAGACAAATCTGAAGTGTTTAATCCACAGCAAATGGCAGCACGCGCAGCTTTTAATGACTGGATAGATTTAATGGAAAAAAATGCAGAACGACGCAATAAGAAAAATCAAATGGTTGGCTTTTTACTGCCGTTTAAAGAGTTGCGTGAATGCGAGCATCGTAATGCGTAAAGCAATCATCCTGCTCAAATCACACTATTTAGAGAGATCAAGATGAATACAGATAAAACCGAGATCCGCAACAGTATTGGGCCGGCAGGAGAGCAAGCAAGCGATGTCATGCTCAAGCGCCAACAGCTGCGTCGGGCTTATGTCAGTATCGGGCTAGGTTTATTAAGTATGGCTACTATGGCCGTATCATTTTTTATTAACCCTTTGATTGCTATGTTTTTAGTCTCTCCCGCCTGCGCTTTAATTTGGTGCATTGGTCTCTACCAAGGTTGCAGGAGCCGTCATCGTCTTGGGGTTGTTGGCATTGTCCTCAATCTGCCACCTCTCATTCTGGCCGCCTGTTTATTTATTAACTTATCGCTATCACCTTTCCGCCTTATACCATCGGGATAAACGCATCATCACCATCGGGCCGGGGCAACCATTGTCGCCTGCCCAACGCACACTGTTTACGATCAAACTAAAGGGAAACCATGTGCCGTTTTACGTTATTTGATAAACCAATACGCACTTGCTGGCTTGGATTCTGCCTACTGTTAGCGCTGTTAATGGGCTGCCAGCGTCAGGCCGACGCCAGTACCGCCACCCATCAAGAGAATACTATGCGACCCCGTGACCATACCCCACCATTGTTCTTTGCCCACCGTCCCGACTTTACCTGTGTTTATCGTGATGCCAAGCTGCCGCCGATCAGCGCCGAAGCCGACGAATTGCTGCAACAAGCACTACTGCTAGAGTGGAATGAAATGCAACCCTCCAGCGAAACTGATTGGCCACGAGTGATTGCCCTCACTCGTAAAGCCGCCGAACTAGGTAACTGGAAAGCCCGCCTCAATTTGGTGCATCTACGACTAGAAAGGCGTGGTACGGCGTTTGACCTGCCGAATGATACTGAAGTGGCAGTGCAGGAGGTCGAAGCGATGATGGTGGACGGCATCCCCGATGCCTTCGACTTAATGGGCAATTTCTATGAGCTTGGCACTGGTGTTGAGGCCGATATCAGCAAGGCTTATGCCTTCTATCAGTACGCCGCAGATCAAGGCAGCCCATCGGCACAAACCTTTATCGCCAGTATGTTGCTGGCAGTAGAGGACGAACCAGAACGCGGCATGTGGGCCAATATTCCTATTGGCCTGAAAATGTTGGAATGTGCGTTTGCACAAGGCTATGGTCAAGCCGCTTATAAATTGGGTATCTCCTATGAAATAGGTGCAGAAAGTGAGCGTAATTTTACCGCTCAAGAAGCCCTCAAAACCAAAGCCATGCGCTATTATCACGAAGGCGTGAAAATGGGGCATGCTCTTGCGGCGGCCTCTCTGGCCAAGTCATTTGAAGGCGGTGAGGGTGTCGCCAGTGCTAAAGACCCAAGTAGGGGTGAGCGCTATCGCAGCATTAGTAATTCACTCGACTTCTATGGCCCCATCCTAGGCCTGAAACTGCCGAATCTGGATAAGGTATTGCCGCTGCCTCCGGCCAAACTACCGCATTGGGATAGCGACCGCGACAGCCTGATTGATGCCGCCAAGGCGCGGCAGATGAAGCTGGTGCCGCCCCCCGGCCCGGCGGTAAAAGGGCCGAATGGCCGCAGCGAGCTACCGGGCAACTACAAACTGGAAGCCCCCGGCATGGAAGGCCCGCGCAAACTCAGCCAGGCACCACGCAAAGGTTACTGGCAAGCTTGGTATGACCATAGCGCCACCCAACCCGGTAGCGAACGGGCCGAGCGTAGCCGACCGTTAGCTATCCCGCCGCTGTGGCTGGAGGCTGGCGAAGCGATGCCGGTAATCTACAATGCCCAATCAAAAGAACTGGGCCACACTTACTGGCAGAATCTGCATGCGGTGGAAATCCCGCAGCCGCTGCCAGCCCGGCAAGCCGCCGGGTATGAAATCAACGTCACGCCACCCACCGAACCGTTGTGCCGCGGCGACCAGCCTTGCCCGAAAAGCGGCATCTGGCAAGCCCGCCTGCGCCCGCAGCATCCCTTGTCCAGTCTGGTTAATCAGCAGGCGATACGTCAAGCCTGGGTGAATCAGGGCGAGAGCTTCCCTGACCCGGAACACGACTGGCATCTGGACGAAGCCGCTGACCTGACCAGTATTGACATTGCCTGGCGTCTGCTGGAAGTGGGGGACGCGCTGGATAGGATAAGCAAGTTTGAAAGTTAACTTTTTAAATCAAACAAACAAGAAATGACACTAGACAACCAAACAAGGTCTGCTGAAGAAATAAAAATGCCAGATACCCCCACGAGCAAAACGGCAAAGTTGGCAACATTTTTGGCAGCATCCATCCCAATTAACGTGGTTCTGGCTGTGGCTACATCGGGGGTAGGAGCCTTCACTAACCACTACCCCGACTGCCCAGCAGACACCCATTCCTCTCTACGCGACCATCTATCACCCTTTTTAGCGCTACAGTAGCAATGCTTGCCGTGCTACAAAAAGGTATGGTTTAGCTGCTGAAAAACTTATGATGTCGGTCGTACGGTTTACCGGTGCAATTCACTTGAGCAGTGCTTGGCGTCAGACTGGCTTGGCCAACTGACAGAGAACGTTAACTAACCAGAGGAATGAAGTTGAAAGCTTGCGCGGGTTAGTGGCTGGTAAAGTACAAGATTTCTGCGCAAACAGAAAACATTCATCTACACAGCATGTCGATCAAGAAAATTTGTCTTATTGGTGGCAGCGGCTTTATTGGCAGCTACATTGCCGAACGTCTGGCCGAACAGAATCTGCAGTTAAGTATTGCCAGCCGCCAGCCCGAGCGGCACAAGGCCAAACTCAGCGTGCTGCCGAATGTGCAGCTGATACAGGCAGACATTCACCAGCCGGCCGCTCTTGCCAGGCTATTGGAGGGGCAGGATGCGTTAATCAGCATGGTCGGCATTCTGCACGGTTCGCGGCAGCAATTTGAACATGCCCACGTCGCTCTTAGCGAAAAAATTCTCAATGCCTGTCAGCAGCAAGGTGTGCACCGCCTGATTCATATCAGCGCCTTGGGTGCTGATGCCGACGCTATCAGTCATTACCAGCAGACCAAGGCTATAGCCGAACAGAAAATCCGGGCCAGTGGGCTGGACTGGACTATCTTGCGTCCTTCGGTGGTTTTTGGTCAGGGTGACAGTTTTCTTAATCTCTTTGCCAAACTGCTGCGCAAGTTGCCGGTGTTGCCGCTGGCCGGTGCCAGCACCCACTTTGCACCGATCTGGGCGGATGATGTGGCTAAAGCGGTACGTGCCTGCTTGCACAACCCCGCCACTTATAGCCGCAGCCTGGATTTGACCGGGCCGCAAACATACACCCTGGCAGAACTGGTCAAACTGGTGGGCCGCTACAGCGGCCACGCCCGCCCGGTGCTGCCCATACCAACCAGCCTGGCGATGCTGCAAGCTGGCATCATGGAATGTCTGCCTGGCCCCACGCTGATGAGCCGCGATAATGTGCGCTCGCTTGGCAGCGATAATGTCAGCCCGCACCCCTTCCCCAGTGAGTTGCTGGGCTTTACTCCCACCGCACTGGAGGCGCTGGCGCCGGCCTTGCTGGGTGAGGATGAGTTCAATCACATCGTCTCGCGCTACCGCGCCGAGCATTAGCGATGCAGGTTTTTATCGTAGGCGGTGCCGTGCGTGATCAATTGCTCGGTCTACCGGTAATGGATCGCGACTGGGTGGTGGTGGGTGCCAGCCCGGAGATGCTGCTGGCGCAAGGTTATCGTGCGGTGGGTAAGGATTTTCCGGTGTTTCTGCACCCGCAAACCCATGAGGAATACGCGCTGGCCCGCACGGAACGCAAAACCGCCAAGGGTTATCACGGCTTTGCTATTCATGCTGCACCCGATGTCACCTTGGAACAGGACTTGGCCCGGCGCGACCTCACCATCAACGCCATCGCGCAAGGTGCCGATGGCAGCCTGATTGACCCCTACCACGGCCAGCAGGATTTGCGCGATGGTATCTTGCGCCACGTCAGCCCGGCTTTTGCCGAAGACCCGGTACGTATCCTGCGGCTGGCGCGTTTTGCCGCCCGCTTTGGTTTTAGCGTTGCGGCGGAAACCATGCAGTTGATGCGCGGGATGGTAGAAGCGGGTGAGGTGGATGCGCTGGTGGCCGAGCGCGTCTGGCAGGAATTCGCCAAGGGGCTGCAGGAAGCACAACCGGCACGCATGCTGCGTGTGCTGCGCGATTGCGGGGCGCTAGTGCGCATTCTGCCAGAAGTAGATGCGCTGTTTGGCGTCCCACAGCGCGCCGATTATCATCCGGAAATCGATACCGGCGACCATTGCCTGCGCGCCCTCGATTATGCTGCCAGTCAGGGCTATGCGCTCAGCGTGCGCTTTGCCGCCCTCACCCATGACTTGGGCAAGGCATTAACCCCCGCGGACATTTTGCCACGCCATATCGGCCATGAAGCTCGTGGCGAAGCGCCGTTGCTGGCGCTGTGTCAACGTCTGCGCGTACCGGCGGACTGCCGCGACCTAGCTCGCCTGACTACGCTCTACCACACCAAAATCCATGGTGCGGCGCAGTTGAAGGCCAGCAGCGTCCTTAAATTATTCAAAGACACCGATGCACTACGCCGCCCGGCACGTTTTGAACAATTGCTGCAAGCCTGCCTGGCCGACTGCCGTGGTCGCCTGCACTTCGAGAATGCGGCTTATCCCTCAGCAAGCTATCTTGCACATCTGCTGCTGGCCGCCCGCAGTATTGATGCCGGTGCGCTGGCACAACAATGCCGCGATAAAAGCGCCCTACCCGCTCTTATTGATGCCGCCAGAGTGAGCGCGATTCAGCAGGCAATATCGGATGCCAAGCCATAAGAGTCGCTAACAAACCTCCTGATCCAACGTCGCGCCTCCTTGCCTTGCGTAGCACTGCTATTGTCTGCGGCGGCGCGCCTTGGCTCAGGGGCTCTTCGGGCTTTTGTTAGTGGCTCTAAGACGCTGATTGCAAACGCTGTGCCAGTGGCAGCAATAAGGTTTCCGCCAGTTCGACAAACAGTGGGTCGTCCAAGGGGTGTTGCTGGCGGAACACCAGCGCATTGACTGCTTCTTCCTTTTGCGCTTGCTGCCCTTCCCCCACATAGCTCGGGTCCCATTTATTCCATGCTTGCTGCATGGCTTTTTCTTTATTGTCTGCCTCTTTAGCCAACGCTTCGGCATAGGCCCAACTGGTGCGACCAAACCAGGGCAGCGGCTGTTGCTGGCCCTGCTGCCAGTAGTGCAGCCAAGGGAGTAATAAAGCACCTGCCTCCTGTTCATCACCCAGAACAAGGCTACCGCCATCGTCATAGTAGCTAGACTGGCAAGCAATACCCACCGGTTGCGCCGCACACAGCAGCAGGTGCTTAAGCCAGCAGGCAACGCGCTGAGCTGCATTGATTTTGCCGACAACATAGTCCAGATAGCCCTCGGGACGCAGGCCATTGAGCTCCCCCACCAGCGTGATACCCGCCAGATTGAGATGGAGACTTTGTGGTGGTAAGCAGTCTTGACGCAAGGCATCCGGTAAACGCCAGGCCAGCTTGCTGCTGGCGCGGTTTTCCTGCTGTAAACAGGCTTGCCCCAAAGCGGCCGGCGGCAGCCAGCCGCTGGCACTGAGGCGTTGTTGCAGCGCAGCGCCGGGCTTGCGGTGCAATTGAGCAGCCACCAGTTGCCGACGCACACTTTGGCTGGCGTCACGGCTGAGCGCAAAAGGCTCACGAATCAGCAGTTCTTCATCGCGGCGGCGCAGCCGTACCGCCAGCCGACTAGCCAGCCAACTGCGCACCGGGTTTTCCCAGAAGCGGATGAAATCCTGCAGATTAAGCACGCTGGGGGTGGCTAACGGCGGCAATGTGCTGAGTAAGGGCCGTGCCGCTTGGGCCGGTAAGGCCAGCGCCTTGGCAAAGGTGGGGTCAAAACTGCGACAACGTTGATCACTGCCAGCGTAAGCCGCTGGCGAAAAAGCTTGCAAAGGCTGACGCACAATGAGCTGCTGGCTGACATCGGCACCACACATCGCGGTAAAGCTGTCCAGTAGTTCTGCCAGCAAGGGGGAAGGGGGATAGCTTTCGCCACTGCGGGCGGATTGACCAATATACGACAGATACAGTTTCTGCCGTGCCGACAGGATGGCTTCCAGAAACAGGTAGCGGTCATCAAAGCGACGCGAACGATCACCGCGCCGTGGGTGCTGCGCTACCAGGTCAAAACTCACCGGCCGCTCATCGCGTGGATAAGCCCCATCATTCATGCCGATCAGGCATAACACGCGAAATGGAATCGAGCGCATCGGCACCATCGCGCAAAAGGTGATGCCACCGGCCAGAAAACCGACGGGTGAGGCCAGCGTCAACTTGTTTTTGAGCCAGTCTCGCACCACGGCCAAGCTTACCGGCTGCTTAAAGTCGGCCAACTCGGCATCGGCAGCCAATTCGGCCAGCACATCGCGCAATACCGCCAGGGCTTTTTCGTCCTCATCATCCGCAGCAAACAATTGCTCGCTGGCCTGTTGCAGGCGTTGGCCCCAGCCAGCCAGGCTAGTCGCTTGCGCCCATTCTTGTGCCAATTCATCCAGCACCTGATAGCAGGCCGCAAAGCGCGCCAGCAATTCGGCCCACTGCCCTTGCGCCGCGTTATACGGCAGCAGCTCAGCAAACAGGCCACTCGCCTCCCCCGCCATATCCAGCGGTAACACGCTGCCAAGCAGTAAGCGATCCAGCCCCCAGCGCCAACTGAACATCGGGTCGGCTGGCAGGCCCAGGCTGGCTTTATGTGCCGCATCGCGGCCCCAGTGAATACCGGCAGAGCGCACCCATTGCTGGATAAAGGGTAGATCGGCGTCCTGCAGGCCGAAGCGGCGCAATAAGGCCGGCGTATCCAGCAGCGCCAGCACCTGTTCGGCACTGAAGCGCGAGTCGGCCAACTCCAATAGCGCCACCACGCTGGCAAGCAGCGGTTCTTCGCGTTCGACCCGGCGATCAGCAATGCTATATGGCAAATGAACAATGCCAGGCTGGCGCTGGCCGAATACCGCGTCGATATACGGCGCATAGCTATTGATATCGGGAGTCAGCACCGCGATATCGGCGGGCCCCAGCGTCGGATCAGCGGCAAGCATCGCCAGCAAACGATCTTTGAGCACTTCCAGTTCACGCATGGTGCCGTGGGTGGCGTGGATCTGTACCGAGTCATCGTCGCTGGCCAGCGGCTGCGGCTGCTGTTTGGGATCGTTTAATTGCAGGATGTCACGCTGCAATCTGGCCAGCAGGCTGTTACCTGCTGGGGTATCGAATAATGGACGTGCATCCAGATCGGTATCGGCGACCATCAATTCGAAAAAGTCGCGCCCCTGTTTGCCAAGCGAGGCTAGCAGGGGGTGGCCTTCGGTGGCGAACAAATCGCCTTTTTGGCGTAATTTCAGTTTATGGCGACTATCGACAATATCGCCCCAATAGGCTTCACAAGGATTGAGGGTAAACAGACACACATCGGTTAATTGCGCCAGCCGCTTCACCAGCGCCAAGTACATCGGTGCCAGGCTGGCAATGCCAAATAAGGTGATACGTTCCGGCAGGTGTTCCGGCTTCAGTTCAGCAAAGAACTCGTCCAGCATGCGCACGCGGTGACGGCTGGGGTCGCTGTGGGCCAGTTGCAACCACAGCGCGGCCTGCCAGGCTTCGTCTTCCCCCAGATTTAATAATTGCCCCGCCTCCCAGGCGCGAATCCAGTCCGGTCGGAAGACCAGGTATTGGTCAAAAATGTCGGCAATCTTGCCGGCCAGCTCAAAACAGGCGGTTTCACCACTGGCCAGATAGCGTTGCAGGGGTTCAAACGGCGAGCCGGACAACTGCGGCAATAATTGCATCAGTCGCCAGCACAGCACTTCGGGGGCAAAGCTGGATTTATTGGGTAACTCGGGCAACACACGCTGCATCAGACGCCAGGAAAAAGCCGCCGGCAACACAAATTGCAGATTGGCGGCCACACCGTTACGTCGGGCGAGGTCCAGCGTCAGCCAGCGCCCCATACCCCGGCTTTGCACCAGCACCATTTCCGGTGCCAGAGCCTGGCTAAGTGGTAGCGCCTGGGTCAGGCTGGCAAAGAGCTGACCCAGTTGTTCTAGGCGATTGGATTGGTAGAGAAACAGCATGGGCGCAAGTGTAGCATCAGGCCAGCCGGCCATGCTGTATCATCGCCAGCGGATAGATAACTTAAGCACGGAGCTGCCTGTATGTACCCTTACCTGATTCTCAAGCACGCCCATATGGGTTTTGCCTATTTGTCGATTTTATTGTTTGCCATACGTGGCACGCTGATGCTGGGCAAGCAGACTGCCATCCTGGCACGTCGGCCTTTGCGTATTTTGCCGCATATCATTGATACCCTGCTGCTGCTCTGCGCTATCGGGCTGCTGGTGATGGGTGGGTGGCCACTTGGCAGCCCCTGGCTAGTCGCCAAGATGGTGGCTTTGCTGGTGTATATCGGCTTGGGTGTACTGGCCTTGCGCGCGCCCAGCAGAAAAGTACGTACGCTGGCTTTTTTCGCCGGGCTGGCTGTGGTGTTTTATATCGTACTGGTGGCGAAGAGCAAGGTAGTGCTGCCGTTTGCTTGATTGCCGCACCAATAAACGCAAAAAAACAGTCAGCACAAGAAATTATTTCTAGCTATGCAAAGCAGTAAAAATTACTTCTACTCTGTTGCGAGGGCCGCTTATGATGTCGATCTTTGTCTTGGCATAATCTGACGCGTCAGTGATTAAGAACGGCTAACAAAAGCTCGAAGAGCCCCTAAGCCGAAGCACAACGCGGGATCAGGTGAGTTGTTAGCGGCTCTAATTGACGACGTGATATTTTGGCGCGACAGAGCTTATCGGATTCAGCACCTGGCCATCCAGATGATGTAACACTCATTAAACACAGGAGTTTTTATGTCCCGCTTAACCATTCAGACCCCCGAAACGGCTCCCGAAGCCAGCCAACCTTATCTTGAAGCCGCCAAGGCCAAGAACGGTTTTATCCCCAATCTGCTAGGGGTGCTGGCTAATGCCCCCACTGCCATTGAGATGTATATGAAGGTTGGTGAAATCAATGGGCGCAGCAGTTTCACCCTTGAAGAGCGCGAGACCGTCCAAATCACGGCAGCGGCTACCCATGGTTGTGCTTTCTGTGTCGCGGGTCATACCGCCATTTGTTACAAGCAGGGCAAGCTGGAACCAGACTTTGTCAATGCGCTGCGTGATCAGACGACGCTACCCAATCCCAAGCTGGAAGCCCTGGCCGAGTTTACCCGCGCCGTCATTCGCAGCCGTGGCGCAGTGCAGCCAGAGGAACTGCAAGCGTTCTATGCCGCAGGTTATGGCGAACAACAGGTGCTGGAAACTATTTTAGGCGTGGCGTTGGCCACACTGTGTAACTTCTCCAACAGCCTGGCCGGTACTGAGCTCAATCCTGAACTGGCCGCTTATCGCTGGCAAGCTAAGGCGTAAACATGACGGAGGCCGCCGCGACAATTGCATCCCCAGCCTTTGCCCAGCCAGCGCAGGAGGCCGAGGCATTGCTCAGCGCCGTGCGCGCTTTTGCACAAACATCGTTGGCAGAGAAGGCTGAGGCCATTGATCGCCACGCTTATTACCCGAAAGCGGAACTCAAAGAGTTGGCCAGGCTGGGGGCCATGAGCGCCCATCTGGACACCCCGCAAGGTAGCGGGGATTTCGGGCTGACCATCCGCGCGATAGCGGAAGCCGCACGCGTATGCGGCGCCACGGGTTTTCTGATGTGGTGTCAGTCGGTATGCGGTTTATTCATGCAGCAATCCGCTAACCCGGCGCTAACGAGTACCACCTTGCTGCGCCATATCACTGGCCAAAGTCTGGGTGGTACGGCGCTGTCCAATCCGATGAAAAGCTATGCGCAGATTGAAACGCTGCTACTCAAGGCCAGTCCGGTTACCGGTGGCTATGTGGTCAACGGTCATTTGCCGTGGGTGAGTAATCTGGATAGTGACCATTATTGCGGTGCCGTTGCCGCAGTAATGGATGGCACGCAAGCACTTGGCCGCGAGGTCATGTTTCTGCTCGACTGCCAGGCACCAGGGGTGACGCTGAGCGAATGCCCCTGCTTTTCCGGCATGGAGGGCACCGGCACTTACGCCTTACACCTGAAAAACCATTTTATCGGTGCTGATCAAATCATCGCCGACCCGGCACGCCCGTTTATCGCGCACATCCGTGCCGCCTTTGTGCTGCTGCAATGTGGCATCGCCGCAGGGGTGATTCAAGGTGCCATCGATTCGATGTGGGCAGTGGAACCGCAACTGGGGCATGTCAACGAGTTTCTGGATGAGCGTCCCGCTGCGCTGCAAGCCGAACTTGATGAACTACTCGCCCGCGTCATGCAGCTGGCGGCAACGCCATTCGATAGTTCCGACGAGTTCTTCCTCAACATACTGGATGTCCGCGCACACGGTGCGGAATTATCGCTGCGCGCGGCACAGTCGGCGCTGCTGCATCAGGGCGCGCGTGGCTATCTGATGAGCTCCGGAGTGCAACGCCGGGTGCGTGAATCGCATTTTGTCGCCATTGTCACGCCGGCTATCAAGCATTTACGCAAGGAAATGGCACGCCTGAGCAAGCAAGAGATGCCAAGATGACGGCAGCGCACCAAGCTTGGCAGCAATATATCTGCAATGCCTGCGGCTATATCTACGATGAAGCGCTGGGTGATGCCGATAGTGGGCTGGCTCCTGGCACACGCTATGCCGACATCCCCGATGACTGGATGTGTCCGCTCTGTGGGGTGAGTAAGGCCGATTTCACGCTCTACCAGCCGCTCAGTCCGCAAGCACGCCAAACCCAAGCCGCCAGTTCCATCCAGCCCACGGCCCGTCAGGCACCAGGGGTAGTGATTGTCGGTGCTGGCCGTGCCGGCTGGGCCGTGGCGGAAGCCTTGCGAGCGCACGATGCCAGCCTGGCGATTACCGTCGTCACCGGCTGTGCCGGCGATGTCTACGACAAGCCCTTGCTATCGGTTGCGATGGCGCGCCATCTTGCGCCCGAACAATTAATCAAGGAAACCGCCGCTGCCGCTGCCGCCCGGCTGCATGTCCGGCTGCTGGCGCATACCCACGCCATCCGTATTGATGCACAACGCCGCCAGTTGCGAACCACGCGCGGCAATCTGGCATACCGCGATCTGGTGTTAGCACATGGGGCGCAGCCGGTGCTGCCACCCCCGCTGTCCAGCAGCACTTGCTGGCGTATCAATCATCTGGATGCCTATCTGCGTCTGCGGCATGTGCTGGCAGAGCGCAGTCAGGAAATCATCATCATCGGTGCCGGCCTGATTGGCTGTGAACTGGCGAATGATCTGGCGCTAGCCGGCCATCGCATCATGCTGCTGGATACCCAGGCCGAACCGCTGGCACGCTGGCACCATCAGCACGCTGGCGCACAAGTGCTACAAGCGTGGCAGGCCTTGCCGATCAACTTTATCGGCAACAGCCAGGTGAGCGAGATCACCACAATCATGCAGCCAAACGGCGAGCGGCGTTATCGCGTCCGCACCGCCTGCGGCCAGCAGCTGGAAGCCGACCAGATCATCGCGGCCACCGGCCTGCAAACCCCCAGCCGCCTGGCGCAGAGCGCTAAGCTGGCTTGGGCACAAGGCGTGGTGGTTGATCCGCAGACGATGCAAACCAGCCAGCCCGGCATTTATGCGCTGGGCGATTGTGCCAGCGTGGCAGGTAGCGTTAATCGTTTCATTGAGCCTATCACCCGTCAGGTACAAACGCTGCTTGCCGCAATTTGTGGTCAGGCTGCAGTTCCCTATGAAAATCGACCAGCTGTCGTGCGCGTCAAAACCAGCTCTTGCCCGCTGACGCTGCACAATTCGCCGGACTGACAAAAATAAAAGGTAATAACTGACCATGACTGCCGCCTCTATATTGGACGCCGAGAATGTTTCCTTGGCCTATGCGCAGCCCAATGGACAAAGTCTGTGCGTATTACAAGACTTTTCACTGCATCTTGCCGCGGGTGAAATAGTTGCCTTGCTTGGCCCCAGCGGGGTTGGTAAATCCTCGCTGCTGCGCGTGCTGGGTGGGCTGCAACATGCAGCAAGTGGTACGGTGCGAGCATACGGTGAGGTATTGAATGGCCCGCACCCACGTCTGAGCATGGTCTTTCAGGACGCTTGCTTACTACCCTGGTTATCGCTGGAACAAAATGTTGCCTTTGGTCTGGACTTCAAACACCAGCCAGTATTAAGCGCGCCCGAACGTAAACAGCGCGTGGCCGCTGCCATCGCCGAGGTTGATCTGAGTGCGGTACGTCAGCGTTACCCCAGCGAACTGTCTGGTGGCATGGCGCAGCGTACGGCGCTGGCGCGCAGTCTGGCACGCCAGCCGGAAATCCTGCTGCTGGACGAGCCCTTTAGCGCACTCGACGAAGTCACTCGCGGCGAGATGCAGGCATTGCTGCGCAGCTTATGCCGCCGCCACCATACCGCAGCGATACTGGTTACACACGATATTGACGAAGCGCTGTTATTGGCCGACCGGGTGCTGTTGATCGGTGGCTCACCTGGGCGCCAAGTAGGCAGTTGGAACGTCACCCTCGCCGAGCCACGCGCCAGTTTTGTGCGCGAACTGGCACAACTGCGGCTGGAGATTGTCGAAGCCCTGCACAGTGCCCACGCCTCGGCCAAGGCCTCCATTGCCTAATCTTTTACTTCCCAGGTATGAATATGTCCGACTCATTACTGAATAACCGTCGTGAATTCCTCAAACTCGCCGCGCTGCTTACAGCCAGCGGCGCCTTGCCTTTGCTGCAAACATTCAATGCCCAGGCAGCAGAGAGCGCCAGCGCACCGGTACGTATTGGTTATTTGCCGATTACCGATGCCACCCCCTTGCTGGTCGCCCATCACAACAAGATTTATCAAGCCCAAGGGCTGACGGTGGAAGCACCACGGATGTTCCGCAGTTGGGCACAATTGGTAGAAGCCTTCATTGCCGGTCAGATCAACGTCGTTCATCTGCTGTCGCCTATGACGGTGTGGGCACGCTATGGCAGCAAGGTGCCGGCCAAGGTTGTTGCCTGGAACCACACCGGTGGCTCGGCACTGACCGTCGCGCCAGAGATTAATGATGTGAAACAGCTGGGTGGCAAGACTGTAGCGGTGCCGTTCTGGTATTCGATGCACAATGTGGTACTCCAGCACTTATTGCGCGAAAGCCGTCTAAGCGTGGTAACCAAAGGTACCCCCACTGCCCAGCAAGTCAAACTGGTGGTGATGTCCCCGGCGGATATGACCCCGGCGCTGGCGGCCAAACAGATTGCCGGTTTTATCGTTGCCGAACCCTTCAATGCCACGGCTGAATTGCTGAAAGTTGGCAAAGTGTTGCGCTTTACCGGCGACGTCTGGAAGAACCACGCCTGCTGTGTTGTCTTCATGCACGAGCGCGATCTGAATCAGCGTCCCGAATGGAGCCAGAAAGTAGTTAACAGCATTGTGCAGGCGCAGTTATGGACGCAACAAAACCGCGCGGCCACCGCCCGTCTGCTCGCTAAAAACGGCCCGAATCGTTACACCCCGCACAGCGTCGAAGCGCTGCTGCGTGTGCTGGAACCGAATGCGGAGCGGGCACGGCAATACCAGGCCCGTGGTGCCATCCGTCATCCTGAGTGGAAAGAAGAACGTATCGACTTCCAGCCCTATCCGTTTCCCAGTTACACCGAAAAAATGGTCGATTTGCTTAAGCACACCAAGCTGGAAGGCAATAATGCCTTTATTCAGTCACTAGAGCCCAAGAAGGTCGCCAGCGATCTGGTTGATGATCGTTTCGTCAAACAGGCCCTGAAGCAGGTGGGCGGTTTGAAAAAATTCGGTTTACCTGATTCCTTCGCACGCAGCGAAATATTTGGAAGCTGAAACCGGCCATGCGAAACACATCGGAAAAACCAAGCCGCCTGGCTCGCTGGACTCTGGGTTCAGCAGGCCTGCTTATCTTACTGGCCTGCTGGTGGGGGGGCACCTACTGGCTACAAACGCGGGTGCCATTAGCCGCCGCGCTGGCGCCGGACCAAACCTTCAGTAGCTTGTTACAACTACTGTTATCGAATGAACTCACCGAGCACGTTCTGGTTAGCCTGCGCCGCGTACTGATCGGCCTGTTAATCGCACTGGCTATCGGTGTTCCACTAGGGCTGGCGGTAGGGGCTTCACGCTATCTGGAAGCCAGTACCGGCATTGTCTTTCAATTCTTGCGCATGATTTCGCCGCTATCATGGATGCCTATTGCGGTGATGGTGCTGGGTGTGGGCGATGCGCCGATCTACTTTCTGCTTGCTTTTGCCGCTGTCTGGCCGATTTTGCTGAACACGGTGGCCGGCGTACGCCAGCTGGATGCCCGCTGGATGATGCTGGGCAAGAGCTTGAGCGCCACCCGCTGGGAATTGCTGCGCAGCATTATCCTACCGGGTGTGCTCGGTCATATCCTGACTGGCCTGCGTTTGGCGATTGGCATCGTCTGGATTGTGCTGGTTCCCTGCGAGATGCTGGGTGTCAGCTCTGGTCTGGGTTATTTCATTCTGGACACGCGTGACCGACTGGCTTACTCAGAGTTAATGGCCGTGATTTTATTGATTGGCGCGCTAGGCTTTGCCCTGGATGGGATCGCACGTTACCTGTCCAGACACTGGATACAACGATAGTAATACCGTGCTTCTGCAACCTTACCTTCTTCAACTCCTCATCCACTCAAACCAATAGGAGAGCATGATGAAAGCGATTCAATTACAGCAAGCCACCGGCCTTGATCAACTGCGCCTCGTTACGCTAGCCGATCCGGGCCAGCCGCGCGCGGGCGAAATTCGTGTGCGGCTGCATGCCAGTTCTCTTAACTTCCATGATCTTGGCGTCGTCACCGGTCGCATGCCAACACCGGCTGACGCCGGCCGGATTCCGATGTCCGATGGCGCAGGCGTGATCGAAGCTGTCGGTGCCAACGTCACCGAATTCAAGGCCGGGGATGCAGTAGTCTCCTGCTTTTTTCCGCAATGGCTGGATGGTGCGGCAGCGGTCGCCGATTTTGCGCATACGCCGGGCGATGGCATTGATGGCTATGCGCGTGAAGTCGTGGTCACACCGGCCAGCTGGTTTACAGCTGCGCCACGTGGCTACAGCCATCAGGAAGCGGCAACACTGACCACGGCGGGCCTGACGGCGTGGCGCGCGCTGGTGGTCGATGGTGGAATCAAAGCCGGCGACACCGTGCTGGCACTCGGTACGGGTGGCGTGTCGATTTTCGCGCTGCAATTCGCACGGATGATGGGCGCACGCGTCATCATCACCTCCTCGTCCGACGACAAGCTGGCGCGCGCGCAAGCACTAGGCGCCGAGTATGGAATCAATTATCGACGCCATCCGGACTGGGCGGCACAGGTGCTGGAGTACACCGGGGGACAGGGGGTGGACCATGTGATTGAGGTCGGTGGCCCCGATACGCTCGGCCAGTCCATCCGCGCCTGCCGTATTGGTGGCCATATTGCCTTGATTGGCGTGCTAAGCGGCGTCGCTGGCCCCATGCCGACGGCCACGCTGATGCTGCGGCAACAGCGCCTGCAAGGGCTGATCGTCGGCAGTCGCCGCCATCAGCTCGATATGGTACGCGCGCTGGATGCCAATCCCCTCAAGCCGGTCATCGACCAGACCTTCCCGCTGGAAGGCATCGCCGATGCTTTCGCGCAACAGGCGGCAGGTAAACATTTTGGCAAGATTGTGCTGTCGATTTAAGCGACGACACATCCGCGACCTAGAGGAGCTCCTATCCATGCATTCCACGCTACCTTTAAACGGTGCAACGGCACTGACACCACGCGCAACACGTTCCCGTTTCGTGATTTTGGCTTTGTTAGCGATTGGGACGATGATCAACTATCTGGATCGTACGGTGTTAGGGATTGCCGCCCCGGTCATGAGTCATGAACTGGGTATCAACGCCGCGATGATGGGTATTGTTTTTTCGGCATTTGCCTGGACTTATGCGCTGGCACAAGTACCGGGAGGCGCTTTTCTCGATCGTTTTGGCAGCAAAAACACTTATTTTCTGGCGGTCACCTTCTGGTCTGCCTTTACCTTATTGCAAGGCTTTGCTGTTGGTCTGAAATCCTTGCTACTGCTACGTTTCGGCCTGGGAGTCAGCGAAGCACCCTGTTTTCCTGCCAATAGTCGCGTCGTCGGCACCTGGTTCCCACAACAGGAGCGCGCCCGCGCTACAGCAGTCTATACCGTAGGGGAATATCTGGGTCTGGCCTGTTTTGCACCGCTGTTATTCTGGATCATGGCCAGTTTTGGCTGGCGTACGCTGTTTGTCATCGTTGGACTGGTCGGTATCGTATTTGGGCTGGTGTGGTGGAAAATGTATCAGGAGCCTCAAGACTCCACCACGGCGAATCAAGCCGAGCTGGATTACATTGCTGCCGGCGGCGGATTAGCGGCCAAGAGTGTGGAGGTGATTCCCTTCTCTTGGCGTAATGTCATGAAGCTGTTATCACATCGCCAGATTCTGGGCGCCAGCATTGGCCAGTTTGCCGGCAATACCGTGCTGGTATTTTTCCTAACCTGGTTTCCCACTTACCTCGCAACCGAGCGCCATATGGGCTGGCTCAAAGTAGGCTTCTTCGCCGTTCTGCCGTTCTTCGCCGCCGCAGTAGGGGTAATGTTTGGTGGCTGGCTGTCCGACAAGCTACTCAAGGCCACTGGCTCGGCCACCATCGCCCGCAAGTTGCCCATCATCGGGGGGCTGTTACTGGCTTCCTCAATTATTGGTGCCAACTATGCGAGTACCGACACTGTAGTCATTGCTGTGTTATCGCTGGCTTTCTTCGGACAGGGCATGGTCGGCCTGGGCTGGACGCTGATTTCAGATATTGCGCCGAAGAAGCTGATGGGGCTTACCGGCGGTTTATTCAATCTATGTGCCAATCTCGCCGGTATCATTACCCCGCTGGTAATTGGCTTTATCGTTTCCAGCACGGGCTCCTTTTCTTCCGCCCTCACTTATATCGGTGCTGCCGCCTTATTAGGGGTGTTTTCCTATGTATTTATCTTGGGTGATGTACGTCGCCTTGAGATCGAATAGTCTTTACAGAGGTAAATGTGATTAGCGGCAAGACCACACTGATTGCCCACTTGGGCTATCCCACCGAGAGCTTTAAAGCTCCGATGATTTACAACCCCTGGTTTGCCAGCAAAGGCATTGATGCTGTGGTGATGCCAATGGGCGTCAGAGCGGAAGACTATGTGGCGGTGCTGGCCAGCATGCGTAAATTGACCAATCTGCGCGGAGCCTTGATCACCATGCCCCACAAAACCACCACCCTGCAGCTGATGGACGAAGTTACCCCCACAGCCGCCATTGCTGGTGCCTGCAATGCCGTGCTACTGCGTTCAGATGGCAGCCTGCTGGGAGATCAGTTTGACGGTGCCGGTTTCGTACGTGGTGTTGAACGCAAGGGTTTTCAGCTACAAAACCGTCGCGTGCTGGTATCAGGTAACGGTGGGGTGGGTTGTGCCATTGCGGCGTCGCTAGCCGCAGCTGGTGTGGCTGAAATTGCCTTATTTGATCTGCGCCAGTCATCGTCAGAAGCCTTAGCTGATCGTCTGCAGCGACACTATCCTCAATTGCAGGTGAGCGTGGGTAGCAACAACCCGGATGGTTATGAGCTGATCGTCAATGCCACGCCACTGGGCATGCGTGATGACGACCCCTTACCCTTCGAGATGGACAAAGTCAGGGCCGGGACCTTTGTCGGCGAAGTCGTGATAAAGCAGGCCATTACCCCACTGCTGGCGGCAGCCCAAGCCAAGGGCTGCCCGATACAGATGGGAACCGACATGCTGTTTGAAATGATTCCAGCCTATCTGGAGTTTTTCGGTTTCGGTCACGCCACCGTAGATGAGTTGCGCGCGATTTCCCAAATTCCAGACTAATACCTGCTCTTGGTTCAAAACCGTTTTGAGTAGGCTCGCAGGCAGCACCAGCATCTTGCCCTAGGTGTCATGAGCGCTGCGCACTCATATTCCCAAGCGGTCACGCATGCCATACCACCAGGCCCCTAGCGTCAGCATCGGCACCCGCAACAAGCGCCCGCCGGGGAAGGGGTAATGCGGTAACTGCGCGAAGCAGTCAAAACGATCGCTGCGTCCTTGGATCGCCTCCGCCAGCAAACGACCGGCAAGATGGGTATAAGTCACGCCATGGCCGCTACAACCCTGTGAGTAATAAATATTGCTGCCAAGACGCCCGGCTTGCGGCAGGCGCGATAAGGTCAAGGAGAAATTGCCCGTCCAGCTGTATTCAATTTTGTACCCAGCCAACTGAGGGAAAGTAGCCAGCATTTTCGGGCGGATCAGGCTTTCTATTTCGCCTGGATCACGGGCACCATAAACGGTACCCCCACCATATAGCAGACGGTTGTCAGCAGTGAGCCGGTAATAATCCAGCAAGAAATTACAGTCTTCGATGCAGTGATCACCTGGCAATAAACTACGGGCCAGATCAACAGGCAAGGGCTCGGTAGTCACCACCTGCGTGCCGCATGGCAGGCTTTTTTCCGCCAGCGCCGGTACCAGATCGCCCAGATAAGCATTACCGGCAATCACCAGAAAACGGCAGCTCACCTGCCCCGCCTCTGTATGTACTACGACCGGGTCACCCTGGCTGATACGGACAACGGCAGACTGTTCAAAAATCTGCCCACCTAGCGACTCAAATGCAGCCGCCTCACCCAAGGCCAGGTTTAAAGGATGAATATGGCCACCCCAATTATCCAGCAACGCACCGACATAACGATCCGAGGCAACAATATTGGCCATGTCGGTATGATCAATCAACTCTAGGCCGGTGTGGCCGTAACGCTCCCACAAGGCTTTTTTGGCAGCCAGTTCAGTCATTTGCTTGCTGGTAAAAGCGGTAAACACATTACCCTGCTTTAAATCACACTGAATATCGTATTTACTGATGCGCTCGCGGATAATCTGGCCGCCTTCAAACGCCATCGCGCCCAATGCCTGGGCAGCCACCGGGCCATGGCGCCGCTCAATCACGTCCATATCACGGCTATAGCTGTTGACGATCTGCCCACCATTGCGCCCGGATGCGCCCCAGCCTACCCGTGCGGCCTCCAGCACCACCACCTGATAGCCCTGCTCGGCCAGATGCAGAGCCGTGGACAAGCCGGTATAGCCGGCGCCGATCACACAGACATCCGCTTGCAAACTGCTTTGCAGCATGGCGCGCGCAGGGGCCGGATTTGCCGATGCAGCGTAATAGGAGGCGGGATAGTCAACTGCTTGCTGTACTGCCATGGTATTTTCTCCGTCATACGGTAAAGCATTTCACCCCTACCCGATGCTATGGGCGAGGCACTCGGGCGTCATGGTAACAAATCTTGCCGTATGATGACGCTAAGCTTGTAATAACGGCGTGTTAGCGAACAAATTTAGTCGCTGACACGCCGTTATTAACATCTCTCAGATTATGCCAAACCAGCTCAACTGATCATTTTTTTAAAAACCTAGCCGCGTTTAGCCTTGGCATTTGCCGCAATACGCATCCGCAAGGCATTCAAACGGATAAAACCAGCGGCATCGGCATGGTTATAAGCGCCACCATCTTCGTCAAAAGTAGCGATAGTGGGGTCAAACAACGAGTCGGTAAGCGATTCACGCCCCACGACAATCACATTGCCCTTATACAGTTTCAGGCGTACCCAACCGTTGACCGTGGCTTGTGATGCATCAATCATGCTTTGCAGCAATTGACGCTCCGGGCTCCACCAGTAACCGGTGTAAATCAGCTTGGCGTATTTGGGCATCAACTCATCTTTAAGATGGGCCACTTCGCGATCAAGCGTAATCGACTCAATGGCACGGTGCGCTTTGAGCATGATGCTGCCGCCAGGGGTTTCATAGCAGCCACGCGACTTCATACCGACATAGCGGTTTTCGACGATGTCCAGACGCCCAATACCATGCTTACCACCAAGACGGTTCAGTTCGGTTAACACTTGTGCCGGGCTCATCGCTACACCGTTAATTGCGGTGATGTCGCCTTGCTGATAAGTCAATTCGAGGTATTCGGACTGATCCGGTGCATTTTCCGGGCTGACGGTCCACAACCACATATCTTCTTCCGGCTCGGCTGCCGGGTTTTCCAGCACGGTGCCTTCGTAGGAGATGTGCAGCAGATTGGCATCCATCGAGTACGGGCTGCCACCGTTCTTCTTCTTGCTGATATCAATACCATGGGTTTCAGCATAGGCCAGCAGTTTCTCGCGTGATAGCAGATCCCACTCACGCCAGGGGGCAATCACTTTGACATCCGGCTTCAACGCGTAATAACCGAGTTCGAAACGAACCTGGTCATTGCCTTTACCGGTGGCGCCGTGCGATACCGCATCCCCTCCTACCTGATTAGCAATTTCAATCTGACGCTTGGCAATCAGAGGACGGGCAATCGAGGTGCCTAGCAGGTACTCGCCTTCATAAATCGCATTGGCACGGAACATCGGAAACACATAGTCGCGCACAAATTCTTCACGTAGGTCTTCAATAAAAATATTCTGCGGCTGAATACCCAGTGCCAGCGCTTTTTTGCGCGCCGGCTCCACTTCTTCACCCTGGCCGATGTCGGCGGTAAAAGTCACCACTTCACATTGATAAGTATCTTGCAGCCATTTGAGAATAACGGAGGTATCCAAACCGCCGGAGTAAGCGAGTACCACTTTTTTGATATCTGACATAAAGGGCTTTCTAACTAAAAAAAGTTCATAAGGCAGGCATAGCTTACGCTTAACTAGGCTGCTGCCCCAGTAGCAAAAATTCGATTAACGCTTTTTGCACGTGCAGGCGGTTTTCTGCCTCATCCCACACCACACTTTGCGGGCCGTCGATGACGCTAGCCGCCACTTCTTCGCCACGATGCGCCGGTAAGCAGTGCATAAACAAAGCATCCGGCTTGGCCTGCTGCATCAGTTCCGGCGTGACCTGATAGTCACGAAAGGCCGCCAGGCGCTGCTCTTTTTCCGCCTCAAAACCCATACTGGTAAACACATCCGTCGTCACCAGATCGGCCTGGCTGATCGCGTTTTTAGCACTGTGGCTGGCTTCAAAAACACTGGTATCGTAATGCTGTCTATCCAGCACCGTGAGTTCGTAGCCTACCGGTGTGGCCACTTTCAGCTTAAAACCAAGAATCTTCGCCGCCTGTAACCAGGTGCGGCTCATATTATTACCATCACCAATCCAGGCCACGGTCTTGCCCTTGATTGAGCCACGCTGTTCGATATAGGTGAAGATATCGGCCAGAATCTGACAGGGATGATATTCATTGGTCAGGCCATTAATCACCGGTACGCGGGAATTGGCCGCCAGCCGCTCCAGCATGGCCTGCTCAAAAGTACGTACCATGATGATATCGCTCATCCGTGACAAGACACGGGCGGTATCTTCTACCGGTTCACCCCGGCCTATCTGCGACGTTTGCGCATCCAGAAAAATGGCATGCCCACCCAGTTGCGCCATGCCTGCCTCGAACGATACCCGCGTACGGGTGGAGTTCTTTTCAAACACCATGGACATCACCTGGCCAAGCAAGGGCTGATAGCGTTCGCCTTCGTTGCGGCGTCGTTTCAGTGTCTTGCTGCGTTCAAACAGGTAGGAATACTCCTCGCGGCTCAGGTCACTGAATTGCAGGTAATGCCTTACGGGCTTCATGATGCTCCATTCAATAAAAAGGCCATCGTAGATCACGATGGCGAAGGGTTACAGATTGGGCGACCTAGGCTAAAAACCGTGGTCGCGCCCAGCACAGCTGGCAGTAGCGCTACGACAGAGGTGTATATTTAACGGAAATCGACAACGCTGACAAGCATTCACTCTACCAGACACATATTGTCGCGTACCCATTGCCGGTCTGCTGCTTCAAAATGCCACCACTCAGTGGCGATACCGATAAAACCGGCAGCAAACAGACATTGGCGCAGTAATTCACGATGCGCCACTTGCGTCGTGCTAAGCAGGCCTTCCGCCAGCATTTGTGCTTCATACTGCGGCTGTGCGCGCAGACTGAAGTCATCAAAGTCGGTACCCATATCGACACTTACCCCGGCCTCGTCTTCCAGGCTGACATCCACCGCCATACCAAAGCTATGAATTGAGCCACGCGCCGGATTCGCCACATAGATTTGCTGCTCGGTGTCTTTTACCTTATCCCACAACACCCGTTGCACCCGAGCAGGACGCAAAGCATCAAATACCCGTAAGCGCCAGCCAGGCCGTACTTGCTGTAAATGCGCTACCGCCTGTACCAGTTGGCTGGCTGCCTGGCGGTGCAAATACGCCGCGACCGCGCCACCATACAGGTCATGGCCAATAAAGTTGTCGGCAGTGGCATAACGCAAATCCACACTCACCCCCGGCAGATGGGCAATAGCGACATATTCGGGATGGACTGCCAATTGTTCTAAAGTAATGCTGTTATTCATCGTTCATGCCGCCACTCGTTCCGGCCCTAAAATCTGCTGAGTCAGTACCTCAGCACTTCCCATCGCCAAGGTAAAACCCAAAGCCCCCTGACCCACATTGACGTAAAAGTTATCCGGCCCACCGGCTTGTCGCCCGATAATCGGGCAGCCATCTGGCGTGGCCGGACGCAAGCCCGTCCATTGCTCAGCCTGCTCCCAAATGCCGGCAGCAGGTAGGTCACGCTGCACCAGCTGCTGTAGATACTGTAAACGTTGTGCATCCAGAACCGTGTTTTCACCCACCAGATCGGCCAAGGCCGCAATACGCAAACGCCCGGCAATCGGTGCATACAGAATTTTATTATCAGCATCAGTCACGCTGATCTGCGGCAAGCTGTCACCGCCCGGCATATCCAGGCTATAGCCTTTCAGTGGGTAGAGCGGCAGCTTGACCCCTAATTGTCGCGCCAGCGGCTGGCTGCCTATTCCGGCGGCCAGCACCAATTGCCGGCACGGGTGACGCTGTTGTGTACCGATTACTGCTTGTACTCGTCCCGCATTCACCTCAAAGCCGCTCACTGACTCACCTAGGCAGAACTCCACATCCAGGCCGCTCTCGATAATTTGCTGCTGCAAAGCCAGGCAGAAGCGACGACAATCCGCCACTTCTTCATCGGCGGTATAGACGCCGCCACTCAATTGCCCAGCTAACGGCGCGAGTGCCGGCTCCAAGGCGATGCAGGCATCGCCATCTAACCATTGCTGCCGCGCCCCCAGACTTTGCAACCAAGCGATTCCTGCTTTAGCTGCCTGCTCGGCTGCTGACTGGCGATAAATCACCAGTTTGCCGTTTTGTACCCAGGCAAACTCTCCCAAGCCTTGCTGCCTTAGCTCGTCCATCAAATGACGGCTACGTTGCGCCAAGCGCCATAAGCGAGCTGTGCCTACCTGATTGCTGCCACGATTACAGACTCGCAAAAACTGCCACAACCATTGCCATTGCGTGACATCCCACTGCAAACGCAGCTGCATCGGCGCCTGCTTACTAAATAGCCAGCTGATTGCTTTTAATGGCACGCCGGCATCGGCCAATGGCGCGACATAGCTATAACTTAGCTGACCGCCATTGGCATAACTGGTTTCAGCCGCTACCTGTTGCTGACGATCTATAATCGTCACCGCCACACCATGCTTGGCCAATTGCCAGGCCGTACACAAACCCACTACGCCCGCACCAATGATGCACACTCTATTCGCCATGCTTACTCCACCATCACCGCAGTTTATCCCGCCCGAGGACAAGACTTTTTGTTAGCATTACAATCCCGTCACCCTTTTTCGGGGATGTCAGACCATTATCCGGCACTATGCCAGCAGCACAAAATACCAAAACTGCGCCGGCGAACACAAATCGATTTAGCTATTTTCTACCAAAGGAGACCTGATCAATGCGACTGAACACCTTATTACTAATTGGTGGCCTGCTAGGCAGCACCGTACTGGCCAATCAGGTCATGGCGGCGAAACCGCTGGTATTTTGCGCCGAAGCCTCACCAGAAGGTTTTGATCCGGCAATGTGGGACACGGCCTCTACCTATACCGCTATCAATCCGATTTTTCAGGGTCTGGTCGCGTTCAAACCCGGTGGCGTACAAATTGTTCCTAGCCTAGCAGAGAGCTGGAGTGTCTCGGCGGATGGCCTGGAATATACGTTTAAACTGCGTCGGGGCGTCAAGTTTCATCAGACTAGCTATTTTAAACCGACACGTGATTTTTCTGCTGATGACGTAGTCTTTACCGTTAACCGCTGGATTCGCCCCGACTTACCCTTCAACCAGGCCTTTAAAGTGCCGCTGGTCGGGTCAGATGGTTATGGCATGGCTAAAATCATTCAGTCGGTTAGCAAAGTGGACCCGCACACCGTCAAAATCCGTCTAAAAGAAAGAAACTCACCGTTTCTCAGCCTGTTTGCGATGAGTTTTGCCGGTATGCAGTCGGCAGAATACACCCAGCAGTTACTCGCTACGGGTAAGCCAGCCCAGATCAACCAGTTACCGATTGGCACCGGCCCATATCAGTTCAAAAGCTATGCCAAGGACTCCAATATCCGCTACTCCGCCAATCCACACTATTGGGATGGTGTGCAAAAAACCAGTAATCTGACCTTTGCCCTCGCTACCGATCCGCAAGTGCGTATTCAGAAGCTCAAGTCCAACGAATGTCAGATTACCTCTCCGGTACGCGAGGCCGATCTGGCCACGCTGGAGAGCAACCCCAATATCAAAATCAGCTCGACCGGTGCCAGCAATATTTCCTACCTGGCCTATAACCTGAAACGACCACAGTTGGCCAAGCGAGAGGTACGCGAGGCCTTGGATATTGCGATTAACCGCAATGCCCTGTTTAAAGCGCTCTTTCCTAAAGGTGGTGCCACCCAAGCCATCAACCCTTACCCACCAACCATTTGGGGCTGGAATGCTAAAAACAAAAACGAATACAATCCGGCCAAAGCCAAGCAGTTATTAGCACAGGCAGGTTACCCCAACGGATTTGCCCTCACCTTATGGGCTTTGCCGGTACAACGCCCCACCAACCCCAATGGCAAGCAGATGGCCGAGATGATCCAGCAGGATTGGGCCAAGATTGGTGTGAAGGCCACCATACGAACTTATGAATGGGGGGAATATTTGAAACGGGCCTCCGCCGGTGAGCACGATGTGTATATGTCCGGTTGGACCAGTGACTCGGGGGACCCGGATGACTTCCTGTGGGGCACCCTGTCCTGTAGTGTCAGCAAAAATGGCCAACGTTTCTGCAATCCGGAATTTGACAAGCTGCTGACCCAGGCCAGGCAGACCAATAATCAGAAAGAACGCAGCAACTATTACATCAAGGCCCAAGAGATTTTTAAGCGTGAACGTCCGTGGATTACCATCGCCCATTCACGTATCTATGTACCACTACAGCGTAGCGTACAAGGCTTTGTGATTAACCCGAACGGTTCCTTCGACTTCGAAAATGTCTGGGTAAAATAAGCTTAACCACGGCCTGACTGCCTAATGGCAGTGAGGCCATAATCAAACCCCCATTTCTGGCCGCCCTGAAAAGAACACGATTATGCACAGCAATTTGCCATTTATTTCTCACAACTACACCAGTCACCATGATGGCCCGCGACTCATCATTACCGCGGCGGTACATGGCAATGAAATTTGTGGCATCCATGCCATACGCCGCATCATGACGGAGCTGGAACAAGGCAGCCTCGTTCTGCAACGTGGCAGTCTCACACTGGTACCGATCACCAACCCGCTGGCCTATAAGCTGGGCCAGCGCGCTGGTGAACGCAACCTGAATCGCAACCTCAGCCCCACCAATACCCCACAGGATTTTGAAGACCATATCGCCAACTGGCTGTGCCCCTTGCTGGCGCAGCACGACGTGCTGCTGGATCTACACTCTTTTCAGGCTCCCGGCCAAGCTTTTGTGTTTATTGGCCCACCTGACAATCAGGGCCAACTGGAACCCTTCGCCCAGGCCACAGCGGAACAGGAACTCGCAAAACGGCTAGGCGTGTCACGCGTAGTCGATGGCTGGTTGGCTACCTATGCACTGGGAGTAGAACGCCGTCGCCAGCAATGGCCCAATCCGGACGAGCGGCAGGCCCAGCTCAATACCGATACCCGTTATGGTATCGGCACTACCGAATATATGCGTCAACAAGGTGGTTGGGCAGTGACACTGGAATGCGGGCAACACGCCGATCCACAAGCCCCGGAAGTGGCCTACCGGGCAATACGCCATACCCTGGCCCATTTACAAATGATTGATGCCCCGCCACCAGCCATCGTACCGACGGAATGCCTGAGCTTATATGAGGTAACAGACAAGGCTGATGATGGCGATCACTTTACTCGTAGTTGGACCAGTTTTGACCCGGTACAAAAAGGTGAGCTAATTGGCCAGCGTGCCGATGGCAGCCCAATTGTGGCGAGCGATGCCGGCCGTATTGTCTTCCCTAACCCACGTGCGCAGGCGGGGCAGGAATGGTTTTACCTGGCAAGAGAATCCGGGCGGCTGACAACTTAAACCGGCATATCAACCGGATGGATCACGAGAACAATCGCAAAGAATCATCGCCACCATGGTATCTGCTGGGCGACAAACCAGCAGCGCCCACCCTGGTGTCCGATGAACTCTCGAAATTCAACTGCTGAGCTCGCCAAGCTCGGTATGGATACTTTCAGACAATAGGTGCTGTAGTGGAAACAGCCCTACATTTAGTAGAGTCAAAATATAAATGGCTTTTTTCTCTGGTTTGTTTCTAGGCCTAAGTTTGATATTCGCCATCGGCGCACAAAATGCGTTTATTTTGAAGCAAGGTTTACGCAAAGAATATGTTTTTACCCTGTGCTTAATCTGCGCCATTTCTGATGCTATTTTAATTAGCATTGGGGTATTTGGCTTTTCGATGCTAACCACGCAACTTCCTAGCATTGAACCTATAGCCAGATATGGCGGAGCCATTTTTTTACTTTATTACGGGGCTAAAAGCTTTTGGGCTGCCTTCAAAAGTAATGCTGTGATTAATCTAGACAGTCTATCAAAAACACCATTCACCAAAGCCATTTTGATGTGTCTGGCATTTACATGGTTAAACCCGCACGTTTATTTAGACACCATGATGCTGCTTGGCTCCATCTCAACACAATATCCTTACGCGAAGACTCAATTTGCCTTAGGAGCCACCTTTGCTTCATTTATCTTTTTTTTCTCCTTGGGCTATGGGGCCAGATTACTCACCCCTTTATTCCAACAACCACAATCATGGAAGATACTTGACGGTATTATTGGTGTGCTTATGTGGCTTATTGCATACAGTCTTCTATAGAAGCCATAACGACTGACTATGTACGCTTATTTCTCTGAAGAGTACCTGAGCCGAGGTGCGCCGACGCAGACAGTACCAGTAGGCGCAACGCTGGATCAGGGGTTTGGTTAGCGGCTCTTAGAGCCCGGCATCGAATCCTGCATCTGTAACCGCTGCCGCCAACTCTTCCGGGGAGACGACGGCAGCATCATAAAGCACTCTGGCCTGCTTGGCTGCCAGTTGTACCTCTACCTCGCTCACCCCTGCCATCGTACCCAGCACCTTGCTCACACTATTAACACAAGCCTGGCAGCTCATTCCTTCCACCTGCAAAATCAATTCCGTCATTTCACTCTCCTATCAGCAAGCTTGGTGTCATCATGACTTTTAAACGCACTTGTCCGACCCCATCCCGTTCACGGTATTGCAGCCACCAGATCGCACCTTTTTTTACACTCCACCACTGTGCCTGTTCGGATAATAATTGCGCCGCCACACCACCGAGATAAGGCTGATGTCCCACCAGTACCACCGGTCCAGCTATCTTCGGCCAGTTCACCGCCTGCAATACCTGCTGTGGCGAAGCCGAAGGATTCAGCGCGGGCAATACCTGATAGCTTTTAGCCAGACACCCAGCCGTCTGCTGCGAGCGCTTGGCCTCCGACGCCAGCAACAAGTAGTTGGCAGGTAAGCGGGCACGCAACCAAGCGGCCATCTGATGTGCTTGCTGCTGACCATAACGCGTCAAGCGCCTAGCCAGATCATTCTTACCCTCTTCCGCCTCCGCGTGCCGCCATAGAATCAAATCCATTTTTTTCCTTATTTTTACTAAAACGACCATAAAGCAAATAATAAAGGGACCAACAGTGCCGTCAGCACCCCATTTAAACTCATTGCCAGGCTGGCAAATGCCCCGGCGGTTTCGGATAACTGAAACACCCGAGCAGTACCAATACCGTGAGCAGCAATACCCGTCGCCACGCCGATGACCCTATCCTCATCCAGACGTAGACGATGAAACAGTGGCTTCACAATCACCGCCCCAAACACCCCTGACACCATGACAAATAACACCGACAACTGCGGTAATGCCCCGATACTCTGCGCTACACTCATCGCAATCGGTGTCGTCACCGAACGCGTCGACAAAGACAGCAAGACCTGCTGCGGCAAATCAAATAGATAACCCAAACCTACTGCACTGACTATCCCGCATACACCACCCAGCACAATGCTGAACAATACTGCCCCGGCTGCCTGCTTCAGACGCGTCAAGTTGTGATAGAGCGGTACCGCCAGCGCAACAGTAGCAGGACCCAGTAGCTGCTGGATAAGCTGGCCACCCTGCATGTATTGCTGATAAGTACTACCCGTCAACAGTAAATAACCCAATACCAGCAATACACCTAGCAATACCGGATTAGTCAAAGGATGCTGCCGACAACGACAATGAATCAATAAAGCCAATTTATATGCCAATAAAGTGACAAATAAACCGGTGATCGGTAATTGATAGATTTGCTGCCAGCTTTGCCCGCCGCTCACTGCTGCGTCCTTTGCTGCCTTAGACGCAAGCTATAGCGTAGAGCCCAGGCGGGTACCAATAAGGTTATGATCGTTGTCAGTGCTAATACCAGCAGCAAGCGCCAACCATAATCGCGCAGCAACGGTTGATAAACCAGTAAAGCGCCACCCGCAGGGATAAACAATAGTGAGAGATGAGTTAACAAACGCGGGACTTGCTGATTCAATTGTTCTGGCACCGATCGCCGGATACATAAAACAATAAATAGTAACAGCATGCCCATTACCGGCCCCGGTACCGGCCAACTCAGGGCACTGACCAATAGCTCGCCCACCAGTTGAAAACCTAATAAATACAACACGCTTTCCATCATGTTTCTTCACCTGTTTTCGAATTATCATCAGCAACTTTTAGTCGTGGTCACATTATTGCAGGATACCAAGCAGACACCGGCAAAAATATGACAAATCATCGATAAAACCAACAATACAAACCCATGCAGATAACAAGACTATCACAACAAAAAACAACTAACATGATCAAAAAACAAAACCCCCGAAAATCGGGGGTTCGCCAATCTCATGCTGCTGCCTAGTGCCAGCTTTACTCTTCTTTTCTCTGCAGAATTTGCTGAACCTTAAGAATGCTTAAACCTTGCGCTAATTGCGCGTCGTTTTTCGGATCCGGCTCACGTGGCCCCAACTGCGTTTTGTCATCTGCTTTATTGGCGCCTGCTTTACTATTGCCATTTGCCACCGGAGATGATGGAACAGATGGTTTAGGTTTGGCGCTTGGTTTCTCTTCACCACCCGGATTACTCAGGTGATTGGTCAAATCGGCCTCGCGCACCCGCAGCGCCTGCTCTGCTGCGCTGGCATTACTGTCTTCCACAATCACATCCGGCACGATGCCTTTGGCCTGAATAGAACGGCCACTAGGGGTAAAGTAACGAGCGGTGGTCAGTTTGATACCATCACCATTACCCAATGGCAGAATAGATTGCACCGAACCCTTACCAAATGTCTGCGTACCCACGACAATTCCGCGCTTATGGTCTTGCAAGGCACCGGCCACAATCTCGGAAGCAGAGGCTGAGCCGCCATTAACCAGTACCACCAGCGGTACCGAACGTGCATCCGCAGGCAAGGCCGCTAGCGGGTTACCGCTGTTAGGCCGGGTATAATACGGCGGGCTGGCCAGCAGACGCATTTTCGCATCCGCTGCACGCCCTTCGGTATAGACCACCAGCTTGTCTTGCGGCAGAAAGGCAGCGGAGACACCGACGGCAGAATTGAGCAAACCACCAGGGTCATCACGTAAATCCAGCACGATACCTTTCAGTGGCTGCTTGTTTTCCTTATATAGCTGCTGAACCGCACTGGCTAGGTCTTCTATAGTATGTTCCTGGAACTGAGCGACCCGCACATAGCCATAGTCCGGTTCCAGCAATTTGAATCTGACACTTTTGGTTTTGATAATTGCACGCTTGAGATTGAATACCAGCGGCTTCATTTCAGTTTTGCGAGCAATGGTCAGCGTGATCGGGGTATCGGGTTTACCACGCATTTTTTTCACAGCATCGCTTAGCGATAAACCACGAACTGGCGTCTCATCAATCTTGATAATCAAATCGCCGCTTTTTATTCCTGCCCGTTGCGCCGGTGTATCCTCAATCGGCGCAATCACCTTGACCAAACCATCTTCGGCTCCGATTTCAATACCCAGCCCACCAAATTCGCCCTGAGTACCCTCTTTAAGCTCTTTGAATGCTTCCGGGTCCAGATAGTCAGAATGAGGGTCTAAACCAGTCAACATACCTTTAATGGCTTCGCTGATCAGCTTCTTATCTTCCACCGGATCAACATAATTATCCTTAACTTTGCCAAATACATTACTCAATGTCTGCAATTCGGTTAAGGGAAGTGGGGAGTTTGCCTCCTTATTGGCCAAAGCTTGCAAACTAAGCGTTAGTACCCCACCAGCCAAAGCACCGGCGACTAGCCAGACTATTTTTTTCATTTTTGGTATATGCATGCTGTGATTTTTCTCCGTCCCCATACCTTAGCTGGCCCAGGCTTGCGGGTTAAGTGGTTGTCCCATGTGTCTAATTTCAAAGTACAGACCGGCTTCGCCGCTGTCCAGTGTTCCTGTGTTTCCAATTGTGTCACCGGCTTTAAGCTGACTGCCACTAGTTTTAGCGATCACCGATAGACCAGTATAAACCGTCATATAGTTACCACCATGATCAATAATGATCGCATTGCCAAAACCACGTAAGGCGCCAGCATAAACAATGGAGCCATCGGCAACGCTATGGACAGCCTGACCAACTGTCGTACTGATAAACAGCCCCTTCCAGTTATTACCTTCCTGACGCGCTTTGCCAAAGCGGCCGATGATTTTGCCTGATACCGGTAATTTCATCTTGCCTTGTAAACTGGCAAAAGAGCGCCCTGAATTGCTGCTATCTGCCACGTGTTCTATATTTTCGGCCCGTACTGTTTTTTTGGCCTCTTCTGGCACCGGCTTACCTTGCTGCTTCGCTGTTGCTGCCAATTTACGCCGCCGTACATTTTCTTTATCTGCCGCCTCCTGACGAGCCTGCCGGCTAGCCTCTGCCTGACGACGCTGGATATCGCGATTAATTTGTGCAATCAACCGAGACAGGCGCTTTTCATCTTCCTGTAGCTGACTAAGCTTGGTCTGGCCTACCTGGATTTCACCAGCAATTTTGCGAAGTTGCTGCTGTTGATTAGTTTTACCCTGCTCCAGCGTGACTTTTTCATTGCTTTTACGATCAGAAAGCTGGCTGATATGCAGCAACTCTTGCTCCAGCTGCGCAGACAATTGCCCCAAATCTTGTTGCTGCTTGATCAAACGACTCACTAATTGCTGTTGTGCGCTAACAATATGTTGGTAATAAGTGAGATCACGCGCACTTTGATTGGGGTCGCTAGCATTCATGACCATTTGCATCGCATCATGCTGACCATTTTTATATTGCCGCGCGAGCATAGCGCCAACATTTTGCTGCACTTTGTTAACACGCTGGTGACTGGTATTGATTTGCTCACGCAATTTAGCCAGCTGCTGTTGAGAGTAGTTTTGTTTTTTCCCCAGTGTGACTAATGTCTGCTTGGTTTGGCTAATTGCCTGTTCCGATTGTTTGATAGCAGACTGAGCTTCTCTTTGGATATGCTGTTTTTGAGCAATATCTTTTTTCAGTGTGTTAATTTCCTGACGCACCGATTTGAGATCCTGTTGCGGTGGAGAGGCTGATGCTGCTGACGATAAATCCGACTTGGCCGCATGACTGAGGCTAGCAATCAGGGCGATCAGAAAATAGCGTTTCATTGTGCTTCATTCTTTCCAGCTTATCTCTAAGCCAATCTATCAGGCAGCATATCTTTGTGCCATCAGTGATGGTTGAAATTGATGAGCGAGCTGCCAGTCATTTCTGCCGGTGCTTCCAGACCCATCATCGCCAGCAAGGAAGGGGCAATATCACGCAAAGAACCTCCTGAACGCATAGTGGCCGGCCGCCCGATATATAGCAAAGGCACCTGATTCATCGTATGCTGCGTGTGCGGCTGTTGATGCTCGGCATCATACATCACCTCACAATTACCATGATCCGCTGTAATCAGCACCTCTCCCTGTACCGCCAGCATGGCTTCCACACAACGGCCAATGCAACTATCCAAGGTTTCTACCGCCTTCACTGCCGCATCGAAAATACCACTATGCCCTACCATATCGCCATTAGCATAATTACAAACAATCAACTGATACTGAGCAGACTGAATCGCCGCCACAACTTTGTCGGTCAACTCAAATGCACTCATCTCTGGTTGTAAATCGTAAGTGGCAACTTGCGGTGAAGGCACCAAGATACGATCCTCACCCGGATAAACCTGCTCTTCACCACCATTAAAGAAATAAGTGACGTGCGGATATTTTTCGGTTTCTGCTATCCGTAATTGCTTTAAACCCTGCCCAGCCAGATACTCTCCCAAACCATTACTGATTTTTTGCGGGGGGTACGCCACCGGTAAGGTATAGGCTTCACCATACGAAGTAAGGGTGGCGAAATAAGCAAAATGCGGCTGACGGGCCTCAAAAGCAGTAAATGTCCTATCTGTCAGCGCAGTAAGCAATTGGCGAGCACGGTCAGAACGGAAGTTCATGAAAACGACCACATCGTTATCCTGCATAGCAACCGGTGTGCCAATCGATGTTGCCTGAACAAACTCATCGTTTTCATTGCGGGCATAAGCTGCTTGCAGTGCCGCCAAACCTGAGCTGGCCTGATAAAGACCTTTGCCATCCACCAGCAGCCGGTATGCCGGCTCAATCCGCTCCCAACGCTTATCCCTATCCATTGCCCAGTAACGCCCCGTTACCGATACCAGCCGCGCTGCCGGACATTCTGCCAGAACCTTATCCAGACGCTTTAAATAAGTTTCCGCGCTACGGGGCGGCGTATCGCGACCATCCAGAAAAGCATGTACATAAATTTTAGCCACACCATCGGCCTGCGCCGCGCGAATTAAAGCGTATATATGATGCTCATGGCTGTGCACCCCGCCATCAGACAACAAGGCCAGAATATGCAGTGCTGAAGTTTTCGCCTGTTTGATTGCCTGCTGCAATACCGGGTTAGTGGCGAAATGGCCAGCCTCAATATCACAATCGATACGGCTGATGTCCTGCTGCACAATGCGCCCGGCACCAATGTTCAGATGGCCTACTTCTGAATTGCCAAACTGGCCGCTAGGCAGACCAACAAAGCTCTCGGATGCCTCAATAGTGGTATGGGGAAAACGAGCACACAAATGTTGCCAATTGGGCATCTGCGCATGCAGTATTGCGTTATCATCCCCCTCCAAACGATGCCCGAATCCATCCAGGATCAATAACAAAATAGGATGTATTGATTTCATAGTATTTGCACTTTAAATATAGACAAGCCTTGATGGTACAGAGTTTTATCGCTAGCATTGTACCGCAGTCAGCACAATTAAGAATGAACCCTCAGCAGCTGACGGTAGCGACCCGGAGATTAAACTTGCCTTTTAGTGATGATCAACTTGAGCAAACCTCACGAGCAATGAAGGCGATGTCGCACCCATTGCGGCTGAAGATTATTGCCGTGCTGGACAGGCAGGAAGTCAGTGTACAAGACATCGTCGCCCAAGTAGGCAGCTCCCAAAGCAATATCTCACAGCATTTAGCTGTCATGCGGGATAAAGGTGTGTTACGAACCCGCCGAGATGCCAATCGCATTTACTATCGACTAGGTGACCTTCATACCCTGACAGTGCTAGAAATGATGCGCGAAGTATTTTGTGGTTTCGCTGAGTAGATTTACTCAACAAAATTACCAGAACTCAAGTTTATACCGATAAAAGCCCCTACTAAAAAACAGTAGGGGCTTTTGTTTTTATTTGATCACACACTCAAAAGACCGCAGAAAATACCGGCAAAAATTGTCGCCCCCACATAATTATTATCCAAAAACGCTTTAAAACAGGCTGCGCGCTCACGCTTGCGAATGTCAAAATACTGCTTACCAATCAGGACCGTTGCCACCAACAAACTCAGGAAATAAGGCCATAGTAGCTGGCTATACAGACCAATAAACAGCATGAACAATAGAAACACGCCATGAAAAATCATCACCCCGCGTACATCATAAGCACCCAAAGTAATTGCAGAAGTTTTAATGCCTATTTTTAAATCATCCGGTTTATCACATAGGGCATAAATAGTGTCATAGGCCACCGTCCAGCACAGATTAGCTAGCAGCAGCACCCAAGCTACTAGCGGCACATCACCAGTTTGAGCCGCAAAAGCCATGGGGATACCAAAAGAAAACGCAACCCCCAAATAAGCTTGCGGCATAGGGAAAAAGCGCTTAGTAAAAGGATAGCTAGCCGCAATCAACACAGCGGGAATGCTTAGTAGCCAAGTAAGGTGATTGAGTGGCAGAATCAGCAACGCAGCGAGTAAGACCAAACTGGCAGCTAGCAGTAAAGCCTCTTTTGAACTCACCACCCCACGAGCAAATGGTCTGCTGCGAGTCCGCTCAACATGGGCGTCATAGTGCCTGTCAGCATAATCGTTAATCACACACCCCGCAGATCGCATCAGAATTGTGCCTATGGTAAAAATAACAACAATTAAGGGGTCTGGCTGACCTTGTCCTGCCAGCCACAAGCCCCATAATGTCGGCCAAAGCAATAGCAAACTACCAATCGGCTTATCCATCCGCATTAACTGCCAATACACTTGGCAGCGATCTTTGAGTAAAGCCGTATTCATCACAAGTAATTTCCCAACGCAGGTAACAACAACTCACAGACCAGTAAAGGGGCCTGTTGTAAAGAAAAATAGCAACGACGTGCCGGATAATAATCAGCAGAGTGTAAAGAAGCTATATGCCTAGCCAGAGGATGATCTCTATTGAGCAACTGATATTCCAAAGAGCCACGCTGCAACCCACTTAAACCACCAAACAGACTTGACCCCAAAGAACGGTTGCCACGCTCCAGAACACCTTGCCAATGGGGGCAGTTCAAACGTATTACGCTGCGAGCATAAACAACCGCCCTATCGTCCAAACTTAGCAAGACTTCCCGAGCGTATAGCATACTTTGCCCGGACAAGCCTAAACAATGAGCCTCTCCTGCTAGAGAATCGCTTGGACCTTGCTGCAAAACCGTTATAGCGAATGGATGCCCGGTAGCCTGCAAACGCTTAGTCAGAGAAGCAGGCTCAGTCAAAAAGGTTTGCAAAATAGGGGAAAGAGGAGGAGGTACCACACTCCAGCAACGACTAGAAGTGATCATGCTACGCATTATGCCAAAACTGATACCTACTTGTCCTGCATCGCTATTGCTGGAACAATATCAAAATGAGAAAGTCATATTAATTGAAAATAAAAACAGGCCGTGCCAAAGCAGCAATAAGCCAAGTAAATGACCGTGTTTAATTCAAGGGGAAATCAATAATGGGAAAAGAACAACACGAATGGATCGCAGCTGAAATGATGCTGCTAGAGAAATATTATGGCCAGATCAGCACACAGCGGTTACAACGGGAATATCTACCTCACCATTCGCTGAGTGCGATTAAACACCGTGCCAAATTACTAGGTTTACGCTTAGGGGGTGACGCATGGTCAGGCCAGGAAATAGCCTTGCTAGAAAAGTACTACCATCAGATTAGTCTGGATGAATTACAACAGCGCCATTTACCTCATCGCTCCCGCAATGCCATTAAATCACGAGCGGGACTTCTAAAACTCACCATTCCGAATAAACCCAGCTGGACGGAGAGCGAAGATGCGGTGCTCTACCAGCATTATGGTCAGCAAGCACTAAAAGAAATACAAACACAGTACCTACCCCGACGCACTTTAGTTGCTATCAGGGCACGGGCAAAAATACTAAAACTCGCAATCCCCGTCTATGCTTGGAGCCAATCAGAAAATGCACTCCTTAAAAAACACTATGACAAGCTGAGAGGCAAAACTTTACAGGCTAAACTGCCTAAGCGAACCATGGCCGCCATACACGCTCAGGCAAACAAACTCGGCTTAAGCCATTCCAAAGCTGAAATCGAATGGTCTGACGAGGAAATTACTCTACTCAAGCAATATTACGGCCAAATGAAATTACCAGAGCTGCAACGCCGCTATTTACCGCAACGTACCGTTAGTGGCATTCAACGCTTTGTCTGCCTGCTGCAGTTGAGCAGGAGGGCGCTCATTCCCTGGAGCCCAGAAGAAGAAGCGATGTTACGCCAAGAATATCCACGTCAGGGTCGTGGTTGCCTTCACTTATTTCCGCTACGCAACCAAACCACCATCGCATGGAAAGCACGCTCACTTGGCCTAATTGCCCCTCGTAACTGGAGTGCAGAAGAAGTCGCTATCCTGCAACGAGAATATCCACAACAAGGACAAGCTTGCGCCAAGCTTCTTCCAAAACGTAGCACAGAAACCGTTTGTGCCAAAGCACGACAACTGGGCCTCAATGCCCCTCCACAAGCCTGGACAGAACACGAGTTGGAGATTCTGCGCCGTGAATATCCACTACAGGGCAGCCGCTGCCACACCCTGTTGCCTAGACGCAGCCCGGGAGCGATACGTGCTCAAGCCACCGGACTACAGATTCCGGGTCCGGAGCGTAGCTGGAGCGAACAAGAATTAAACATCCTGCATCATGAATACCCACGCCAGGGTACTGCTTGCCGCTCTTTACTGCCTAAACGCAGCAAACAGGCCATTCAAGTCAAAGCACAAAAATTAGGCTTATATTTTCAACCTAATCCTGACATCGCCGTCACACTAGCAGAAGCCTGGACTGAAGAGGAAACCGTGATTTTAAAACGTGAATACCCACGACAAGGCCGAGCCTGCTATCTGCTGTTACCGGGGCGCACCAAAGCAGCGGTACAAAAAAAAGCTTATAAGCTACGCTTATTCCATCAAACAGAAACTGAAGAAAACAGCGAGTTGGTTCCCGGCTAAAATAATCATTATCCCTAAACACGTCTCCAGTATTAGAAAATAGAGACCAGACTAGGCTGTACCAAGCGCAAAGTGACGCTCGTCCAGCCGGGCCAATACTGAGATGACGAGGAGAAGAGTATGAGTTATCGAGCACCGATTAAAGACATCCGCTTCGCACTGAATGAACTGGCCGCTCTACCCGCCATCTGTACCCTACCCGCTTATGGTGACTGCTCAGTAGAATTAGTCGATGCCATCCTCGAAGAAGCCGCCAAGTTTGCCGAGCAAGTGTTGGCACCCACCAATCGTCTCGGTGATCAGGGCGCACAATGGCATGATGGCTCGGTCAGCAGCGCCCCCGGCTTTAAACAGGCTTGGCAACAATATGTAGCGGCCGGCTGGCCTAGTTTGCGGGCACCCCTTGCATCCGGCGGTCAGGGCATGCCTGCTTTGGTGGCATCAGCCGTCGAAGAGATGTGGTGTTCAGCTAATCTGGCCTTCTCCCTAGCACCGCTATTAAGTTTGGCAGCGGTCGAAGCGATTCACCAGCATGCATCGGCAGAATTACAGCAACGCTACCTGTCACCGCTATCCAGTGGTCAATGGACAGGCACCATGAACCTGACCGAGCCGCAAGCCGGCTCCGACCTAGCCCAAATACGCAGCAAAGCCGTACCACAAACCGATGGCAGTTATCGGCTGAGTGGGCAGAAAATCTTCATCACCTGGGGCGAGCATGATCTGGCGGACAACATCATCCACATGGTGCTGGCACGCTTGCCAGACGCACCATCTGGGGTGAAGGGGATTTCCCTGTTTATCGTTCCCAAATTTCTGGTCAATCCCGACGGCACCCTAGGAGCACGCAATGATGTGCGCTGCGTCTCGCTGGAACATAAACTGGGCATTCATGGCAGCCCCACCGCCGTCATGAGTTTTGGTGATCAGGGCGGTGCCGTGGGATATCTGGTGGGAGAAGCAAACAAGGGACTCTCCTATATGTTCACCATGATGAACCACGCTCGTCTAGGCGTCGCCCTAGAAGGCGTCGCCATCTCGGAACGCGCTTATCAGAAAGCCGTACAATACGCCCGTGATCGAGTACAGGGGCGTGCTATCGGTGCGGTCAGTGACGAAAGTGTGGCTATTATCAAGCATCCAGATATACGCCGCATGTTGATGACCATGCGCGCGCAGATTGAAGCACAGCGCGCCCTAACCTTTTATGCCGCCGCCGCGATGGATAGTGCCAGCTGCCATCCAGTCGCCAGCGAAGCGGCGCGTCAACAAGCTGTCGTAAACTTTTTAATACCGATAGTTAAAGGCTGGAATACCGAACAAGCCAATGAAATTACCGGCATGGCACTGCAGGTACATGGTGGCATGGGTTTTATCGAGGAAACCGGCGTGGCACAGCATTATCGTGATGCACGCATTACCAGCATCTATGAAGGCACCACAGGCATTCAAGCCCTTGACCTGATTGGCCGCAAAACGGTTGGTGATAATGGTACAACAGCACGTGCTTTACTCGCTGATGCACGTAGCACCGCCAATAAACTGATTAGCTCAGGCCTGCTGACTCTAGGCACCAATTTAGACATCGCAATCAACCAAGCCTTGCGTTGCGTTGACTTTGTTGTAGCCGACTATGCCAAGCAACCCCCCTTGGTTGCCGCTGGCTCGGTACCCTTCCTCAAACTACTGGGAATCACTTTAGGCGGCTGGCAAATGGGCTGTGCGGCACTGATTGCCAAAGACCGGTTAACGGTAGCGGGTGACGACGCCGACTTCTGGCAGGCCAAACTCATCAGCGCCAGCTTTTATGGTGAACATCTGCTACCACAAGTAAGCGCTCTGGCCCAAGTCATCACCGAGGGTGGCCATAGTGTGCTGGCGATGAAAGATGACTGGTTCTAATTGAATACACACTCACACCACAGGGCGCATAAAAATGCGCCTTAATTTTTAACCTTGAGGTGATTTTTTGACATTCTTAAAAACGATAATTAATGCACCAGATACAACAGACGCAGTAACCAGAATGGTGATCAGACTGAGAACACCGACTTCGTCAGACAAAAGCTGAGTAATGAGTTCCATTGATTGCTCCTGAGAAATTACCACTAACATCCAAATCATTTCTTAGGATTTCATCATAAATGAATACTCACTACGCTCATTGATTTACATCAAGCAAGCCCAACCAAGTGCTTGATCAGTATCAAAAAATACTTATTCATCAACAAAATATTTTTATTAACTCACCAACCTCAGCATTGATCGCATCACGAACTGCTGGCTGCCCCCATATCTTTGGACAGAAAGAACGCATCCGAGAAAAACTCGTCCTCCGGCAACTGTCGTTCACGAGTAAAGCTGCTATGCGCGGCCTCCACCATCAGCGGCGCGCCGCAAACATACGCCTGATAACCTGACAAATCGGCAAAATCATCCAGCACTGCCTGATGCACAAAGCCGGTACGGCCAATCCAGGCATCCTCCGGCAAAGCTTCAGATAACACCGGGATAAACGTAATATGTGGATGTTGCTGTTGCCAACTGCCCGCTAAATCAGCCATATAAAGATCGGCTTTAGTACGTGCCCCCCAATAAAATACCATCTCACGCTGAATATTTTGTTGAATCGCATGCTCGATAATGCCCTTCACTGGGGCAAAACCAGTACCACTTGCCACGAAAACAATCGGCTTATCCGAATCCTCACGCAGAAAGAAAGTGCCTAAAGGTCCTTTAAATCGCATAATTTCACGCTCTTTCATCTGCTGAAACACATATTCGGAAAATGAACCACCGGGCTGATTGCGAATATGCAATTCCAAGAACTGATCATCATGCGGGGCATTGGCAATGGAGAAGCTACGCTTTTTGCCGTCTTTCATCAGAATGTCGATATATTGACCCGCCTTGAACTGTAAGCGCTCCGAAACCGGCAATTTCAGCTTCAATACCGCCACATCATGAACTTTAATGATGCTTTCTACGCGGCAAGGTAGGGTTTTGACTTGAATATCTGCCACCCCCACCACTTCACGTGCTTCAATACTGATATCACCCTGTGGGCGTGAACAACAGAACAGCGCCATGCCTTGCTCGCGCTCACTAGCAGACAAGGCCTTATCTTGGTAACCATCTTGTGTCACCGTTCCAGCCACTACCTTGCCTTTACACGCACCGCAAGCGCCATCGCGACAGCCATAAGGCAGTCCTACTCCTTGACGCAAGGCGGCTTCAAGCACGGTCTCATGTGGTTCTACGCTAAACGTATGCCCACTAGGGAGCACTTTCACCTGGGAAGTCATTTCGTTCCTCTGCTCTGAATTCTGGCTAAAATACACAACATGCGTACTCTACTTATTATTGGTGCTGGCGATGTCGTTTGCCGGGCTTTACCTTATCTGGGGCAACACTGGCGCGTCCTGGCCAGTTATCGTTCAACGTCACAGGCAAACACATTACGCCAGCAGGGAGTGACTCCCATTTATGCAGACTTGGATCACCCAAGCAGCCTGCGCCGGCTGGCCAACCTCGCCGATGATCTGCTCATCAGCACGCCGCCGGCTAATGAAGGGCGGCAAGATAAACGCATGCGCCGTTTACTTTATGCGCTGGAAAAAGGCAGCAGCATACCACAGCGTTTGGTCTACATCAGCACCAGCGGGGTATATGGCGATGCGGCGGGTGGCTGGTTAAACGAAAGCACACCACCACGCCCACAGAACGAGCGTGCCTGGCGACGACTGGATGCAGAACAGGTGTTACGACAATTTGCCAAGCGTTGGCATAGTCAGTTAAGCATTCTGCGTGCCCCCGGCATCTACGCCGACGAGCGCCTGCCGCTGAGCCGCTTTTACAGTCAAGCACCGCTGATCCACGCAAGTGAGGACAGTTACAGCAACCATATTCATGCCGACGATTTAGCTAGGCTGTGTATTGCCGCGTTACAACGCCACGGTGGTGGTATCCGTGTGTATAACGCTTGCGATGATTTACCCTTGGCGATCAGTGACTGGTATCGTTTACTCGCCGCAACCCTGCAATTAACACTACCACCGATTTTGTCCCGTGCGGAGGTGCAAGCCCAAGTCTCACCCGGTTTATGGTCTTATATGATGGAATCACGCCGCCTAGATAATCGGCGCTTATACCGCGAACTGATCAAGAATTTGCGCTGGCCTAATGTCAGAAGCTATCTGACGGACTTAGGCCAAGACCCTGCTAGACTCGCCGCAATACTCGCCACTACGCGCAAGATTAGTTAACATCGCCGCTTTTACGCTTTTAGCAAACACGCATCATGGAAAAACCCATTACCGTTCGAGCCATCAAAAGTTTTGTGCTGCGCCAGGGGCACCTATCGCCCGCGCAGCAGCGAGCGATAGACGAAGGCATGCCACGCTGGGGCATTCCCTATACTGCTGAACGAATTAATCTGGAACAAATTTTTGCTCGCCAGGCTCCCAAAATTCTGGAAATCGGTTTTGGTATGGGCAGCGCTACGGCGGACATCGCCGCCGCTCATCCTGAGCAAGACTATTTGGGCATTGAAGTGCATTCACCGGGCGTGGGAAATCTGTGCAAGCTCATTGCGGAAAAACAGCTGAGTAATCTACGTCTCATCCGCCATGATGCAGTAGAAGTCATAGACCATATGCTGGCAGACAGCAGCCTAGATGGGATACACATCTTTTTCCCCGATCCTTGGCACAAAAAACGCCATAACAAGCGCCGTCTTATTCAGGCGGAACTAGTCGCCAAGCTGGTTCATAAATTGAAGCCCGGCGCTTATCTGCATGCTGCTACCGATTGGGAGGATTATGCCCAGCAGATTCTGGCCGTATTCAGTGACAACACCGCGCTGCACAATCGCCATCAGGACTATGCGCCACGCCCCGATTATCGACCACTCACCAAATTTGAAGCTCGCGGTCTCAAACTAGGACATGGCGTGTGGGATCTTATTTTTGAGCGTCAGCCCTAAACAATAAGGCCTGAATGTCTTGGTATAAGTCATGCGGCTCCACCGCTGGTTCATAGCGCTGCACCACACAACCTTTGCCATTCAGTAGAAACTTGGTGAAGTTCCACTTCACCGGCTGCTCCAGCCGCTCACCCGCTTGGGTTAACCAACGCCATAGCGGGTGCGCTTGCGCACCATTGACCTCCACTTTAGAGAACAATGGAAATGTCACTCCGAAGCGACTTTGGCAAAATTGCTGAATCTGCTCAGAGGAACCCGGCTCCTGGCCACCAAACTGATTACAAGGAAAGCCCAGTACCACCAGGCCCTGTTCGGCAAAGGTGTCCTGTAATTCCTGCAAACCACTATATTGTCGCGTATAGCCGCATTCGCTAGCGGTGTTGACAATTAACACTAGCTGGTCACGATAATCGGCAAAAGCGCGCGGCTCGCCAGAGATATCCACTGCAGAAAAATCATAAAGCGTAGTCATTACCCTCTCCTGCTCGTATAATCACCCGTCCCAAGCATGACTCAGGCACTATCCCATGTTGTTCAACCCCAACCGCCAAGAAGCGCGTCGCTTTTTCTTTGATGCCTGGCAAAAAACCAAAGCCGGCACTGATTTGTCTGATCTGGAAAAAATGGTCGTTTCGATTCTTCAAGAACATCCTGAATATCACTCTATTTTAGATAATCCAGATGACTATCTGGAACAGGAATGGACACCGGAAATGGGACAAAACAACCCATTCTTGCATCTCGGCCTGCATATGGCCATTGAAGAACAACGGTCAATCGACCAACCCTTTGGTATCCGCTCTCTCTATGCTCAGTTAGCGCTACGCTACGGCAACGAACATCAGGCGCAGCATGAAATCATGGAGTGTCTGGGCGAAATGATCTGGCATGCCCAGCGCAATGGGGGGGGGGCCGATGCCAACCGCTACTTAAACGGTATCCGTCGCAAACTCGGCATCGCCGAGGCTGAGTAAACCCGAACTCCATCACACAAATACAGACAAAAACAAAAAAAAGGCCATGACAGACAACCTGCCATGGCGACCAAACGGGGTAACTACAGTTAAAGGCCAAAAGCCAGTCTGAGTTACTGAGTATTCTAATCTCATAAACCATACCTTACAAACTTTTTTTAAAACATCAACAAATTCTAATAAATAATAGTGATATTTTAAATGATACAACAGCATCTTCTTTCAAACCTCAACTTAACTAACTAACAGACTAAACCAGACAGTTTTTAGGCGCCCCGGCAACAAAGGCAGTCAGATTATCTACCAGTTGCGCAGCCAACCTAGACATGGACTCTTGGCTAGCCCAGGCAATATGTGGTGTCACAATCAAGTTAGGTAAACGGGTTTTCAATAGTAGATGATCAGCTGGCGGTGGCTCCGTAGTTAACACATCAAAGCCGGCCCCGCCTAATTGCCCATATTTTAGTGCAGCCACCAAGGCCTCTTCATCCACTAAACCACCACGAGAAGTATTGATCAGCACCGCTCCGGGTTTCATCGCCATTAACTCCGGCTGAGCAATCAGGTTTTGCGTTTCCTTGATCAATGGACAATGTAAGGACAGCACGTCCGCTTGTGCCAGCACTTGCTCAAACGCCAGATAGCCTTGCCGGACAGTTTTTGCACCTTTATGTTCTGCAAAGAACACTTTCATCCCAAAAGCGCGCGCCATCCCTGCCAGAGTCTGGCCAATACCCCCTGCCCCGATAATACCTAGATTTGCCCCTTTCACATCACGAATTGGCGCGCCAAGATGACAGAACTGCTTGGTCTGCGACCAAGCTCCTGCGGCAACATCACGCTGATACGCCGGCAGATTCTTCATCAGCGCCAGCATCAGCATAAAAGCGTGCTCGGCCACAGTATCATCGCCGTAATGACGTATATTAGACACCATTACCCCGCGCTCCCGACAAGCATCCAGATCAATATGGTTGTAACCAGTTGCCGCAATTGCCAATAATTTTAATGCTGGCAATTGCTCCAAAGTAGCACGATCAAACGGTACTTTATTGGTAATCACCATATCGGCACTGGCACAACGAGCAATAATTTGCTCGCGGGAACAAGTGGGATATTCAAGATAGTGTGCAGGGAACGGTAAAACGGGAATCGGGACAGGTAAGCTGTCCCGATCCAAAAATACAACTGAATGACTCATAAAGTGCTACTCATCGCTCGAAAGTAATTAAATCACGGTAAGCATGCCAACTCGCCAGAGCCAAAACAGGCATGATAATGATCAGCCCAATATAATAAGTGACAAACCCTATCAAGGTCATAGCCACGATGATGGCAGCCCACACCCCCATTGCCAGCACATTCTTACGTACGGCTTGCACACTGGCAATCATAGCCGTGATGGTATCCACTTCTTTATCCAAAAGTAAGGGAATAGACACGACACTAATAGAGAATACCACCTGTGCAAACAAAAAACCCACCAAGAAGTACAACAACAGAAATTGTAAATTATCACTATCAAAAGCATTGGCCACAATATCATTCAAGGATGCTAATTGCGCAGTGTCGTAAAACAGCGCAAACAGCAATAACGATACTCTAAACCAACCAAACACCAGCACCGCCAGCAAAGCTGCAAATAAGCTGAAACCAGGCATGTTCGTACGCCAGGCCGTAATACTATGTATCAACCGCACTCGACCACGACCATCAAACGCCTCCATTTGCTTGGCAATATCATAGAGCCCAATTGCCAGAAAAGGCCCGGCTAACAGAAACATGGTGGCGAACGTAATCACTAACACCGGCGCCTGCTCGACATAAAAAGACAGCAGGTATCCCATCACCATAAATGCCGTACCATAAAACAAACAATCAGCAGGGGCTTTTTGGAAGTCGCGAAAACCTTTTTTCAACCAGACCACGCCTTGCAATGCCGCTACTTGCCGGGGAACCGGGCGATCACGCGGTACATCATGAGTCACATCCATGGCAGTTCCTTCTTATTTGGCAATGATTAAATAAATACAAAATTCCTTTAAATCAAATTTTTAAAAATTTACCCTAAAAAACGCATTCAATATTTGGTAAGTTTTCCAGCCCCACACTCTCACCACCAACTCACTTAGCATAGACTTAAGACTCCCTTTTGTCATCTGATTGGCTTCATAAGCCATGACTCGATCAGCGAGCAGTTTGAAACCGCACCTTGGATCCACCCAAGCTTCGATAATGGCAGCCATTTCATTTTTTGCTAAGCACGGGCTCTGTTGCATAAATCTTAGGTAGGGCGAGCTTCCCCTTTCCCCAAACAGATTTATGCCACAGCCACCGAGCACGGACGGCCCAGCATGCTGAAGCGGTTCAAGATGGCAGCACGCACTTGCAGCTCTGTCACTTGACCATTGAAGCACCGGGCCATCACCCTTTCGCCCAATCGTTTGAAGCAATGCATCTTGGTTTCCACTAGGCTACGGCGATGGTAGTCACTCCAGCGTTTCCAGATCGTCCTCCCCAATCGCTTGGTGGTCCGCAGAATCTCGTTCCGAGCGAGCAGGCCCAGTGAAATGTCTTTCCACGGTCTCGTATTCTTACGGGTCGGAATGCACCCAATGGCGCCGCGTGCGGCAATCGCCTCATGACACGTCTTGGTATCGAAAGCGCCATCGCCGCTCACGCAGGCTATAGGCTCATCGACCGGGATTTGCACCAAGAGCGAAGGCAGCATTTGCGCATCGCCTGGCGGTTGTCTGTTACCTCGATGGCGCGGATTTGCAGGGTTTCTGCATCGATGCCCAGGTGCACCTTGCGCCATTGCCGGCGATATTCCGCGCCGTGCTTCTTGGTTTTCCACTCGCCTTCGCCCAGCAGATGCAGTGCGCCTGAACTTTTCTGAGAGCCTGTTCACGATCTTCTTCGAAGCAGCAGGACGAGAAATGCCAGCTGAACGAGTTGCAAATTTGAGTTGAGCTTACGCTCGCAGTTCTTCCACAAACGTCTGCATTTCTCCAGCCAACCAACGCTGCGCTCCACGACCCAGCGTTGGGGGATCACCGCGAAGGTGTGCAGTTCGCTGCGTTTCGCC
>JACCFC020000028.1 GCA_020830965.2 Neisseriaceae bacterium TC5R-5
ACGGACTAAAAACAGACAATTACGGCACATATATCAGACATTTTTGGTACTTAAAAAACATTTAACGGACTAAAAGCGTTGACAAAAATACATAATCAGTACATACTGCGGACAGTTTTAACCTGAAAAGGCGCGCAACAATGGATAGAAAAGCCATCGCTGAACGACTCCGCGCGCTTGCTTCTGATGATAAGAAACGCTCTAAGGCCGCTAGATTGCGTGACGTGATTGATGATGTTGAAACCGCTTTAGCTGCCGGGGTTCCTCGATCTTCTGTGGTCGAGGAACTCGCTGCGCAAGGTCTTCAAATGTCGCTTGCGACTTTTGAAACTACCTTGAAGCGGATTCGACAAAAACGCGGGAAACCGCAAATCACACCAATTGCGCCGGTTATCCCCTCCCAGGAAAAACCGGCAAAGCAAAGCGAAGCCCCGCCAATTGTTGAGCTGGAATCTGATTCTGTTATTACCTCTCACAATCCAGCAGACTTAGACAAAATCATTGGTAGTAAGCCCGACCTTGCGGCATTAGCCAAACTCGCAAAAAGGAAGCCAAAATGAAAGTAGCTGTTATGAATTTCTCTGGTAACGTTGGCAAAACCACGGTCGCCGGGCACTTGCTGAAACCCCGTATGGGTGACGCTCAGATTTTTTCCATTGAATCCATCAACTCGGGCGCTGACGCTGACGGCCTCGATGTGGAGAAAATGAAGGGTAAAAAATTCGGTGAACTCGTTGACGAATTGATGCCCCTGGATTCGGCAATCATTGACGTTGGCGCGTCCAACGTCGAAGACTTCCTGAAACTCATGCAGCAATATGACGGCTCCCATGAAGAATTTGATTTCTTCATCGTGCCGGTGGTCAAGGAAAAAAAGGTTCAGGCCGATACGGTGAATACCATTCGCGCCCTGCAAAAACTCGGCATCGAACGGAAGAAAATCCGCATGGTGTTTAATAAGGTCGAAGTGGATGAATGCGTAACGGATGAATTCGCAGCACTGTTCGGCCTGGCTGAATCTGAAAAATCTTTCATCGTTCGACCCGAAGCGGTGATTTATGCGAACGAGGTTTTCGAGCGGTTGAAGACTGTCGGTAAATCGCTTGGCGATATTACCGCTGACGAAACCGATTATCGGGCGCAGCTTCGCCAGGCAAAGGATGACGACGAAAAGGAAATGTGCGTTCGCATGGTGGCCTTGAAGCGCCTAGCGGTGACGGCCAACAAAAACTTGGACGATGTTTTCAAAGCTCTATTCAAGTAAGGCCACACCATGAGCGCGCCACGAACTACCCGCGAAGCATTGATTGCCGAAATGCTCGGTGATTTAGATACGTTACTTGCCCGCGTCGAAGCTCTGCCCGACCTGGTATCCAGTTCCGAAAAAAAGATAACTGACACTGTAGCTGCGCTGGAAGACGCTGGCGACAAATACAGAATGGCGGTCACTGCTTTCAATGAGCAAGCCAAGACCGATCTAGCAGAATATCTCGACCGCAAAACAGCCGAGATATCGTCAAAAACGGTAGAAGAACAACGGGCGGCGATTCAAGAAGCTGCGCGTTTAGCCTTCCGTTCCGAGGCTTCAGATAAGGCCACAAGTTTGGGCCTTGTCATGAGCGAAGCAGCGAAAGAATTTCGCCGCTCAATGTGGTCACGGCTAATTGAACATGCCGTTACCGCGCTGATTGCATCGGGCTTTACTGCAAGTTTGATATATGTGATTTTGAAGTAAAAGTTATGAAATCGGGAATGCAAATTTAAGCACTGACGCGCTCCGCTTGTCGCCTAGCTGTTTTGTGTTGCCCGCATGCGGGCAACACAAAACAGCTAGGTTAATATTTTGCTGTAATCTTGGCTGCTAAAATATGCAATGAATGAGCGAAGGCATGAGGATTAACCTGCATCGTCAATCCATCCCCTTCATAGATTTCTTCAAATAAAAATCCAACCGCTTTTCCAAAATTGCTAACCGCAACATCCGGCAATTTCAAGTCTGTAGCATCTGCTCTTATACTTTGAGCTACTTTCCTAAGCTCTGAAAAATCAATATCGTTCATATTTATCTTTCTTAGGCGAATGTGGCTTGTGGATACGATATTTCATAATCAATAACTCCAATTAAATCTTTAGATAAGCATATATTATATTGTCCTAATCATGTCCTGCGGCGAAAGTGCCATCAGCATAAAATCATATGTCCATGCAATCAGAAACGCTACAAAACTGATAATCCCAAACCCCCATACCATTGCGGGTTTATCAGGAAAAGCATACAAGACAAATAGCCAAGCTATTAACATTGGAATAGATACCAGGTTACAAACGAAAATGACTGGCAAGCGAAGCCAGTACATAACGAAAAAAACTGGCAAGCGGACAATCAGGAAAAGCCAGGCGAAAGTAGCTTTCACCGTGGAACCCTTAGGTATTATTGCGGCCTTGATTTTATCGGCGTCGAGAACAAGCACACGCAACGATCGCTTTGGCTTCGGAAACTTAATAACGTTGCTCATGCTATTCACCTATCCTTTCGATGCAACTCTATCACATTGACGATATAAAATATCCATCATTAAAAAGACGGGGGTGACGGGCTTTCTCCCGAAAACCCCCGTTAAAGGCCGCTGTCGCGGTTTGATCAGATTAAGCGTATGCCGTCCACGAATCAGACGAAAACACCCTGACACCACCCACGTTCTTAGATTCGAGCTTACTCGCCCATGAAAAACTGTTGATTTTCACGCTACCGGATTCATCAGCACGCTTGCGCATCGGCTGGCCTATGTATGCACCAAGCCGCGGAACACAAATCCCCTGCATGGATTGTGTTTCTTCGGAAATACACGAAATTTCCCGAATCTCAACGGTGTGCTTGCCGATCAAAGCAGTTACTTCGTAGTAATCAATATTAGTTTGCTCATAGCCCCACATGCAGCGCAGCACATCACCTACTTTCAGCGGATTGGGCGCACCCTTGCGGGCCTCACGGCGATCAATCTTTTCCTGATCGCTCTTTTTCAAATCCCCTAGCCAATCCGCAACGTACTGTTCTGCGCGAACCTTCTCCCCGAAACGAATGTGAAAGGTTGGCTTCTGACGTTTTCCAGAAAAGGCCATCACTGTCAAACTATCCGCCGAAGCGAAAACAACCACACCAATTTCATCCATACGGTGAATTTCGGTGTAATTACTTGGGATATAAAACTCTCTGGTTAAATTAGAGTTGCGCATTTTGTCGGTTTCCTTACTTACGTTGACTTGGCTGTTATTTGCTGGCGAATTATCTTTATCACCATGAATACAATTATATTATTTTTCGGGCTTTTTGTAAAGCGTTTTTGCTTGTCAATTTATCGAATAAATAGCTATAATGCACGAACAAAATATAGTATATTGCTATGAAGAAACATACAACTTTACTTCAAGATAACCCTGGTGTTAGAAGTGTCCGTTTGGCCTGTCTGCCAAGCCAACGAGCGGGGCGGGTTTTTGGGAGGTTTGAGTGTCAAGGGTGAAACCGGAAGCCGCAGCTAAGGGAGCGAAGCGAGTCTGAACGGGTGAGGATTTCAAGGCGAAGCCTGGCCCTTTATGCTCAAGCCGTGGGGCGTAGCCCCCTAAGCTCCGGGCAAAGCCGGGGAATGAAAGCCGTTAGGCGCACATCCCCCGGCTATGCCTAGCGGCGAGCGATGCTTTTGACTTTGACTTTGGCTGTTGAATTTTCGCGGACGCGAAAATCTGTACTTTTAGAGTTAGATAATTTAATCCATCAACCCATCAAAACCCAACAGCCTAACGACTGTTGGGATTCATCGCCCTCCCCTGCGAGCCTTTAAAAAAACAGAAATTAAAACAACCAGTTGAGATGCGCTGTGACAGCGTTTTCGCGGGAATTATTGCTATACAAACCACTGTAAACCAAGCTGACACTAGTTTTTTTACTTAGCTGCATGTCTGCGCCGAGTTCAAAAACAGCAGTATCTTTAGCAATTGGTGTACCAGCCGCAGTAAATTTGCTACTACCAACCAAGCTTTGTGTTGATTTCGATGTCGTATCACCAAAAGCATGCCGCCAACCAATTTGGCCGTTAATAGTCATTTTTTCATTGAATGGCTTAACAGCCCTTACCCCTAGAGTGGTGAAAGTGACATTGCTATTTTGGCTGTCAACGTTCAGCGCCGCGAGCTGACCTGCTTCAGTAAACTCGTTAGTGTGCAGATTAATATGGGTCAGGTTTAAGTAAGGTTCAGCATCTATACCGGCCCATTTTTGAGGTTTGGCCAACTCCCCAAAAACTTGCAAACTATTAGCCTTATAATTGCTACTTACAGCATCACTAAAACCCGGAAATTTTACGTCGCGCTCGATGTCGAGCTTGTGCAAGTTATAGATAAGACCTGAACGGAAAAGGATTTTTTCAAATTGAGTACCGGCGTAAACGCCCAGGTGATAATTATCACTAGAGCCACTAGAGTTGCGTGCGCTAGTTTCCATTGTCGAACGGCTATAACCCGAAAGAGCGCCAACACGCCAATCAGAAAATTGAGCATCACTACCCATCAGAAACCCGGATATGTCGCGGTTCATTTTGGCTGCATTGCTATTACCATCAATGCTACCAGCAGCACCAAAAGCTCGAGTCCAAAAAACCCGGTCAGGACTGTTAGCCGCGATCTTTTCACCTTTTGCGTTGTATGATTTTTCACCAGCTCCGACATTGCCGGAACTTGAGCGTAAGCGATCATTAGCAGCATCACGAATAAAGTGGTTATCTTCGATTAGGCTGGATTTGACGGATGCGTACAGTTCGCCAGAAATAAGATCAAGAGCATTACGGATTTGATCGGCATTAGATAAGTTTGTAATAGCGTCATTTAGAGCATTGCCGCCACCTTTATCATCAAGTGCTTTGCCAGAATTCTTCTGATTATCCGTATCAGCAAGATTATTAATCGGTTTTCCTGCTGCTTCACGCGAAACCGTCAAATAGACGTTGTTAGCGTCATAATCTAATGCTAGGTCAAGTAAAGGATAAGTATCATTCAACCCAACGAATTTCCCATTAACTCCACCAGCAGCACTTAGAATTTTGTAGGTATATGTATTTTTTGTGTAATCAACAGGTGTATTACCTAATAGATTAGCGTAGACAACACTGTTAGAGATAGTAGCTAATCCTCCTACTTTAAGCAGATCGGATTGCTCAAGAGAGTTAACGTTAACTCTATAAGTAAGATTGTTTAAATTGACGCTTCCATCTATCTCTAGTGTATTTATACCTGACCCAGCAATGGCCAGTTGACTAACGCTATTCAGCGTTAATGAACCAAGGCGGCCGCGCGCGGCAAATTGGCCACCATTCACCGTAACATCGCCATTAAGGTCAGAAAAACCATTTAAAGTAAAATCACCAGCTCCTGTTTTAGTCAAATTACCACTACCCATCAATGCGCCCATTGCTAAATGACCATCATCGATTTGTATCGTTCCGCCCCCACTCTGCACCGATAAATTTCTAGGTGTATCAAAAGCATTAGTGACTTGCAGCTTACCTCCATTGAAGGAAATCGCGCCGGAGAGATCACCTAAGTTATTATCAGCAGATACTCTTATAGTACCTTCTTGAATCAGCGTACCACCGGAATAAGTATTAGCGCTATCAAGCACAAGCGTTCCTGTTCCGCTTTTACTTAATTTCCCGTCACCGATAACTCCGAATGGACTAGCAATAGAAAATACATTATCGGAAGTTACCTCAATTGTTCCACCAGCATTTAAAAGAGTAACATTTCTTAGCGTTTCAAAACTATTAGTCACCTGAAGTTTGCCACCGGCAAAATTGATAGCACCAGAGATATCACCTAAGTTATTGTCAGCAGAGACTCTTATAGTACCTTCTTGAATCAGCGTACCACCGGAATAAGTATTAGCACTATCAAGTACAAGGGTTCCTGTTCCACTTTTGGCTAATTGCCCTGGACCAGAGATGGCAGCACAATTTTCATAATCACCAAATGTACAAGGGTTAATAATAGAAAACACATTATCATTAGTGATTTTAATGGTTCCTCTGACATCTTTAATTACAAACCATCTATCAGTAGTTGAAGATCCAGCCATTTCTGCTACACCTCCGGCTCCCGTAAATGTGGTTAAACAATCACCACCGGGATCAGAAGTACGAGTACACAAACCATAGTTAAATGCAGCAGAGGCTTCTGGTACGTGAGCCAACATCAGGCCGCCGAGAATGCAACTCCAGATGGCTTTGCGTTTGAAAGATGGGGTGCTAGTAATTTTATTACTCATAAATCATCCTTTTGTCATGTTATGAAGAACGTCATTGGGTGCTGTAAAATCATAAACAAATGCATCCAATCGGGACAATTTAAACCCATTTGTATATTTTTGCAACTTTTTGGGTATATTTTTAACAAAAAAACACAATTTTACCCATTTGGTGGGTTTAAATACCGTTCAAATTTTGATTAAATGGCGACTATGGAAAATTTCAGAATTCGATTGAAACAAGCTGTGGAAAGCAATGGGCTGAGCGTTAAGCAATTTGCTGAAAAATCTGGTATGCCATACGCGACTTTGGCTAAATACATGAACGGGACACGGTCGCCAGGCATGGAGCAACTAGCAGCCATAGTCACTAGTCTGAATATTTCGGCTGACTGGCTACTGTTCGGGAATGGGGAAAAAAACCCTGGTCATTCTTTGATGGCTATGAAAGCAGCTGTGAAGCAACTAGTAAAACTGAGGAAAGATGAAAAAATTTCTGATGAGAAACTTGAGAAAGCATTTTTGATAATGTATCGAGATGCTTTGCATTCCAGAGATTCTAAAATTGATGAAGCATTGGTTGATGAGTTATACGATTTTTTTAGCAGCTAAATTTTATTTCTAACAGTTTTTGAACTTAAGTAAGCTTTTGGAATCTGTAGAGCTTTAACTCGAAAACAACCACGGAATAGTAAGGAAAAATATGTTAGCTCAATGTCTAAGATTAGAACTTCATCGTGTTAGTCAGGTTTTGGTAGAAATTCGCTTTTTAGCAGGTATAACAACTTCTATTGATAGTTATACGCCTATTGAAGAAGAAAGTATGGATTCTTTAATTAAATATTTGCAAAGAATATATGATTTAGCTGAACCTGTTTCTTATGTACCCGTTACTACAGCAGAAGGTTGTAATGTAGAAAAATATTGTGATGCGCTCAATCTTGTTAGTGTAGTTTTGATAAGAATTTGTTATTTAGTAGATAAAAAAAATGTTTTTACTGATATACGAAACACTAACCAACTTCAAAATATAGAAGAGTTTACTAATTCTTTGAAACAGATACATGATTTAGCTGATTCCGTGCATAATACTCTGCGTATCATAGCTGATGATGCTATTAATTTAGAATGGCTGATGAAATCTGAAATAGAACGAGCTTCAAAAATATTTTTAGATAATAATTGGCCTATCGATATTAAGATCAGATAAAAAAAGGATGTTTACCAAAAAAACGACCTACCCTCTAATGAGGTAGGAGCGACACTTGCCAATTTTCATAAGACCTAATAGTAATTCAAGCTATCCACCTTGGGGCTTTGCCCCAAACCCCAATGCTCGCCGCATGGTCAGGGTTTGGGGTTGAACTTCACCCCAAACCTTCCCTCCAGCATTTATCACTTCAAGAGCGTCAAGCAGCTTTCGCGGCATATCCTCGCCGGTAAAACCGGTTCCGGTATTCCACGACTGCATTGACTCTCTTTACGTTCAAGTTGTCGGCATTGAAAAATCAACTCTTATTAGGGGTCGTCTCAGAAAACGGAATTTAAAGTACGTTAAGGCTGCGCTGAGGCTGGTACCCAGCGGTACAACGTAGGAACGGACACCCCGAGGTTCTTGGCCACGTCCTTGGCAGGCACGCCGCTAGCCAGCAGCTTCTTGGCTGACTCGATCTTGCTCTCGGTCATCTTGGGCTTGCGACCACCCTTACGGCCAAGCTGACGGGTATTACTCTTAAAACGGCCACCAGCGCGTTTTTATGGCCCGGTTAATGTCAAGGCATAGGCAAGCGATAAAAACGCGCTGGTGGCCGTTTCTGTGCGTTCTTGTGACTTCTAATGCTGATGGCTACTGAACATCTTGATGTTATTAAGTAGCCGTTATCGTTGTGAGCTTTGTTGATTTGCCCGCATTGGGTACATGTGAGCATTGAAAGTGACATCGATCAAGGGGACTCACTTTCCTGGTAGCAGCGCCGTAAGGCGCGGGTGGGGGGAGCCGCCGAAGGCGGGGGGAGGGCTTGCCCTCCCACAAGGGGGGCGAGTGCGCGACCGAAGCGAAGCGTAGGGAGGATGGGGGGAACGCAGTTCCCCGCGCACTTGTGAGGTTGATTTGTCACCGGCTGGCTTGCAAAGCCGATTGATTTATGGTTTTCAATCAGGTACGCCACATTGGTTTTCAGGTTTTGGCCTGAGCGAATCGGCTTGGTTGTTCATGGCCTGGACGGTTGTTCTGCGTCCGGGGGGCCATCTGCCCCTTTTGGGGCACATTATGGGGTGAGCGCATCGCGCGAGGGGCGTAAGCCCCTGGGGGATGCCGGGCGGGGAGCGCCGAAGGCGCGGGCGAAAGCCCGCTTGCGGGCTGTAGGAGCTGGCGGGGGCGAAAGCCCCCAAGAGGCGGTGGGTTTGGTTTTGGTTAAAAAATAGTTAAAAAACGGTTAGCGGGGCGAAAAAATCGCTGATTTTTTAGTAAAATCAATGTGTTAAAAAATCTGTGGATAGGTCAAACGACACGAAAACATAGGTCAAACGACACGAAAACATAGGTCAAACGACACGAAAACATAGGTCAAACGACACGCGGCATAGGTCAAACGACACGATTTGGCCTTGGCGCGGACTGAAAACATAGGTCATACGACACGTAACATAGGTCATACGACACGATGTCCGTTTTTCGTCAGTTTGACTTGCCAAGTTATCCACAATCGCGGATGCAATCTGCATGATTGGGTGTCGTTTGACCTATGTTCTCGCTTTTGAGCGTAGGTCATACGACACGCCTTGTAGGTCATACGACACGCTTTCGGCTCGACTAGGTCGGGTCGTGTCGTTTGACCTATGCCTTAGAAACGCCAAAGGGCGCTTGCGCGCCCTTGTTTTTTCTGGGGTGTAAGAACGAATGTTATTTGCGACTCAGGATCAGTTTCTGCGAATAAGGGTTGCTATTTGCGACTACTTTCTCACTCGGGGTAACTTTTGTAATGTTGGGTGTAGCCAGATGCATGTTTCCATACTTAGGGGGAGGCTTAAGTCGCACAGAATGCTTTTCTGAGCAATTAAGCACCATAGAGTCCATAAACTTTCTCCACGGCCCACGCGGTTTTCTGGTAGATAGCATGCTTCTAGTAAGCCGCTGATAGAGGTTTCCTCCAGATCATCTAGCATTCGGATTAAGCGCTCTCGGTGGCCGGGATGGTGTGGTGCAAAGCGATATGACCAAAGAAACTGAATATTTTGTAGTAATCCCGTTCGAATTTGCTTCTCAGTAAAAATACGGAATTGCCAGCCGCGTTCATTTGCGTAAGCTCGAGCGGCTTTGAACTTTGGCTTTAAAGTTGACCAATTCAGCTTCAAGTCCTTTTGATACTTTACTTCACACAGCAAAGGCTTACGCGTGGAGCGTCCCACGGCTGAATGGTTGATGAAACTGACAAGTAGATCAGGGGTATAAGAGCGTGTGCGCCTGTCTGTGTCTTGAAATAAGATTTTTACCGGCTGAACTTGGAACCAGTCGAGCTCATCCTGCCAAGCCGTGAGCAGTATGAGGTCTCGTTCCAGTGATGACTCAAACTCTTTGCCTAGCAACTTACCAGTCAAACTGATGGTATTGATTGGAATGCGGCGAGCAGCTTCGGGAGTACCCACGTTTAGCAACCAAGAAATAGATGCTCTCATCTTAAAATTACCCTCTTAATATGGCAAATCAGATGAAGGAGATGAGTGCCACAAAAAATGTTTTTGGCATGAGATAATGTTCTAGAATGCAGAGCACCGGACATTGTTAACGTCTTCGCCGTGTAGAAATACTCTGGCGGTGAAGTTTTTGGGAGGTGGAATACATTGTGTATCAAGGTAAGTCGCATATAATTCTCCTGTTTTCGGTGACTAGTCGCAAATAGCTGTCGGATTAACATGGGGGGTTGCCGGGGGCGTCACTCGCGGACGCAACATATTTGGTCATCCTTGTTTAGCCTGGCCGCGTCTGCAATCTTGGCTTCCACCACTTCGGTGCAAGCGCGCTTGACGGTCTGCCGCCAGCTTGCCGTGTTTGAGTCGGACGAACCACACATTTGTCGGAACTTGGCCAAGGTCAGCGGGAAAGGGTGTTTGTGGCTCTCGATGTAGTCGGCCAGGCGGCGGGCAACCGGCGACAGGTCGCGGTAAATTTCCCATGAATGGCTTGTGAACGTGTTACCGGCGAACAAGACAATTAGGTTCGGGTCAATCCACACACGGTATTGCGTGGGCTTGCCTTCCGAGTCGTTGACGACGGTGTAGTTCTGAATCAGCGAGATTGCGCCGCTCTTGCCGTATGCCTTGGAGTTGAGGGCCAACACTTCGTTGGCTTTTAACCTGGTAATGCACTCGCGGGCGCGGTCGTAGTTCCGGCCACTCTTTGACCAATTCACGTCGCGCACCAAGTCTTTGACGCTGAATTCAAAAGGTGCGCCTAAGGCTACGCTTTGGCCGTAGCTAAGAATTTGCAACCAAACAAGCTCGTCATCCTCGGCCCGTAGCTCGATGCCAGTGTAGAGGATAGAAACATGCTCGTTGTAGTGGAAAAGGCGCTCGTGCATGAGAGTCTTGCGCGGCTGGCGCTTGTTGCGGGCAGTGAAAAGCGAACTGCGCGCGTAGTCGTTCGGGATGTGCCGCAAGTCGTCACGATCTCCTATGGTGTCGGGAAAAATCAAGTCAAGCTGGAACTGGTCGCCGGGCTTCAGGCCCTTGCTGTTGAGGTAGGCGCGGCGCTGCAAACGTTCAAGCTGTGCGTCTGACTTCTTTTCGCCAGGCGCGGGCTTGCCTGGCTCGGTAGGCATGGCTTTTTGTATGTGTTCAAAGGCGGTTTTCATGGCGTTACGGCCCCTTTTCCTATAGAATTGCGCCTGTTAAGCGGCGATTGGTTCTTGTTGACTGGTTTTCGCTTACGTTGACTTTTACAAGCCCGGTGTCTCAAGCGCCGGGCTTTTTTATTTGTCTTTCGGCGGCTTTCTCGGGGTCTTCGGCTTGCGTTCCGGCTGCGGGCTTGCCTGGGCAATCTCCCCCCGGAACTTGTTTATCAAGTGGGTAGGAGCAATCAGAGTGACTTGCTCCCAGCCAGGCGGCAACAACGCGCCAGCGTTGGCCGCTGCGCGCTGTGATTCGTGGTAGCTCTGCAAGGTGCGCCAAACGGTGCTTACAGCATCGCCCACAGCTTGCCTTGACCATCCGAAGCGGTCGCCCACGGCTTGAAGTGTCTGACCTTCCACAAGGGCCGATCTTGCGGCCTCGATGCGGTCATCAGAGATTTTCAGCAACGGTCGAACGGCCTCAAATTCGGCTGCGGTCATTCGCCTTTTGGATCTCATGCTCACTTCTCCAGACATGCGGCGTCGATCAATTTCAATTTCAAGGTTGAATTGCTCTCGTTGTACATCGTTGTTTCTCCTAAAAGTTGATCTGTCGCGCTTGGTCGTCTTACTCTTTTTTGACGCTGCCAAACACGTTGATAAGGCTAAATTTCGCTTCACTGTCTGCACCATGCAGGAAAGCGACAAGGGCAAAAGCGCCGTCTCCATCGCTGGAAAACTGGCCGTTGCGGAAACCTTGAATTACTGCACGACCTACATCTTTTGCCTGCTTGCCTGCGTCATAGTAAAAATGCAGCCAGGCTTCAGCAGTTTCTTTATCATCTGATGGCATCACGTCAAGAACGGTCTTCGGGCTGCTACCATTTTCAAAGATGTTGATATACACGGTATTAAGAATTTGAGCTGGTGAAAGCGGCGACTCGCTACCGTCTTGCTGGCTTTCGCTGGTTGAGCTGTCGACGTCAGTTTTCACGCCAGTGAAGATGTCTATCTGGTCGTCACGCTTGCGTTGTTCTTCAAGCCATTTCGGTGTTCTCTCTCCATTAGCGTCCTTCTTCTTTTTACTCGGCTTAACTTCTTCTTTAACCGCTGTGGCCTTATCACGAGCATTCACCTTACCTCGCGTTTTTTTGAGATCGTCTACCAATTCCTTAGCCGCCACAGGGTTAACCTTCTCCACTGTTTTAACGGTATTTATGACTTCAACGTCAGCGCTCACATTTTCCGTGACAAGACGTTTAGCCTGCTCGGGCAAATTCAGCAAAGAAAGCATCTTGGAAAGCCAAGGACGGCTTTTCTGGTGCTTTTCAAGCACAGCCTCAACGCTGCCCAACTTGTCAAGGTCGCGCTGAATCTTCTTTGCTTCCTCAATCTGAGTCAGGTTCTTGCGGTGGATGTTTTCGGCCATCTGGGCGTCTTCGGCTTCTTCATCCGACATTTCGCGGATATAAGCCGGAATTTGCTCAAGCCCCGCGAGCTTGGCCGCGCGGTAACGGCGTTCACCTGCGATCAATTGATAACCATCAGCAGTGGGGCGCAACAAAATAGGTTGCAACAATCCACGCACTTTGATGCTTGCAGCCAGGTCTTCAAGGGTATTTTCTTCGTCCTCAAAAGATTCGCGGATTTGGCGTTTCACTTCAACCATATCTAGAGGAATCAATGAATACTGCGCGCCTTGGTCAGCAAACAAGGCATCAATGCCTGTACCCAAAGCGTCGGATGCACCCGAAAAAGCGTTTTCTTTTGTGTTGGCCATAGAATCGTGTTCCTTGTTTTTGATAGTCTTAAACTGTGTCATTTGACGAGCCTACCCAAGATGGTTTCACAAGCTTTGCGCCATTCATGTGCGGCCTTCAAATGCCCTTCGCCTTTTGTGCTAGACCATACCGGTATTCGCTTAGCAATGGCTTTACGCACGGGGGCGCGCTCGGGTAGTACTTCTGATAAGATGGCGTCCCCATAGCGTTGACGCAAGGCTACCAGCGCTTCGCGTTCCTCCGTACTGCGGTTATTTGTTTTCATGGGAAGAATGCCGATATGCTTCAAACGCGGGTTAAAACCCTGAGTTCGGACAACATGAATAGTTTGCATCAGGTCGGCCACACCCGCCAGTTCATAGAGACCTACGGAAACCGGGGTTACAACATAATCAGCAGCAGCCAGCGATGCCATGAGGCGAACACCCAACAATGGCGGGGTGTCTATCAAACAAAGGTCGAAACCAGCGGCTAAGCGACGCAATGCGTGTCCTGGGCGGCGGATAACTTGATTTTCTGCCTTATCAATAGACAGCAAGCCGTTATCGGCGCGAATTATCGCCAATCTATCACTCAATCTTTGAGGTTCTTCACCGTCTGGCTCGGCATCGTACAACTTTGATGCAACGAGGCCAGCCGTTGCGCCATCCTTTGCCGAGAATGTCAGTGATGCGCTACCCTGCTTGTCCATATCGACCAGCAAAACGTGTAAACCGGCTTCCATCGCGGCATAGGCAAGATGCACAGTCAAGGTGCTTTTGCCGACTCCGCCCTTTTGGTTTGCAACAGCGAGAATTTTCATATCTCGTTTCCTTTCAAATTTCGATTACGTTGACTAGATATTTGCTTTTGTTATGACATCAACTTTAAAGATTCTGCTCCATTTTGTCAAGCAATTTTGCTTGTCTATATAGAAGATTAACCCGCAAAAAAATACCCGGCTAAGCCGGGCATTGTGTTCCCAATATTGACAATCAGAACGGGCAATCGTCGCTCAGGTCAGCCGGGAGCGCATCGTCACGCGGCGCGCCCGCAACTTCATCCGCAACTTCATCCGCAACTTCATTTGATACCTTCTTCCCAAGCATTTGTATCTCTTGAGCAACAATTTCCGTGGTATAGCGGTCAATGCCTTCCTTATCTGTCCATTTACGAGTGCGTAGCTTGCCTTCAATGTAAATTTGCGAACCCTTCTTGAGATATTTGAACGCGACTTCGGCCAATCCCTTAAAGAAAACAACGCGATGCCATTCGGTTTTTTCTTTCTTCTCGCCGCTAACTTTATCTTTCCACGTGTCGGTGGTCGCCACAGTCACAGTGACGGTCGGGGTTCCATCCGGCATGTAGCGCACATCCGGGTCTAAGCCCAAATTCCCGATAAGTTGTATTTTGTTAAGTGATGCCATTTTGAAAGCTCCTTGAGGTTGATTAGTTATTAATACTGCACTTCAATAGTTCTATTAAAGGGCTTAAAAATCAATCAATCAAAATCCCCAGAATCATAGAACTTTTAAATGTAGCAACAATTGGTACAGAAAGACTAATAGCGTCAGCAGTGAATGGATTGTTTTTCCCACAATGTTTAATATGAGAACCAAACCAGCGAGAGCGTTTTGAGGCGATTTGATACGTTACGCCGTGTATCATACGAATGTTACCATCAGAGTCTTTTATAACTGACAAATCTTTGCATTTTTGATGTGCTTCTTTTTCATCAGAAACTTGAATAACAACATCATTATTGTTGGTAACTTTATTAATAGTCAAATGATCGCAATATTGCATCTGCCCGTCATTTGAATGTAGTTTCATGATACTAAGTTCTACATCATTAATTTTTAGTTCTCTGCCTGCCGATGCTGCTTCTCTTAAACGAAAACAATCATCTTGATTGTCTATTAAGTGAAATGCAGCTTCTGCCATCCCTGAGCGTTCCCATTCTTCTGAGCCACGAATTTGAAGAGCTGGCGCGAGTGAAGTAAGTGTTGGTGTAAATTTGATTATCAATTTCATTTTCATTCTCCAAAAATTAAAGGATTTTGCGCCATTGGTGCATTGGTGCATTGGCGCCAGTGGCATTTAGTTTTGGGGCTGAGTGCCTCCGCGCCATACTTTCAGCATGTGGGTCATCCATTCTTCACCGATACGATCAACAGCGTAGGGAATGGAATCTGAGGGGCAGAGCTCGCGCATACGTCCAGATGCTACAGCGACGTATAGCCGCTCGCTGCTTGATAGCGGTCCCACTAAATCATAGTTACCAGCCCATGCCTGGTTGGCAATTTCATCTAGGTATTTAAGTCGTGTCATGTTGATTTCTTTCTATTAGTTTTTATGGAGCGCGTTTTTTTGCTAATACGACTTGGCCTAAATCAAATTCGTGAAACAACTCTCCAATCACGATCATCCTTAATTAAAAAATTATTGGCATCCCAACTATAAATACCCCTAGTATCTTTTGGTTCTAAACCTCCAAAAGTGGGCAAATCAGTAGTATCTAGGCCATATTCTTCGTAATCAACTTCTACTGAGGCGTTTTCAATTAAACCATTTAATACATCTGCCAATTCACTCAAGCTTGTTATTACATCTGAAACAGAGATACTCTTACCGTAAGGAATAGCAGACACTCCATACTTTTTTATTAGCGCTAATAATGTAATTGTGTCAACTTCGCCCGCATGAATACAGTCATCAGCAAATGAATCTTGCAAAAACTCATCTTGTCTAAGGATTACAATTTTAATTTTCTCACCAACACAGCCAGTTTCATAATCATGTAAGTTATCTACTAAGTAGATACCAGCAACAGGACAAGAATGAATTTTAAAGTGTTTCATTTTTAAATACCTTTATTTAAGTTAAATTAAACTTTTCTTTGCTGGCAAATTATCTTTACCACCATGAATACAATTATATTATTTTTCGGGCCTTTTGACAAGCGCTTTTGCTTGTCAAATAAACAAATAACCATAAACATTTATGCCAATTGACATAAGCATAATGCTTTTTTATTTCTTCATGCTAATGTTGCGCTTGATTTCAAGCTCGGCCAGGGTGCAGGGCGTGAAATGCAAGTCAAGTTCAACGCCGCATTCGGTCAATTCCTCGATGCTGATAGTGTCCGTTTGGCCTGTCTGCCAAGCCAACGAGCGGGGCGGGTTTTTGGGAGGTTTGAGTGTCAAGGGTGAAACCGGAAGCCGCAGCTAAGGGAGCGAAGCGAGTCTGAACGGGTGAGGATTTCAAGGCGAAGCCTGGCCCTTTATGCTCAAGCCGTGGGGCGTAGCCCCCTAAGCTCCGGGCAAAGCCGGGGAATGAAAGCCGTTAGGCGCACATCCCCCGGCTATGCCTAGCGGCGAGCGATGCTTTTGACTTTGACTTTGGCTGTTGAATTTTCGCGGACGCGAAAATCTGTACTGTTTTTAGTCTTACACGCATTTGCAAAATTGGTAGTTACGAACAAGCAAAATATGATATATTGTGTGCGCGATTTCGCATTTTTTGAAAGAGAAAATAGCATGAAATGGAGAGCTTTTTTCGTTACTCTCGCCATGTTGAGCCTCGGGTTAATTACAGCGAGTCCAGCGCAAGCGGCATCACAAGACGAGTGTTCAATCTGGTTGTGTCTTCCCGGCGGATTTCCAAACGGCTGTGGTGCTGCTTACTCGGCAATGGTCAGCCGTGTCAAAGACCTCAAACCGCCTCTACCCAATTTTGAGGAATGCGCAGTCAATCCGCCACAAGGCAGTGGCTCACATATGACTTATACCAATACACTCGCTGCGCTCGTACCGGAACATCAAGAATGTACGCAATGGAGATACTGGAGTGATCGCCCCCAATGTTCGGCCTACCAAACTATTCCAACGCATTATGTCGAAAACACGACATGTCAAGTTGATAGGGACGGGGATGGGAGTTCATCTAATCCACCGTACTGTACTCAAACGGTGCGAAGCATCCGAGTCTTTGTTGATGGCAAACAAGTTGGAACTACATTTAGATGGTGACAATGGACTTTCTCGCACTTTCCCAAGAATGCGCGCCGTGGGTTGCTCCGCAAACTATGGCAGCGATCGTCAAAACTGAGTCTGCTTTTAAACCGCTATCTATCGGCGTAAATAGCGGTGCAAGGCTGATTCGTCAGCCCGACAACAAAGCCGAAGCGGTTTCCACTGCACGGTGGCTGATTGAGAAGGGCCACAATGTTGATTTGGGGCTTGGCCAAGTTAATTCATCCAATTTGGCAAAAGTCGGCTTGAGCGTCGAAGATGCGTTTGATCCATGCAAAAACTTGGCTGCTGCTGCCACGATCTTGCATGGTAACTATAAAGCTGCCAAACGCCGGGTTCAAGACGACCAAGCGGCGCTTCATGCCGCGCTGTCTGCCTACAATACCGGCTCTTTTTCTAAAGGCTTCTCGAACGGATATGTTCAGAAGGTTCTTAATAATGCTGGTGCTGCTGTACCAGGCGTTGTCGCGAAAGCGGTGACGCCCATACCTTTGGTGGCTAAAACAGTCAAGCCAAATGTAAAGCGTTTACAATCCAGCCAGGTCGTGAAGTTGAAGGCCGTAGAAAGCTCGGACGCAAACGTGCACGGCATCAACACCAATAGCGTGATGGTGTACTGATATGAAGCTAATGATTATTGAATCTCCCGGTAAGATAAAAAAGCTGGCGGCCATCCTAGGCGACGGCTGGAAAATCGCGGCCAGCATAGGTCATGTGCGGGATTTACCGCAAAAAGAAATGGGACTTGAAGCGCCTGATTTCAAACCTTCTTATGAACTAACGGAACGCGGTAAAAGCGTAGTGGCCAAGTTGAAAAACTTGGTCAAGCAAGCTGATAGCGTATATTTAGCAACTGACCCGGATAGGGAAGGTGAAGCTATAAGTTGGCACTTGCAACAGTGCTTAAAGCTTTCTAATCCCCTACGCGTGACTTTCAACGGAATTACTGAGAATGACGTAAAAGCGGCTTTAATTGCTCCTAGATCGATTGATGTGAAGCGAGTAGCCGCGCAAGAAGCGCGGCGCGTTCTTGACCGTTTGGTAGGCTATATGGTTAGCCCGGAATTAAGCCGTCAGACCGGGGAACGCCTGTCGGCTGGTCGAGTGCAAAGCCCAGCGGTGCGCTTGGTAGTGGAACGCGAGCGGGCAATAAAAGCGTTCAAGATAACGAATCACTTTGGCGCGGTGCTGTTTTTCGCGGACGCGAAAATTAGTGGCGAATGGTCGGCCGAATGGTTGACAAAACCAAATTTCGTCACTGAAGACAATCCGTACTTCATGGACAGGGCATTTGCCGCTGCCGTGGCCGAAGTAAAAGAGGTAGTCGTTAAGTCATTTGATGAACGCGAAGCGAAGCGAGGCCCGCCACCGCCTTTTACTACCTCCACGATGCAACAGGCGGCAAGCGTGGCCCTCGGGCTTGACCCCATGGCTGCTATGGATGCTGCGCAAAAGCTCTATGAGCAAGGCCACATCACCTATCACCGTACTGATAACCCGAACGTGTCCGATGATTCCCTAGGCGACATTTACGCGGTTTCCGTGAAGCTCGGTCTGGACATGGCCGACAAACCACGCACATTCATAGCACCTCCTGGCGCGCAAGTCGGCCATCCAGCGGTGACTCCGACACATTGGGAAGTTGAAGAAGCGGGTGAGACAAGCGAACAACGGGCGCTTTACAAACTGATTCGGCTTCGCGCTATTGCCTGTCAGTTGGCCGATGCGCGCTATGCTGTGCGGACAGTGCGGCTTGGGGCTACTCAGCTGGTCGAAGGTAAAGATGTTGAATTTCAGGCAAGAGGCCGAGCACTGGTTTATCACGGTTGGCTCAAGCTGATTTCTGGTGATCAGACAGAAGAAGAAGACAGCAACAACAAAGAACCGCTGAATCCGATCCCTGTCTGTCAACCTGGTGAACGCCTTGATGTAGAGCGCGGCAAGCTGCTGGAGAAGAAAACCAAGCCACTTAGCCGGTTTACACAAGCAACGTTGATTGAGAAGCTGGAAAGCGAAGGCATAGGACGGCCAGCGACCTATGCCTCCATCATGGATAATATCGTTCGCCGCGAGTATGTGAAGACTAACAAAAGACATTTGATTCCCACTGAAACCGGCGAATTAATTGTTGATTCGCTGGTCGGAAAATTTCAATTTCTTGACTTGGGATTCACCCGCGAAATTGAAGAAAACCTCGACCGTATCGCTCTAGGCGAAATGGGATACAAGGCCGTCATTACAAAGGTGCATGACCAATTAACGAGAGAGCTTTCAACATTACAAGTTTCGGCCACACCGAAACACCCCTGCCCGGAATGCGGTAAGCCGTTGCGTCGCATGACGGGAAAAAGCGGGCACTTTTGGGGATGTTCAGGGCATCCAGATTGTTCTGTGACGTTGCCGGATGAAAGCGGCAAACCGGGGCAGAAAAAGCCTGTAGAGGTATCTAATTTTGCTTGCGTGAAGTGTGGTAAGCCTTTGATTCATCGCATTAAGAAGGGTAAAGGCGGGTATGACTTTTGGGGTTGTTCTGGCTATAAGGAAGGCTGCAAAGCGTCATATGAAGACAAAAAAGGGCAACCAGATTTTTCAAAAGCAAAGTAACGATGATCGCAACGGCAAAATATAACATTTCGCTTAGCCATTCTAATATGTTTTGTGTTAATATTAGGCCGCTGTCAAAAGGTATGCGAGGTGTGAACTGCAAGGCACAAGCATGAACACCATTAGTGAATCGGAATTGACCGACTTCGTGAGAAACAAAGCAATCAAGAGATTACACATTGTTCAAAACGAGGCCGGAAAATACGAAATTATCATAAACCTAACATGGAAAGAAGGAGATTGGAATTTAGCAACAACTCGCGGAAAGTCTCGCGAATGGGCGAGCTTGGATAGGCTGGCTCGACACATTCGCGAAAAGTATGAAGGCTCGTTGCCACCTATCAGCCTAAGCCTTAAGAGGCAAATGCAAGAGTGTTATTAACCCGGAGATTAAAAAGTGCAAATCCTTTCGTTGTATAAAAATTTCAAGTCAGCTATTGCCGCTAACCACATAGAGAAGACCGAGCAAAACAAGACCTTCCTGAAAGTTTTGATATTCTTCGGTTTTGTTGCTGCTGCTCTGTCTCCTCAAATCGCAATGGCGGCCCCGTGGGATTCTGCGGCTACACAAGTGTTGGGGATTTTCACAAGTGGGCTGACACGTACCATTGCCATTATCGCGGTAATTGCCTGCGGTATTGCCGCACTCGCGGGCAAACTGTCTTGGGACTGGGCAATAAAAATCATCATCGGCATCGTGCTAATTTTTGGATCAACTGCCATCGTTGATTATGTCATCTCGGCTTCTGCTTAATCATGAGCAACGACACGCAAGACATTGATACAGACCCGTTGTTTGTCGGATTAACGCGTCCCGCAACCATGTGGGGGATTCCGTATTCGGCATTCGTCGTGGAATTCATGATGACGACGTTGATATTTCTAGCAGTGGGTAATCCTATTTACCTTGCGCTAGCATTGCCGATTCACGCGGTTTTGTACCTTATCAGTTCTAACGACCCAGGGGTGTTCAGTTCAATCTTCATGTGGATGAAGACGATTGGACGTTGTCGTAATTCTCGGTTTTGGGGGGCGGCGAGTTTTTCGCCTCTGACTACCCAGAAATGGACTAAGTAAAATTTTCGCGGACGCGAAAATAACTAGAAGGAGATATTTATATGGGTGCCGCACTCAAGTACGCTGGTGCGTTAAAGAATGAAGAATTGACAGCCGCATTCATTCCCTATTCCAGCCATGTCACTAAAAGTATCATCAAACTGGCAAATGGGGATTACATCGCAACCATTCGGATGCAAGGTGCGGCACACGAAAGCGCAGACGTGCAAGACATTAACTCGTGGCACAACCAGCTTAATGGGTTTATGCGAAATATTGCATCACCTAATACGGCCGTTTGGTCGCATATAGTGAGACGTGCTTATGGCGAATATCCTGGCGGGGAATTCTGTCCCGGTTTTTGCCATGACTTCAATGAGAAGTATCGAAAACACATGGCAGACGACAGGATGCTTGTTAACGAGCTGTATCTAACCATTGTTTATCGACCACATCCGGTTAAGGCGGTCAAACTGCTGGACATATTTAGCAAGAAAAACCTTAAGGAATTACAACAACGCCAAACCGAAGAATTGGAGGTTGTTGAAGACCTAATTGGCGTTGCGCTAGCCTCACTCGATCGTTACGAACCGGAATTGCTCGGTTGCTACGAATACAAAGGAAATATGTTCTCGGAAGTACTGGAATTTCTCGCATTTCTTGTTGACGGTGAGTGGAGACGGTTTCCACTTCCACGTTCTGAAATCCGTGAAATCCTGTCAACTTCGCGGCCTTTCTTCGGGAAGGGTGGCTTAATGTCGTTCAAAGGCCCCTCAACAACGCAATTCGGCGCAGCTGTGACAATTCAGGAATATCCGTCGATTACTTGCTCGGGTATCTTGAATGAATTGCTTGGAATGTCTTTTGAATTCGTCTTGACTCAATCATTCAGTTTTCTTTCCAAGCCTGTAGCAGAGGCACGGATGAAGCGCCAAAAAGGGCGCATGGTCAATTCTGGCGACGTGGCAGGTAGCCAGATCGACGATATTGACGACGCTCTTGACGATTTGGTTTCAAACCGCTTTGTTATGGGCGCACATCACTTCTCTATGGTGATTCGCGCTCACGATCAAAAGTCACTAAATGAACACATTAGCGAGACCGGCGCGGTTCTATCTGATGGGGGTATGAAGTGGGCTCGCGAGGAGGCAGGCATTGCGGGTGCTTTTTGGTCACAACTACCTGGCAACTTTGATTACCGGGTTCGTGTTGGCGACATCACCAGCCGAAACTTTGCGGGTTTCTCCAGTTTCCATAACTTCCCAATTGGCCGAATTCGTAATAATCAGTGGGGCGATGCTGTAACGATGTTTAAGACGACTTCTGGCGCTCCGTTCTATTTCAATTTCCACAAAGGAGAAGAAGGAGCAGACGCCAAAAAATCGGCCAAACTCGACCCAAATCACAAAGACCTTGCAAACACGGTTGTAATTGGCAAGTCCGGCACAGGTAAGACCGTGCTAGAAATGATGCTGCTGGCTCAAACCCAAAAATTTGAACAACCGCAATTCGACAAGAAACTTTCTTGCGTCTTGTTCGATAAAGATTTGGGCGCATCAGTTGGAGTAAGGGCTATGGGTGGTCGTTACTACCCGCTAAAAAACGGTGTTCCTTCGGGATTCAACCCATTTCAAATGGAACCCACGCCCAACAATTTGACGTTCCTTGAGTCGCTTATCAAGCAGCTCGTGAAACATGAAAGTTTACCACTTACGCCTCGCCAAGAACGTGAAATTAGCGAGGCTATTACAGGTGTGATGGGTGCTGCCAAGCACAAGCGGCGTATCGGTGCAGTGTTGGAGTTTCTTGACCCAACAGATGACAACGGATTGCACCCGCGTCTAGCGCGTTGGTGTCGTGGTGGTGCGCTTGGCTGGCTGTTCGATAACGCAGAAGACACGTTGCAACTGGATAACTGTACGATGGTCGGCTTTGACGTGACAGAATTCCTAGACAACGATGCCACACGAACCCCAACAATCATGTATTTGTTCCATCGAATTGAAAGCATGATTGATGGCAGACGCATTCCGATTTTCTTAGATGAATTCTGGAAACTGTTGAATGACCCTGCCTTTGAAGACCTTGCACAAAACAAATTGGTGACGATTCGTAAGCAAGACGGTTTCTTGGTGATGTTTACGCAATCGCCTAAGCAAGTTCTTCAGTCACCCATTGCTTACGCCATTATTGGACAAACGGCAACAAAGATTTTTTTACCGAACCCAGAAGCAGACTATGACGATTACGTCAATGGTTTCAAACTGACTCAACGTGAGTATGAGATTGTGAAAAGTTTGGGCGAGAAATCACGTCAATTTCTAATTAAGCAAGGTCAAAACTCCGTTGTCGCTGAATTGAACCTTCGTGGGTTCGATGATGAATTAGCGGTTCTTTCAGGAAATACCGCGACGTCATTATTAGCCGAAAAACTTGTAGCTGAATTGGGCGACGATCCCGCTATTTGGTTACCAGAATTTCATCGTATTCGTAAAGGAGCAATTGTATGAAACTGTTTAAGAAACACTTTGGTGCATTTATCTTAATGTTTGGTTTGGGTATGGGGAATGTAGCTCACGCAGGTATTCCGGTTATAGACACTTCAAATTTAGCTCAAGCTGTTTTGCAAGTGCAGGCTTGGGCACAGCAGTATGCTCAAATGGCACAGCAAGTTCAGCAACTACAACAGCAATACAATTCGATAACTGGTAATCGCAATATGGGAAGTCTGGTTAATAATTCGGCTTCTCGTCAATATCTTCCTGCTGACTACGCAACAATCTTGAATCAAGGTGTTGGGAATTGGGCTGCTATCCGACAAGCCGCGCAAAAATTTGATACGTCAATGACTAGCCTTGCTGCAAATAGCGATACCGCGCAAGCTTTTCAGCAAGCTGCTAAACAAGCGGCTTTGAATCGAGCAACAGCTGAAGCAGCCTACTCGACGGCCAGCAAACGCTTTTCAGACATTCAAGTTTTGCTAGACAAGGTGAACAACGCACCGGATTTAAAAGACATCGCTGACTTGCAAGGTCGCATTCAAGCTGAGCAAGTGATGATGCAAAACGAAGCAAACAAATTGCAAATGCTGCAACAGTTGGCGTCTGCGCAACGTGACTTGCAAATTCAGCAAAATAAAGAAATCAGTATGAAATCCAGTAAGGGCGGCATGCCATCCGGCTGGTAAATAACCAGGTCGCTCCCTCTCGGGAACGACCATTTTTGGAGGAAAGCAATGAAAAAACCAATTGGGCTTCTGCTTCTCACAGTGATAGTTCTACTTTCCGCTTGCGGTGATGGAGTACCCAAAGTAGCTGACGCGCATAACCCGCTTGATGCCGATGGTAACGCAATCAAGGGTACAGAATTTTTGCAAAAGTATTGCGCGGGCAAACCCACTAATGAAGATTGCGTAAAAGTTCAGAAAGCTGTCAGCTCCGATTCTACTAAAGGCGGACTTCCGAAGGGATGGTGATCTATGGCAGCGAGTAACTTCCATTTTTACTCGCGCATGTTCACTGAGTTGAGCAATGCGCTGAGTACATACGTTAACGATACCGCCACAAACATCATTGGGGCCATTACGCCAGTCGCAACGACTCTGCTCACTATCTACGTGATCTTGTGGGGTTGGTCGATGTTGCGAGGGGTAATTGCCGAACCCATTACCGATGGGTTAGGGCGGATTGTACGACTGGCGTTAATTTGTGGAATTGCTCTACAAATTGGTTATTACAACGGGTTAATTTCCAATTTTCTTTGGAATGCTCCCGATGCGATGGCTAGCTACCTCGGCGGGTCTACCGGAACGAGCAACGCAGAATTTCTCGACGCGCTTATGTCACAAATGTACGACTTTGGCGATGCTTTTTATCAAAAAGCCCAAGCAAATTCAACTATGGGAATACCTGACCTTGGGCTTCTATTCATGGCGTATGTAATTTGGGCGGTCGGGGTAATCTCAACAGGCTATGGTGCGTTTCTTTTGTCACTCGCCAAAATGGGATTGGCTATTACGCTCGGAATCGGCCCGCTGTTCGTTTTGCTCATCATGTTTGAACCGACAAAACGGTTCTTTGATGCGTGGCTAGGTCAGGCTTTAAACTATGTTTTCTTGGTGATGCTTACAGCTGCGGCCATCAAGTTGATTATGTCAATTCTTCAAACCTATCTAACCGCCGCAAGCGGTGTTGTTAGTGATCCCTCGCTTGACCAAGCATTGCCCGCTATTGTTTTTGCAATTATTGGAGCGTTGGTCATGGTGCAAATGCCCTCGAAAGCATCGGCCCTAGGTGGTGGTGTCGCAATTGGCACACTTGGCGCTGTAGGTTGGGCCTACGGGAAAACAAAAGGTGGCATGAGTTCAATGCGACCTACCAATATGCGTAGGTCGCTCAATAAGGCTCGTTCGGATGTTCGCCTTGCAAAGGGAGCGGTACGAGCATCTGCTGGCATGCCAATGGCTATCTATCGTAAAGTAACGGGGGGGAATAAGAACAAAGTTGCTAAAGGATAAATGATTAAAAATGGCACATTTTCGCGTCCGCGAAAATGTGCCATTTTTTTCGCCTTGTTATGTCAAAATAGCGTTATTTGCATTTGCAAAATATGATATATTGCTGCTTTGATCTGAACATTTAAGAGAAAGGATGTTTATGCGTTTCATGCTCTACGGCTTTAGCATATTTTTCACCTGCTTTTTGGTCGGATGCGCGGGTTCCCCTACTAAACCGCCAGAACCAAAGGGCGAATATCGCCCCATTAACCATCGAGTTGAACTTCACACAACAAATCAACAGCTAGGCGACATGGGCAACCTATCACCTGTCCCTGCTTTTAAATAAGGAAATTAGAATGAGAAACAACAACGTCGAGAAAAAAGACTTCGATAACTATTTGAAGGAAGCAAAGTCGTGGGAAACCGATAAGGTGAAAGAACTTTTACGTTCTCGCACAGTTGCTTGGATAGTGGCGGGCGGGTTTGGTTTAATCGCTTTTTCCGCTGTCGTAGCCTTAGCAGGTTTAACCCCTTTGAAGTCTATAGACCCTTTTATGGTTCGTGTCGATAACACAACAGGAGCAGTTGATGTAATCAAAGCATTAAAAGATGGAAAAACAAATTATGACGAAACCATTAACAAGTATTTTGTTCAATGGTACGTGCGATACCGCGAAGGTTATTCTAAGGAGTTAGCACAAGATTACTATTCATATGTTGGCATCTTGTCAAGTGGCGTTGAACAGCAAAAATACTTTTCTGCTTTCAACCCGAAAAATCCGCAATCGCCACTTAATATCTATGGTTCTTATGCCAAAGTCAAAGTTGATATTCAAAGCACCTCATTCATCAATTCAAACGTTGCTCTCGTTCGCTACACGCGGAAGGTAGAACGCGGCCTAGATCAGCCTCAAATCAGCCATTGGGCTGCAACAATCACATTCAAGTATTTGGGTACGCCCATGAAGGAAAAAGACCGGGGTATTAACCCGCTCGGTTTCCAAGTGATCGAATATCGCAATGACCCAGATGCTGCGGTGAATAATATCAATGCGACGAATCAGGACAGCCAAACATCGCCTCAAACATTAGCGCCTGCCGCGGTCGTTCCTAGTGTTTCCGCGTTTCCCACGACAACCGGGGCAACCACCGCGCCGGTAGTGCCTTCCGTTCAATAGCAAGGGGTGATATGAAACATTTTCTTTTGATTGCTCTGCTGGTGCCAACTCTAGCTCTGGCCGAGTTGACTCCACAGAAAGGCGAATTTGACCCACGTGTTCGCATCGTCGATTACAACCCATTTAACGTAGTAAGACTCTCCACGTTTTACGGGGTATCAACTCATGTGCAGTTTTCCGATGACGAGACCATTAAAGCCGTTGCGGTAGGCGACGACCAGGCTTGGAAAGTGATTCCTCGTGGGAATCATCTTTTTATCAAGCCAGAAGCAATGAAAGCGGACACTAATGTAACGGTAGTGACTGACCGCCGCACCTATCAATTCGCTCTAGTTGTTCAGCCGCGAAAGCCCAGGGACTCGAAAGCTTGGGCTGACCCAAATCTTATTTTTTCGCTGAGTTTTCGCTATCCAAAGGAAGAAGCCGCTAAAGCCGAAGCCCATGCTAAACAATTGGCTTTGACTTCAAAGCTTGGCGAAGTCAAAAGCAAGCTATCGGATGCGTCAAAATTTGGAGAAAACAAAGATTATTGGGTAGCCGGCTCAGAAGCGATTAGCCCGACTTCCGCGCGAGATGATGGGCGCTTCGTTTATCTAACTTTTACAAATAACCGTGATATGCCCGCTGTTTATGAAGTAGATGAAAAGGGCAATGAAGCACTGATAAATACCAACGTGATTGACGGTAACACCATCGTTGTTCAACGACTTGTTCGGCAATTAATGCTTCGTAAGGGTGATTCCGTGGCCTCCGTCATTAACAAATCTTTTGACTTGAACGATAGTATTGATAACACCACTGGCACCGTTGCGCCGGACGTGGAACGTGTAATTAAAGGAGCGCAATAATGGGCTTTTTGGAAAAAATAAAAGGTAGCAGGAAAGTCGAAGACGAAACGACTGGTGACGGTCTACCAGACATGAACACAGAACAGATTTCATTGGCTGATGCTGCTCGAAAAATCAAGACTCAGCAAAAGGAATTTCGCGCCCGCGAAAATGCAGCGATTGCTGCCGCCGAAAACGAGGGATTGCCCTCAGTCAATCGCAAGCGTGGAAATAATAAATTGGTCACAATTCTTGGATTTATCTTCATCCTAGGAGCTGCTACTGCAATGATCGTTGCGGTAAACGGCAATAAGACCCCAAATAAGAAAAAAGAGTCAGGGCCACAAGAACAAATTGCCAACCATTTGCCGCCAATTGCTGTACCGGCTGCGCCGCAGCCTATCAGCACAGCTTCACCCGTGCCATTGGGCGCCCAGCCCACGCTTGCAGAAGTCCCCCCAATCAACCCCGGCCCCACCGTGGCTCAACCTATCCCGCAGGCAGGTAGCAATCACCAACAAGTCAATAGTAAGCCCGCTCAAACTTGGCTAGAACGCAAAATGGGCGGTAAGTTGCTAGTGGACTTGAATGCTGCCAATGGTGGTGCTGTGCAACCTGTTGTAATGCAGGGTGATAGCACACCAGGGCAGCAAATGGCTTTGCCCGGTTCTGATGGTGGTCGGACTTCTAATCAAAACGAATTGGCTACCAAACTGGAACCAACAATTACTAAGGGTGTTTCGGCATCGTTGCTTCCTGATCGCAATTTTTTGATGACTAAAGGTACTACATTGGATTGCGCGCTTGAAACTGCGCTTGATAGCTCTGTACCAGGCTTGACGACTTGCCGCCTCACTCATGACATTTATTCAGATAACGGCCAAGTACTTTTACTTGATCGGGGTTCTCAGTTGGTCGGCGAGTATCAAGGCGGAATGAAGCAAGGCCAGGTGCGTCTTTTTGTTCTATGGACTCGTGCTAAAACACCCAATGGCGTAGTCGTCTCATTAAACTCACCAGGCACGGACGCCCTAGGTCGTTCGGGTTTTGATGGATGGGTTGACAATCATTTTGCTGAACGATTCGGAGCAGCAATCCTTATGAGCTTCGTTCAGGATTCAGTTAAGGCATTGCTAAACAACAATAACAATGGAGGGACAACAAATGTTTTCGGGAGCACGATCAGCGGTGGGGAAAAGATCATTGAGAAAATCCTTGAATCCACGGTAAATATTCCACCAACCATCGTCAAAAACCAAGGCGATCACATTCAGGTCATGGTTGCCCGCGATTTAGATTTCTCGGGTGTTTATGGCTTGCGGGTGAAAAAATGACTCAATTGACTGTCCTAAAAAAAGATGAAGGGCAGTCATCAGAAATGCTCGCAGAGTATCTAGAACCTCTGCGAGCGTTCCTTGATGACACAAGCCTGAATGAGATTTGTATCAACAGACCTGGTGAAGTCTGGACAGAAGGCAGCAATGGATGGCAACGCTTTGACGTTCCTTCTTTAACTTTCACACATTGCCGACAATTGGCTACCTTAATCGCTAGCTACAACGGTAAGTCAATTGTTTCTGACAAGCCGGTATTATCGGCGGCACTGCCTAACGGCGAGCGTGTGCAGGTTGTGATTCCTCCCGCCTGCGAACCGCGCACGGTTTCTATCACTATTCGTAAGCCATCGATGGTAGACAAAACCCTTGATGAACTAGAAGCCGAAGGCGCTTTCGATCAGGTGGATGATGTTGACGCTTCCGGCACTCTGCATCCGTATGAGATCGAGTTGCTTGCACTCAAGGAAAGCAAGCGTATCAAGGAGTTTTTGCAGCTCGCCATGGAACACGGCTTAACGTTGGTGATTGTGGGAAAGACTGGTTCAGGCAAGACCACTATCGGCAAAAGCATCACGAATTGCATTCCTACGAACGAACGCTTGGTAACGGTTGAAGATGTGCATGAAATGTTCTTGAACCATCACCCTAACAAAGTCCATTTGTTTTATTCACGGGATGATGAAGGTGGCTCGAAGGTCAATCCAAAGCAAGCCATTGCATCGTGCCTAAGAATGAAGCCTGATCGCATTTTGTTAGCTGAAATGCGAGGCGATGAAGCCTGGGAATTCGTCAAGGCCGTAGGTTCCGGGCATCCTGGCATCAGTACGGCCCACGCAGGCGGGGCATTGGAAGCATTTGATCAAATTGTAGCCCTTATCAAAGACAGCCCTACCGGCGCACATCTGGATGCCGCGTATATCAAGAAACGAGTCTTTGAAACAGTAGATATCGTGCTTTATTACGTTCACCGCAAACTACGTGAGGTTTACTATGACCCTAAATTTAAGCGAAAACAATTGGGTTAAGGCCGTGGTCATTGCCGCGCTGCTTGCAGCGGCAATTGGCTTTTGGGCTTACCTCGCCGGTGGCATCTTCCTTATGGCGTTCGGCCATAAATTTGAAGATGCCACACCTTTGACCTTGTATCAGTATTGGTTCTATTACGGAGCTGAAAAACAAGCGCAAAAATGGCTCTATATTTCAAGTGGCGTTTCGCTAGCTGTATTGCTAGCTCCGCTGCTTTTCTTTTTCTCGCCCACAAAAAGAAGTCTTTTCGGTGACGCTCGCTTTGCCAAGTTCAAAGAGATTAAAGACGCGGGCTTGATGGGAACAACAAGGGGCATCATTCTCGGCTTCTACTCGGATACTTACTTGTTGTTCGGCGGTAGCCAGCATGTCAGTATTTCAGCTCCAACTCGCTCGGGTAAGGGCGTTGGCATTGTGATTCCTAACCTGTTGTCGTGGCCAGATAGCGTTGTTTGTAGCGACATCAAGATCGAAAATTTTTCCATCACAAGCGCCTACCGTAAAAAGCACGGCCAAGAATGCTATCTTTTCAATCCAGTTTCTACTGAATACAAAACGCATCGGTATAACCCATTAGCGTACATTAGCGAAGACCCTCATTTTCGCATTGATGACATTCAAAAAATCGGGAGCATGCTTTTCCCTGATGTGCCTGGAACTGACGTAATTTGGACGGCTACACCTCGAAGTCTGTTCTTGGGTATCGTTTTGATGCTGCTTGAAACGTCTGGAAAAATGGTCACACTCGGCCAAGTTTTACGTGAAACATTGCAAGACGGGGACGGCTCGGCGTACTTCGGAAAGATCGTCAACGAACGGGCCAAGGCGGGCAATCCGTACTCTGGTGCATGTGTTCGCGCACTTAATAGCTATATTTCGATTGCCTCTGAAAACACCCGTTCCGGTGTGATGACCTCGTTCCGGTCGAAGTTGGAACTATGGATGAATCCGATTGTTGACGCGGCCACAAGCGGTAATGATTTCGACTTGCGCGACTTGCGGAAAAAACGCATGACCGTATTCGTCGGCGTCACGCCGGATAATTTGAAGCGCTTGGCTCCACTATTGAACCTCTTTTATCAACAATTGATTGACCTGAATACTCGGGAACTACCTGAACACAATCAGGCATTGAAATATCAATGCCTGCTGATGATGGACGAATTTACTGCCCTCGGAAAACTCGATTGCCTAGCCGATGGCATCAGCTTCATTGCTGGTTATGGCTTGCGTCTGCTGCCGATTTTCCAAAGTCCGGCGCAGATCGTCGATAAATACGGCGAAGCTGCCGCTGAAACTTTCTCAACCAATCACGCGGCGCAAATTATTTATCCACCCAAGGTTTCCGAAATTAAAACGGCTCGTGAAATTTCAGAATGGCTTGGATTTCAGACCGTCAAAGGCGTTTCCGAATCGAAAGGGAAGGGTATTTTTACCAAAAAATCAGAATCTCAAAGTCTTTCTGACCAACGGCGCGCGCTATTGCTTCCTCAAGAAATTACTAGCCTTGGTTCTAAACGCGCATTAGTGGTTGTCGAAGACTGTCCGCCAATTTTAGCGAAGCGCATTCGCTACTTCCGCGAGCATGTCTTTATGGACAGGCTCAAGAGCATTTCGCCTAGTCTGGCTAAGTTTGGTCGCAAGCTCCCGAATGAAAAGCAATTGAAAGCAATCATCAATTCTGGCGAACTGGCAGTTATGGTCCCTGTGATTGATATTGAAGCTCATTTGCACCTAGTCTCTGGTACTACTGCCGCCCCGATAACGGTAGCAGTACCGTCGAATGAGAAAACAGAAGTTCAAGTTATTGAACGTCCGGTTGCTCCTGCTGATATCCCGAATCTAGCCAAGATGACCTTGGCTAAATTCAGCGTCGATTTTTCGACAGTCGAAAAACCCAAGTCAGGCGAATTCGATGAAGCTGCGCTTCATGCCTACGCCGACAATCTCTGTAAACAAGCTGGCATCAACGTGTGAGGTAAAAAATGGACGCACAAATTCAGAACAAAGGCGGCAATTCTCAAGAACTGCATGACGACCACAAGGCGACAGTGCAGGGGACTAACCCTGGAGAAGTCACTGGCGAGAAAAACGAAACCATCACGCTTGACCATGCTGCATTGGAACGTATCGCAGCAGCGAGAGCGCAGGACTCGGCGCAAGCACGTGAATTGCTCGGTATTAATGCTATTGAGCCGAATATTGAACGACAACAACAACATCTTCCCGCCGAAGAAGACGCTAAGCGGTCGGCGTGGGTCAATAAGGCTGAACCCGTCCAGCTGGTTACATCTGAAAAAACGGCTACAGACAATAAAGTTGAATCGGACGAGATTTTTACGGCGAGTCAACAAGACGTTAAACCAGTAGTGCCGCCTGATATTGAAAAACAATACCTGCGTGTTGGGGATATGTTCTATCACCCTAAAAATACTGATTTGATAGCTTTTGAAGACAAGGGCAATAAGTTGGAAACCAAGTCCAACAGCGAAGCAATTGCTCAATCTATGGTTCAGATTGCTGAATCAAGAGGGTGGGACGAAGTCAAGGTTAGCGGTTCCGAAGCTTTCCGCAAACAAGTTTGGCTTGAAGCAGCCTCACGCGGCATTCATGTCAAGGGTTATTCGCCTTCTGAACAAGATAAGGCTGAACTGATAAAGCGTAGCAGCAATCTCGAAGCTAATAAGGTTGAACAAGACAACAAACCGTTTCGCGCCCGCGAAAACGAGGCAGATAAAGCAGCAGTAAAGTCTGTTGACGCACCGAAGGCAGAAACTGAAAAACCAGAAAATCCCCACAAAAAGTTGGCGCAAGTGTTCTCCGCTGAAACTGCCGTTGATGCTGTCAATAAGCATCCTGAGTTGGCCGGTGCTGTGGCTGCTATCGCAGCAATGGAAAAAAAAGCAGAGGCAGACGGTTTAACCCCCGAGCAACGCGCAGTAGTCACAGCTCGCGTTCATAAAAATGTCATGAACAGCATAGAGCGTGGTGAGATTCCGCAAGTGAAAATCAAGGAAGAAATCGAAGTTCAGATTAAGCGCGATGCCAGGGAAGACAAGGAGTTCACACGATGAAATTGAAAGCGTGCTGCATCATCATTTTACTGGCGTCTAGTGCGGTTTTATCATCCTGCGCCTATGTACCTCCTAACCAAGCCGATACACGCCGTGTAAGCTCTGATTACACGGCTAGCGGGAGCCTTGATAATGTCCGCGCTTATGTTTATGGCAATCACACTATTATCGAGTTTGAAAAGATTAAACCGGCTTTTTTGATTGTCAGAGACCAAACTGGTGAAGCGGTAAAAATCGAGAAAATAGGGCACTTTTACCGCCTTGATCGTCCCCTTGACTCGTTCACAGTTTGGCTCAACGGGTCTTCTTCAACTTTCAAGCTAGTCGAGAAAGGGCGCGTCTTTGAAAACCCCTGAAGGCTTCCGTGTTTCCGATGGCACGATTGAAGCCCTCAAATGGCTTGCCCTAGTCTTAATGACACTCGATCACATCAACAAGCACTTATTTGCTGAGAAGTTGCCTGGTGTTTTCGAGATGGGCCGTATTGCCATGCCACTGTTCGCTTTTGTTCTCACGTATAACCTTGCCCGACCTAGTACGCTTTCTAATGGCACCTACATCCGAACCATGAAACGCCTAGCATTATTTAGCGCAATCGCAACACCTTTTTTCATCGGCTTTGGCGGACTTGCTTTCGGCTGGTGGCCGCTAAACATCATGTTCATGCTTCTAGTAGCAACAGCGATCTTATACCTAGTAGAGCAGGGCGGCGCGGCTTACATATTGACTGCTGTATTAGTTTTTCTGGTCGGCGGTGCATTCGTTGAATTTTGGTGGTTTGCTTTGGCCTTTTGTATCTGCTCTTGGTGGTACTGCAAGACGAACAGTAAAGCGGCGCTGGTTGCCTGTCTGTTAGCTGCTGCATCCCTGTATGTCGTGAACCGCAATTTTTGGGCACTTGCCGCAATGCCTCTCATTCTGGTCGCTCCACTATTAGACATTCGGATTCCACGCTTTCGCTATCTTTTCTATGCCTACTATCCAGCGCATTTAGCGGTTTTATTGCTCCTCAAACAATGTAGGCATTAAGGAATAACATTATGAAAAATCATGATTTAAAAGGAAATTTTAGTGTATTAGAAGCTGCTTTTAATTTGCTAGATAAACATACAAGTAATCATGAAAAGCATCCGGCAGTTAAATATTTATGTGATTGGTGGAATGTAAACGCTCCTGAAGAAATGCGTCATGCTGCTTTTTTTCATTCTTACTTTTGGGATAAATGGGCTGATATTTTTATTCCTGAAGATATTTTTGGACCAAAATTTTCAACAGAGAAAATGTCTAAAATTTCTAGTCATGCTATTTTTCAAAGGGAAAATGAAAAATTTGCATTAATTTTTTTTAGGGGTAAAGAATTTAATAAAAGATTACCTGTTGGGAATGGTTTGTTTTTTACTCAGTTATATTTTGCTAACGGGGACGTTTGCACAGACCTTTGTTGTGATGAAGGTGATGTTGATGATTGCCTTATTTCATTTTTTGGGTTTGAATGTGGCTTGGGGTATTTGAGACAATGTTTATATTGAGCGGGGCTTATTTAAGGAAGTTAGGCATTTAGAGTACGTTCGCGTTACTGAAATTGAAGGTAATAATTCACGTTTTTATTGTGCAGGATTATATTGAATATAAACGTATACAAATTTTAACGCTCCAAGTCCTTTTCTCCTGTCTTTCGCGCGGTTTCTTCCGCGCCATTTTTTTGCCCTTTGCTCGGCGCTTCCTGTACCGGCGTCAACTGCACGGTCTTGTCGTGAATCTGCTCGGTCTGCTTCGTGAATTGCCGCGCCAAATCTCGCTTGATCTGGTGCCGCTCTGTGTCGATGCTCGGCATAGCCTCTACAAATCCCCGGATACGGGCAGCAAGCGCCTTGTTTTCCTCCGCCGTAGGTTTGTAGGTTTCTAGTCGTTTTGAGCCTCTGTCAGCGCAATTAAGGCCAGTTCCCGTCCGTCGCACTTCAGAACCGGGTCTTCCGTTCCGTCCCACACGATCAGGTGCATTCGGCTGCAAAAACACTTTAGAACTTGATCGGTGCTGAACCACACCGAGGCCGGACACGTTTCGCAAGCTGGCGACGGTTCCGGGCGGTGCTTGGCGTCCAGATTTTTCAAGGTGGGACTGATATACAGCGGCGGCTCGCTGGCCTGGCCTAGCTCGTTCGGTGCTGATTCGGTCGTAATTGGGTCGGTCATTTTTGGCTTCCTTCTGGTTAAAAGTCTTTCGGGTGTTCTCTCGCTCAAGCTCGGCTGCCGCAGTCAGCCAGGCTCGGCGTATTTCGCTCTGACGTGTCTTGATAGCTTTCTCCCAAGGCCTCGGCGGCACTGGCAAGCCCTTGGATTCGGCTATTAGCTCCTGAGTGGCTTCCTTGACCTTGGCGGCTTTGACTTTGGAAACGCGGGGTTCATGGGTCTTGTCACCTCGCTCGATGTGCCGGATTACGTTCGGCTCGGCCTTCTTCACCACCCCCCGGCTTCGCCTCGGGGTGGCCTCGGCATCTACGCCCTGGTCACGCAATTTGTCTGCGAAACCTTCGCGCCACTGCTGCAAATCCGCCTTGCGCGGATTTAACCTTGTGCCGTCAAAACCAAGGCATTTGACGGTAAGGTGACAATGCGGGTGCGGTTCATCTGTATGCAACGCAAAAACATATTCATGGTTTTTGCCGAATGTCGCTTTGGCGAATTCGCGCACGGCTTTCTTGACTGATTCCGGGTCTGTAGTTTCCGGCATTGAAAGAACCATATGCATCGTGTCACGCTGGTTTTTATGCCGCTTGCTGTCGCCAAAATCCTTTTCCCAATCTTTGAAAAGGTCTTTGACTTCCTCTTTGCCGTTGAATATCTCGCCCCGGTCGTTCTCCATTTCTAACTTGCCGTTCCGGGTGATGTAATCCAAATGCGCCTTGACGTGGCCCGCACCTTTACCGAAGCCAGTAACCTTAACCATGACTTCGGACGAACCGCCAGTTACCCGCTTGGCTGTTGATCGTAGTTTCTTGGTGTTATTGCCTTTGCGTTTTACAGCCGGGCTTAACGCGCCGTCTAATTCGCCCTCGATGATGCTCATTGATCTTTATCAGCCTCCCATGCGTTTTGACTGGCCCGGACTAATGCACGAATCGCTGCCCGATTTTCAACAAGCACCCGGTGCAACTCGGCCAGCTTGTCAAGCCTGACGCGCTCGGTTTCATGGAAAGCCGAATTAAGAACGTGGGCAATCTGGTTGATGTTTCTACCGATGGCGGCAAGCTCCCGATTACTTGCCAGCAATACCTTGATTTCTTCCTCGGTGATTACTGGTTGCTTGGTCATATTTGATTGCACGAGCGCGGCAACGTATCGGCTTGGTGCCATTCCTTTCGACCTGGCGCGCTCCTTTGTTGCCTCCAACAAAAAGCGAGCCATCCTGACCGTCATACGGTCAATCTCCACCTTCTCCGCATCCGGCTCTGTGGGCGTGTCCGTGTCGCTGTCCTGGCCGGTCACGGTCAAGACAACCGCCCGAAGTAGCTCGGACTCCGATAGACCTCGCGCCTTCGCCATGCTGCGAAAGCGCGTCTTGGTTTCAGGCTCAACTACTGTTTTCAGTACGGGCATAAGGGAGGGGAAGGGGGTCTATTTGGGTACATTGTACCAAATAGCGGCGCGTTCGCCTATCCTGCCCTAGATTTAAACCCTCCCCCTCCCTTATGCCTTTATGGTACATAAAACGGACTAAAAACAGACAATTACGGCACATATATCAGACATTTTTGGTACTTAAAAAACATTTAACGGACTAA
>JACCFC020000029.1 GCA_020830965.2 Neisseriaceae bacterium TC5R-5
ACGAGATTCTGCGGGTGACCAAACGACTAGGCAGAGCGATCTGGAAGCGCTGGAGTGGCTATCATCGCCGCAGCCTAGTGGAAACCAAGATGCATTGCTTCAAACGATTGGGTGAAAGGGTGATGACCCGGTGCTTCAATGGTCAAGTGGCAGAGCTGCAAGTGCGTGCTGCCATCTTGAACCGCTTCAGCATGCTGGGCCGTCCGTGCACGGTGGCTGTGGCATAAACCTGTTTGGGGAAATGGGAAGCTCGCCCTACCTAAAATTTATGCAACAGAGCCCCTCGATGGCGCGGATTTGCAGGGTTTCTGCATCGATGCCCAGATGCACCTTACGCCATTGCCGGCGATATTCCGCGCCGTGCTTCTTGGTTTTCCACTCGCCTTCGCCCAGCATTTTGATGCCGGTGCTATCGACCAGCAGATGCAGTGCGCCTGAACTTTTCTGATAGGGAATTTGACCTGCAGCGTCTGCTGCCGTCTGGATAACGTGCTGTAGTCGGGAACGCTCCAGTCCAGACCCGCCAGCTTGAGCAGGCTTTGGATGAAACCAATGGTCTGCCGCAAAGGCAGTCCAAATAGGCTCTTGATGGTCAAACAGAACTGAATGGCGGCATCGCTATAGGTCTGTGTCCGTCCGCGCTTGTCCTGTGGAGCCGCCTGCCATGACATGCTCGTGTCCAGCCAGNATTCGGTAGCGTTTTGGGACGGGCTTGGTCATGCTGCTATCTTACCAAGCCGCGGTGCGCCGGATTTGTGCAACAACGCCTACTTGAAGCCATACAGCTTGTTGAAATAATATAATCTACTAACCTTATGCCGAACTCCGCCTGATGAAAGTAGTTTGCCTGCTCAATCAGAGTTAAGCTTTACCTGTTTGTTTATATTGATTTAATCCAAGAATATATTTGTGTGACTTGTTGCTAAGTTTTTGTTTTGTTTAAATATAAAATTATGATGCCCTTCAAAATAATGTTTGAACTTGAACACGAAAACCTGATTAAAATCCAGAGCTAATGAAAGGGGTTTGCAGACACCTGCTCAGAGCGAGCCAGCCAGAGTATGGCCAGCAATTTCTTACCCCGCATCAGAGGATTGACGCTATGCTGAGCGCGCTGGCGGCGAGCTTGGAGTAACGTTGGAATGCTCACCAAACCCGCATGTAGGTTTTAGAGCCGCTAACAAACCCCCTGATCCAGCGTTGCGCCTCAGCTCAGCTACTCTTTGAGGTTTTGTTAGCGGCTCTTAGAGTAGATTTAAAAATAATGAATTTAAGCTATTGATTTAAAAAGTATGTTTCGCTTTATTTCAGAGGGGAAGCAAAATGAAGTCATTCCTTAACAAGTTGGTGGCCCTGCTGCTATTTAGTATGGTTAGCGCTGTGGTGTTGGCCGATAGTGCAGTCGGTGTCTGGAAAACCATAGACGACGAAAGCAAGCAGCCCAAGGCATTGGTACAGATTATCGACACTAATGGTGAGTTGAGCGGCAAGATCATCAAACTGTTTGCCAAGCCGGACGCGCGTTGCGAGCAGTGCGAGGGAGATAAGCAGGGTAAGCCGGTGTTGGGTATGCAGATTTTGTGGGGCTTACGTGCCGATGGAGCGGCAGCCTGGTCTGACGGCAGTATTCTGGACCCTCATAATGGCAAGACTTATCGAGTCAGTCTTAAACTGCAGGACGATGGTCAAACCCTGCGCGTGCGCGGCTATATCGGCCCCTTCTATCGGACGCAATTGTGGCAACGGCAGTAAACGACGAAGCTACAGCAGCGTTGTGGCCAGCCACTCTCCCCGGCGATGCGGCTAATCAGCCATTGACGGTGGCCCCGGCGCTGGCGAAAAAACTCGAAAAACTGGGCATTCGCCGCCGCTTCGACTTTATCCTGCACCTGCCCTTACGTTATGAAGACGAAACTCATCTGTTTCCGATTGTGGATGCGCCCTATAACCGAGTGGTGCTGGTAGAGGGGGAAGTGACCGCACAACAAGTGCAGTATCAGCCGCGCAAGCAGTTAGTTGCGACACTGGCAGATGGCAAGGGTGTGCTGCAACTGCGTTTTATTCATTTTTATCCCAGTCAGATCAAACAACTCACCGTGGGTAACCGTATTCGGGCGCTGGGTGAAGTTCGTCGCGGTTTTCATGGTGATGAAATGGTGCATCCGAAAATCCGTGAAGTTGTGCCGGACATGCCGCTGGCAGATAGCCTGACGCCGATTTACTCCACGGTGAATGGCCTGAACCAACCTACTTTGCGTAAACTGGTGCAGGCGCAACTACACAGCCTGCCACTGGATGACACACTACCTGTCAGCCTGCTGGACAAGCTGCAACTCGATAGCTTTGCCACTGCAGTACAACTATTGCACCAGCCGACGCCGGACTATAGCGCCGCTCAACTGAGCGATCCGCAGCTCTCTGCCTGGCAGCGGCTGAAGTTTGACGAATTATTGGCGCAGCAACTATCGATGCGCCTAGCCTATCGCTCACGACGTCAGGGGGCGGCGGCAGTGATGCACAGTAAGGGAGAGTTAGTTGCCCGCTTGATGGCAAGCCTGCCCTTCGCACTGACCCGTGCTCAGCAACGAGTGCTGGCAGAGATCAGCACCGACCTACAGCAGTCGCACCCGATGCACCGTTTATTACAAGGTGATGTCGGCAGCGGTAAAACCATCGTCGCCGCACTGTCAGCCTTGCTGGCGATTGAGGCCGGCTATCAGGTGGCCTTGATGGCACCGACCGAAATCCTGGCCGAGCAGCATTACTTCAAGCTCTCCAGCTGGCTACAGCCTTTAGGTATACGCGTCAGCTGGTTATCCGGCAGTCTCACTAAAAAACAAAAACAAGCGGCGATTGCCGAGATCAGCAGCGGTGAGGCCAGCCTGGCCATTGGCACCCATGCGCTATTTCAGCACGGGGTTGAGTTTGCCCGTCTGGGGCTGGTCATTGTCGATGAGCAACATCGTTTTGGTGTTAGCCAGCGGCTGGCCTTACAAGCGAAGGGTGGGGAATCGCACCAGTTAATGATGTCGGCTACGCCCATCCCCCGCACACTGGCGATGAGTTTTTATGCCGACCTAGATGTTTCGGTGATCGACGAACTGCCGCCGGGGCGTACGCCGGTGGTAACCAAGTTGATTAATAGTCAGCGGCGCGACCAGATCATCGCTCACGTCGATAAAACCTGTGCAGAAGGCCAACAGGTGTATTGGGTGTGCCCATTGATTGAAGAGTCGGAAACGCTGCAACTGCAAACCGCCGTCGATACCCATCTGCAACTCAGCGCTGAGCTGGCACCCTTACAGGTTGGCCTGCTACATGGCCGGATGAAGCCGGATGAAAAAGCCGCCATCATGAGCGCTTTTGCCGCTAATCAGCTGCAAGTGCTAGTGGCGACTACGGTGATAGAAGTTGGCGTGGATGTGCCGAATGCGAGTCTGATGGTGATTGAACACGCCGAGCGTATGGGCTTATCACAATTGCACCAGCTACGTGGTCGGGTAGGGCGTGGTAGCGCAAAAAGTATCTGTGTGCTGATGTTTGAACCGCCGTTGTCAGAGTTGGCCAAGGCCCGTCTGAAGGTGATTTACGAAAATACCGATGGTTTTGAAATTGCGCGGCAGGATTTGCAGATTCGCGGGCCGGGCGAGTTTTTAGGTGCCAGACAAAGCGGCCTGCCTATGTTGCGCTTTGCCGACCTGGAAGAAGATATTGCGCTGCTCGAAGCCGCTCGCGAATGGGCGCCTTTATTATTAGAACGTTTCCCGGAGGCGGCAGATGCTCATTTGCTGCGCTGGCTGGCTGGGCGTGAGCATTTTTTGAAAGCTTAAGAGTAATGCGGAAATGCTATTAATTTAATGTAGAATTTTTCATTAATTTATTGTTTTTATTTATTTTATCTGAAAAATAAAACCATCTTTGCTGTAAGGTTTATGTTAATGTATTGGCATGAAGTAGATATTCTTCTATTTTTAAATGTCTGAAAGGAAATGAATGATGAAAAAGTTCACATTTCTCGCCATTGCATTAAGTCTGATGTCTATTTTGTCTACCTCTGCGCAGGCTGGCTTGGCTAAAGGAGTTTGGGTGCTTAGTGCTACAGTTCCTAGTGGCGTGTATGTGTATTGCAATTGGGCGCGATTAAATAATCTTAATGGTGTCTACTATATGGAATACACCACCACGGTGGGGCTCTTTGCTTGCCCGAAACCAGCTATTTAAATTGTTTTAGCGCTAAGAGCCGCTAACAAAACCTCGAAGAGTCCCTGAGCTGAGGCGCGCCGATGCAGACAGTACCAGTAGTACGGCAAGGAGACGCAACGCTGGATCAGGGGTTTTGTTAGTGGCTCTAAGAGGCCACGAAAAGCCGAAGGTAAATGAGTAAGTTTAATCGCACCCACTGCCTACCTTTGTGGCCTAATTAATTGTTGATGACCGCTTTTGCTTGGTATCTAAATCGTTATTGCGCTATTAATTTTTAATATCACCTTACTGCACACGAATCATCACTTCCGCTCGTGCTTTAAAACTACCAGGTGTCACCGTTTTTCCTGCTATCTTGCCAAATGTTGCAGTAAGGCTTTTGCGATAGACTTTATTGCCATCTACCGTACCTGTTTGTGATGCCCCATCTAGCACGGCTTGCCAACCATAGCTTCCCCAGGCAAATGGAACTAGCTGACCATCGCTTTGCTTCCTTAATGTAACGGACACTCCCTGTGCCACTCCTGCACTGCCGTAATTATCCGAGATTAAGCTGGCTACCCCGCTAGCCGTGGTACTGACACTCACAATGCCTATTGAATCAAGCCCTTTTTGTACCGGTATCGTTACAGCCATCGCCGTTCCCCCGGTAAGATCTGCACTACTCGAGAAGGAAGCCAAACCCGCTACATTAGGTTGACAGGTGAAATCAATATCAATCGGTGAGCTGACTGTCTGGCCATTGTTTAACTGTGCCCCGGTCATGCTAGGAAAGCGCACATAAGGTGTGACATTATCAATTTTGCAACTAGATGAGCGTCGAATACTAAGCCTATCGGTGTACTTAATTGAGGCAATATAAGCATCGGTAAGATGATCCGGGTACCATTGAGAGGCATCACGTCCATCATATTGAACCCCACCATTATTACCAATGCCAGGGCCGAAAAATGAAATATAACCGGATGCATAGTTGTAGTTTATATCACCGGTACCTGCTTGAGCATTACGCCCATCCCCGCCAACCTGGCCAGGATTTGAGATGGATAAAGCTTCATTAGGAACGCGAATGAGCTCAATCTTAACAGGGGTGAAATCTTTGACTTTTACCAAAATCCAACCCTGACTATCTCTATCCAAATTTGTCATTTGGCGCTTTTGCCAGTTAATAGAAAAGTATTTACCGTCTTTAACATTAGTCAAGCGTGCGACCACCCCTTGATACACCGTGCGATAGCCACCGGAAACGCCATAATTCAAACCGTCTTCATACAGGCCGGTTAGTGCAAATGGATTGTTAGTGTAGTATTCATAAAGCAAATTGGCATCTTTGGCTTGGCACCGAAATAATACCTGATCGGCATCGTAGCCATTATCAGCCAATGATGTTGCTGGCGAAATGGCACTCGCAATGATTGAACCCTGCGGTTGGAAGCTAACATTATTAATATTGATAGTAGAGGGTAAGCCTTCAAACCCACCATTACTCCAACTTTGAGTCTTCCATGATTTGTATATTCCTTTGCCCGGTTCGGTATACAGCACATTTGTCGGGGATAATTTTGAGTTATCCGCCTTGATGGCATAGCATGTTGCGCCAACGTACGTCGATACCATGAGCAAAGGCGCTACTTTAACCAGTAACAGCCAGCAATGACCTAAGTTTTTGATATTGCTAAGTGAAATTGCCATCTGCTTCCTTGTTTGTACTTTGTTTTTTAATAAAAAATAATCTTTATGTGCTTATTGCTAAATCGTAGCAGTGATTATCTATTTTTTTAAAAACAGCAAAATAGGAATAGTCTCATTTTTGATTGTTAATGATTGTATTGTTGATTTTGTGAGGAAAAATAGCCTATTCGGGTTTGGCTCCATATTTATAAAGGGCAGGCCATGGTGACGGAGGAGGGTAGGGGGTTGTGCCGGGGAAGATGCTTCCCAGATGCTGCTGTGGCGAACGAGTGGGGGCTAGGTCGCCGTCTGCTGTCGGCGCCAACTATGATAGAATCGCGCGCACCTCCATTTAAAATCATCTATGAAAAAATCTTCGCTGCTGGTGTTTGTCTTGCTGATACTGGTGTTGCCAGTGCAGGCCGCGCGGCTTCTGCCTGAGGATATCAAGGCCGGTACTATTCGAAATGTTGCTGATGCCAGCATTGAATTTGTGAAAAAGGATCGTAGTCTGCTGGAAACGCTGACCGGCATCTTTATTCGCTCCAATCGACAATTTCCGCTTGCACCGGGTTTGCGTATTTTTGATCAAAATAACCGCTTCCTGTTACGTGGTCAGTTAGCGGGCTTAGAAGGCCAGGCGGTGGCGGTGGGTTTTAATATGCAGGGGCAGATTAATCGTGTTTGGGTATTGTTGCCTGAGGAAGTAGAGCAACTGACGCAGCGCGAAGCGGATTTGGCCGCCAGGCAAACGCAGTAATTCGAGTAAGCGCTTGAGCAGATAGCGCCGTTAATTTTCTGGAATAAAATTTTAATGAAAAAAGTGTATGTAAAAACTTTTGGCTGTCAGATGAATGAATATGACTCTGACAAAATGATCGATGTGCTCTCCGGTGCGGAAGGTATGATCAAGACCGAGCTGCTCGAAGAGGCGGATGTGGTGCTGTTTAATACCTGCAGTGTGCGTGAGAAAGCACAGGAAAAAGTTTTCTCCGATTTGGGCCGGGTGCGGGCCTTGAAAGAAGCCAATCCTGATTTGATTATCGGGGTAGGGGGCTGTGTGGCCTCGCAAGAGGGTGAGACTATTGTCAAACGTGCTCCCTATGTGGACGTGGTGTTTGGCCCGCAAACCCTGCATCGTTTACCGGAGTTATTGCGTAATCGCGCCAGCAGTGGCCGCCCGCAAGTGGATATTTCCTTCCCCGAAATCGAAAAGTTTGACCATATTCCCCCGGCTAAAGTGGATGGGGTTGCCGCCATGGTGTCGGTGATGGAGGGCTGTTCCAAATATTGCTCCTTCTGCGTTGTCCCCTATACCCGGGGTGAGGAAGTGTCGCGCCCATTTGATGATGTTCTTACTGAGGTTGCCGGTCTGGCGGCGCAGGGGGTGAAGGAAATCACCTTGTTGGGGCAGAACGTCAATGCCTATCGTGGAGTGATGGCCGATGGTGAGTTGGCCGACTTTGCTCTGTTGTTGGAGTATGTGCACGAGATTCCCGGTCTGGAGCGCCTGCGTTTTACCACCAGCCATCCACGTGAGTTCACGCAACGTATTATCGATTGCTACGGTAAATTACCCAAGCTGGTGTCACACTTGCATCTGCCGATACAAAGTGGCTCTGATCGGGTGCTAAACGCGATGAAGCGCGGCTATACCGCCCTAGAGTACAAATCCACTATTCGTAAACTGCGGGCTTTGCGCCCCGATCTATGCTTGTCGTCCGATTTTATTGTGGGTTTTCCCGGTGAAACCGAGCAGGAATTTGCGGCCACGCTGAAACTGGTCAAGGACCTGGAGTTTGATTTCAGTTACGTCTTTATTTACAGCCCGCGCCCAGGGACGCCAGCGGCAAATCTGCCGGATGATACGCCTTATGCTGATAAGCAGCGGCGCCTGGCTGCCTTGAATGAGGTGGTGGACGCGAAGGGATTTGAAATTAATCGCGCGATGGTTGGTACGGTGCAACGAGTGCTGGTGGAGAATGTGTCGAAAAAAGACCCTAATATGCTGGCGGCGCGTACCGCGAATAATCGTATCGTCAATTTTGTTGGTCAGCCGCGCTTGGTGCATCAAATGATTGATGTGCGTATTACCGAAGCTCGTGCGCGCACCTTATTGGGTGAAGTGGTGACGCAGGAAAGCGCTTAAGTGTTTTTATTCTATTTACACACCGGGTCTGGTGTTTCTCTTTATCGTAGAAAGCCGCATGACAACTCTTGCCGCCGAATCTCTTAGTTTTAAGCCAGTTGATAATGCGCGTCTGGCGCGTGTTTGTGGGCCGTTGGATGAGCATCTGAAACAAATCGAAGTAGGATTGGACGTCACGGTACAGCGTCGCGGTGAGCACTTCCGGGTGCAGGGTGAGCAGGCCAGGCTGGCGGTAAATGCTTTGAGCCGCTTGTATCTGCAGGCCTTGAGTCAGGACTTGTCGATTGATGATGTGCAGCTGTGTCTGGTGGAAGTGCGTCAATTGTTGGCAGAACCCGTGCCACAGTTGGAGGACTCTCCGGTGCTGATGACGCGGCGTGGCGAGCTGCGCGGACGTACCCCAAGGCAAGCGCGTTATATCAAGGCGATTCAGCAGCATGATATTACCTTTGGAATTGGCCCGGCTGGTACCGGCAAAACCTATCTGGCGGTAGCCTGCGCCGTGGCGGCGATGGATCAGGATGCGGTTAAGCGTATTGTCCTGGTGCGCCCGGCGGTTGAGGCAGGTGAAAAACTAGGGTTTTTGCCGGGTGATCTGGCACAAAAGGTTGATCCTTATTTACGTCCTTTGTACGACGCCTTATATGATTTGATGGGCTTTGATAAGGTGACGCGATTGTTTGAAAAAGGCCTGATCGAAATTGCTCCGCTAGCCTATATGCGTGGCCGTACCCTAAATCATGCGTTCATTATTCTGGATGAGGCGCAAAACACCACGCCGGAACAGATGAAGATGTTTCTTACCCGCATCGGCTTTGGCTCCAAGGCGGTGATTACCGGCGATGTAACACAGATTGATCTGGCTCGCCATCAGAAAAGTGGCTTGGTTGAGGTCGAGGCTATTCTGCGCGCGGTTCGAGGTATTCATTTTCACCATTTTCAAAGCGAAGACGTTGTGCGCCATCCGCTGGTGCAAAGAATTGTCGACGCCTACGATCAGCATCAGAGTCAGCACAATGAAAAAAGCTAAGCGTAATGCGGTGCTGCCGCGCTTGGCAGCACGTTTGTCTTTAACCGTGGTCGCGCAGTGTGCTGGCGAGAATCTGCCAGGGCTCAAGGATTGGCAGCGCTGGTGTCTGGCGGCTTTGCAGCCGGGCGTGCAACAGGCACAGGTGAGCATTGTGCTGCTTGATGCCGTAGAGGGGCGTACATTCAATCAGCAGTATCGCGGTAAAGACTACGCGACCAATGTATTGAGCTTTCCACTGCATGATGAGTCTGCAGGTGGCGGGCAGCCCTTATTGGGCGACTTGGTATTCTGTGTGCCGGTGGTGGCTGCGGAAGCCAGTGAGCAGGGTAAGACTTTGTCGGCGCATTACGCTCATCTGGTGGTACATGGTATCTTGCATTTGCAGGGCTTCGATCATGAAGAAGAAGGTGAGGCCGAAATGATGGAAAAACTTGAAAGCAATATCGTCAAACGGCTAGGATATGCCGACCCCTATCTTGAGGAGCAGTGCTAAGGCATGGAAGACCCCAGTAAACCGCGACCGAGTTGGCTTGAACGCTTATCTGCCATGTTGCTGCGCGAGCCGGAAGATCGCGAAGAGTTAATCGAGTTGTTACACAACGCATTTGAACGTAATTTGCTGGATGCCGAAGCGCTGGGCATGATTGAAGGTGTGCTGGAGGTTAGCGAGCAAACGGTACGAGATGTGATGATTCCACGCAGCCAGATGCATGTGATCAGCAGCAAAGACCCGATTGAACGTTTTTTGCCTATGGTGATTGATTGTGGCCATTCCCGTTTTCCGGTGATTGGTGACAGTAAAGATGATGTCTTAGGTGTGTTACTGGCAAAAGAGTTGTTGCGTTACTTCCACAATCCCGCGCAGTTTGATTTACAAGCCGTGTTACGTCCCGCCGTGTTTGTTCCTGAATCGAAACCCCTGAATGTGTTGTTGCGTGATTTTCGCGCCATTCACCACCATATCGCTGTGGTTGTGGATGAGTACGGCGGGGTATCTGGTCTGGTGACGATTGAAGATGTGATCGAGCAGATAGTGGGGGATATCGAGGATGAGTACGATACCGAAGACGATGCGGAAAATATCGTGTCAGTGCGTGGTGAGCAGCGTTATCGGGTGAAGGCACTGACTGAGATTGAGGATTTTAATCATTATTTCGATACCGAATTTGCCGATGATGAAGTGGATACGGTGGGAGGGCTGGTGATTTCACTATGCGGTTATCTGCCCAAGCGTGGAGAATCGGTGACGAGTGCCGGTTTGCGTTTTACGGTTTTGCGTGCTGATAGTCGTCGTGTAGAAAGTGTGTTGGTAGAAAAAATACAAGCAGGTAATCTTCAAATCAGCACTGCCGAGTGATGGTTGTTTCTATGGGTACCGTTCGTTAAATGCGAAGGATGGTCTGTGTTGATGGCAACAGATCATTTTCGCGATCATTCCGTCACCATACGGTGGCAATCACATATTGTCTTAATCATGCGTAATGTTCTGTTGCTATTGGCGGCAGCCTTGGCGGGTAGCCTGACGCTGTTTGCCTTTGCGCCTTATCGTTTGTACTGGTTGATGCCGCTAACGCTCGCAGCACTGCTGACTCTGGCGCAATATCGCCCGCAGCGGGCGTTTTGGCTAGGCTATGTCTGGGGTTTGGCTGCCTATACCACTAATTTTCACTGGATTTACAACAGCCTGCACGATATCGCCGGTTTACCTGCCTGGATTGCGTTGCCGCTAGTATTCTTGCTACCCGCCTATCTGGCTTTGTATCCCGGCCTGGTATTGTGGTTGACCATGCGCTGGCTACAACAGCCATGGCAGCGTTGCTTATTGCTGTTTCCAGCGCTATGGGTGTTGGGCGAATGGCTGCGCAGCTGGGTGATGACTGGCTTTCCTTGGGCGGCAGTGGGTTATTCGCAAATAACGGAAAGCCCATTAGCCGGCTATACGGCAGTGGGTGGGATTCATCTGGTTAGTTATTTGGTCGCCTTGTTAGCGGGAGCGCTGACGATGTTGCACGGTAGCAGCAAGTTGCTACGTGCTGGTGTACTGCTGGGGGTCATATTGCTGCTGGGGGGGGGGCAATGGTTGAAAGCGGTGAATTGGACACAGCCGTTAGGTGAGCCAGTACAGGTAGCGCTGGCACAGGGTAATATCCCACAGCAATTAAAATGGTCGCCAGAAAATCTGGAAATGTCGTTGCGGGTTTATTATCAGATGGTGGCGACGACCAAGGCGGATATGATGATCTTGCCGGAAACGGCTTTGCCGCTGTTTCTGGATGATCTGCCCTCTGGCTATCTAACCATGCTGACGGATGCTGCTCGTCGCTCCAATATGGAACTGGTGACCGGCGTGCCGCGCCGTCAGGATGGTCTGTCTTACCTGAATGCTGCGGTAGCCTTGACCACACCGGGGCAGCCCTATTATGCCAAAGACCACCTGGTGCCATTTGGAGAGTTTATTCCCCTGCCTAGTGTGATTGGTTGGATTTATCAATTCATGCAGATGCCAATGTCGGGGTTTAGTCGGGGTGGGCCGAATCAGTCTCCCTTAGTATTGGCCAAGCAGAGAGTGGCATTTAACGTCTGTTATGAAGACAGCTTTGGAGAAGAACTGATTGGTCCGGCGGCACGAGCCACGATGCTGGCGAATATCAGCAATCTGGCTTGGTTCGGTAAAAGCACGGCGATGAGTCAGCATTTGCAGCTTTCACAAGCACGGGCGCTGGAAAATGGGCGTTATATGTTACGAGCTACCAATAATGGCATGACCGCTATTATCCAGCCTAATGGCGAAGTGGCCGCCATTGCTGCACCATTTACCCGCCAGGTTTTGCAGGGGGCGGTACAGGGACGACAGGGTTTAACCCCGTATATGCGCTATGGTAATTACCCATTGTTGCTGTTACTGATTGTGTTGTTATTGCCGCTGACTGCCATGTGGGCGGTGCAGCACAGTTCACGCTGGCAATGAACTGGCCAGCTTAAATTATCGAGTTTCTCAATCATGGTTGTTTGCTTATGAGTTTGCTATCCGTCCAAGATCTGGAAAAGGGGTTGTGGGGGTCGGTTGATCTCTTGCGTGATCAGGTTGATCTGTATGACTTTAAAAATCAGGTGTTCGGCCTGTTTATGCTGAAGCGGTTGAATGATGTGTTTGTCGAGCGTGTCGCTGCGCTGGTTGCAGCAGAAGGGATGAACCGCAAGAAAGCCGAGGCAGCCATCCAGCTACAATATGGGGCTTTCCCGCAAGAGGCACGCTGGCCAGGTTTGCAAGAGCGCAAGAAGGGTATTGGCGAGGCGCTGGATAAGGCCGTAGCGGCCTTGGAGCAAGCACAAGCAGCGCTGTCTTTGGGGCTGAGCGCAGTGAGCTTTGCCGGACACAAGCGCTTGAGTGATGAGGTGCTGCATCCGCTAATGTGTCATTTTGGGCAATTGTCCTTGGCCGATAGTCAACTGGAGCAGCCGGATAAATTAGGTGATGTTTGCGAGCAACTGATCCGGCAATATGCCGATGCCAGTGGCCGCCGGGGCAGCCTGTTGCTGACGCCCAAACCACTGACACAATTACTATTAAGTTTATTAGCGCCTGAGCCGGGTCAGAGTGTGTATGACCCTACCTGTGGTACCGCCGGTATTTTGCTGGATGCCGCACGTTATGTGGCGGCACAGCAGGGTGGCTTGCTGGCCAATGGTCAACCCAATCTGCAATTGTTCGGGCAGGAAAAACTGGCTAGCACCTGGAGCTTGGCCAGACTCTGCTTTCATCTGCATCAGTGGCCGGCAGATATTCGGCTAGGCGATAGTCTGGTTAGCCCCTTGCATGTTGATGCCGAAGGGCTGTTACAAACTTTCGATCGTGTGGTCGCACGGCCACCCTTTGGTGTGCCGGCTTGGTGGACGCCATTGGAAACCCCACTGGAGCCGAATAAGCGTCGTCCGAAGAAACTGAAAATTCCTGACTATAAACGTGTACGCGATCCGTATCGGCGTTTGCTCTACGGCATCCCGCCACATGCCAGTGCTGACTTTGCCTTTGTGCAGCATATGCTGGCCAGTCTGAAGCCAGATGGTCGCATGGTGGTGATGTTACCCAGCGATATCTTATCGCGCCGCGGGGAGGAAGCGAAAATCCGCTCGCGCCTTTTGTTTGGCCATCGTCATTGGCCGGGGGATCTGCTGGAAACCGTCATTGCCTTACCCCCCGCTTTGTTTTACGGCTCGGCGGCTGCCAGCTGTGTACTGGTTTTTTGCAATAACAAGCCCGCACATTTGCAACAAAAAGTGATTTTTATCGATGCCAGCCGTGAGTTTGCCAAAGGCAAGGCACAAAATGGCCTGCGTCCGCCGGACATCGAACACATTGTCACGGCGTATCGGGGAGTGGTCAGCACGCAAACTGAAGAGCAACAATATTGCCGTTTGGTTGGTCTGGAAGAAATTCGCCAGCACGACGGTAAATTGGATGTGGCTCGTTATATTGATAATGGCGAAGCACGGCCGCTGGTCGATAGCGAGGGACTGCAAAGCGAGCTAAGCGGTTTGCAAGAGGAAGAGCTGGCAGTGGATGAACGTTTACAGTCCTATCGCGATGAGCAAGGCTGGCAGTTGGCTGTTCAGGAGACCGACACGGTGTTGGCGCTGCTTGATGACAAGCTGGAATTACTGGCCGCACAGTTGGCTGCCCGCTACCAGTTGCTGCCGATGCAATTGGATAGCTGGTTTTGTCGTGGCGTGGGCATACGGCGGCTGGGTAAATGGCAAGCACATACCGCATTTAAGCCATCCCCATTAGGGGTGGTGCCGGCCAATTGGGAGCTACGTCCCTTGGGTGAACTGAGCCAGTTACTGAGTACCGAGTTACTGGCATCGGCAATGGCGGGTGATATGAGCGATAGTCAGCCCTTGCCAGCCGCCACCTTCTGTTACCACTCGCAACAACTGCTAGAGCAGGGTTTGTTGCTGCAGAATGAAGTAGAAGAGTCACTGCCTGATGCCGATAGAGTGGTGTTTGCTATCGATCAAGAGAGTCTGTTACCAGCTTATTTGTACTGGTATAGCCGCAGCACGATTTGGCAGCGTAGCCTATGCCGGATAGGGGCGGATCTGGAAGGGGCCGAGATCAGCTATACCCAGTTGGCCACCGTGTTATTGCCTTTGCCACCAATGAATGAACAGCGCAAGTTGTTAACTGAGCTGGAGCCATTACAAGCATCCTTACAGGCTTTGCAACAGCAAGTGGAGCAATGTCAGCTTTGGCGTCAGCAGTTGATGGAGAGTTTGCCTGAATGAAAATCGTCATCGCACCCGATTCCTATAAAGAAAGCCTGACCGCCATGCAAGTGGCTAGCGAAATCGAAGCAGGATTTCGCGAAATTTTTCCCGATGCCGAGTACTGCAAGATGCCGATGGCAGACGGGGGGGAGGGTACAGTGCAGGCGATGCTGGATGCTAGCGATGGGCAGTGGCAACAGCTCAGCGTTACTGGCCCTTTAGGCCAGGTCGTGTCGGCATTTTACGGACTGACCGGCGGCACGCACATGGCCGTGATAGAAATGGCGGCAGCCAGCGGGCTGGCATTGGTGCCGCTGGCGCAACGCAACCCTTTGCTGACGACCAGTCGTGGCACGGGGGAGCTGATTTTAGCGGCATTGGATGCAGGAGCGTGGCATTTTGTGTTGGGTATTGGTGGTAGTGCCACCAATGATGGTGGGGCTGGCATGCTGCAAGCCTTAGGCATCGGTCTGCTCGATGAGGCCGGTGAGTCATTGGGGCCCGGTGGCGCGGAACTGGCTCGATTAGCACGTATTGATTTATCAGGTCTGGATAGCCGCTTATCGCATTGCCGTTTTGATGTGGCCTGTGATGTCAGCAATCCCCTGTTGGGTCCGCAGGGTGCATCGGCAGTATTTGGCCCACAGAAGGGGGCTGACTCGCAGATGGTGGCTCAGCTGGACGCTGCTCTGGCGCACTTTGCTCATATTATTGTTCGCGACTTAGGGGTGGAGGTAGCCCATATACCGGGGGCGGGTGCTGCTGGTGGTATGGGCGCGGCCTTATTGGCTTTTCTGCATGGCCGTTTGCGTTCCGGCAGCGATATCATTGCCGAAGCCATTGGCTTGGATGCAGCGGTACAGGGTGCGCAACTGGTGTTGACCGGAGAAGGCCGTATTGACAGTCAAAGCATACAAGGGAAGACGCCGATTGGTGTGGCGCGTGTGGCTCAGCGTTATGGTGTGCCTGTGATTGCGCTGGCCGGTGGTTTGGCGAGGGATAGGGCCGTGGTGCATCAATATGGTTTGGATGCAGTGTTTGGCGCAGTCTGCCAACCATGCTCCGTGGTAGACGCGATGGCGGAGGCTGCGTTCAATGTCCGTAGCGCGGCACGCAATATTGCCGCTACGCTTAAGTTAGGGATGGGCTTAGCTAACTAAAGCCATGTATCAGCTTAAAGCCGCGGCTCAGGTGCTTTTCGAGCTTTTGTTAGCGGCTTTGAAGGGTACGGTCATTAAAAACGGTGGTATAGCTTTAGCCTAACAGAGTGAAAGCAAATACTGGGTGTAGCCACTATCATACAAGTGGCGAGCTAAATATCCGTTTGGTTTGATCTGGAATGGCTTAAAAGCCCTGCCTATTAGATGTGTTATTATCAGCACCTTGATAATGAATCTGCCACAACATACTTATGCCGTGATTGTCCTTATTTATATAAACGGCCATTAAACGGGAAAAAATGGATATTCTGCAGACACTTATCGAAGTCTTTACCAGCTACGGTTATCTGGCTGTTTTTGTAGTATTGCTACTCTGTGGTTTTGGTGTACCAATTCCAGAAGATATTACCTTGGTAGCTGGGGGAATTATCTCCGGTTTGGGCTATGCCAATGTACATTGGATGTTTGCGGTAGGGATGGTTGGTGTACTGCTTGGTGATACTTTTATGTTCACTATTGGGCGGGTGATGGGAGATAAAGTATTAAACTTTCGTCCGGTTGCCAGAATCCTAACCCCGCAGCGTTTTGCTGCTGTGCAAGAGAAGTTTGAAAAATACGGTAATTGGGTGTTGTTTGTTGCGAGGTTTCTGCCCGGCTTGCGCACGCCTATTTTCATTACGGCCGGGATGACCTGCCGCGTGCCATTTTGGCGTTTCCTGTTGATGGATGGCTTTGCTGCTTTGATTTCGGTGCCCGTGTGGGTTTATCTCGGTTATTACGGTGCAGCGAATCATGAGTGGCTGATCAAGATGATACATCGTGGACAAACCGGAATTCTTATCGCGATGGCGGTTTTGTTTGCGGTAATAGGGGTAATTTGGTGGCGACGTAAACGCAGCCAAAGACAGCATATGCACAAGTAGTAGTGCGGATGTATTCAAGAACGGGTCGTGTTAACGACCCGTTCTACTTTATTTAGCCTACCTTGAGCAGTTCAACTTCAAATACTAAAGTAGCATTCGGTGGGATGACACCACCAGCACCACGAGCGCCATAGCCCAACTCTGCCGGAATGGTTAGCTTGCGTTTTCCACCTTCCTTCATACCCTGAACACCTTGATCCCATCCTTTGATGACATAGCCAGCACCCAGAGGAAAACTAAATGGCTGCGACCGATCCTGGCTGGAGTCAAACTTGGTGCCATCGCTTAGCCATCCTGTGTAGTGGACGGTAACTTCCTTTCCTGTTTCGGCTAGCGCCCCTTCGCCCAAAGCCAGTTCTTCAATGATTAATTCACTCATGCTCTTTCCTCTGTTCGGTTAAATGTCTACCTGTGCCATTGTAGCAGTGCAATCCGAGCCTTGTGCAAGGCCGTGAAGTGTGGGAGCGAGGTTGGCGAGAACAGGATTTTCCCTGGGAATAGATTACTGACGGCCATTTTGAAATGAATGTGCAATGATTGGTTTTTTTAAATAATGTTCAGGCCGACTTGAGCGTCGCTGATCTGCTGACCCTGATTCGTCCACAGTTGCTTAAACACTCCCAAGCTGCGCTGCTGGCACGTTTTCAGATCTTGTTCTGACCACTGCATCTAGTGAGTTTTTGAATTGGCGCTTGTTGCATGGCAAAGTGCCGCAGAGTGTGCAGTTTGTCTGGGGTGATGAAACCGGGCTGGTGATCAGCCTGGCGTGATCAAGGCAGGAGTGCCGTGGTGCCTACTGCGTTTTGGCAGTGCGGGAGCAGCAAATTTATTAACTTTTCGGAAATGCTTGACCACTACAGCGAGAAAATAATGCATAACAAAATGTTACCCGGCATCCTATTAACGATGAGCCTGGTGGCCTGTCAGTCAACACCTTATCAGCGCCCATCATTGCAAACCCCATTAGATTGGCAACAAAGTAGTCTGTCAACAGCCAGTCAAACGGTAGCGCCGGATCACTGGTGGCAGGGCTTTGCCGATCCAGTGTTGTTGCACTTGCTGGAACAGGTGAGAGTAAGCAACCCGGATTTGGAAACCGCTTTGCTCAATGTGCGTAAAGCACAGTTGGCGGCCGGTTTGGCCGATAGTGATGCCCGCCCTTCGTTGAGCGGGACAGTCAGTGTCAGCCGAGGTCGGCCGGTAGATAAGGCGGCTGAATGGAGTAATAGTTCAACTAGCAGCCTGAGTACCAGTTATGAGCTCGATTTATGGGGGCGGGTGGCTGCTGTTCAGCGTTCGGCCAATGAACGCTTTATTGCCAGCTGCTATGATGAAAAGGCGGCACGCCTGTTATCGGATAGTACGGTCGCCAGCGTGTATTGGGAGATTGCGGCACTGAAAGCGCGTATCGTTTTGGCTGACGCTAATCTGGACAAGGCGCAACAAGTGCTGAAGTTGACCCGTTCGCGGCATCAAGCGGGGGCTATTGGCGAACTGGATGTGCTGCAAGCAGAGCGAGTACTACTGGAACAGCAAAATAGTCGACGTGACTTACAAGTGGATTTGCAACAACAACACAATGCGCTGGCCTTGTTACTGAATCAGCCGCTGGCGCAACCATTGCCCGATATCGCTGAACTGACACTCACGCCGGTGATGCAGCCCATTGTGGCGGGTTTACCTAGTAGCCTGCTGGAACGGCGCCCGGATCTGATGGCTGCCGAAGCACGTTTACGCGCTGCTCTGGCCGATGTTGATCAAAGCAAGGCAGCGTTTTTCCCGGTGTTCAGCCTCACCGGTAGCTTGGGAACCAGCAGTACTAGCCTGGGTAATTTATTGCAAAATCCGTTGCTGGCTTTGGGTGGCGGTGTCAGTTTGCCGTTCTTGCAATGGCAGCAGCAAAGCTTGCTGCTTAAATCCAGTCAGGCGGACTACCAACTGGCGGTGGTTAACTTCCGTAAGTCTCTCTATGCCGCTTATCAAGAAGTGGATAATGCCCTAAACAGTCGTGCGCGTTTCGCAGAGAATGCCCAGCGTCAGTTTGATAGTTTAGATCTGAGTCGGCGTGACGAAGTGCTGACCCATCGTCGTTATCTGGCTGGCGAAGTTGATATGCAAAGTTGGCTTACGGCTAGTGAAAGTAGAAGGCAAGCAGAAGAAAGTGTTCTGAATCTGCGTCTGGCACAACTGAAGAATCTGGCTGATTTATACAAAATCCTAGGAGGCGCGCCGCTAGGTGTGGTCAGCACCAGCGAATAAATAAGCTAAATCACAGCAGTTTGATTCTAGCTGTAATGAGCTCGCTGCCGTTAGTTTGTGTTTATGCCATTGGTGTTTTTTGCGTATTGCGCTATGCTCAATGTACCGGGTAATCATCCTTTCCCGTATGCCCAAGGAGAGCACAAATATGTTTGATTACATCGTTGTGGGAGGCGGCTCGGCGGGTAGTGTATTGGCAGCGCGACTCAGTGAAGACCCCAAGATTAAAGTGTGTTTGCTAGAAGCGGGCCCTCCGGCGCAGAGTGTGCAGATCGATTGCCCGGCAGGTATGGCCATGATTGCCAGACTGGGTGGATTTAACTGGGCATTTCACACCGAGCCGCAAGCAGGCCTGCAAGGACGTCGTGGTTTTCAACCGCGTGGCAAGGTGCTGGGTGGTTCCAGCTGTATCAACGCGATGATTTATGTCCGTGGTCAGCGAGAAGATTACGATCATTGGGCTGCGCTAGGAAATACCGGCTGGGCTTATGAGGATGTCTTGCCCTATTTCAAACGATCCGAGCATAACGAGCGTGGCGCAGATGCCTGGCATGGTACTGGTGGGCCATTAAATGTTAAAAACCTGTCTGAACCCAATCCTTTCAGTCTGCACTTTCTTGAAGCTGCCATCGATGCTGGTTTAGTCCCCAATCAAGACTTTAATGGCCCACAACAGGAAGGGGTAGGGCTGTATCAGCTTACGCAGCAAGCCGGTGAGCGCCATCATATTGCCAAGGCCTATCTGGCTGACTGCCAAAATCGAAGCAATCTGCAGATTATTACTGAGGCACAAGTTAGCTGTGTACTGGTGCAGCAACGATGCGCAGTAGGCGTAGAGTATCGGCAGCGCGGTGTGCTGCATCAGATCAATGCCAACGGCGAAGTGCTGCTCTGTGCCGGAGCGTTACAGTCCCCACAGCTATTAATGCTATCCGGTATCGGCCCGGCCGAACATCTCCAACAGTATGGTATTACCGTGCAGCATCATCTGCCGGGCGTTGGTGCAAATCTGCACGACCATCCTGATGTGGTGCAAGTGGTGGATGTACCTAGGTCTCACGAGCTGTTTGGTCTTTCGCCTAAAGGCATAGTACGGTTGTTGCGAAGTGCCTGGCAATGGCGGCAAAGCCGAACAGGCTTGCTTACTAGCAACTTTGCCGAAGCGGGTGGTTTTATCCGTAGTCAGCCAAGTGAAGGCCGTCCTGACCTGCAACTGCATTTTGTGGTTGGCAAACTCGCCGATCATGGCCGTAAAACTTTATGGGGCCATGGTTATTCGGCTCATGTCTGTCTGTTGCGGCCATTAAGTAGAGGCCGTATTACGCTGGCAAGTAATAATCCGCAACAAGCCCCACGCATTGATCCAAACTTTCTGGGAGAGCAGGACGATGTAGACCGGTTGGTGCGTGGATTTAAACTATTACGCTATGTGCTGTCACAAGCACCACTATCCCGCTACGGAGGCTGTGAGCTATTTGAAAGTAGGCTGGCACAAACCGATGCTCAGATCGAACTCTTTGTGCGCCAACACACTGACACTATTTATCACCCAGTAGGTAGCTGCCGCATGGGGCTTGGCGAACTGGATGTGGTGGATGCCAGACTGCGTGTACATGGTATACAAGGCTTGCGTGTTGTGGACGCTTCTATCATGCCGCAAATAGTTAGCGCGAATACTAATGCGCCAACGGTGATGATCGCCGAAAAAGCGGCAGATATGATTCGTTCCGATGGGGCCAGATAGCGAATGACATTGAAGGTGACAGTGTGTTGCATTTGAGCAGTCTAGTTGCTCGTTAGATTGCCCAGTAGTATTGAGCTAACATCATTAGTGTGATGGTTAGTAAGCCATTATTCTACTTAATAGAAAGAGTAAACAATGAATACACAATTCTTGACATTGAGCCAGGCTCGTCGAACGATTTATGCCCTGAACAAACAAACGCCGATTAGCCATGACGCTATCGAGAATCTGATCAAAGAAGCGATCAAACACAGCCCTTCGGCCTTCAATTCGCAAAGTTCACGTGCTGTTATTCTGCTGGGCAGTGCCCATGAACAATTGTGGGACTTGACCGAAGACGCATTGCGTAAAATTGTCCCCGCCGAAAAGTTTGCTCCTACTGAAGGCAAAATGGCTGCATTCCGTGCCGCTGCCGGTACGGTTCTGTTCTATGAAGATCAACAAGTGATCAAAGGACTGCAAGCGCAATTTGCCGCCTATGCCGAACATTTTCCGACTTGGTCGCTGGAAGCTTCCGGTATGGCGCAATTCTCAGTGTGGACCGCGCTGGCAGAAAACAAAGTAGGTGCTTCACTGCAACATTACAACCAATTGATTGAAGCTGCGATCCAGGCTAAATGGCAAATCCCGGCTGATTGGATACTGCGTGCACAAATGCCGTTTGGTGGCCTTGCCCAGGCCGCTGGCGATAAGACATTTATCGATGATAGCGAGCGTTTTAAAGTATTTAAATAACACTTCGCGCCCTAAATCACAGCATTCAAAGCCAGCTCCAGTCCGAGCTGGCTTGTTTTATTGCAACAAACCACCTTCAAATCGAATAAAAGGCGGCTTTCTCAACATTAGCGATAGAGTTATACCGGCTTTGTGTGGTAAAAATGGCTACCACTGATAATGAATTTGTCATGAGATGGCTTTGTGAGTCATCCGCTTGGTCCATTTCACCTACCCTCTTGGTGCCGGATAAAAACCACAGGCGGGTGACTCACAAAGCCGCTATCTTCTGTTAAATCCGGCAAATCTCATGGGTCTTATCATTAGGGCCAAGTTATTTGGATAAGTGCTAGGCTGTGCAGTAATTGAGCTGTGTGTATTCGATTGGAGGTAAAAGTAAGCGGGGTGTTATAGAAAATTTTAAAAGCAAAAAGCCAACTTATAAAAAGTTGGCTTTTTGCTTTTAAATTACTTGGTTGCGGGAGCAGGATTTGAACCTACGACCTTCGGGTTATGAGCCCGACGAGCTACCAGACTGCTCCATCCCGCGACAGAGAGGACGCATAGTATAGCGCTATATGTTTAGGGTCAAGTAGTTTTTAGAAAAACTGAATTTTGTTGATTGCTAGCCTGATCTTGTAATGACAGATTTATTTGATTTTTATTGATACAAATTTTGTAAGTACAAAATCAAGCATCTATAGTGAGGATATCAACATCGCAGGGAGGGGTTCGAATGCGTCAATACGCTAGTATCCAGCAGCCTTGCAGTTTTTTCTGGCGTTAGGATCACACCTTAATGGGTGCCAATACCTAAAACGCTTAAGTGAGCGTCTAAGACAGATGCAGATTACCAAGGTACAGCTGATCTGGCAGACTCAAGCAAATAAGAGTAGATAATTATCGCGAGACCTTAGGAACGATATGATTCAGTTCCTTTTCAAGTTCATCATTGAACTGACGGTAAGTCATTACCGGTTATATACTTTTTGCTTAGTTTGGAATTGTATGCTGTAAGTATGTTTTGTTCTTGTTGTTTATTTTGCAGCGTCGTTGTTGTCTATTTTTGAGTGTTAGGCTGCAAAAGCGAATGTTTATTTCTCCGTTGTCCTGTAGTTGCAGTAAGGGGGCGTCCCGCAAGGGGCGCCTTTTTTCGTCGCCCACAGCTTCTTGCTGGGGCGAAATAACAAAAAGCAATAAGAACAGCAAAAACAATCATTCGAGTCTTGTCGCAAACTCGGTTAACATGCTGTGCCTCTTTCTGCCTGATAGTGCATGTTGAGTAGGCATTTGACGAAAGGATTTACAGAATATGGCGATCTGTAGTGGTCTCTTTTCGCTCGCTTGTATGAGTTACACAATGCGAAAACCATTTGCCAGCATGCCGTTCGTCATTTTTCAATTTTTTAAATAATGAACTGAAAATAATATGTCTTCACCTAATCTGACTGCCGAAAAGGTTCTGTCGGTTCATCATTGGAACGACACGCTATTTAGTTTTACTTGCACACGTGATGCAGGTTTGCGTTTTATCAATGGCCAGTTCGTAATGATTGGTCTGGAAGCAGCCGGTAAACCGTTAATGCGGGCTTATTCTATTGTTAGTTCCAACTATGAAGAACACTTAGAGTTTTACAGCATCAAGGTGCAGGACGGCCCGCTGACCTCTCGCCTGCAACATCTCAAGGTTGGCGATACTGTGATGATCAGCAAAAAGCCAACAGGTACATTGGTGCAAGATAATCTGCTACCTGGTAAGAATTTATACCTATTTTCCACCGGGACAGGTCTTGCCCCTTTCATGTCGATTATCAAAGACCCTGAAGTCTATGAACGCTATGACAAAATTATTTTAACCCATGGTGTTCGCTGGGTTAGTGAGTTGGGTTATCACGACTACATCAGCCAAGAACTGCCGGAAAATGAATATTTCGGTGAAATGGTGAAAGAAAAACTAATTTATTACCCAACGGTCACTCGTGAGCCATTCCGTTACCAGGGACGTCTTACCGATCTGATCACCAGTGGCAAGTTATGTGCTGATATTGGTTTGCCACAACTTAACCCCGAGCATGACCGTGCCTTGTTATGCGGTAGCCCATCTATGTTGCATGATTTGTGTGAGATTTTGAATGGTCTTGGCTTCAAAGAATCTCCACGTATGGGAGAACCGGCAGACTATGCTATCGAACGTGCTTTTGTTGAAAAGTAAGGCCAAATTTTGATGTGATAATAGTGGGGCTGCTGATGGTAATGCATCGTGCCAGCCCCACTTCCACTGCCTATCTATGATGATAGCGCGTCAGATGACTCCACAGACTACACGGGCACCGCCGCCGCCCAGCATGGCGGGGTGGTCACTATGATTGTCCCCTCCAGCATGAATCATAAGCGAGTGACCATTTAAGTCGTTTATAGTCAAACGAGGAGCCAGAACCGGGTAGCTAGCTGTTCCGTCGGCAGCAATGTACAGCGCAGGTAGATCTCCTTTGTGTCCGTTACCATAGGGCCCGGCATGATTGCCGGTCTTATCCGGGTCCCAGTGCCCGCCTGCTGCTGCACCCGCAGTGGCAACGTCTTTTACCAGAGCTGCGCCGCAAGAGGGGTGCTCATGTAAATGAAAGCCATGAATGCCCGGAGTAAGTCCAGTTAGCCTGGGGGTAAATAGCACACCGTAGGGCGTTTCTTCAATACTGATGCTACCTGCCGAGTGAGTAATACCACTAGCGTCGAGGAAGTTCATTTCAACAATCTGAGCACTCACTAGGCTGGAGAGGCAGAAGAGGGGGATGAGGCTTAACCGTAACATTTATTTGAAATCTCCATGAGAAGTGTATTGGTACATGATAAGGGGGCCTACTGTACCTTTTTATTACACACTTGCTACTGGCTATTCGGGCAGGAGCAAATGGGTTCGGATTTTGCCAGGTGGATGGTGACAAGGTAGAATACGCGCCCCTACCAGCCTAAAGTGTCTGTTTGCGATCTTTGGCAGGCATTACTTAAATTAAGGCTTCTGTCCCGCATGTTTTCCCCCTATCTTAAACTTAGTCGCGCGAATTTCTTGTTCCCGCTGGCTTTGGTCCTGTTCGAATTTTCGGTTTATATTTGCAATGATATGGTGCAGCCGGCCATGCTGGTGGTGACCCGTGAGTTTATGGTAGACAGCTCCTGGGTGCCCTTATCGATGACCGCTTTTTTGGTGGGTGGCGCTTCCTTGCCTTGGCTGGCCGGGCCATGGTCCGATAGAGTCGGGCGCCGGCCAGTCTTGCTCGCGGGGGTGGCTTATTTTACCTTGACCTGTCTGGCCACTTATCTGGTCGACTCCATTCATACCTTTATGCTGCTGCGAATCTTGCAGGGCATTGGTCTGTGTTTTATCAATACCGTCGGTTACGCCGCCGTGCAAGAAGCATTCGAAGAAAAAGTTGCCGTGAAAACCATGGCGCTCATGGCCAATATCGCTCTCATTGCACCCTTGCTTGGGCCATTAGCCGGAGCGCTCTTATTGGATTTGGCGCCGTGGCGTACCAGCTTCCTATTGATTGCAATGTTGTCGTTCATTGCCTTGCTAGGTTTGTTCTGGAAAATGCCAGAAACGATCAAGCCCAGCAGAGAAAAATTGTTGTTATCGGTGATTCTTCGGGATTACTGGCAAGTATTCAGCCAGCGGCGGTTTATGCTATCCGCAGCGCTAATTCCATTATTGGCCTTGCCTTTATTGGGCTGGATTGCGCTATCTCCGGTATTTTTGATTGAAGATTTAGCCATGACTTCCGTACAGTATGGCTGGATGCAACTACCGGTCTTTACCGGCTTAATTGCCGGGAATTTGATCTTGGCACTGGTGGCGGAACGCTGGCCATTGGGGCGCTCAGTATTACTGGGCATGTGGCCGATTGTACTTGGTCTGCTCTTATTGCTGGGGGGAGTGTATTACTCATCTTTCCCACAGTATTACCTGATGGCGGGGATGAGTCTGATGGCTTTGGGTGAGGGTCTGGCCTTTGGCGTACTTTACCGTTTTGCCTTGATGTCCTCTGATGTGGCGGGCAAAGGCACCATCGCTGCCAGTATGAGCATGTTAGGGATGGCTGGCTATGCGCTAGGGTTGGAGCTATTTCGCTGGGCTTACTTGCACGGCGGCATGCTCGGCTTTGCACTGCTGTGCTGTGTGTTTTCTCTTAGTTATATTCTGCTTGCCCGGCGCAGTGTAGGTGTGGTCATGGCTGAACGTGCTGAACAGGCTCTATAATTCGCCGCTTCAGATTGCTTAATCTAAATTAGGGAAGGTCTTATGACTAAACGCAAGATTCTGGTAACCAGTGCACTACCTTATGCCAATGCAGGATTGCACTTGGGGCATATGCTGGAGCAGATTCAAACCGATATCTGGGTGCGTTTTCAGAAGATGCGTGGCCATCAGTGCTATTACGTCTGTGCGGATGATACCCATGGCGCGCCAATTATGCTGGCGGCGGAAAAACAGGGCATTTCACCGGAACAGCTGGTAGAAAGCGTGCGTGAGCTTCATTTGGCCGATTCGCGTGGCTTTTTGATTGGCCATGATAATTACTACAGCACCAATAGCCCGGAAAATAAGGCATATGCCGAACAGGTTTATCTTGCTCTGCAGGCGGATGATAAAATTGCCGTACGCACGATAGAGCAACTGTTCGATCCGGAAAAACAGATGTTTCTGCCGGATCGCTTCGTTAAAGGCGAATGCCCTAAATGTGGCGCACAGGATCAATATGGCGATAACTGTGAAGTATGTGGCGCCACCTATAACCCAACTGAGTTAAAGAATCCTTATTCCGCCGTCTCAGGTGCCAAGCCTGTGCTGAAAACCTCCGAGCATTACTTTTTCCGTCTGGGAGAATGTGTCGAGTTTTTGAAACAGTGGACTACCGGCAGTGCGCTACGCGCCGATGGTATGCAGCAAGCCCATCTGCAGCCGGAAGCACTCAATAAAATGAACGAATGGATTGCCGGCGGCTTGCAAGACTGGGACATTAGCCGCGATGCGCCTTATTTTGGTTTTGAAATCCCCAATGCTCCAGGTAAGTATTTTTATGTCTGGCTGGATGCCCCTATCGGCTATATGGCTAGCTTTAAAAACCTGTGTGATCGGCAGGGGCTGCATTTCGACGACTGGTTCGGGGCTGAATCTGATGCCGAAATGTATCATTTTATCGGCAAAGATATTTTGTATTTTCACGCTTTATTCTGGCCGGCGATGTTGAAATATGCTGGTTTACGTGTACCGAGCGGGGTATTTGCCCACGGCTTTTTAACCGTGGATGGGCAAAAAATGTCCAAATCACGCGGTACTTTCATCCAGGCCAAGAGCTATCTGGATTGTGGTTTGGACCCGGAATGGATGCGTTACTACATGGCGGCCAAATTGAATGGTCGTATCGAAGATATTGATTTAAACCTAAGTGATTTCGTTGCGCGGGTGAATGCCGACTTGGTAGGCAAATTTATCAATATCGCCAGCCGCTCTGCAGGTTTTATCACCAAGCGTTTTGCTGGACAACTCGCTGCCGATGTGGCGGATAAAGCCATACTGGCGCAGTTGCAAGCGGCAGCAGAGTCGCTGGCGGCAGCCTACGAAACACGTGAGTATGCACGTGCACTGCGCGACATCATGGCCTTGGCAGATGTGGTGAATGTTTATGTTGATGCCAATAAACCATGGGAACTGGCTAAACAGGCTGGACAGGATGCGCGTTTACAAGAAGTCTGTACCGTACTGATTAATGCTTTCCGCTTGTTAAGTCTTTACTTAAAACCTGTGCTGCCCAAGCTGGTAGCGGGAGTTGAAGCCTTTCTCGATATTCCGCCCCTAGTGTGGAGCGACGCCGACAGCCTGTTGCTGGGGAAGAAAATTAATGCGTATCAGCACTTGATGCAGCGCGTTGATCCCGCCCTGATTGATAAACTAATAGAAGCGAATATACAAAATATGCAACAAATTAACAGTGATAACTTAGCTACACAGCAGTTTGAGCCGGTGGCTGCAACCATCAAAATTGATGACTTCAGCCAGCTTGATTTACGGGTTGCTCAGGTACTAGCCTGCCAGCTTGTCGAGGGCTCAGACAAGTTGTTGCAATTTACCGTTGATCTAGGCTTTGAGCAGCGCAATATCTTTTCTGGTATTCGCAAAGCCTATCCGGAGCCCGATAAGCTGGTTGGTCGCAAAGTGATTGTGGTCGCTAATCTGGCCGAGCGTAAAATGCGCTTTGGGGTGTCGCAAGGCATGATTATTTGTGCGTCCGGACAGGATGACAGTGAAGGTTTGTTTCTGCTGGATGTCGACCAGGGTGCCAAGCCAGGTATGCGTATAGCTTGACCGATTTATCGTTAATTATATCCTCTGATCTACAATATTTTTTTATGACAACTGTCCTTTAGGATGGTTGGATGATTGGACCCCGGCTGCCATAGTGTTAGCTCGGGGTTTTTTCATTACTAACGAGTTAAATATTAATCTTATTGTCATTTTTTGCTCTTATAGTGATGATAGCGCTGCTTAGACTTAGATGGCTGTGGTGGAACTTTGTCAGTTGTACTGCGTCTTTAAATAAAATCACGTTGTAAATTATGAAAAAAAGAAAAGAGGAAATCATGAAGATCTCTCAATTAAAACCAGGTCATAAAATCTTTGAGTATCTGGCAGGTGGGGCAACCATGTATTACGAAGTAGTCAGCATACGGCAGGTTGGCAAAATGTTTGAAGTAACATTTAAGTCCAGCTTGGGCCTTGCTAGTGCCCTCTATCCAGGTAACGGCTTCATTCAAGCTGCCGGCTAAGCAAGCGCAAAGAGTCAAACAAAAAAACGCCGCTCACTAATGCTAAAGTGAGCGGCGTTTTTTATCGAGTGCAATTATATTAGGATAATTGCTTGACTGCAGTCCATTCACCTTGTATAGTTCGACTCCTCAGCAGCACAGCAAGAAAATTCATGGCGCGGGATGGAGCAGTCTGGTAGCTCGTCGGGCTCATAACCCGAAGGTCGTAGGTTCAAATCCTGCTCCCGCAACCAAAAAATTTAAATGCGCAAGCCAACTTTCTACAAGTTGGCTTTTTGCTGTTCTATACCCCATCTGCAGTTCACGAAGAATCAACTTTCAGTGTAGACGGCGTGTTTGTTCATAGAGATTTCATACTCTTCCCTGATATTAAAGATTAAGCACTATGAGGCCGGGGCGTACTATGTCATTAGTGCGTAGCCGCGCGTCTGTTTCAATGCGTTGAAGAATTGATCGAAATTCGGTGGTGATAAGATGAAACCGACACGGTTGGTTTTGGCTGGCTCTATTGTTGGCATAAAATTCAGCCAAGAACAGAGGGTTGCTAGGGGTTGGTGTGTCAATGATTGCTAGGACAGGCCAGTCTTGATGGAGTAAGGTTTGTAAGCCAGTTATGGCGTTTGCGTTTAAAATAATTTATTCGAATCAATGACCGAATTTTTTAAAGAAATAAAGCATCAGCCCAAAGTATGGCCTGCTAGCCTGCGACTGCGCTTATTACTTAGCCTGCTATTACCTTTGGCGGCGATGCTGATGCTGGATGCCTGGTTCACTTATAGCCGGGCGTTGCATGCGGCTAACACAGCATTTGATCGTATGTTGTCTACCTCGGCACGGGCGATTGCAGATGGTGTGACAGTAAATAATGGTCAGGTCAGTGTGGATATCCCGTATTTTGCCCTACAAATGTTTGAGAGTAATGCTGCGGGGAAAGTGTTTTATCGTGTGAGTAGCAGTAGCGGTAAGACGCTGACGGGGTATGCTGACCTACCATTGCCTGCAACTTGGTCAAACAGGCAGCGATTGCCATCTTATGGTGATATTAACTATCAGGATAATACCCTGAGGCAAATCGTGATACGCCAGTCGGTACGTGATTTGTTAACTTTGCGGGATCAGGATATTTGGGTGCAGGTGGCGGAAACACCGGAGCTGCGCCAAGAACTGGCGCGTAGTCTATTGTGGGGCTCACTGCTACAAGAAAGTCTATTGGTATTGATGGTATTGGCGATCGTGTTGTTTGCTATCAGTCGCGGTTTGCGGCCATTGCGGCATTTGTCCAGAGAGCTGGCGCGGCGTAAGGAAAATGAATTTGAACAGCTGAGTGTGGCGCATCTGCCTAGCGAACTGATGCCGCTGGTGCAGGCGCTGAACCTGCATAGTGAGCGTGTGCAGCGTTTGGTCGCGGCACGGCGCCGTTTTATTGATGATGCTGCCCATCAATTGAAAACGCCGCTGGCGGTGATGCAGACCCAGGCCGAGCTGGGATTACGCGAATCATCGTTGCCTGCTGTGCAGCAGCAACTGCGTAAATTATTGGATACGTTGAAAAGCAGCAGTCATGGTGTGCAGCAATTGCTGCAAATGTCGCGGCTGGAGCCGGATAACGGTCAGGCGATTATGCTTGCGCGTTTGAATCTGGATTTGCTGGTGCAGAATAGTGCGCTGGATTGGGCGACACTGGCTCATCAGCAAGGCGGCGAGTTGGGTTATGAGGGTGTTGCCGATTTGTGGGTAGATGGGCACGCCGGTTTATTGCAGGAGTTATTGAATAATTTACTCGATAATGCCTTGCGTTACCGGCGGCCAGATGGCCGTGTCAGTATCAATATCACGACAGGCCGTTATCCGCTGCCTTGGCTGCAAGTCAGTGATAATGGTCCCGGTATTGCTGCCAGCGAACGTGACCAGGTCTTGAAGCGTTTTTATCGCTTGGGCAACAGCACTGTGCCGGGCAGTGGTTTGGGGCTGGCCATTGTTAAAGAGATTGCCTTGCGCCATGGTGCTAGCCTGCAGTTGTCCGATAACCCGCAGGGCGGGCTATCAGTACGGCTGAATTTTCCTCTACCAGTGGAGGGCTCGCTCAGGCCATCTGCTTGCGGTACTGAATGAAGCCGCTTTTATCGGCAAGCTGATCATACAACTGCATGGCTTGCTGATTGCTTTCATGTGTGAGCCAGTAAACGCGTGAGGCGCCCGCTTGCTCGGCATGGGCATAAACATGTTCAATCAATGCCCGTCCTACGCCTTGGCCACGTTGCCCGGGCCGGGTGAACAGATCCTGCAAATACACATAGTCACCGGTAGTCCAACAACTGCGATGAAAAATATAGTGCACCATGCCTACCAACTCGCCGTGAAGTTCCGCCACGGCGCAATGCATGGGCTGTTGCGGGTCAAGAAAACGCTGCCAGGTCTGTTCGCTGATTTCCTGCGGAATATCGGTTTGATAAAAGGTTTGATAGCCTTGCCATAGTGTTAACCATTGTGCGAAGTCAATGGCTTGGATAAGACGAATCTGCATACAGGTTTCCTTTATTGAAACTGAGGGGTGACCAGAGCAAGCCACTAAGAGCCGCTAACAACACCTCGAAGCGTTCCTGAGCCGAGGCACACCGCCGCAGACAGTAGCAGTAGTAAGGCAAGGAGGCGCAACGCAGGATCCGGGGGGGTGTTAGCGGCTCTAAGCAGGTAAGGCTTATTTAACCTGTAATTGCGCCATCATACCTTGTCCTTCATGTTCCAGAATATGGCAGTGGTACATCCAGACTCCTTTTTGGGTATGTACGGTTTTCAGGTGAACGGTTTCATAAGGTCGTAGATTGATGGTGTCACGTCGCGCTCGGTATGTTGCTGGGATGGTCTGTTTGTCGAGAACGGAGTCCAGCACTTCAAACTGCGTTCCATGCAGGTGAAAAGGGTGATCCATATGTGAGTTGTTAAAAACCTCCCAGATCTCTACCTCGCCCAAATGGCTTTCTAGATCAATGCGATTCATGTCGAAGCTTTTGCCATTTACCAGAAACTGCATCTGATGTTTGCCGCCTTCCATGCTCATCGTTTCATTAAACTCGACTTTTTTGTGGGCCGTCGCCGGGCCTAGTTCCGGCAGCTTGCGTAAATGTTGTGGTGTAACAGGAAGCGGGCCTGCAACAAAGTGCAATTGGGCCAGCGTTCTATCTTTCTCTGGTTCCACTCCCCCCATTTTTTCGCGGTTATAGCTTAGTGCTTGAAGGCTGGTGTGGCGCATTTGCCCATCGCCTACCAAAATTTCGATACGTTGAGCTGGGGCCAGCACAATCTCCTGCATGGTAACCGGCTGTTCCAGCAGACCACCATCTGTGCCAACCAGAGAGAAAGCCATACCAGGGATATGCAGCTGTAAATAGCGTGCGCTACAGGCATTCCAGATACGCAGGCGTTGTTTGCCGACAATAGTTATTACCGGCTCGCGTTGTCCGTTTACCAGTGCAAACTGGCCTTCGCGGCCATTCATCCAGTCTAGTGCGGTGTTATCTGGGATTTGTGCGCTTTCTGTGAGCCTGAGGTCAGAAATAGCCAGATGCTGTTCGGAGAAGGCCGTTAAGGGGTCGTCTTTGCTGCGCACAATAAACAGACCAGCCAGGCCGCGATAGACCTGCTCAGGGGTATCACCGTGCGGGTGAGGGTGATACCAGTAAGTGCCGGCAGACCCTTTAGGTAAGGTGAAGCGATAGAGTCGTTCCGCACCAGCAGCCACGGCGTGATGCGGCCCTCCATCTTGATCTGCCGGTACTGGTAGGCCGTGCCAATGGATAGTCGTTGCCTGCGCTAGTTGATTAATCAAACGGATTTCTACGGTGTCACCTTCAAATGCTTCAATCAAGGGGCCGGGCAGTTGTTGGTTATATGCCCATACTGTGGTTTGTTTGCCAGGTACTAATTCAATATCAACGGGCTGTGCGGTCAGAGTGGCTGAGAAATGGCCTATGGCATGACTGTTGTTTGCCAGTTGGGATAAGGGCTGTAGGGCGGAGCCTTTGGGCAGTGCCGATTCTGCCAAGAGGGGGGACTCTGCTACCACTTTCAGGCTTGAGCTGGGTGTGACCATCTGCGCCATATCATGGCTCATGTTGTGATCCATTGCCATGCCTGTGGCCATAGCAGTTTTGCTTTGGCTAAAGCCTGTTGGAAGCAGGTAAATTAACGGTAGTGCACTGATATTGTTAAGAAACTCTCGACGATCCATAGGTTTTTCCTGGTAGGTGCTTACAAAGTGATCAAGCCAGCCACTGGCTGAGTTTGTGCGGACTGGCGGCGTTGCCTGGTCTCTCAGTGCCGATCGGATAGCTTATCGAGAATTGCACAATCGGGTTGTTGATTGCCGTGACAATCCTGTGCCAGTTGTTGCAGGGTGTCGCGCATGACCTGCATCTCAGCAATCATTTGTTCTAACTTATCCACTTGTGCCAAGACCAGTTGTTTGACCTCGGCACTGGCGCGTTGCGGGTTAGCCCATAAGTTCAGCAAGGCGGCAATCTGTTCCATAGAAAATCCGAGTGCGCGTGTCTGTTTTAGTAAGCACAGCATCTGGATGCTCTGATTGCTGTACAGGCGGTAATTTGCTCGACTGCGCGTGGCTGGGGGAATTAAGCCTATCGATTCGTAGTAGCGAATCATTTTCGCGCTGACGCCACTGATTTTGGCGGCATGGCTAATCTCATGAAGACCCGGCTCGCTGTTACCGGGTGAGGCTTTGCTTAGTAATGTCATTACTATTCCTTTTTATTCATATTGTTTTGTCATTATTTTTATATATAAAATTGCCGTTAATATTTTTTAAAAAATATGTTTATTTTCAAGAGAGTGAAAATGAATAAACAATTCATTTAAATTAAAATGCATAAAGAAATTTCTTAAATTATAAAATAAGATTAGGAATTTTCCTGTATAGTTTCGATTCATTAGATCAATCAATACTTAATTAATTATTAATCATTATGAATATAAAAAATCAAAAGCAGTCTCTCTTTGTTCGTTTCCTGTTTGCATTTAGTTTGTTTTCCTTGTCTTCTGTTCTGTGGGCTGCTGGTGGTTCCGTCAGTTTTCACGGGAGAGTGGTGACCGGGCCATGTTATCTTTCTACTCAACTTGATCAAGATGCCCGCCAAATCAATATCAAGGTGAATGAGTGCCATAGTCCGGTCAAGGTTCAGGCTGCTACGGCTACCACTGCAACGCTACTACCCGTTGCTCGTCATAATGAGGCCGGTGAAATGATAGGTAAGGCCAAACTGGCTGGCTATAAATTGAATGCTAAAAGCGTAGACCAGACTTTTCATATTGACATCCCTAAACAAAGACGTGGCGGTCAAATCATTGTTAGCTATTATTAATGCCTGTCTGAGCAGGTTGATCGCTTTTAGCGCGCCAGCGGCGCAATAACAAAGCATTGGTGACGACGCTAACACTACTGAAAGCCATCGCCGCACCAGCCAGCATCGGATTCAGATAGCCTAGTGCTGCGAGTGGTATTCCCACCAAGTTGTAGAAAAAAGCCCAGAATAGATTCTGCTGGATTTTGCGATAACTGCGTCGAGAAATGTCGATCGCATCAGCAACCAATGTCGGCCGACCACGCATCAATGTAATGCCAGCGGCTTGCATGGCTACATCAGTACCACTGCCCATTGCCATTCCCACATCTGCTGCTGCTAGTGCCGGTGCATCATTCACACCATCTCCCACCATGGCTACGCGCCCATAGCGTTGGCGCAGTTTTTCTATTTCACTTGCCTTATCTTGTGGCAGTACCTCAGCACGTATTTCGTCGATATTTAAAGCCTTGCCAACGCGCTGTACGCTACCGCTATTATCGCCACTAAGCAGCACAGTATGGAGTCCTAAAGCTTGTAAGCGTGCAATGGCGCTGGCAGCGTCGGCTTTTAGCTGATCGGCAAAGGCAAGCATGGCGAGTACTTGTACGTCATTTGTGACATCTAGTAAGCAGGACACGCTATAACCTTGTGCTTCCCATTCGGTGCGGCGTAGTTGTAGTGGTGTCAAATCGGCTCCTAGGGCCTGTGCCCAGCTTAGGCTACCTAGACGTAACTGACGTTCTGCCACTGTGGCTGATATACCGCAGCCGGCGGTTACCTCAATATGATCAGCACGTTGATAGTGAAGCCCCTGTTGTGTTGCTGCAAGTAATACCGCCTTGGCTAATGGGTGCTCACTACCGGCTTGTAATGCTGCGGCCTGAGCCAGGCACTGCTGTTCGTTTAGATCGCCCAACGCTTCCAGTGCGATTAGACGTGGTTTACCTTCGGTTAAGGTACCGGTTTTATCAAAGGCTACTACGCGTACTGAATGTGCAATTTCCAGTGCTTCGGCATCCTTGATCAAGATGCCATACCGCGCAGCGGTACCGGTGCCGACCATAATCGCAGTAGGGGTTGCCAAGCCCAAGGCACAAGGGCAGGCAATGACTAGTACCGCTACCGCATTGAGCAAGCCTCCTTCCCAATTACCAACGAATAGTCCCCAAGCTAGCAGCGTCAGCAGCGCTAGCAAGATAATCACCGGCACAAATATACTGCTGACTTTATCCACTAGGCGCTGAATGGGCGCTTTTTTGGCTTGGGCCGATTCCACTAGGCGAATGATTTGTGCTAGTACCGTTTCCGCGCCGATAGCGGTAGTTTCCACTAGCAATAGACCCTCGCCATTCATTGCGCCGCCGCTGAGCTGATCCCCAGGCTGCTTGAGTACTGGTAGACTCTCGCCGCTAATCAGCGATTCATCCACCTGCGAGCGACCTTCACGCACTCGGCCATCTACCGGGATGCGTTCCCCCGGTTTGATCACCACCAGATCACCTAGTCGTACTGCGCTGATGGGTAGTTCTATTTCTCGTCCCTCACGTTGCACCCGTGCTCGTTCCGGCCGCAAAGCGGCTAACAGGCGAATCGCTGCCGAAGTTTGGCGCTTGGCGCGCTGCTCCAACCATTTGCCTAACAGGACCAGCGTGATAATCACACTGGCGGCTTCAAAATAGAGGTGTGTGGTGTCACCACCGGAATTTAATAAGTGAAATACCGATAACCCGTACGCGGCACTGGTACCGAGTACCACTAGCAAGTCCATATTGCCGACACCGGCACGCAGTGCCCGCCAGCCGCTGCGATAGAAGTGCGCCCCTAGCCAGAACTGCACTGGCGTGCTGAGCAGCCATTGCCACCAGCCAGGCAGCATCCAGTGTTGACCAGCCATCTCGGCGAACATCGGCAGGACGAGTGGTAGCGATAGCAGGGCCGCCACCAGTATCGGCCACCAGGGTGCGCTGGTTGCTTGCTTGGCAGTGGAAGATTGCTCATCGATCAGTCGAGCCGGGTAACCAGCCTGCCCGAGCGCGGCAATCAGCGTACTGCTGTGCAGATCGCTACCCGTTAGTACTGCTTGTTCAGTCGCCAGATTGACGCTGGCAGTCTCTACGCCCGTTTGTGCTAATAAGACTTTTTCTACCCGTCCCACACAAGAACCACAAGTCATGCCGCTAATGGCTAGCATGATGGTTTGTGCTGCCGTGGTGTCGCTGATTAGTGGTTGGGCCTGATACCCTGCTTTGTTCACTGCCTGATACAAAGTCGTTGCCAGGACACTGGCGCTGGCGGACACGCGCGCGGTTTCGCTGGCCAGATTAACGGCAACAGTTTGTACGCCGGGAATGGCCTGTAATACTTTTTCCACACGGCTGACACAAGAGCCACAGCTCATGCCGGTAATGGCAAATTGGTATTCAACGAGCTCATTGTTGTTGCTGGCTGAGGAAGACATGTTATTCCCTTGTCTGATACTTGAGTGATGAGACATCATGAACCTTCCCTTACTAGGAAGGTCAAGCAGAAATAGGATTTTTTTGCGGATCTATCGCACTCGGTGAATTATCGGAGACACGTGCTTAGGGCTTTGTTGCACAAATCCGGCACACCGCGGCTTGGTAAGATAGCGGCATGACCAAGCCCGCCCCAAAACGCTACCGAACGACCAACTGGAACGCCTACAACCAAGCCCTGATCCTGCGCGGCTCTCTGTCAGTCTGGCTGGACACGA
>JACCFC020000003.1 GCA_020830965.2 Neisseriaceae bacterium TC5R-5
TCTGGGCTTGGCTCTGGGCTTGCGCTCGGGCTTGGCTCTGGGCTTGCGCTCGGGCTTGGCTCTGGGCTTGCGCTCGGGCTTGGCTCTGGGCTTGGCTCTGGGCTTGCGCTCGGGCTTGGCTCTGGGCTTGGCTCTGGGCTTGCGCTCGGGCTTGGAACTGGCCCTGGACTTGGAACTGGCCCTGGACTTGGAACTGGTCCTGGACTTGGAACTGGTCCTGGTCCTGGTCCTGGTCCTGGTCCTGGTCCTGGTCCTGGTGGGATAATAATCAAACCTCCATCAATAAAGCCTGATCCCCCCACTGGCACAGCGGCCAAACCAGCAAGACCGGCTAAGCTAGCTAAACCAGCCAGACCTGCGCCTGCACCATCTTTCTCATCACAACAGGGATTCAACTGAAGGCACTCTTTAGCATCAATAATAATTTCTTTTTTAGCGACTATTTTAATATGCTTGCCAACTAATTTAATATGCCCATCACCACCTAAGACTAAACTAGACTTACCTGTAGTTAACGAAATTACACCGCCAGCCACCCAGGAAACTGCCCCACCAACGCTCGCGGCATAAGCTCCACCAACGTTGACAGCAATAGCACCACCTACATTCTGGGCAATCGCTCCTCCCACATTCTCTGCAATGGCACCACCAACATTTACACCATAAGCACCAAGCACGTTGACTGTCTTAATCAACCCGACATTTTCTGTTGCTGCTCCCAATACAGTTCGAGCATAAGCTGCACCAACGGTAATCGTTTTACCCAAGCCCACCATAAGTGAAAGATTAGCGCCAATAGTATGCGACTCATCATTTTTAGTTAAACGAGTCATATTCCTTTCTGCTTGCTCGGTATACTCTTCTAAACCTGCTTTATCTTCAAAACGAATACCATTAAAATTATTTTTCCCACCGCCAAAACTACGGCTAATAACACCTGTTTGTGTCGCATTAGCAGGCAACTCCCATGGTGGGCGCGTAATATTATTATATAGACTACCAATAATTAATGGTCTATCTGGGTCACCATTAACAAAGTCAACAATTACTTCTTGACTAATACGAGGTATATAAATCCCCCCAAACTCTTTGCCCGCAGAAGCTTGGCCAACTCGAACCCAGCACGAATCAGATTCATTATTTTTCGCATAACGATCCCAGACAAAGCGAATTTTTACGCGACCAAACTCATCTGTCCAGATTTCTTCACCCGGGGGACCAACAACAAGTGCTGTTTGAGGACCATGTGTATAAGGCTTACTGATAGTTTGAGGGTGGCGATATATTTTGGTAGTGGGCTGTACCGTAAAATGTGTCTGAAAACTATAGGCCGTTTGTCCACTAGTTTGACCATTATCGGTAATAGCTAAAGATGCAGCTATTACGAAATATTCGCGATTTGCTTTCTCTACTGGATATCCCGCTAATTTAAAAGAACAGCCACAAACAAGCCCACGCAAATTCCCGCTACCTTTAGAACGTGAACCGGGAGCTCCAGCCGCTTCCATTCTAATCCTCGCGAGTTGCTCACCAGTAGCTTGGTCATCATAATCACCAGGCCATTGATACATCTCAAGCTCATTATGTCCAGTTTTACGCGGCTTAATATCAATAGCCGTTAAATCTGCTCTTGACTTTGTAAAGTCAAAATCATTTGTAACCCATCGCCCCGACTGCAAACCTTCTTCCATCAGAAAGCTATCAATGTACTCCTCATCAATTTTATGATCAGGAGGATAATAATATAACTCATGGTATGCATCACTTGTAAATTTCTTGTGCGCGCCGACATGATCAACTAAAATCAGTCTTTGGGCTTGGTCTACATGCTCAATAAACCAATAAATACCCCACTCTTCCATTAATCGCTGAATAAAGTGAAAGTCAGTTTCACCATATTGAACCTGAAAATCTAATACTGGATAATTTCCAGTTAATCTTTTTTCAAATGGGTAAGAATAATCACCTAAAACCTCATCAATAATATTGATTACACTTTTTTTCTGAAAAATTTTATAATCTGAGGTTAATGTTGCCAGATACAGCCAAGGCCTAATAACAACCTCATAGGTTGCTTGGAAGGCATCTTTACTCAGAAATCTCGCCTGCGACACTAAGCCAGTGATTTCCCGATTCCCTTGACCAACTCGACCTAAGCTACCTTCGCCTTTTCCATCCAGTTCAATGGAAACCGTCATCTCTTTACCGATTAGTACTTTAATATCAACATTAGAAGCCGCCTGCCAAGATATATTAGGATTTGCAGGCGTTTTTAAGGTGATAGTATAAGATGATAATTCCGATAGCTTTTCTTCGCCTTCCATCTTTAAAAAAACCAGAGCAGGCTCACCAAGCAGTATAGGCATCGCCGGGCTCGAAACTGTAATAGTACGAGACATATATACCTTTCAAGTATTAATTATTTCTATAATCAAAAAATGACATTAACTCACCAAACTAAAAGAGAGCTTAACTTTTTGCATGCCAATATATTTACCTTCAACATTCTGCTGCCAAAACCACCCATAATCTTTGTTTACAGCACAAATAGGCCAATTAATCCAGGGCATAATAGAAACCCCAGATAAACCACTAAGTGATCTGTGTTCTGTTTTAATATCAAGGAGGACTGATGCACTTTGTTCCGCTGAGCGAAACGAAAATGGCTTAATTCCAAAACGGTGCACATAACTAAGCGTATATAATTCATCAAGTTTACTAACTTGCTCATTTAACATCGCTCTTTTAGAAACATCATCTTCAGCAGCACCATTAACCCCTGCACCATAAAACTCAATCAATCTAGCCTGCCAAAACAACAAGCCTTTATTGACCGATAGATTTTTTAACAACCAATCTTTAGATACTATTCTAAATATTACTAATGGGCAGTATCTACCAACCTTATCGTGAGATTGCACCATTGCTCCGGCAACAAAACCAGCCTTAGAAAATGACAACGCATTTGGCGGTAAGACAAAACTCCATGAAATATAATCAGCTTGGCTACTCCTTGACTGAAAACTATTAGATGATGAGTTCTTCGAAAAAACTTTTCCTAAGTCTGCCATCGGAAACTTAGAAAACCAGTCTTGCCAATCCGCCATCTGCTGTGAAGTAACACCGTGCCGAATGTAGTCACCATACATTGGCGATTTTCCCCAAACATGGGACATTATTTCACTCATAAAAGACGTCCCGTCGGACAATGAAAGTCTCGCAATAACGTCGAGGTTAATGGATTTGGTAAGTTGCCCGTATTGATATCTAACGATGCACGGCGACCATCAAAGACAAAATCAACCGCGACCCTACCAGAAGAAGCAGTATCTATAATTCTACCTTTTTCTAATAGCCTAAATAAAGCCCAAGGGCCTGATGTCAAAATCGAGGAAGACTCAGGCCTAACTTTCGGCGCAGCAAAAATTTCAGCAGCAGCCCCACCTCTTGGACCCGGCCAAGTGATCGCAGTGACAGTTACTGGTCCATGAGCATAACGGATACTCTGTCCATCAATATCTATATTTAACTGCGTAATTTCGGGATCCATCGCAGCAACCTTCATATTCATTTTCCACGCCATCCGCTTAGAGCCGGATTCACGAAAAAATACCTCTCTTATCGCAGCCGCTTGCTGAAAAGCAACTAAACTCGGCCCAGAAAAACTACTGTTAGCCGATTCTGCATATTTATAACGCCATGGATTCGCATTAGTATCGACATGCACGGCCAAAGTCTTTTGAAAAAAATCATCCAATATCCCCCCCGCAGAGAAAACACGAATAAAGTCTTCAATATTAACTTCTTGGTCACTCTTAGCGAACGGATACTTACCTTCAATAGCTTGACGGCAAGTATTCCCAACGCTACCTTCTAGCTGCGAACTCAATAAACTCCCAACAGATTGACTAACTTTTACATTCGCACGGTCAGCCAAACTGGATAAAACCGCACGAAATGGTGCTGGTAATTTTGCTGATTCTACTTTTAGTTTTGCACCAATATCCATCGTAGCAGGCATGCTATTACTAGAAAGAGCATTCTCAGCTAGAACCAACAAAGTATATTGCTCATTCAGTAGCCCGATAATTGAGTCCAATTGCAAACTTTTACCCATAACGGATGCAGCGCTATTGGATAATGCCGGTCCAGTATTAGTATCCGCCTGCCCTGTCACCACTTCTCTTAACGCTGAAAAACGATTATCTACATATTCTTTTACTTGCTTAGCAGAACGGCTAGTTAGTGTTTTACCTACTGCTGAAATCGTTTTTGCAGCTCTAGACTTTCTTTCCACTTCAGCTGTTGCTTGCTTACCCAGACTATTGGGGTCTTCTGCTGCCACAACAGTGAGTGATGTTTCACGTACAGCCACTTTGGCCAATCTCGCCAATGGCGAATCCGGCGAGGCTAATGCGCGTAACGTTTGAATTTCTAATGCCAACGTTCCACCAGTTTGTTCGTTAGAACCGGAGACAGTTCGAACACCTTCAAGAAATTGCTCCCAATAATTAGCATAGTCTTTAAGATACTCTGCTCTAACAGCATCAATTGTATCTTTTTCAACCGCTTTACGAGCGACTAAACCACCAAGTTTCAAAGCAATATCTCGTCGCCCCATCACCCATGAATCTTCGGTTTGCGCCTGCCCGATAAACTCAGGCAGGCGCTTCTCAAAAACATTATGGAAGCCCTCATAAGTATAGAGCCCAGGAATACCTGCACTTAACATTTCACTATCTGCAACAGTTAAAATGGTTCCGGCACTAGAGCCAATAATTGTATTAAGCGTCATATTATCTGGTGCCTCGCTTTCCATTGCCACTCTTGCTCTTTCATACAGCCTTTTTGACGAAGGATTACTTTCCAAAAATAATCTAGCACTCTGAATTAAGCTATCATTTTTTCGAATATCAGGAATAGCCCAGTTGTCTTCACTAAATAATGTTTTTAAATGCGGCTCTAACTCAACTCGACCACCGAACGCAAGAACCCTATCTGATCGCTCCCAGTCCCGCAAAACCCAACTCTTTACTTGATCACTTTTAAAGTGCTCTGCGTCATAAAACATCAAGTAAGTCTGCAAAATTTCATATACCGCATCTGGATTTTTATCTTGTATTGCTTGATTCAATGCACTCTCTGTATAGCGAAGAACTTGTGGCAAAAGTAACTGCCGCAATAAATATGCATACAATTGACTTGAAGCCTCAACAATAGAAGGAGCAGCATACAAACCATAACGATAAGAAACATCAGGATCATTTAGATTCAAATCGGAATAATTCGGTAAATTACGGGCCATTCTTAATACTACAGGTACTGCAGCATCATTCGGGGACTTACGAAAATTATTAACCTGCGCAGAAAAATTAGCTACTTTGGCATTCATGGCAGTCAAATAGCTACTATTTTTTTCAAAGCTATCACTCATAGAGCTAGCCAGCCAAAGAAAAAGAACAATAGCTAAAGTATGACTAGCTATTTTTAATAACTTGAATCTCATTTCCCAACGCAAATTAGGCCTAACTAAATGAGCCTCTGGTATAACAATTTTTTCAAATAAGCTTTGCAAGAAAAAACTACGATTGACTGAAAGAGCTTTAGCAAGCTTACTATCAGTAGTCTCATCGCTCTCCTCAAGCTTACTCCGCTCAATTGTTCGTTTTAGTCGCTGATATAACGTATTATGATCTACAACTAGAGACTCTGATATTTGAGCTGCACTGGTTAAATACACCCCTCTCAGAGTTGTATAAACCTGAGTGTTGTCGTAACGTGAATCCAAGAATACTTGTTGAAGCATCTCACTCAACAAAGAAGTCAATCTACGGAAATCTTGAGGGAAAGTATACATTGCCTTACGACGATCATTTTCATACTCTTCTTGCAAACGTGTAATTAATCCTCTCTCTAAGCGTAGCTCTAACAGACTAAACTCTTTGACAAAAAGGTCAAATAATCCACTGTCATTTCCAATGGTTTCCGCTTGATAAGGCAAAGTAAACCCCCAAACTTGGGCACGGGTTTCTGCAGATAACGATTGAAAATACTCAGCAAATCCTGGCAATAAATCTAGCTTGGTCACCACCACATAAACGGGGAAACGAATACCAAGACTGTTCCGGAGCTCAGAGAGGCGCGCCCGCATCTCTGCTGCCATTGCAACCCGCTCCGACTCAGTCCTAGTAAGCAAATCTGCCACACTAATAGTTAGTAAAGCACCATTGATAGGGGCTCTAGGACGATACTTAACTAGCTGACCCAGAAAGCCTTGCCATTCCGCAGCATTAATTGCTGCTTGATCATTGGACTGTTCATTTTGCTCTGTATAGCGACCAGCAGTATCGATTAATACAGCCTCATTAGTAAACCACCAATCACAATTGGCCGTTCCCCCATGACCTTTTAAAGCAACAGAGCCCAACTGTTCTGCTAAAGGAAATTTCAAACCTGAACTTAGAATTGCAGTCGTTTTACCAGCACCAGGGCTGCCAATGACCATATACCATGGCAACTCATAAATGTAACGTTTACCTTCAAAAAAACGACCAAGACCTTTAGCACTCGTACGCATACGTTTCAAGCGTTGAACGGCTTTTCCCACAACAGTACTTACTTCTTTAATTTCATTTCTAGCGATTATTTCTTTGCGGCTAGATGCAGGACTCAGAATTTTATTCAATAATTGATCATTGGCTTTTAGCGCCAACAACAAACGCCAGACAGCATAAATCATGTATACCGCAAAAATTACCGCAATCACGCTTGCACGTACCCATGCCTCTTCGAAAGGCTTTGCACCCCCAAAAACAACCAAAGGCCCAGCATGCCAAATAAGCAGGCATAGAGATACTACAAATAAGATGCTCGCAGGGAGTTTCAATAACCAAAACAGCGCTGTCGCCAATAACAACACAATGACAATTACTCTTACTTCTACAGACTCTAGCGGATATAAACCACTGAAACCTAAGAGAGGTCCAACATACCAAATTGCAACAGCTATCAAAACAAAAGCAATGAAGGCAAGCATCTGTTTAGAAAAGATGTAACCTAATATTTTTTTCAGATATTGCATAAATATTACCTGTTTATTCGGTTACTAAAATTTCCACGCGCCGGTTCTGAGCACGACCGACAATAGTAGAATTATCAGCAATAGGCTGGGTATCTCCCATTCCCTTAGCAGTTATTTGTGACGCCGCCAAACCACGCCCCTCCATAAACCGACCAACTTCAGCCGCTCGCTTTTCAGAAAGCGCTTGATTATTTGGAAACTCGGAGCTTTTTATTGGCATTGCATCTGAATGACCAATAATAAGCACACGTCCCTTTACTCTATTTATTTCATTTGTTACTTTTTCTAGTATTGGCATAACTTCTGGTCTAACAGAACTTTTACCAGGCATAAACATTGCATCACCCTTAAAGACAACTTTACTCTCATTCTGCTTTTCGTTGACTACAACCATTTTCTTTGCGATTTCATTCTTTAATAACTCAGACAATCGCAAACGTCTATTAGCTATATTGATAGGGACCGCAGATGGCACTTTTGCAAGTTCGATAATTTGTTTCTCTAAATGCACACTTTGATTTAACAGCTGATACTTGTACCAAAAAAACAATCCGAACAGTATTAATGATAAAAATAAAGCACTACTCCAAACGGGAATGCTATGTAGCAAAGGCATCCTACCAGCCTTTTCTCCACGCCAATGGGTAGACAACTCTAACGAAACAGGCTCGCGAGCCGTTCCAATTAACGTCAATAGCCGCTGACGAATTTGATCCAAATGTCGACGACCATCTTCTACTACGCTGTAACGTCCTTCAAACCCAAGCCCTAATATGCGCAAGACCACCTCAAGAACATTTACATACTCTTGAGGATCCATAGCCATACGCCCAATCAATAAAAAAAACTTCTCACCACCATCAACTTCACCCTCAAAACTTAGCAACAAACTATTATTCGCCCAGACACCACTTCCACCCCAAGCCGTGGCATTAGCAGCCTCATCTAAAGCGGTACATATACAATAACGAGCCACTGCCATATGCTTCCAAGATATATTGGCTTTATCGCATAATTTCTGAAAGATATTAACTTCATTTCCCAATAACTCCCGCAACTTCTCAATATTGCTAGAACCCTCTAACTTTAGAGGTATTTCCGCCAAAGCACGTAACAAGGGTTGGCATGCCTCTAACAATGGATTAGGGGATGTTTGAATTTGCTGCAATCTAGTTTGAGCATCCTGAATTGCCTCAGCACGATAAAGTTCAGAATCAGGTTTTTTTTTAGAGTTACCTATATCTTCAACGCGGCTAGTAACCCCCTCTGAATGGTTATTGAGCAGAATTTTTTCATCAGAAGAAGTATCTGTCAGAAAATCAAGCCCATCTGCTGCTTTTTCTTCGCTCATTTATTACGTACTCCCCATAACTCTAATTTCAACTCTGGAAAATGACCTGCAATATGCATAGCAAGCCCGCCATGCTGAGCAATTTGGTCCCAGAACTGACCTGCTTGCGCCAACTCAAAATAAACGTACCCGGAGCTAAAAGGAATTTGCCTTGGCGGTACGGGTAAGCTTTGCAATGGTAAACCAGGCAAATGAGAGCGAATAAGTTCTGGTAAACGTTGTGGAGGACTAATTTTTGTTTGTGCAATAAACTGTTGCTGCAATACATCTGCCGGCATCTGAGCGCCTACAGCTAGTACTAAGCTAGAATAAGAGGCAAGTTCGTTAGGCAGAACTGATGCAGTCCATATACTATGAGCCTGCTCCATTAGCGGGATAGGTTGTGCACCCCGAATCAAGACCTGATTTAACAAATAATGAACATCATCTACTAAAGGTCTAATACTGTTGTAAAGTTGAGCATGATCATAACCAGGTGCTGAAAATGGACGACGTGTTTGAGGTCGTAAAAATGTAGACAGTTCACCAGATAGAGTGGCTAACTGTTTATACAACTCTACTGGTAGTGTTTCAGGAATATTCCGAATATGGTCTAACAAAGGCTCATATCTATTTAATAGCTGTAATAACAAATAATCAGAGATTTCCGCACCTACACTCGCTTTACCATCACTACCAGACAATCTAGACGCTAAAGCATCTGCGCGTAACTTGGCCAAACCATTAAGCTGCGTCACCCATTCACTTAACAAACTATTTGCACCGTATCCGGTGACAGGGGGAATATGATCTGCTGTATGTAAGGTCACAGAGCCATCTGCCTGCAAAGAGCGCACCTTAGTTAAAGCAACACCAATCCAAGACTGAGTAAGTTCTTTTTCGGACAATAACCGTAAACGTAAATGGGATAGTTGTATAGGCTTAGAGCCTTGACTAATCGCATTACTATCATTCAACTCCGTCTCAAAGGCTAAAAATCGCGCCAAGGAACTAGGCTGATCCTCAAAAACAGTTTCATTAGCATTAGGTAATCGCAAAGGCGCGGCAAGATAAATCACTTGACCTTGATGCTCAGAGCCGATGGTAAGAGGTTCAGGAGGAGGGGTATTGCCGGGACAATCAAAAGGTGTACCATCAGGAAAGACCCCGCTACCACTTTTAAACACCAGCTTTCCATAAGATAGTGCTTCGTAGTCAATATCATAATGACTGAAACCCCAGAAAAAGGGACTAAGCGTTACTGCGCGACGATGAGCAAAATGCTCCAAATAACGCTCTTGCTGCTGAAAAAGCTGGGGGCGCAAGAACAAACCTTCGCTCCACACTACTTTATTATTCCAACTCATTTTCTAATCCAATTCAGTTACTGAAATAGCCTGTTGATCAAGGTAAATTCTTAAATTAGCTGAATTTGCTGGCAATACCATTCGATACCAAGTAGCTTCAGGTGCTATTTCTAGCTTATATGTTCTACGCCATACCGACTTACCTAACTCGCGATATCCCGCTAAGATACCTATAACTGTTGTTGCAGGGTTAGACTTACGATGTATTTCTTGTATATCACCAGGCCGTAAAATAAATTCATCGGTAGCAAGAATGTCCTCCCCTAGAACTTTTGGGGCATCATTTTGTAAAGAGAAAAAATCAGCATTATCAAATATTGTAGATGATTTTAATTCATAAATTCTGACAACTATCGGAGACGGCAATCCTTTTTCATTAGGATTAACACCATCACTTGCTTCAATCGACAAATTTAATAATGTCTGCTCTTTTATCAGTGATTGGGTTGCTCCACAGGCGGACAAAACCAACGCCATAAAAGCACAAGCGAATAACAAATTAAGCCAACGTAATGCAGAGGAAAATATCATAGTGAACCTTAATAATAAAATAAATCGCCTTATTAATCATCATTCATCTATTCATTAGATTTAATTTACTCAAGCCAAGTCAAAACCAACAACCGAAAATTGATATTGCATTTGATGTTTATCAACAAAATAAAAGTGCAAGATTATAAAGTCGATTTGACTATCTTTGCACTCTAATTATCGAAATTTCAATAAAACGGTAACTTTTCACAAACCCAAAAATACCCAATTTAACTAATATTGATTAATATCTGAAAAATCCTGCAACCTTACGACTGCAGGATTTTTAACATTAGCCCAGTGAGCCAATACTTAATAAATTACGCTACATTCTTCTTAATATCAAACGTAGCAGTAATAGCACCACCACTACCGCCTTGAGCATTTTGAATTACATACTCATGCTTCAAGCGAGAGAAAGATAGTTGAACGCTTTCTCTTGGACGTGCTTCATCTGTCACACTACCACTAGGAGCAACACGAGTAACAATGACGTCTTCCATAGTTAGCTTTAGATACTCCAGTGGGCTTCCACCAGCTTTACGTATAGTCAAAACACACTTGTCAATATGTTTACCAGTTAAACAGTATTGAATCAAATTAGGACTAGAACGATCTACATAATGTTCGAATTGAAAATCATCAACCGTGGCTTTACCAGATCCACCACCTGAACCAGCATGCATATTAGAGTGCTGAGCAACAGCCCAACTCCAGCTCAACACTTCAACCTCAGCTTTATGGCTTGCATCTTCAGCTTCACCATCAATACCATTTATTTTCAAGAACATATCTTGTGCCATGTTTTATTCCTTTAAAAAACATATTAGAAAATTACCACAAACAGGCTGCCAAACTGATTAATTAAAACTTGCTGGCAACCAAAATTCAATTACTTAATTTTGTCACTAAATACGCAACTTTACTGTAGCAAAGATCAATAAACATCCGTCTATCATACTAATGATAATGCTAACAAAAAAATCAAGACTCGTTTTTAAGCCGCATCTTTCACCGATGGGAGTTTTGCCACTAAGCGTAACGAAACAGTCAAACCTTCCAATTGGAAATGAGGACGAAGGAAAAACTTCGCTTGATAATAACCCGGATTACCTTCGACATCCTCTACAATCACTTCAGCAGCTGCTAATGGACGGCGAGCTTTCGTTTCTTGTGAAGAATTAGCTGGATCGGCATCAACATAGTTCATCACCCAAGAGTTTAACCACTCTTGCATTTCATCGCGCTCTTTAAAAGCACCTATCTTGTCGCGAACTATACACTTTAAATAATGAGCAAAACGCGAACAAGCAAATAAATAAGGCAATCTTGCTGATAAGTTAGCATTTGCTGTCGCATCAGCATCATAATACTCAGCTGGCTTTTGTAAAGATTGTGCCCCAATAAAAGCTGCATAATCTGTATTTTTTCGATGAATCAATGGAATGAAACCATTTTTTGCTAGCTCCGCTTCTCTGCGATCAGAAATTGCAATTTCTGTTGGGCACTTCATATCCACCCCACCATCATCGGTTGGGAATGTATGACATGGCAAGTTTTCTACTACACCACCACTTTCCACACCACGGATGAGAGTACACCAACCATAACGCTTGAAAGAGCGATTAATATTAACGGCCATTGCATAAGCCGCATTAGACCAAGCATATTTGCTATGATCTGCACCATCGGTAACTTCTTCAAAATCAAACTCATCTACGGGATTAGTTTTAATGCCATATGGTAACCGTGATAAGAAACGGGGCATAGCCAAGCCGATATAACGCGAATCCTCTGAATTACGCAAAGAATTCCAAGGTGCATATTCTAAATTTTGAGAAAATATTTTTGTCAAATCACGTGGATTAGCCAACTCTTGCCAAGAATCCATTTGCAAAACAGCAGGTGATGCACCAGAAATGAATGGCGCATGAGCAGCAGCAGCTACTTTAGCCATTGAGGCCAGCAGATCAACATCAGGCGCAGTATGGTCAAAGTAATAGTCAGCAACTAAACAACCATAAGGCTCCCCACCCAATTGGCCATACTCTTCTTCATAGACTTGCTTGAAGAGAGGACTTTGATCCCATGCAACGCCTTTATAACGCTTCATAGTACGACGCAACTCTTCTTTCGATATGTCCATAAAGCGAAGTTTGAGCTTCTCATCGGTTTCAGTATTAGTGACTAAATAACTCAAACCACGCCAAGCACTTTCTAGCTGTTGATACTCAGGGTGATGCAATATCAAATTGATTTGTTCGGATAATTTACGATCAATCTCAGCAATAATACCTTCGATGCTTTTATAAGCATCATCAGACATAGTAACCGAGTTGACCAAGGCTTGTTCTGCTAATGTTTTAACAGCATTAACAACAGCCTCACGCGCTTGTTCAGTTTTAGGTTTAAATTCTTTCGCCAATAAGGCATTAAAATCAGACTCAGAATTAACTACTGACGCCAGTGGTTTAGCCTGTGATTCACGAGTAGCCATAGGGTTTCTTTCTTTGATTGACTAAATATGTGAGCAAATTATAGGAAAGATTACTCTTGCCCTGCTGTGCCTGTAGGAGTTTCTGATTTAGGCTTAGGGGCTTTAGCCAAAGAGCTAAGTAACGCCTTATCTTTTAGCACTGAGGAAACCAAACTTTCTGCACCGGCTTTACCATCCATATAAGTTTGTAAATTAGCCAACTGAGTACGAGCCTCCAACAATTGAGACAATGCATCAACTTTCTTAGCAACAGCGGCAGGAGAGAAATCTTCCATGCTCTCAAAAGTAATATCTACCATCAACTGCCCCTGACCACTGAGCGTATTTGGCACGGCGAATGCAACACGAGGTTTCATGGCCTTCATACGCTCATCGAAGTTGTCAATATCAATACTCAAAAACTTACGATCACCAACAGGTGGCAACGCCTCTAGTGGCTTCCCTGAAAGATCCGCCAACACCCCCATGACAAATGGAAGCTCAATTTTCTTTTCCGACCCGTAAATCTCAACATCATATTCAATCTGAACACGGGGAGCCCGGTTTCGAGCGATGAATTTTTGCGAGCTATTATTAAAGGTAGACATAAAACCTCTCATCGTTACTAAATTTTTGAACAATGCAGGCAAAAAAGCCCGCAAAACTGTATAACCGAATCACTCGCAAAAAATCAGTTGCCACTATAAATAACGGGCACATATTGAAACTTGATTAAAAGTCATTCAAATTAAGCAAAGTCTCAAAATGCCGGTTTTTATGCGAATGTAGCACTAAAACTTTCATGTAGATGTTCTTGGTGGCATCAAAAACGATCACCGACAAGAATCTATATAGTACAAAAATATACTTTAACCAAGAAGTATTTTTAATTTCTAACATTTTCCTGCTTAGAAAAGCTAAAAACATCATAGCAAACATTAAAAACTAGTCACAAGCAACTTTTTTAGTTTAATGCAATTTAGTCTTTCAATTCTACGGGAAAAATACCAAGAAAATTTCACTACCTATATTCAATAGCAATATCTGCAGATGAACTAACATTGCCAGGAACAACAGGGTATTCATTTGCATAGTACTGTACTGCGAATTTCAAAAGAGCCTGCTTATTTCTAACCCCGCTCAAATCAACATAGTGGCTTGCTTGGCCAGCATTATTAGTTAACCCTACTTGTTGTTGCCGTAATAACGTACCATTTAAGTCTAACAACTGGAGCTGAACATTAGAGCCAGTATCAAGTGTATTTATTAAATTATAATTACTTGCATCTGCATTTAGAGAGGCAAATGAAATAGCCACTTGGTTAAGAAGGCTACTACACTCTGTCACATTTATTGAGAACACAGTAGAACCAGCAACACTATTAACCCGAGGAAAGCTGTCAGTTCCTAACGTGGGCAACACAACGGTGGCATCAGGCCCGGAACCATTAACACTAAGCTTGCATGTTGACTCTAAGTAACGGGCCCTGAAGTTTATTGTGATGTCAATATTATCGGCGGTTGTGGTTGCCGCACCATTATAGACCGGCGCAGAATAAGCCGGGCTAAAAATACTCAGCAACAAGAAACCATATGCCAACTTATCCAAACTCTTAAGGGAAAACTGTTTTAATATCCTGATCACTTAACAAGCCCTCCCAATTTTAATGAGGCCGTATCTTCTTTTAACGGTACAGGCGAAGCTTGGCACACCAAACGTAATTTTTTAATTCCACGCACTGTAGGTTTTTCCTTTTCCTTTTCCTCGGGAATAGTATAAGGCAATACACACTGCTGGTCGGGCTTAGAGCCCCACTTAGCAATTAATTGCCCAGATGCTGGCAATCCACGCACAAATGCTAAACCACCTTGCCCAATAGTACCCAAATCTTTACCAGAACTATCAAACAACTCAGCACTCATTGGTAATAATTGATTTTTCTCATCACGAATTGCTAGTATTAAAGGCTGACCAATTATAGTTTCTATTTTGACCAGAATAGCTGCACCATCTCTTGGCACGACAGTACGTACATCTTCACGCACCTCAACTTCGTCGGAAACATTTTGTAAATTCATTGCAATAAAATTTTCACGATAAGGCATTAAGCTTGGTATTACTGCATAACCATGGCTATCAACTACCGCACCTTGACCATTTAAGAATTTAGCCCCCTCTGCTCCTTTAGCTTCAACCAAAGCAAAAGCTACGCCACGCAAAGGAGGAGAAAGGGTAACACCTCCCTGATGAGCAACCAGAGCACCATTAGCAGTAAAGGAAAGCTGTGCATTCCCACCATTACCCAATGATGCTGTACTAGAATACTGACCAAGCCGGGTATTGTAACTAGCATTCGCCCCTATCGTTTGCGTAGCACTACTGCCCTGACTTTGCGTACTTGTCGCATTAACACCGTAAGAAACGTCTTCCGCATAACCATAAGTACTTACCAATGCACTAGCATTATGGTTTGTATCATGGTTTATAGTGGTGGCAATAGAAGTAAAGGCCGACTTCCTATCCAATGGGATATTAATATTGGCAGAAAAACTCGTTGCTGTCTGGCCAGAATCATTTCTTGATCGCTGGGCAGAAAGACCATAGGAAAACCATTTCGTGCTTGAATTTAAACCAAGCTGGTACTGCAGCTGCGAGGAACGGCCCACACCCCAATAAGAATTTAAAAAACTAGTCGCATACAAGGAAGTCTTGTCGGTAATTTTTTGATTTAGACTAAACCGTAGACTATCTTTTGTACGAAAATCTACTACTGTTGCTTCACTTGCCTGATTAAAAGCATTTTCTTGTTGTATTATAGCGTCACGCAAGCCGTAATAGCCTGGGCTAGAATAACGATACGCAGCTAAAGACAAATTAGTATTAGTTGGCTCCAAGAATTTGGCATAACTTATCCGCCAGCTACTTCCTTGACTAGTTTTGGCATCAGATAGTTTGGTACGAGCATAGGTTCCATCCAACGCTATCGCGCCGACAGCGCTATTTAGAGCATAGCCTAACTGACCAGCAATATAATTTTTTGTCGCTATAGCACCACTATAACCACTGACAAAATCACTAATGCCCTTCTGGTAAGTCGCTTGGAAAACAACCGGATTAACCGTCACCGTAGTATCTTGATACTTCCCCACTGCAACGCTATAACTAGAAATGCCAGGAAATAACAACTGAGGCACTGAGGCATAAGGAATATCAAAGTTACGTTCACGACCATCTGCCTCAATGATAGTCATCAGTAAGTCCCCTCCGCCTGAGCCGGGAGCATAATCACTAAGTTCGAATGGGCCTGGTGGTACCGTTACCTCATAAACAACTCGATTCTGTTGAGTTACTCTGACCCTGGCATTGGTCTCAGCAACGCCACGTAATATAGGGGCATAGGTGCGTGCGTTATCACGCATACGCATATCCGTTGCCAAAGCGAAACCACGGATTGAATAAGAATCGAAACTATCACTGGCCGTGGCAAGCTGACCAATAGTTAATTTACTAGTTATACTAGGGAGATCGGTCTGTGCGGACAGCATGGAAATTGTAGTATTTACATTCCCCGCAGTCGAAGTCCAACTGGTGTTGGCATTTTGCCGAAAGCGCCAATCGCCTATATTGACGCCAGCCGACCAATTAACATTAGCAGAGTTAGTAGTAAGCTGATTGTTTTTTGAAACATTATAGTTGGCGTTATAATCCAGTGTTGCAACTGGAATACTAGATTGCCAAAGACTAGGGTCAACATAACCTGCCGAAACTTTTTTCAGGCTCGCCTGAGGAATCTGTAAATTTAAAACTAAGTCACCTGAGTCATAGTCTGCTACAGCTGCTGTTACGGCTCGACCTATCGGCACACACAGGGGAGCAGGCTCATTGGCAGTTGCTTGATAAACTTCAGGATCAACGATAACCCCAAAAACACTCAAATCTTGTTTTTTAAAGCAAGGAACCGCACTTGCCTCTCCGGGCGGAGTTTCAAAAACTATTTCACGGCGCCCTTTATTAATACCATTGACGTATACATCCACCTGATAACTGCCAGGTAAAACAATATCGCTAAATTGAGAAAAGCGCTCAAGATCGGCGGCAGAACCACGAAAAAGGCTTGCATTAAAAACTAACTTTGCTAGCTTTTTTTTAGGAAACTCACCTTCTGGCGGCTGCGACTGGTCTACAGGCAATCCAGCAGTACTAGCAACATCACCGGCATGCACTATGCTAGAAGTTGTATTTAAACCTAGCAAGGCAAAAAAGCAATAAATGAAGTTGGCTTTATTCTTGTTAAGTGTTTTCAGTTTCATTTCTTACTTTCATTACAAACGATTATCATCAATACTCATTCACATTACGGAATAACGCTCAAAAAAATTACAAACCTCTAACTTTCTAGAGGTTAAAAACACACATACACTCAGTGAAATATTGCCATAAAACAGTTTTTAAAACTCAAAAATACGCACGCACTAGCATTTAAAACAGTTCGTATATAACTAAAAAAACACCATACTTTTACTGACTCAGCCGAACTTACGTTCTCAATGCACTATTATTTTTTTATTAACACCACCGCCATAGTCATTTATCAACGCAGCATGAATCTTACTCTCTACATTTAATATGTTATCTTTAGCATTTGCTGGATAAAAAATCACCTCAGAAAACGGTGCAACCATATCAGCGCCGAGTGCTTTGAAAATCCCATTTTGCTCAACGACAATACTGGTAAAAGAAACATAGTAAGGATTTGGGTTAACCAACTTGACCCCCACGCCCCTCTTATCCCCCGATACCAAACTCCATTGTAAGCGATTAATCTCATCTTCATCAGTAGGGCTATTCTTTAAAGCGGCAGGCCGATAAAACAATTTAATTCGAGTTTTAAAAGCCAATTGCAAATAATTTATTTCATCTGCATTGACAGGCCTAGGCGGTGTTTCATGAACATTAAGCCAAAAAACACTTTCTCTATCTTGTGGCAAGAGACTAGTATCGGTAGCGATAATACGAACGGTTTGCCCCCGGCCCTCATTCATTTTAAAAAGAGGCGGCGTCAAAATAAAAGGGAGCTCTATTTCATCAATGTTTACATTTTCTTGACCCTGATCTAACCAAGTCTGCACCAAGACTGGATTAGTATTTTTATTTTCCAAACGCACCGACACTTCTCTTTGTGCTCCAGGAAAAATCACTCTCGTGCCAACTATCACGACACCGGCCTTGCTTATCAATGGAAACAAAACCAAAATAAGTACTAGCAAGCGACGAAAATCAATAGAATACATCTATCATTCCTTAAAAACACTAAGACTTATCAAAGCTAGGGTGATAATGCGCAATTACCACCCTAGTTCATTACAATATCAGATTAATTATAAGCAAAAGAATAATCAGCTGAAGAAACTACGGTACCCGCTCCAGGTTGAACATAGGCGCCAGCGGCATTAGCTGCATAGTAACTAACGGAATATGTCATTACCGCAGTTCTGTTAGGAGCCGTGCCTGTTAATGTAAAGTAATTAGCAGAACCGGCACCAGAATTAGGACCACCTAAAATGATCGCGCTACCATCGAGATTACGCAACTGAAGCTCAACGTTGGTGGCCGTACCTGACACATTTTTCAGNCTCCAGCCGTGGCCGGGGGGGTGCCGGCTTTGCGGGCTTGCGTCACCCAATAAGCCAGCGTGCCCTGATTCATGTTCAGCCGTGCAGCCGCCTCCGCCGCCGAAAATCCTTGTTCAAGCACCAGCTTGATCGCTTCCGCCCGGAATTCCGGGGCATAGCTTTGCGTTACTCGCTTGCTCATGTCTCACTCCTGTTGGTTCAGATTTTACCAAACAGGTGTTTCTACGCATTTCAGGCTACATCACAGTACTGCGCGCACGATTACCAGAAACTGCTGAAGCAGTTTGGCATAACCGCATCTATTAGTCGCAAGGGGGATTGCTGGGATAACGCCCCGATGGAAAGCTTCTGGGGAACGCTCAAAAATGAGCGGGTTCACCATCGGCATTACCACACCCGAGCGCAAGCAATACAGGAGATCACCGAGTACATTGAGATATTCTACAATCGACAACGGAAACAGGCTCGCCTCGGCTACCTGTCACCCGCCGCCTTCACGCAGCGATATTATGAAAATCAACTCGCCGCTTAACCCGTTGGACTCCACAAGTACGCGGCAGGTTAAGATATCAGAGGGTTGGATCAATAATACTTATCAAAGTTAGGGTGATAATGCGCAATTACCACCCTAGTTCATTACAATATCAGATTAATTATAAGCAAAAGAATAATCAGCTGAAGAAACTACGGTACCCGCTCCAGGTTGAACATAGGCGCCAGTGGCATTAGCTGCATAGTAACTAACGGAATATGTCATTACCGCAGTTCTGTTAGGAGCCGCGCCTGTTAATGTAAAGTAATTAGCAGAACCGGCACCAGAATTAGGACCACCTAAAATGATCGCGCTACCATCGAGATTACGCAACTGAAGCTCAACGTTGGTGGCCGTACCTGACACATTTTTCAGACGGGTACCCGTTGAATTAGCGGTAGTAGTCAATTCAAAGTGTGCGGAAACTCCGTTCATAGGGGTAGCAGGTGTGCCGTCTACGATATTTGCTGGGCAGTCTATTGCTGTCAATGTAAACTGTCTCGAACCGGCTTCACGCCCAGCAGCATCAGGTAATGCACTCTGGCTAACTGTTGGCAGCTCAACAGTTTTATTAACATCAGCGGGCAAAAGAGTACATGTATTAGCGGTGATCAAACCGGTAAAGTTAACCGTACCATTGGCAGCAAAAGTCGAACCAGCAGCAACCATACCCAAAGCACTCAAAACACCTACTACGATTTGTTTTTTCATTACAAATACCTTATTAACTAATTAAGAATGTCACTAATCATTAACCCATTTAATGATTTCCGACGGTAAAAATACTACAAGTACAACACAATTATCAAGCTTATTGATCAGCTAGATTAATATCTTGGTTGATAAACAAAGCCATTATCCTCCACCACAATAGAAATGGCAGTGCATTTACGTACTTCATTTTGTTGACTTAGCCAATAACGACTCAAGCCCGGCAATATTCTTTGTTCAATAAAACTAATCAGCATTCGTGCGCCAGTTTCTGCTACTGGGCAGCGGGATACAATATGAGCAACTACTTCTTCGCTGTAATCCAACTGTATATTGTGATGACTGAGCATACGCTGGCAAACTTTATTCAGATGCAAACGCACAATACGCTCCAGAGTATCCAACATCAGTGGCAGGTAAGGTATAACCGTCACGCGCCCAATAAAAGCCGCTGGAAAAACCTTTAACAACTCCGGCTGCAAAGCCTCACGTAATGCTTCAGTATCCGGTATCAGCTCAGGATCTTCGCATAAACCAGCCAATAGTTCACCACCGGTATTGCTAGTCAACAGTAACACTGTATTTTTAAAATCGATATGCCGACCTTCCCCGTCTTCCATCCAGCCCTTATCAAACACCTGATAGAAAACTTCGTGCACATCCGGATGGGCTTTTTCTACCTCATCCAACAGCACCACACTATAGGGCTTACGACGTACAGCCTCAGTAAGCACACCACCTTCACCATAACCAACATAACCAGGAGGAGCCCCCTTTAATGAAGACACGGTATGTGCCTCCTGGTATTCACTCATATTGATGGTAATCAGATTTTGTTCGCCACCATACAGCTTGTCGGCAATAGCCAAAGCGGTTTCAGTTTTACCTACCCCAGAAGGCCCTACCAACATGAAAACGCCTATGGGCTTGCCTGGATCGCCCAGATTTGCTCGCGCGGTTTGAATTCGCTCACTAATCAGATCCAATGCCGCTGGCTGACCAATCACACGCTGCGACAAATGCTCTGGCAGTTCCAAAACAGCATCTATTTCATCTTTCAACATCTGCCCAACCGGAATACCGGTCCAATCAGCAACGATAGCAGCAATTACTGAAGCATTGACTTCTGCCTGCATCAACGGCTGCTCTTGCTGCATTGCTACCAGTTGTGCTTCTAGTTGTGGTAAACTTTCTAGTACTACCTCTGCTACCGCCTGTTGTTCGACATCGTCAGCAATCAGTTGCTGACGAGCTGCCAGCACTCGTTGAGTCAGATCCCTCTCTTGCTCCCAACGTTGCTCTAACTCTTTTGACTCCTGCTCCAATTGCCCTATTTTTTGCTCAAGAGCAGAGACCTGTTGCTGATCACCTTTACCAAAAACCAAAGCCTTGACCATTAAAGCAAGCTCAGTTCGCGCCGACTCAATCTGGAACTTCAAATTCTGCAGCGGTGCTGGTGGCGCATGTAAAGTAACCGCGACCCGAGCACAGGCTGTATCTAACAGGCTAATCGCTTTATCGGGTAATTGCCGAGCCGGAATGTAGCGATGCGATAACTTAACTGCGGCAGAAACCGCCTCATCCATAATCCAAACACCGTGATGTTTTTCCAACATCGCAACCAGACCACGCAACATGGCTGTTGCCTCAGCTTCCTCTGGCTCTGGCACCTGCAATACTTGAAAGCGGCGAGTTAATGCCGGGTCTTTCTCAATATGTTTCTTATATTCACTCCAAGTGGTTGCACCAATAGTACGTAACGCGCCGCGCGCTAAGGCAGGTTTTAATAGATTGGCAGCATCACCTGTACCTGCAGCACCACCGGCCCCCACAAGAGTGTGTACTTCATCAATAAAAATAATAACCGGCTGCACCGATGCTGTAGCTTCTTCCAACACAGACTTGAGCCGCGACTCAAACTCACCCTTCATGCTAGCACCCGCCAGCAATGCACCGACGTCTAAAGATAGCAAACGAACTTCAGCCAAAGCAGGAGGAACTTCGCCATTCACTATAGCCAAAGCCAAACCCTCAACTACTGCGGTTTTGCCTACTCCAGCCTCCCCGGTAAGGAGAGGGTTATTCTGACGGCGACGCAGTAAAATATCGACCATAGTCCGAATTTCATGCTCACGACCTAACACCGGGTCTAGCTTACCATCCCTAGCCAAGCGAGTAAGATCAGAACAGTAACGCGCCAAACCTGACTTACCATTCGTTTCGGCAATCGCCCCACTTGCCTCACCAGGTAGCGCAGCGCCCAATTCTGTACCATCGTACGCTGCCTCACCTGCCTCCACCGAGCCCTGACAAATCGCAGGCAACAAATCTACCAATTGCTCCACCGGAATGTTCTGCAACACCGAGGATATACCCAAAGTAACTCGGCGCAACTCCGGCGTGGAGAGCAAAGCTAACAACAAGTGACTACTACGTACTTTATGATCAGCAAACTCTAAAGTGGCATGTATCCAAGCACGCTCAATCGCCAACTCTATATAATGCGAAAAATCACTGATAGAGCTTGCACCAACCGGCAATTGTTCCAGAGCCTTAGTTAAGTCACGTTCCCACTGCTCAACATCTACATTGAAATGCCTAATAATGCGCTTTAAATCAGAGTCACCAGACTGCGATAGCTGATGAAGCCAGTGCACTAGTTCAACATAAGGGTTGCCACGCAACTTACAGAAAGTGGTGGCACTTTCAATGCTCTTAAACAGTGTGCCATTTAACTTACCAAAAAGAGCCTGACGAGAGAGAGCCATAGTATTTTTCGTATCCGTGCTGAGTTAGTCTCGCACAATCACTGCAAACATTCGATGAACAGGATTATGCACGTTTACCTTGAGTTTGACTCCAAGGGATTTCTGAATCACTTAACTGAAAAATCAGAAACTTTTGTAGGAAATTTCCGAGTAATTTTACAAAACAATAAATATGAAAAAATTTACATGCATCAAGAAAGTTACATAAAAAAAACAATGCCAAAAAAATAAATCGTACTGTGGTTATTGATACGCCAATTACCTTACAGCAAGACAAATACCGCTAAACGATTGAATAATAATCAATTTATAAGGGGATAAAACTACTTAAATCAATAAATTTCTTAGTCATCAATCCGATACACAACATGCAATGGTCACTAGCATGGAAAAATAGAGTAAGAAATTATATGGCATCACTCTTTCAGAAGAAGCTAAGCCAGACCATTAATCCCTAGCAGGGTTGTCGCGTCCCATTAATATACGACACCGCTATTCCCCACTCTAGCCAAACAAACGCCCTAACAAGCTAGGCTTGCGTGAGACCAACAATTCTTGCCCAAACTCATGAAGCAGGTCAGAAATTAGCCCAGCATCGGCACGAGGCCTTCGCGCTTTCGCCGGATTAGTATAACCAACAGGAGATAGTGCCAGCCGTCCCCCTTGTCGTGATAAACGATAAGCACTAGCGCAACCAGGACAAAATAACTCCGCTCCGTCAGCTACAGCGCGGGGAATGACAATAATCGGCCCACAAGCAGCACAATGTTGTAATGGAATACCAGGTTCACTATGGCTAATGATGTTATTTAAGTGCCCTGCCTGTCCCAGTTTGATAAAACGCTCCCCTAGAACACGATCAAATTGACTTCCAAGATGATCTTGCACAATAGCCAATGCTTGTTCCAATGACATCCCCTGGCGATAAGGTCGTGTGCTTGTCATCGCATCGAAGGCATCGGTAAGTCCGACAATACGAGCAACCAAAGGGATCTGCTCACCTTGCAAACCCTGTGGATAGCCTTTGCCATCAGGTGTCTCATGGTGTTTCAATACCGCATCCATCACCAATTCCGCTAAAGGATGATCTCGTAACAACTCAGCCCCTATCTGGGGGTGCGTTTTAATCACTTCATACTCTGCGTCGCTGAGTTTATCTGGTTTATTTAAAATAGCGTCAGGGACACCTACTTTTCCTAAATCATGCAAAAAACCACCCAAAGCTATTTTTTCCACTTCGGCCTTGGGCAAGTCCAAATCTTCGGCCAATAGATAGGAAAAGCGTGATACACGCCACAAATGACCACCGGTATAAGCATCTCTAGCTTCTACCAACATGGCCATGGTGTATAAGGTTTTGAGTAGGTCTTGAGCATATTGCATGATTAGCCCTTATTGATATACGCGGGATGGGGCGCAATAGCGTGCTCCCGTACGTATTTTTCTAACAAACAGAACAACTCCTTTACTATGGCCTATCAATAAGGGTTTACCAGCTAAATAAATCAGCCATCAGTAGACCGAGCGACCGACGGATTTAGGTATGAAAGGTTAATGTTGAGCCGCAAAATCACCAGCATAAACATGGGTCAATTGCGCAGGATTAATGTACTTACGCAGGGCCGTATTCACTCGCTCAACAGTCAAGTTGGCAATAGCAGCATCAATCTGCGCACTAAAAGCCATATTTCGTTTAGTAGCTAACTGCATATCCAAAATGTCACCAAGCAGATCATTTTGTGCTCGACTGATTTGACGTTCCTGCTGTAATGCTTTTTGAGCATCTACCAACTCTTCAGCACTGATGCCATTGCGCAGCAAACGTTCTAACTCTTGCTGTACACCTTGTTGTAATTTGATCAGGTTTTGCGGAGCATAGATTGCTTGCAAAGATAAACTACCGACGGCGTCAAAGCTGGAGGCGTCAAAACTACTTCTCGCAGAATAGCTAATCCCTTCTTGCTGACGCAGTCGATCTAGGAGTCTGGACTTGACTCCTCCCCCCAGAATTTTGTTAGCGACCAGCAGGGCAGGGTAATCGACATCTTGGTCACTCATTTCCAGCGGTACAGCCGCCAAATAATAAGCATTGGCTTTATCTGGCGTTTCTAGTTTTTGTTGACCCGGCTTAGGAGCGGGAAGTAAACGAGGTAAGCGGAGGTAGTCCGCTGGACTGTTCCAGCTACCAAATAGTTGCTGCAATTGAGTTTGGGTATTGGCGCTATCAAAGTCGCCGACTAAAGCCAGCCTGGCATGATTCGCACCATAGAAATTTTTATAAAATGCCTTTACTGCAGCCAAATTAGTACTTTGAATAGTTTGCAGCGTTTCATCCAAACGACCAAGATAGCGGATGTCTCCCGGCAAATAAGGATTGAGGGCTTGTGACAACGCTTGGGCCGCCAAAGCTCTTGGTTCACTTCGTTGCGACTCTAAAGCACTGATCGTTTCTTTTTTGAGTTGTTCAAATTCTGCAGTCGGAAAGCTTGCTTGTTGCAGCAAACTGGCAAGCAAGTTTAATAATTCTGGCAGATATTGGCGGGTTGTTTCAAAACGAAGATTGAGTTCCTGCCCATTACTGCTGATTGTGAGCGTGCTGTTGAGCTCATCCAGTTTGTTGCTGATATCAGCACGGCTTAGCTTGCCGCTACCACGCATCAGCATATTAGCCACCAGGCTGGCTGGTACGGCTTGACCAAACAGGTTATGTTCATTACCAAAAGCAAAGCTAAAACTGCCATAAACCTTAGCCGCACGAGTTTTTTTGCTCAGCAGTGCCAGTTGTGCACCATTGCTAAGCTTTAGTTTCTCAGTACGAGCATCAATATTGGCAGGACTGGCATCGAAAGCTTCCCCTTGGCTGACTGCGGACCGCCCTTGGTAGTTCGCGACCAATTTGGCCACATCCGGCACCGGTGGGATGATGCTGCGATCCGGTTTGCTGGTGGGGACGAATTCAGCATATGTTCGATTGCTTGCTTTAAAATAGTTTTCTGCCGCCTGTTGGACTTCGGTAACGGTTAGCGCTTCTAAACGGTCACGATTTAAAAAAAACAAGCGCCAATCCCCTTTAGCAATCGCCTCCGACATTTCAATAGCTAAAAGCTCAGGGTCACTCAAGGTTTTATCAATATCGTTGAGCAGGGTAGTTTTGGCTCGTTTCAGTTCTATTGTGGTGATGGGCTTATTTTTGATTTCTTCGATAGTGGCCAACATAACTGGGCGCAGGTCTGCCTGACTTTGTTGCTTGTTTAGTGTGGCCCAAAAGATGATATATCCTGGTTCTGCTAAGGAGAATGGCCAAGCATCAACAGCAACGGCATATTTGTCTACAACCAGCGACTGATGTAAACGACCATTAGGTGTATTGCCCAGAATTTCACCTAACACTTGCATAGCAACACTATCTGGATGGCTACCGGCGGCAATATGGTAAAGCACGGCAGCCAGTTTCAGGTCGCCAACGCGCTCTACCCGTAGTTCACGTGCACCATCACGTTGCGGCTCCACGGTCCAGGTAGGTTGTAGTTGGCGCTGTGGTTTGGCGATTTTGCCAAAGCTTTGTTGAATCATTAGCAGAGTAGTGGCCGGATCGAACTTGCCGCTTACGAGTAATACGGCATTATCTGGTTGATAATATTTTCGATAAAAGGCACGCAAGTTTTCAATGCGAACGTTTTCTACATCAGAACGGGCACCAATGGTGTTTTTACCGTAGTTATGCCAGTCATAACTCACTGCGCTCAGTTGTTTCCACAATACTTGCCGTGGGTTGTTTTCGCCCATTTCCATCTCATTACGCACAACAGAAAACTCGGTGTCAAAATCGCTTTGCGCGATTTTGCTATTGACCATCCGATCAGCTTCCATTGCCAAAGCCCAGCGTAAATTATCATCACCACTAGGGAAAGTTTGATAATAGTTTGTTCTATCTAGAAAAGTAGTACCGTTGAAGCGCATGCCACGCTTGCCCAGTTCCTGCATCAGATTGCCACTGGTTGGCGTGCCTTTGAACAGCATGTGCTCCAATAAATGTGCCATACCGGTTTCGCCATAGCTTTCGTGGCGACTACCTACCAGATAAGTGATATTTACCGTAGCCGTTGGCTTGGAGGCGTCAGGTGCCAACAATACGCGCAAACCATTCGGTAAGCGGTATTCGGTGATACCTTCCACGCTGGCGTAGGCTTGCAGCTGATGTTGCGCAACAGCCGACACGGTAGCAGCCGACACCGGTGGCAAGCAGGATAAAAATATAGCGAATAGCAGACCAAAGGGTTGAATGGACATGCAGATGAGTTCCTTTATTGAGCAATCAATAAACCAATTTCTTGCCCGCGTTGCCATTTTATTTAGCACGGCCAAGCCATGACAGAGATATGTTGAGTACGCTAGGTAGAGTATTTCACCGTTTGAGTTTGCTGATACTCATCAACATCCCCATACCAATAAACAGTGTCAGTGTGGCAGTACCACCATAGGACATAAACGGAAGCGGTACGCCAACGACGGGAAGAATACCCGATACCATTCCCATATTCACAAAAACGTAGAAGAAAAAAGATAGAGTGATCGCACCAGCCATCAGACGCCCATATAGTGTCTGCGCACTGGCTGTTATCATTAAGGCCCTACTCAGAATCAGCAAATACAGGGCAAGCAGGAAAACGTTGCCAAGCAGGCCAAACTCCTCTGAGTACACCGCAAAAATAAAATCAGTAGTACGTTCGGGGATGTAGTCGAGATGAGTCTGGGTACCATTCAACCAACCCTTACCCCAGGGACCGCCAGAACCAATAGCGATAATCGACTGGATAATGTGATAGCCCTTACCCAAAGGGTCGATAGTAGGATCAATCAGCATCATGACGCGCGCCCGCTGATAGTCGTGCAACATATTCCAGACAATGGGCAAGCTGGCAGCACCGGCGATGATGCTGGCAAAGATAAACTTCCAAGGTAAACCAGCAAAAAACAAGACGAATAGACTGGCCGCGACGATCAATAATGTTGTTCCCAAGTCAGGCTGTTTTAGCACTAGCGCACTCGGAAGAGCAATTAGCAACAATACCAGTAGATAATGCCACCAGCGCAGCGACTGTTCATATTTTTGTAAAAACCAGGCCAACATCATTGGCAAAGCAATTTTCATAATTTCCGATGGCTGGATACGAGTAATACCCAACTCCAACCAGCGGGTCGATCCGTTCACGGTAACGCCTTTAAAGTGTACGGCTAGGAGTAATAAGACTCCAAGTGCATACACCGGTGGCGCAAAGTTCATCATAGTTTGTGGCTTTATACGGGCAATAGCCCACATCACACACAGCGACAGTGCCGTATACAACAGCTTGTTATTCAGCTTATCAAAGCCTTGGTTATTAGCTGAATAGAGCAACACCATGCTCAAAGCAAACACCAATCCGATGAACAACATCATCCAGCCATCTAGCGGCTGTTTGATTTGTAACCAGATCCGTTTAATTAGGTGCGTTTGCATGATCAATCACATTATTTTGCACAGCAGGCTTCACTGAACTCTTCAATTCAGCAGGTATCTTACCCAATAGATAATAATCAAACAGCGAACGCACAATAGGACCCGCTGCAGCCGCACCAAACCCAGCATTTTCTACAATGACCGCAATGGCAATTTTCGGTTTGTCTACGGGCGCAAAAGCAATAAACCAAGAGTGATCACGATATTGTTCAGCTAGTGCCGCTGCGTTGTACTTGGCCCCTTGCTTGATTTGCACGACCTGTGCCGTACCAGTTTTACCCGCCATGGAGTATTGCAAACCGACACCCAGCCTAGAAGCCGTCCCTCGGGTCAGCACCCCTTCCATACCGCGTTTAACATAATCAAAGTTGCCTTTTTTGAATGGCAATTGCCGAATTGGCAGAGGTTCAACACGGCGTGACTGCCCCGTTTTACTGTTGACGATTTCCTGCACTAGATGCGGTTTAAAGACTTCGCCACTATTAGCCAGAATAGCGGTAGCATTAGCCATTTGTAGCGGGGTATAGGCATTAAATCCCTGCCCGATACCGATACTGACCACGTCGGCAGGATACCAGCGCTGAAACTCCGGCTTATAACGGGCAAAGCGTTTGGCTTTCCATTCTTTAGACGGGAGGACACCTATTGCTTCACCATCCAAATCAATTCCAGTCTTACTACCTAAACTAAATTGGCTAAGCATAGGGTGAATCTTATCAATCCCCATTTCCCAAGCCAATTTATAAAAAAAAGTATCACTGGAAACCTCTATTGCACGTTGCAGGTTAACCATGCCATGACCACTTTTGACGCTGTCACGGAATTGATGACTGGAGCCGGGCAAAGTGAAATAGCCAGGCGCCCCGCGTATATCTTTTTGACCAATAGAGTCTGTTTCTAGCGCCGCCATTGCCATGAACGGTTTGAATGTAGAGCCAGGTGGATAAGTACCACGTAATGCTCGATTAACCATCGGCTTTTGCCAATCGTTGTTTAAGCTATTCCATGTCTGGGTGTCGATGCCATCGATAAATAGATTCGGATCAAATCCAGGCTTAGACAGAAAAGCAAGAACCCCCCCCGTAGAAGGCTCGATCGCTACCAACGCTCCTCGTCGCTTACCAAACAATTTGTCTGCCACTTCCTGCAAACGAATATCGAGCGCCAATTTCAAGGTGTTACCGTGTACAGGGGCAGTATGGCGCAAGGTACGCACAGCACGGCCGGCGGAATCTGTTTCTACCTCTTCAAATCCAACCGTGCCATGCAGTTCATCTTCATAAGTAGCTTCCAACCCTGTTTTACCAATGTAATTGGAGCCTTTGTAATTGGTTGCTTTATCTTCTTCTTCCAATTGTTCTTTATCACGCAAATTGATACGGCCGATGTATCCCAATACATGACTGGTAATTTCTTTATATGGATAATCACGAAATAAGCGAGCCTTGACCTCCACTCCGGGAAAGCGCCAAGCCTGTGCCGCGATCCGGGCAGCCTCCTCCTCCGTAAGCTTGGTCTTAAGTGGTATAGATTCAAAATTTCGACTTTCTGCCATCAAGCGCTTGAACTGCCGCTCGTCACGTGGTGCAATCGCAATCAAGCTCTGTAATTGTTTTATCGTTGCGGAGAGGTCTGCAATCTCGCTTGGCACAAGCTCTAAGGTATAGGCTGAGTAATTCTGTGCTAGCACCAAACCATTGCGATCAACGATCAAACCACGGTTAGGCAATATAGGCACCAAAGAAATACGGTTATTCTGTGCCAAGGTGGAATAATGCTCATGCTGCCATACTTGCAGCCAGATCAAGCGCCCAAGTAAAAGCAAGAACATTAAAACAATAAAGACATAAGCCACCACCAGCCTAAGCTGAAACTGACTTTCTTCTACCTGAGAATTCTTAAGACGGGTAGGGTTACTCATCTAGTCCATCCAAGTCTCATGTAACAACACGATGGTAAGGCAACAACATCAGTTTGGTAAGCAATGGCCACAGCAAAGCCCCTACCAATGGCGGCAGGAAATAGCCCCAGCCAACAAAGGCAGATCCGGTCAACATACGCACAACGACCATAATGATTTGGTTACTTAGCAACAAACCAAGCACGACAAGCGCTTGCTGCCCTAGGTTGAACATAACGAGTTGACGCTGGCGACTGAGGGCCAGATAAGCGGTGATGGAATAGGCTAGTGCATGCTGACCAAACAAACCTGCGGTAGAGATATCGGCGATCAAACCTAGACTGAAAGCGATGCCGATATTGACACGCCTAGGCTGATTAATTACCCAGTACAAAATAAGCAGCCCGGTCAGATCAGGCAACCAGCGGATGCTGCCATGAGGCAGTGGAATCAACTCTATCAATATTGCCAGTACAAAAGACAGCAAAATAAAACGGCGCTTAACTGGTTTCAATAACTCTTTAGGGCGTTCGGATGGCATCGGCGGCTTATTCCTGAGTAGCAGCTTGCTTGCCGCCTTTGCTTTTTTTGGTCGTGATAGCGGCTTCAGTCGGGCGCGGTTGTATCGGCTTATCTTTCAGCACCAGCACATAACGTGCTTGCTGCACGCCTGCTAGCGCTCGAGTAGTTAGACGCGCAAATGCAGCACCTTGATTACGCTCCACCTTACTGACCTGCGCCACTGGAATACCCTGTGGATAAACTCCATCTATCCCCGAGGTGACGATAAGGTCTCCCTCTTTGACATCAATACCCTGAGGTAAATAACGTACCTCCACCCCGCCACCATAGCCATACAGAATAGCGCGCTGGCCGGTACGAGCAAGCATCACCGGCACCATCTGATTCTTATCAATGATCAGAGTGACCTCGGCGGTAAGCGGCTGAACACGGCTAACCTGTCCCAACAATCCATGTGCATCGACGACAGGTTGCCCTTCTTTAAGTAAATCATCCCCACCCTTATCGATAATGATTTTGTAGGAGAATGGGTCACGCCCGGTATAGAGTGTTTCCGCCATTTGCGTCTGTAGTTGGTAGTCAGCTTTGAGCTGATTCAACTCGCGGAGTTCACTTAATTCCCGCTCTAACGTGGCCAAGCGAGACAACTGTGCAGACATTTCCAACTGGCGAGTACGCAAGACTGTATTGTCATGCTTCAGTTCTACTTGCGTACTGATGAAATCGCTGGCGTGACGAGCAGCCTGTGCCGGCATATTAACTGCTCGCTGCAGTGGATAAAGCACTAAAGAAGTGGTGTCACGCACCTGCCTCATCAGGTCAAAGTAATAGTCGCCGAGCAATAAAGCAATCGAGGCCACTACCGCCATAGCCAAGCGTGCGCCAAGCGGTGGGCCGGAGCGGAAGAAACTAGGGGTGTTGGCAAAATCCATCGGATCAGAACTTAACTCTTGACGAGGGTCAGTACGCTAGAAACAGGCATCCATAAAGATAAACACCTGTTGCAGAGGTCATTAATTTATATTTTTTAAGGTACGTTGGTGAAAATAGTACCACCAATTTTATCCATTTTTTCCAATGCCTTACCCGAACCACGCACCACACAAGTTAATGGTTCCTCGGCCACAAATACCGGCAAGCCGGTTTCCTCGGCCAGTAAACGATCAATATCTTTCAGTAATGCACCGCCACCGGTCAGCACCATACCTTTATCAGCAATATCGGCACCCAATTCTGGCGGAGTCTGTTCCAATGCAATTTTCACCGCAGACACGATTTGATTCAAAGGCTCGGTCAATGCTTCCAGAATTTCATTAGAAGAAACAGTAAAGGCACGCGGAATGCCTTCAGCCAAATTACGGCCCTTTACTTCCATTTCCCGAACTTCTGCCCCAGGGAAGGCGGAACCAATGGTCTTTTTAATCTCTTCCGCAGTCGTTTCACCAATCAACATACCGTAATTACGGCGAATGTAATTAATGATGGACTCATCAAATTTATCCCCACCAACACGTACGGAGTTGGAGTAAACCACACCACCCAAGGAGATCACACCCACCTCAGTCGTGCCGCCACCGATATCCACCACCATAGAGCCGGTTGGCTCCTCTACGGGTAAACCGGCACCGATGGCCGCCGCCATAGGCTCTTCGATCAGCTCCACCCGGCGAGCACCGGCAGCCAGCGCAGAATCGCGAATGGCTTTGCGCTCTACCTGGGTAGAACCGCAAGGAACACAGATTACAATACGAGGACTGGCAGCAAAAAAACGATTCGGGTTCACTTTTTTGATGAACTGCTTAAGCATCTGCTCAGTAACAGTGAAATCGGCGATAACGCCATCTTTCATCGGGCGAATAGCCTGAATACTTCCGGGCGTACGGCCCAACATGCGCTTGGCCTCCAGGCCAACAGCCAGAATAGATTTTTTATTAGTGGGTATATCACTCTGAATGGCCACAACAGAAGGTTCGTCTAGAACGATACCCTTTGCGCGCATATAAATGAGTGTATTAGCAGTGCCAAGGTCGATGGCGAGGTCGTTGGAGAAGTATCCGGTCAGCGAACGAAACATTGGGCGATCCTGGTCAGTTTTCGTCAGTTGCGGGCGCATGCTGCGCTCGAAAAATTTGGTGTATCAGCATATACGGGCAGGAGACACCTACCCAGCCACACTGCGGCTACGCTGGCTTAGTCGTTAATTCTTAAGCAATTTGCTTGACCGATATGTTGACGACTCACACTGCCGAGTTGCCGCAAGCAACAAGACACTGGCAGCAAAGAAACAAGAGCAACAAACCTGCTTCCCGTTTACACATACCGATCTTGGGAAAATTTAAGCTGGCTATGATACCCTATAACGCTTGAAATGCTAAAGGATTTAACGAGGGCTCCATGTCGCTAACGCATCAGGATGTCGTACGCATTGCCAAACTGGCCCGCATCAGCGTGAATGAGGCGGAAATTGCGGCGACCAGCACACAACTAAACAATATTTTCGGCCTGATCGAAAAAATGCAGTCGGTCAATACTGATGGAATAGAGCCTATGGCCCATCCACAGGACGTTCCCTTGCGCCTGCGCGACGATGTCGTCACAGAACACAATCAGCGCCAAGCCTTCCAGGCTATCGCCCCGCAAGTAGAGAACGGATTATTTCTGGTTCCCAGAGTCATCGAATAACACCGCTCTAAAAACAGCATCTTGCATCGCCGCCCGGCCACGCTTGTCTCCATCCCAATGAGTTGTCACGTGGCTTAAATATTATTCGGACAACAAGCATATTGAAATGACTTCAGCCACTCTAAAACAATTGGCACAGCAACTGGCAAGCAAACAGGTTTCCAGTGTTGAATTAGCCACACACTACCTAGATCGCATTGAAACGCTCAACCCTATACTCAATGCTTTCATCTCGCTGGATCGTGACCGAACGCTCGCCGCCGCCCTCGTTGCAGATGCCCGCCGCGCAGCGGGAGAAGCCGGGCCTCTGACCGGCGTTCCCATGGTGCATAAGGATATTTTCTGCCAGCAGGGCTGGAAAACCAGCTGCGGCTCAAAAATGTTGGATAACTTTATTTCACCCTATGACGCGCATGTGGTTACACAATGCGACGCGGCAGGCATGGTGACGCTGGGTCACAGCAATATGGATGAGTTTGCTATGGGCTCTTCTAATGAGAATTCATTTTATGGTGCCGTAAAAAACCCATGGGACCTTAAAGCCATCCCTGGCGGCTCATCTGGTGGCTCTGCTGCCGCTGTGGCCGCCAGATTGACGCCCGTCGCCACCGCAACCGATACCGGCGGCTCTATCCGCCAGCCTGCCAGCCATTGCGGCGTCACTGGATTAAAGCCAACTTATGGTGTGGTATCGCGTTACGGCATGGTGGCCTTTGCTTCCTCGCTTGATCAAGGTGGCCCAATCGCTCAAACGGCAGAAGACTGCGCCCTCATGCTGAATGCTATGGCAGGTTTTGATGCTCGCGATTCCACAAGTCTGGAACGTCCACCAGAAGACTACAGCCGTTCGCTAGAACAACCTCTTACCGGCTTGAGAATCGGCCTACCGCGTGAATATTTTGCCGCAGGCCTGGATAGCGAAGTCGCCAAAGTTCTTGATGATGCCATCAAGCAGTTACAAAAACTGGGGGCAAATATCATCGATATCAGCCTGCCCAATACCGAGCTTTCCATCCCAGCCTACTATGTCATCGCCCCGGCAGAAGCTTCCACCAATTTGTCCCGTTTCGACGGTGTGCGCTACGGGCACCGTGCGGCCGAGTACAAAGACCTGGTCGATATGTACGAAAAAACCCGTGCCGAGGGTTTTGGCAGCGAAGTAAAGCGCCGCATCCTGGTGGGCAGCTATGTACTAAGCCATGGCTACTACGATGCCTACTATCTGAAAGCACAAAAAATTCGGCGACTCATTGCCAATGACTTCGCCAGTGCCTTTCAACAATGCGATGTTATTTTAGGCCCAGTTGCACCTAGCGCAGCCTTTAATATTGGGGAGAAGTCTGCCGACCCGGTACAGATGTACCTTGAGGATATCTACACCCTCTCGGTTAACTTGGCAGGACTGCCGGGCATGAGCGTTCCAGCCGGTTTTACCGCGAATGGCCGCCCTATCGGTCTGCAAATCATTGGCGACTATTTCAGCGAGGCCAAAATGCTGAATGTAGCCCATCAGTTTCAGCAGGCAAGCGACTGGCACACACGCGCCCCCGTTTTATAAACCTGGCTTTCGTGGCCAAGCAACCGTTTCCAGAAGGATTTTCCAATCATGAAATGGGAAGTCGTTATCGGCCTTGAGGTGCATGTGCAACTCAATACGGCCAGCAAGATTTTTTCCGGCAGCAGCACCGCTTTCGGAGCCGAACCCAATACCCAAGCTTCTGCAGTAGAACTCGCCTTTCCCGGCGTACTACCTGTATTAAACAAAGCCGTTGTAGAAAAAGCCATCCGCCTGGGTTTGGCTCTGGGCTCCAAAATTAACCAGAAAAACGTTTTTGCCCGCAAAAACTACTTCTATCCCGATCTACCCAAGGGCTACCAGATCAGCCAAATGGATCTACCCATCGTAGAGGGCGGCAGCTTAACCATCCTGGTCGGTGACACAGAAAAAACCGTGCACTTGACCCGTGCCCACATGGAAGAGGACGCCGGCAAATCTTTGCATGAAGATTTCCAGGGCATGAGTGGCATTGACCTGAACCGCGCTGGCACGCCACTGCTAGAGGTGGTATCGGAGCCAGACATGCGCTCTGCCGAAGAAGCGGTTGCCTACGCCAGGGCTTTACACACCCTGGTCACCTGGCTGGATATTTGTGATGGCAATATGCAGGAAGGCAGCTTCCGGGTAGATGCCAATGTATCGGTACGCCCTGTCGGACAAGCCGAGTATGGCACCCGACGTGAGATCAAAAACCTAAACTCGTTCCGCTTTCTAGAGCAGGCAATCAAATACGAAATCCAATGGCAGATCGACATGCTGGAAGACGGTGGCCGCATTGAGCAGGCCACGGTACTGTTTGATCCGGATAGTGGCGAAACTAGGATGATGCGCAGCAAAGAAGATGCTCACGACTATCGCTACTTCCCCGATCCAGATTTACTACCAGTACGCATTGCAGATGCCCAAATTGCCGCTATACGCACCGAGATGCCAGAGCTACCCGGCGCCATGAAACAGCGGTTTATCGATACTTTCGGGCTATCCAACTATGATGCGGCTTTACTGACCAGCAACCGCGCCACTGCCACTTATTTTGAAAGCAGCACCCAGCTATGCGGCGAAGGCAAGCTGGTAGCCAACTGGATTAACGGAGACACTTCCGCCCGCCTCAATCGGGATGGGCTTGAGATTCAACACTGCCCAATCTCTAGCGAGCGCTTGGCCGGACTCATTGCACGCATTGTCGACAACACCCTATCCAATAAACTGGCCAAGCAGGTATTCGACGCCATGTGGGAAAGCCCACTCTCTGCCGATGCCATTATCGAGCGCGATGGACTAAAACAAGTTTCGGATACCGGCACTATTGAGAAAATGGTGGAAGAGGTGATCGCGGCGAACCCCAAGGCAGTCGAAGAGTTCAAAGCCGGCAAGGAAAAAGCCCTGAACGCCCTCGCCGGCCAAGTCATGAAAGCCTCTAAAGGCAAAGCCAACCCTACTCAAGTACAAGACGTTTTACGCCAAAAGCTTAGTTAACCCAAAGCTGCAACACATAGAAAACGGCGGCGCCTCAATGGCCCGCCGTTTTCTGTAAAAATTTAACCTATTGATTTGCAATCATAATTTTGTTGAATATATTTCTATTTAGTAAATTTATTCAATCAAAAATCTTCTCTTGCAAATATTTTTAAGCCTCTGATTTAACACAGATTACAACCCAAATCCTGCTCGCTAAGTCATTGTCTAAAAAGGTGAATTAGTACTTTTTCATATTGACCAAGCAGCAAATTTTTCTTATAGTGGCAGAAGGTGGGGTAAAGTGGGTTAAAGTGGGTCATTTTCCCCAAGGAGAGCAAAACTCTCAAGTTTTACTTTGGTCGGTGGTGGTAAATCATGATTGGTGGTGTCAGCATCCTATCTCTCGATAGCAAAGGACGTTTAGCCATTCCGGCTAAGCACCGCGAGACACTGCTGTCCAGTTTTGGTCACAAACTAATCGTCACTCTTGAATCATCAGATCACCTACTGCTGTACCCAGAAGCTAACTGGCGCCCGGTTGAAGCCCGCTTACTGGCTCTCCCTACTGGTAATCCAGCCTTAAAACGTTATCAACGCCTAGTACTTGGTCATGCCGAGACACTGGACATGGACAGCTCCGGACGTGTTTTATTACCCGCGCGCTTACGTGAGCTCAGCAGCCTGGACAAAGATGTTGCCTTAGTCGGCATGGGTAATCGTTTTGAGTTATGGAATGCTGCGGAATGGGACAAACAAACAAGTGATGCCCTAGCTATAGATCCCGCAGACTTAGCGGATCACCTTGGAGATTTTACGTTGTGAATACCCCTTTATTCGTACATCGCACCGTACTGCTGAATGAAGCAGTCGATGCTCTGGCTATAAGGCCTGACGGGGTATATGTCGATTGCACTTTTGGACGTGGCGGCCATAGCCGCCTGATTTTGTCACGACTAGGGCCACAAGGCCGACTCATCGCTTTTGATAAAGATACCGAGGCTATCGCCGCGGCCCAGCAACTTGCACAGCAGGATGCCCGTTTCAATATTGTGCACCAAGGCTTCGATAAGCTAACGCAGGAATTAGCTCGCTTAGATATAACGCAGGTTGATGGCGTGTTGCTGGATTTAGGCGTGTCCTCTCCACAGATTGATGATGGGCGGCGCGGCTTCAGCTTTCGTTTTGATGCACCGTTGGATATGCGCATGGATACCACACGTGGAATCACGGCAGCTGAGTGGCTGGCCACAGCAGATGAAACCGAAATCAGGGAGGTTATTAAGACTTATGGTGAAGAGCGGTTTGCTCGCAAGATCGCAACAGCCATTGTTGCGCACAGGGATAGCGCTTCCCCACTCCAAACGACGCGTGAGCTCGCTCTGCTCGTTGGGCAGAACGTCCATACTCGGGAACCGGGTCAAGACCCCGCAACGCGTACCTTCCAAGCGATCAGGATCTTTGTAAATCGAGAGCTAGATGAACTGAAAGCGGTCCTACCCCAAGCTGCCCGCTGCCTGTGTGCAGGTGGGCGCCTAGCGGTTATCAGCTTTCATTCCTTAGAAGATCGCATAGTCAAACAGTATCTACGCGCCGCCGGTAGCGAAGAAGTACTCCCCGCCTGGGTCATGATTCGTGCCCAGGACATCGCACAACCGCCGCTACGCAGCATAGGCAAGCCTATACGAGCCGGCGAGCAGGAGCTACAGGTAAATCCACGGGCACGCAGTGCCATTATGCGTGTGGCAGAACGCACTGAGGCATCTTGGCGGGAAAGTGACCTATGAACAAAATCAACATGGGCTTACTAATGATCGCCGTGTTTTGTGCCTGTTCGGTAGTCACTTCGCAGCACGTTGCTCGCAAGTTATACAGCGATTTACAAAAAGAACAAAAATCAGCACAACAATTAGAAATTGAGTTTGGTCAGTTGCAATTAGAACAAAGCACTTGGGGGTCTCACGCACTCATTGAGCAGGTGGCCACCTCACAGCTAAAGATGCAGGTGCCGGACCCACGTCAGATTCAGATCATTTCATCAGCCAGGAACCCTTAAATGCCAGGCTACTCTTCCGCTCAGCAACGCACCCCAGCCAACACCAGCCCAGCCTTGCGCATGAAGCCGGGGCGCGTCAATTTTGTTTTGCTGGCTTTGGCCTTATTGTTTTTAGCGCTTATTGGAAGAGCGGTTTACCTGCAAGTAGTGCAACAGAATTTTCTACAAAATCAGGGAGAGGCACGCTTTAGGCGCACGCTGTTATTAGAGGCCAATCGTGGCATCATCACCGACCGTAATGGTGAGCCACTGGCTATCAGTTCACAAGTGCAGACTATATGGGCCAGCCCTGCCGATATGGAGCCCGTTCCACCGGCAAAACTGCGCACTTTAGCGGACTTGCTGGATCTATCCCCACAGGAACTAGCGGCCAAGCTGTCTGACCGCAAAAAAGAGTTTGTCTACATCAAACGCCAAATCAGCCCGGAGTTAGCGGATCAGGTCATGGCGCTGGCTATTCCCGGCCTGGCCAAACAACAGGAATATCGTCGATTTTATCCGGCAGGCGAAGTAGCATCACACATCATTGGCTTTACCGGTGTCGACAGTAAAGGCCAAGAAGGTGTGGAGCTGGCCCGTGAATCTATGCTGGCAGGAAAAGAAGGCCGCCGTGTGGTACTCAAGGATAGACGCGGCCATGTGATTGAAGATGTCGCGGCAATCCAGCCTCCTCATGATGGTCAAAACTTGGCGCTGGCGGTCGATTATCGAATTCAATACCTAGCTTATCGCGAGCTAAAGGCTGCTGTAGAGCTGAACAAAGCCAAGGCAGGTAGCGTCGTCGTCCTGGATGCCCACTCTGGCGAACTATTGGCACTGGCCAACTACCCCTCATTCAACCCCAACAACCGCAGTAAAGTCACACCGGACATGATGCGTAACCGTGGTGTCATTGATCTGTTTGAGCCTGGTTCCACCATGAAGCCTTTATCCATCTCACTAGCGCTGGAGCATGGCAAAGCCAATGTCAAAACGGTATTAAATACTCATAGTTACTCGATTGGGCCAGCGCAAATTCGTGATGTTTCACCGCAAAATAGCCTGGATATCGCCGGCATTATTCAGAAATCTTCTAACGTGGGTACCAGCAAGCTGGCCTTGATGAGTACGCCAGCTGAGTTTTGGCAGTATTACGATACGCTAGGCTTCGGCCGGACACCTAATACGGGGTTTCCTGGTGAAGCCAGTGGGCGTTTACGTAATTGGAAAAACTGGCGACCGATTGAGCAGGCAACCATGTCTTTTGGTTATGGCGTTTCGGTGAGCCTAGTACAAATGGCCCGCGCCTATACCATTTTTGCCAACAAGGGTGTGATGCTGCCGGTTTCCTTATACAAGACCAGCACCCCATTACCCGGCAAGCAGGTGCTGAGTGAAAGAACAGCCGAAGCCATGCGCAACCTATTAGTGAACAACAGTCACCCCGGTGGAGGCGCAGTTGCTGGCCGTATCATTGGCTACAGTATCGGTGGCAAGAGCGGTACTGCGCGTAAGCTCGAAGGCCGTACCTATGTTGCCAATAAACACCGCGCGCTATTCATGGGATTTGCCCCAGGTAATGCACCCAAAATCATTGTCGCTGTGATGATAGATGAGCCCTCCGCCGGCAAATATTACGGCGGCTCGGTAGCCGCACCGGTTTTTTCTCAAGTTGCTGGTGGAGCATTACGTGTGCTCAACGTTACCCCGGACGAACCTTCCAATAATACTTTATTGCCGGAATCCACGCCGATACCGGCGGACTTTTAAGAACATGATGCAAAGTCGCCTACTTGCCTTACCTCACTGGGACCCAGCCGTTCTGGAAACCTTAGGCCTGACTATTCGACGCCTAGAGATGGACAGCCGTCGCATTCTCCCCGGTGACGTGTTCTTGGCTTGTCGCGGCGAACATAGCGATGGCCGCGACTTCATTCCGGCAGCCTTGGACAAAGGAGCACAGGCAATCTTATGGGATGACGCCGAAGGCTTTTGCTGGAATCCGGCCTGGCAGGTGCCTAATCTGGCCATACCGCATTTACGGGAACGTGCCGGCATTGTCGCGGCGGCTATTTATAAGCAGCCATCACAAGCACTCAATGTTATCGGCATTACCGGCACCAATGGCAAAACGTCCATCTCGCACTGGCTGGCCCAGGCTTTTTCGCTACTAGATCAAAAAGCAGCGGTGATCGGCACTGTCGGTAATGGTTTTTATGGGGAGTTGACACAGAGCACCCATACCACGCCAGACCCGGTCACGGTTCAGCAAAAGTTAGCGGAATATCGCCGTCAAGGCGCACAAGTGGTCACCATGGAAGTATCTAGTCATGGTCTGGATCAATGCAGGGTAAATGGTGTCAGTTTCAAAAGCGCTATTTTCACCAACCTCACTCGTGACCATCTCGACTACCACGGCTCAATGGAAGCCTACGGCCATGCCAAGAAAAAACTGTTTTTCTGGGAAGGTTTAACGCACGCCATTATCAATGTGGACGATGAGTTTGGACGTGAGCTGGCCGCCAGCCTGGATCAACAACAAACTCAAGTGATTACTTATGGCCTTGAGCAAGGCGATGTGCGGCCACTAGCCTTGGCCGCGACACTTGATGGTCTGCAACTGACCATCACCAGCCCATGGGGAGTAATCGATGTCCGCACCGGCTTACTTGGGCGTTTCAATGCCAGTAATCTGCTAGCCTGCCTCACAACCTTGTGCGTCAACCAAATCAGCCTGTCTACCGCCGCAAAGGTACTGGCGCGCATTCAAGCGGCACGTGGTCGCATGCAGAGCATAGGCGGCACCCATGAACCGGTTGTCGTCATTGACTACGCTCATACTCCCGATGCGCTGGAAAAAGCACTATCTACCTTGGCCGATCTACGCAGCAATGGTGGCAAACTATATTGCGTGTTTGGCTGCGGTGGTGATCGTGACCCTGGCAAACGCCCAATGATGGGGGCGATTGTCGAGAAAATAGCCGATTTCAGCGTCGTCACCAGCGACAACCCGCGCAGCGAAAACCCGGAAAATATTATTCGGGATATCGTCAGTGGTATGCAGCGCCCCAGCCATATCGAGGCGGATCGCGCAGCAGCTATTCAGTGGGCCATCCAGCAAGCCCAAGCCGGTGATGCGGTTTTGATCGCAGGCAAAGGCCATGAGGAATATCAGGAGATTGCTGGCGTTAAGCACCCGTTTTCCGATTTTCGTATCGCTGAAGCCGCCCTCACCGCCTGGGGAGCTGCACAATGATTTCCTTACAGCAAGCCGCCAGTTTTGCTCAAGGCACACTGCATGGCCCGGATGGCATGGCATTACGTGTCATCACCGATAGTCGCCAGGCCCGCCCGGGGGATTTATTTATCGCCATCAAGGGTGAGCGCTTTGACGCACACGACTTTGTTGCCGAGGTTTGCGCTAAAGGCGCTTTTGCGCTGGTAGAGCGCAATTTCGAACTGGCCAATAGCAGCCTGATCAAAGTGGACAATACCCTGTCAGCACTTGGGCTGCTCGCAGCTGGCTGGTGCGCCAGCCAGAATGTGCAACGCATCGGCATTACCGGCTCCAATGGCAAAACCACGGTCAAGGAAATGCTGGCAGCCATCTTGCGCAGCCATGCTGGCGAACAGGCTGTCTTGGCAACCTTGGGCAATCTCAACAATGAGATCGGGGTGCCGCTCACCCTGCTGCAACTGCGTGCCCACCATCGCTATGCGGTGATTGAAATGGGGATGAACCATCCGGGCGAGCTGCGTTATTTAAGCAATCTGGTCAAACCACAGATTGCACTGGTCAATAATGCCATGCGCGCTCACTACGGTTACTTCGGCTCATTGCAGGAAGTCGCGCGTGCTAAAGCCGAGATTTTTTCCGGTCTAACCCACGACGGAATAGCCATACTCAATGCCGATGACAGTCAGCTTGACCTGTTCCATGCCGCTACCCGTGCCCATCAAACCCTTCATTTTGGATTGACTAGCAACGCTGATGTGACAGCCGCCGACATCAAGCTCGGCATGCTCGATAGCCAGTTCCTATTGCACAGCCCACAAGGCCAACAATTAATCCGGCTACCACTTCCCGGTATACACAATGTCAAAAATGCACTCGCGGCCGCCAGTATTGCACTCAGCCTGGCGCTACCTCTCTCCAGCATCTCCGCAGGCCTAAGCGACTTCAGCACTGCGAAAGGACGTTTGCAGCAGAAACACAGTCCGCGCGGTTTGAATGTGATTGATGACAGCTATAACGCCAACCCAGACTCAATGAAAGCAGCGCTTGATGTGCTGGCCGGCCAAGTCGCCCCACGCTGCTTTGTGATGGGGGATATTGGTGAACTCGGCAATACTGCTGCCGAATTACATGCCGAAGTAGGTGCTTATGCTCGTACTTGCGGAATTGAACAAGTTCTGACCCTGGGAGAACTCTCCCGCCACGCTGCTGATGCCTATGGCGTCGGTGCCCGATCATTTGACTCTATAGATGAGTTGTACCGTTTTCTCGATGACAGCTTACCATCGGGGGCCTCCGTTCTGGTCAAAGGCTCACGTTATATGGCGATGGAGCGGGTGGTAGAACATTTGATGCAAGCCACAAAAGAGGAAATATAAGGTGTTATTTTGGTTATCTGAATTATTAGAACACCATGTACGCGCTTTTAGCGTGTTCGGTTACACCACTTTACGGGCGGTCATGGCGGCGCTGACTTCGCTGGCTATTTCGCTCGTATTGGGGCCGGCGGTTATTCGCAAACTTACCGCACTGAAAGTGGGCCAGGCCATCCGCAATGATGGCCCGCAAAGTCATTTGATCAAGGCTGGCACGCCGACTATGGGCGGTTCGCTGATTCTGCTTTCTATCGGTCTGACCACACTGCTGTGGGCCGATCTGAGCAACAAATACGTCTGGCTATTACTGAGCGTGATGTTCGGCACGGGGGCACTCGGCTTTTACGACGACTGGCGTAAAGTGGTTTACAAAGATCCCAAAGGGGTTTCCGCCCGGTTCAAAATGCTTTGGCAATCTGCTATCGCTATCGCTGCGGCGATATTTCTACTCGCCACCGCCAAACTGCCAGCCTCCACTGAATTCATCGTCCCCTTTGTCAAGTCAGTTGCTTACCCATTAGGAGCCGTTGGGTTTTGTGTGCTCACTTATCTGGTCATTGTTGGTACCTCAAATGCCGTCAATCTGACCGATGGTCTAGATGGTCTGGCCGCTTTACCTACCGTACTGGTGGCCGCTGGCTTATCCATCTTTGCCTATGTCGCCGGTCATGCTTTGTTTTCTAAATACTTGGGCTTGCCATTTATTCCCGGCGCCCATGAAGTAGTCGTATTTTGCGCAGCAATGTGCGGTGCCTGCCTAGGGTTTTTATGGTTTAACGCCTATCCGGCACAGGTATTTATGGGAGATGTCGGCGCCCTAGCGCTAGGAGCTGCCTTGGGCACCGTCGCAGTGATTGTGCGTCAGGAGATCGTGTTATTCATCATGGGTGGCTTGTTTGTAGTGGAAGCCTTGTCGGTGATGATACAGGTGGCTTCCTTCAAACTGACTGGCAAACGCGTCTTCCGCATGGCACCGCTACATCATCATTACGAATTAAAAGGCTGGAAAGAAACGCAGGTAGTGGTGCGTTTCTGGATCATCACCATGATGCTGGTGCTGGCCGGTTTATCCACCATCAAACTGCGTTAGGAAGGCTAAATGGATTTTGCTGATCGTCACGTTATCGTTGTGGGACTAGGTAGCTCGGGGCTAGCCGCCGCGCGCTATCTGAACGCACACGGCGCGCGCGTCAGCGTAGCGGATAGCCACCCGTCCCCGGAACGGATAGCACAGCTGCAAGCAGAAGTACCCCATGCAGAACTACGCAGCGGTGAGTTTCAAGCCAGCACTTTTGCCGATGCCGATTTCCTGCTCATCAGCCCTGGTGTGCCATCCCGACACCCGGCCATTGCCGCTTTCCGCCAGCATGGCGGCGAAGTATTGGGGGATATTGAACTACTGGCGCGAGTGATTCGCGGCAATGGCAGCAAAGTCATTGCCATCACCGGCTCCAATGGTAAAACAACCGTCACCAGCTTAGTTGGTCATTTATGTCAGCAAGCCGGATTAGATGTAATTGTCGCCGGCAATATCGGTCTGGCGGTGCTGGATGCCCAATTGCAACGAGAACAAAGCGGCAAACAACCCGATGTCTGGGTGCTGGAACTCTCTAGCTTTCAACTGGAAACCACCTATAGCCTGGCAGCCGATGCGGCCACGGTATTGAATATTTCTGAAGATCACCTCGACCGTTACCATGACCTACTGGACTACGCCTACACCAAAAGCCAGATATTCCAACATGCAGCGGTACAGGTGCTGAATCGCGATGACCCACTAGTCACCGCGATGGCACGCAGCAAACAAACAGTGAAATGGTTTGCACTAAGCCAGTCGGCCGAATACCAATTGCAGCAGCGGGCCGATCAATACTGGCTGACTATCGCCGCCGAAGCGGTGCTGAACTACGCCGACATGCAGTTACAAGGTTTGCACAATGCCGCCAATGCGCTGGCTGCATTGGCACTGTGTGACAGCCTGGGCATCGCCCGCCCCACTTTATTGCGTGGGCTGAAAACTTTCCACGGACTGGCACACCGTGTCGAACTGGTTGACGAGATAAACTCAGTCAGCTTTATCGATGACTCAAAAGGCACCAATGTTGGTGCGACTGTGGCCGCCCTTAACGGCATGACCCGCCCGGTCTGGCTCATCGCTGGCGGCGATGGCAAGGGCCAGGATTTTGCACCGCTGGCCCCGGCCTGTCAGCGCATTACCCGTCATGTTTTTTTGATTGGTCGTGATGCCGACAAAATCGCAACCGCATTAGCCCCCTCCGCGGTACCAATCACAAGATGCAATAGTTTGGAACAGGCTACCCGTCAGGCAATAGCACAAGCACAAGCTGGCGATGTGGTCTTGCTTTCTCCCGCCTGTGCCAGCTTTGATATGTTCAGCGGCTATGCCCAACGGGCGCAGATATTCATAGAGACTGTGCAACAAATCAAGCTCGAACAGCAGCAAATGGGGCGACCATGATTATTCACGGCACCCAACGCTATAGCGTCAGCAAAACACTAGATGAGGCCCTGGCCTGGGGTATTGCCCTACTGTTAGCCATCAGTCTGGTAATGGTTTATTCCGCCTCCATTGCCGAAGCTGAAGCCGCCAATGGCAATCGCTATTTCTACCTGATGCGCCATGCCGTATTTATGACCATCGGCCTATCGGCCGCTTATATGGCGTTTCAGATTCCCACCGCGTTCTGGCAACGCTATTCGGGCAAGCTGTTTCTGATAGCACTCATCCTGCTGATACTGGTATTGATTCCCGGCATTGGTCGTAGCGTGAATGGTGCGCGACGCTGGATACCTTTGGTGGTCTTGAATCTACAGCCATCGGAGATTATGAAGTTCGCTACCATTCTGTATGCTGCCGACTACACCGTGCGCAAAAGCCATCTGCTGCATAGCCTGAAAGCAGGCTTTTTGCCCATTTTCAGCGCCATGGTAGCGGTGGCGTTTCTATTGCTGCGAGAACCCGACTTTGGCGCACTAATGGTGGTGATGTCCATTGCGATGGGACTGCTGTTTCTGGGAGGGATCAATATGCGGATATTCTCTGGACTGGCCTTAATGGCCGTCACCGCCATTTCTCTGTTGATTCTTTCCTCGCCCTATCGCCTCAAGCGCGTGCTTGGCTTTATGGACCCATGGGACGACCCCTATGGCAAGGGCTACCAGCTTTCCCATTCACTGATTGCGATTGGCCGCGGCGAGTGGTTAGGTGTCGGGCTAGGGGGCAGTATCGAAAAACTGTTTTATCTGCCAGAAGCGCACACTGACTTCATCATGGCGGTGATTGCCGAAGAGTTTGGTTTTGTCGGCATCTGTGTGGTGATTGGTCTGTATGCCTGGATTGTGAAGCGGGCTTTTCATATTGGGGTGGAATCGAAAAAGCTAGAACGCTATTACCAGTCACTACTGGCACAAGGCATTGGTATCTGGCTGGGCATCCAAGTATTTTTTAATATCGGCGTGAATATGGGCTTATTACCCACCAAAGGTCTGACTTTGCCCCTGATGTCCTTTGGCGGTTCGGCCATGTTGATGGGCTTGATCACCATGGCGGTATTGTTACGGATAGATTATGAAAACCGCCGTATCATGCGCGGCTACAGATTATAGCTTGTCGCACTTAGCAAACGTATTGAACAGACAGTCACCCAGGGTTAAAGGTAAGTGAACATGACAAATCGCACAGTGATGGTGATGGCAGCAGGTACCGGCGGGCATATTGTCCCCGGCCTGGCCGTGGCCAAAGAACTGGCGCAACGTGGTTGGAAAGTTGTCTGGCTAGGCACCGAGCGCGGCATGGAAAATCGGCTGGTTCCTCCTAGTGGCATCCCTCTGGAGCGCTTGCCCTTCCATGGCTTACGCGGGAAAGGTTGGTTGGGTGCAGTGAAGGGCAGTTGGCAACTACTCAGCGCCCTGGTACGCAGCGCCAGCTTATTGTTCCGCCACCGCCCGGATGTGGTGCTGTGTATGGGGGGTTATATCTGCGTACCAGGCGGCATCATGAGCGGCTTGTTATGGAAACCGATGATACTGGTCAATGCCGATGCCAGCCTGTTGCTGAGCAATAAGGTTTTGCTGCCACTCGCGCGGAAACTGCTATGCGGTTTTGCTGGTAGTGCTGCGCAACAACATCAGGCCAAAGCATTAGTAACCGGTAATCCGGTGCGCCACGAAATCGAAACCTTAAGCCATCCAGAGCAACGCTTTGCCGAACGCAGCGGCCCGCTGAATATTTTAGTGGTTGGAGGCAGCCTAGGTGCCAAGGTATTGAATGAAACACTACCCGCTGCTCTGGCCCTGCTGGATGCAGCACAGCGACCACGGGTCTCGCATCAAACCGGCGAGGCCAATCACGCCAGCGTGCTGGCAGCTTATCAGCAGGCCGGCCTGGGGGAGCAAGTAGAAGTGCTGCCCTTTATTGATGATATGCCACAGCGTCTGGCCAGTTGCGATGTGATTATCTGCCGCGCAGGTGCCATCACCATCAGTGAATTATGTGCCGCAGGCGTGGCCAGTGTGCTGGTACCTCTGGTGGTGTCTACCACCAGTCACCAACGCGATAACGCCAGTTGGATGGCAGCAGCGGGTGCGGCTATTTACTTGCCACAAAACGAACTAAACGCCAGCAAGCTGGCACAATTACTGGTTGAGCTGAAGCGTGAGCAACTATTAGATATGGCGCAAAGAGCGCGTGCACTGGCACAGCCAGGCGCAGCCGCCCGAGTAGCGGATGTATGCGAACAACTAGCAGGGTAATAAGCAGCCTTAGGTCGGATTTAACCTAGAGACTGGTAACGAAAGCAAATATGAAACACCGGGTAAAACACATACATTTTGTTGGCATAGGCGGGGTCGGCATGTGCGGCATTGCCGAGGTACTGCATGGCCTCGGCTTTACTGTTTCCGGCTCCGACAGCAACGAGAGCACAACCAGTAAGCGCCTGATTAAATTAGGAATTCGGGTATTTTATGGCCATGATGCCACCTATATGCATGGCGCCGATGTGGTGGTTACCTCTACTGCAGTCAAAGCCGACAACCCGGAAGTGATGGAAGCGCGCAGCAACAAAATCCCGGTGATTCCACGGGCGCTCATGCTGGCAGAGCTAATGCGCTTCAAGCAGGGTATCGCTATCGCAGGCACCCATGGCAAAACCACCACAACCAGTCTGGCAGCTTCGGTACTCGCAGCGGCAGGGCTGGACCCGACTTTTGTCATTGGCGGCCGACTCACCGCAGCGGGCACCAATGCGCGCTTAGGTTCCGGTGAATTTCTGGTGGCAGAAGCCGATGAGTCCGATGCGTCATTTTTACATCTGACACCCGTCATGGCCGTCGTTACCAATATTGACGCCGACCACATGGACACTTATGACCACAGCTTCGATAAATTGAAGCAGGCTTTTGTCGACTTTTTACAACGGCTGCCTTTTTACGGGCGCGCCGTCCTGTGTCTTGACGACCCCAATGTGCGAGAGATTCGTCACCGCATTAGCAAACCGGTCACTACCTATGGCATGGATGATAGTGCCGACATCTATGCCGAAAATGTCCGCGCCTTAGCCGGACAAATGGCGTTTGATGTTGTCGTGCAGAACGGCGTACAAACCCGTTTTCCGGTGGTGTTGAACATGCCTGGGCGGCATAACGTACTCAATGCCCTGTCTGCCATTGCCATTGGACTGGAATGCGGGGCCAGCATCAGCGCCATTCAGCAAGGCTTGGTCGAATTTGCCGGGGTAGGTCGCCGCTTTCAGCGCTATGGCGAAATAACGGCCAAAGAGGGCGGCCAATTCACTCTAGTGGATGATTACGGCCATCACCCGGTAGAAATGGCCGCTACCTTGGCTGCGGTGCGCGGTGCATTTCCGGACAAACGCTTGGTACTGGCTTTTCAACCTCACCGCTATACCCGTACGCGAGACTTGTTTGAAGACTTCGTCAAAGTATTATCCAGTGTCGATGTTTTATTGCTGAGCGAAGTCTATGCTGCTGGCGAGGCCCCGATTGTGGCTGCTGATGGTCGCGCCTTAGCACGTGCAGTACGGGTATTGGGCAAGGTAGAACCGGTATTTGTCGAAGACATCAACAATATGCCTCAGATCATTAACGACCTGGCCCGCAACGGAGACATCGTCGTCACCATGGGAGCGGGCACCATTGGACAAGTACCCCCAAAAGTAGTGAACGCAATATGATGAACAATAAGAAAGCCGATGTCATGCAACAGTATGGGAAAGTAGCAGTAATGATGGGCGGCAATTCCGCCGAACGTGAAATATCGCTGATGAGCGGTAATGGTGTCCTGGAAGCCCTACTAACACGTGGGGTGGATGCCCACCCATTTGACCCTGCCGAACGCCCGTTGTCTGCCTTGAAAGATCAGGGCTTTAATCGCATTTTTATCGCCTTACACGGCCCATTTGGTGAAGACGGTACGCTGCAAGGTGCGTTGGAAACCATGGGCATTCCCTATACCGGCTGTGGCGTCATGGCTTCAGCCATCTGCATGGATAAATGGCGCACCAAACTGCTCTGGCAAGGTGCCGGCTTACCCATTCCTACTTTTGAAATATTAAATGACCATAGCGATTTTGCCGCGATAGAACAAAAGCTGGGATTGCCTATTTTTGTCAAACCGGCCACCGAAGGTTCTAGCATTGGCGTTAGCAAAGTCAAGCAAGCTGGGCAGCTCAAAGCAGCCTATCAGGAGGCCCGCCGTTATGATGAGCTGGTTTTGGCCGAGCAATTTATTGGTGGTGGTGAATATACCTGTGCCATTATTGGCGACCACGCCTACCCCACCATTAAAATCGAGCCTGCTACTGAGTTTTATGATTACGACGCCAAATATTTTCGCGACGACACCCTCTATCACTGTCCTTCCGGCTTGAGCGCGGCACAAGAACAACAGGCGCGCACCTTGTCCCTACAGGCCTTTAAAGTGTTGGGGGGGCGAGGCTGGGGACGTGTGGACTTTTTATTGGATGAAGCCGGTGATATTTATCTGCTAGAGGTCAATACCAGCCCGGGCATGACCAGCCATAGTCTGGTGCCCATGGCCGCACGTGCCGAAGGTCTCCAGTACGAAGATTTATGCCTGGCCGTATTGGACAGAGTTTATGTGGGATAACTATCAGCTCTTACGGGCCATGGCCAACTTCATGCTGGTCAGCTCGGTGCTGATACTGCTGTACACCGCAGGGTTTTGGGTAACACATGCACCACTCTTTCCGGTGCGCACTATCCAGATTCAAGGTGATATGAAAAGACTAACGCCGGAGCAACTGAAATTTATTGCCGAACACCAGCTATCCGGCACTTTCTTTACGCTGGATATCGACAAGACCCGTGCCGCTTTCAGTAAATTGCCATGGGTACGCGATGCACAAGTAAGACGGCGCTGGCCAGATACACTGGACATCCAGGTGGAAGAGCATATGCCCTTAGCACGCTGGGGAGAGAATGGCCTGATCAACACCCATGGCGAGCGTTTTGACGCCGCCAGCGATCAGGAGCTGCCGGTATTTTACGGGCCGGCAGGTGCGGAGAAAGACATGAGCATCATGTACGGCCACTTTAAACAGGACTTGTCGCCGATCGGCCTCATGCCTAAAGAGCTTTGGTTATCTAGTCGCCGCGCCTGGAAGGTGGTGCTGGATAATAAGGTGCAAGTGGAGCTTGGACGCAATGATATCAATCAGCGTGCCAATCGCTTTGCTCAGTACTGGAAACAAGAACTGGTAACGCTGCCTTATCGTGTGGAGTATGTAGATATGCGTTACCCCAATGGATTCGCCGTACGCATGCCGGACTACCGGGCAGCGGCGGTTACAGCAAACAAGCATTAAGGCGTTGGAGCGACAGGTGAGCAAACCAAAAGAAAGCAAAAACATGTTGGTTGGTCTGGACATCGGCACATCTAAAATTGTGGCGATTGTTGCAGAAGTGCTTGAGGACGGGCAGCTCAATATCATCGGCATGGGTCACAGCCCCTCACGCGGACTGAAGCGCGGCATGGTCGTCAACATCGAATCCACGGTACAAGCCATCCAGCGAGCACTGGAAGAAGCCGAGCTGATGGCAGACTGTAAAATTCACGAAGTGTTTGCCGGCATTGCCGGCAGCCATATTAAAAGTGTGAACTCTCATGGCATGGTGGCGATCAAGGACCGCGAAGTCACCAAAATGGATATAGAGCGAGTGATTGAAACCGCGCGCGCCGTCACTATTCCACCCGATCATCAGGTACTGCATATTCTCACGCAGGAATACAGTATTGATGGCCAGGAGGGTGTGCGCGAGCCACTGGGCATGAGTGGTGTGCGCCTGGAAGCACGAGTACACATTGTGACCGGCGCTGTCTCTGCAGCCCAGAACGTGACCAAATGCGTGCGGCGTTGTGGTTTGGAAGTGTCCGATCTGGTATTGCAACCGATGGCTTCGGCCATTGCCGTGCTCTCAGAAGATGAGAAAGATCTCGGCGTCTGCCTGATTGACATTGGTGGTGGCACAACCGATATCGCGGTCTATACCAATGGCGCCATCCGTCACACCTCGGTGATTCCGATTGCTGGCGATCAAATCACCAATGACATCGCGATGGCACTGCGTACGCCAACCAAAGAAGCGGAAGATATCAAAATTCAACATGGTGTCGCTCTAGTAGGACTAGCCGACCCCAGTCAGATGATAGAAGTCCCGGGAGTGGGGGAACGTGGCCCACGTCAAATGTCACGTGCCACTTTAGCGGAAGTGATCGAACCGCGCGTAGAGGAACTGTTTCAGTTGGTGCAGCAGGAACTACGCCGTAGCGGCTTTGAAGACATGCTGTCATCCGGCATGGTGCTCACTGGTGGTGCCAGTCTGATGTCAGGGATGGTGGAGCTGGCAGAAGAAGTCTTCCACATGCCGGTACGAGTGGGCGTACCTAAATATGTTGGCGGCTTGGCCGAGGTCGTCAAAACACCCCGTTTCTCAACTGGCGTAGGTTTATTGCTGTATGGCAAAGATCAGATTCAAACACATGCAAACACCAAACCCGAAGCAGCAGGGCTAGGACAGGTTTTTGCTCGAATGAAAGCCTGGTTTGCCGGAAATTTTTAGGCTCATTGCAAATAAATTGAAATTTATTTTGACAATGGATTACACAATATATTGTTCATGCTCAACTACTGAACTATACATTTAGTGTACGCATGACATTGTATAGTCGCTAGGGGTGCAAGTAGCGTATATGGCTCATCTTTATTTGAGGAGAGGAAAATGAGCGGCATGGTATTTGAAGTAGTACAAGAGACCGCTGTCTCTGCGGTAATCAAAGTTATTGGCGTCGGTGGGGGCGGTTGCAATGCCATCGACAATATGATTGCCGGCAACGTACATGGCGTCGAGTTTATTTGCGCCAACACCGATGCCCAATCGCTGCAACGCAATAAAGCCGCACAGAAGCTGCAACTAGGTTGCAACCTAACCCGTGGCTTGGGCGCAGGCGCCAACCCGGAAGTGGGCCGTAACGCGGCGCTGGAAGACCGGGAACGCATCGCCGAGATGCTGCGTGGTGCCAATATGGTATTTGTTACTGCCGGCATGGGTGGCGGTACCGGTACTGGCGCGGCCCCAGTTGTGGCCGAAGTAGCCAAAGAAATGGGCATTCTGACCGTGGGAGTGGTTACCCGTCCGTTTGAACATGAAGGCAAGCGGATGAAAGTCGCCAAAAATGGCATCGAAGATTTGAAAAAACACGTTGACTCCCTGATTGTCATTCCTAACGACAAGCTGATGGATGTATTAGGCGAAGATGTCACCATGCGCGAAGCCTTTCTAGCCGCCGATGATGTACTCAAAGGAGCGGTAGCCGGGATTGCTGAAGTGATTACCTGCCCAGGGTTGATCAATGTCGACTTTGCCGATGTGCGCACCGTAATGAGCGAAATGGGCCTGGCCATGATGGGCTCGGCTTACGCTTCCGGCATTGATCGTGCCCGCGTCGCGGCCGAGCAAGCGGTAGCCAGCCCTCTACTGGACAACATCACACTGGAAGGGGCCCGTGGTGTGCTGGTCAATATTTCCACTGCGCCAGGCTTCCTGAAAATGAGCGAATACCGCGAGATCATGGGCATTGTGCGTCAGTACGCTGACGAAGACGCGCAGATTAAATTCGGTACCGCCGAAGTGGACGACATGCCCGAAGACACCATACGTGTCACGCTGATTGCGACGGGTCTTGGTCAGAAAAAGAGTTCACGCCACGATGAACGCCCGGAATATATCAAAATTGTCAAAACCGGCACCGATGACCGCGCAGTGGAAGTGGTTAGCTACGACGATTTCGATACCCCCGCTATCATGCGTCAGGGGCGGCGACGCGGCACAGCTAGCGCAGACTTCAGTAACCCGGAGGTCAGTGAGAGCTATGACATTCCCGCTTTCTTACGCAAACAAGCCGATTAAGGCAAGCAGGGATAGAAAATAACTATTTGATTCTAAAAATCAATTAATAAAATGCAATTGCTCTCTGTGGTAAAATCGAGCTTTAGTTTGGAAAGCTCGACATGATATTGCAGCGCACGCTGAAACAAGCGATCAGCGCCACAGGAGTAGGTCTGCATTCAGGAGAAAGGGTAAAACTTACCTTACTACCAGCTGCAGTCAATAGCGGAATTGTATTTCGCCGCACTGACTTGCCTGAACCGGTAAGCATTAAGGCGGACCCAGCGCTGATCAACGACACACGTCTCTCCTCCACACTGGTGAGCGATGCCGGTGTGCGCGTGGGCACGATTGAACACCTGATGTCCGCCTTTGCCGGCTTTGGAATCGACAATCTCATTGTCGAAGTCACGTCAGCAGAAATGCCGATTATGGATGGCTCTGCGGCAGCCTTTCTTTATCTGCTACAAAGTGCCGGAGTACAAGAACAAACAGCCAAAAAACAATTTATCCGGATTAAACAAAGCATTGTCTTGGAAGAGGGCGACGTCTGGGTAAAACTGGAACCACACAACGGCTTCAAAGTTACCCTGTCCATAGACTTCAAGCACCCGGCCTTTAGTCATGGCCCACAGCTGAGCACAGTAGACTTTGCCAAACACTCCTACACCGATGAAATCAGCCGAGCACGTACTTTTGGTTTTATGCACGAAGTCGAGTACATGCGCAGTCATGGTTTAGGACGAGGCGGCAATCTGAATAATGCGATCGTGATTGACGATGAATACGTGCTGAACCCAGAAGGATTACGTTTTCCAGACGAATTTGTGCGTCACAAAATTCTGGATGCTATTGGAGACCTCTACGTTATCGGCCACCCACTGATTGCGGCTTTTTCCGGGCATAAATCAGGACATGCGATGAACAATAAGCTGCTGCGCAAACTGCTCGCTACCCCGGATGCCTGGGAATATGTCAGCTTTACGGATGAACTGGATGTGCCCTCCAGCTTTCATCGTTTACCGGAACTGGTTTAAATATGTTTGGCTTCTGGCGTTTATGGCTGCTGCTAACCATTCTGACCCTAGGCTGGGCAATCACCTGCTTTGTCTTGACCCGCAACCGCCTCTACCTGCGCTATATCGGCACCATCTTGCGTTGGAGCGGCGGCCTGGTCGTGGTAGTCAGCAGCTTCTGGCTACTCTTTCGCCTGTTCAGCTAAACCCTTTAAACTCTTATCGATGATTTCCCGGGCCAGCACACCCGGCAACCAAAGCCCATCACATGTCAGAACTCACGCATTTTGATCACAACGGCCAAGCTCATATGGTGGATATTGCCAATAAGCCAGCCAGTCAGCGCCGCGCCATCGCAACAGGGCTAATCCGCATGCAGCCCACCACTCTCACCTTGATACGTGACGGTGGCCATAAAAAAGGTGATGTACTCGCTATTGCGCGCATTGCTGCCATCATGGCAGCAAAAAAGACAGCCGACCTGATCCCCCTCTGCCACCCAATCAGCCTGACGCGCATCGCCGTAGAATTTGAGCTCGTCGAAGCTAGCAGCAGCGTAGCGATCACGGTTACCGCCGAATGCCATGGCCAAACCGGCGTGGAAATGGAGGCCTTAACCGCCACCAATATTGGCCTCTTGACCATTTACGATATGTGTAAAGCCGTGGATAAAGACATGGTCATAGAAGGCGTACACCTGCAAGAAAAACGCGGTGGCAAATCGGGACATTGGCCAGTCGACAGCGCCAAGCAGCCCTAAATCACCAGATAGGTTACACTTACGGCGTTATTTTATTGACTCAACCAGACTAGAGCCCCCAGATGCCGCTGAATACTTGGCTACTGTTTGTCACTACCGTATTTTTTGTTTCTGCCACACCCGGCCCCAATATGTTATTAGCGATGACGCATGGCATTCACTACGGTGTACGTCGCAGCTTGTCCACCTGTGGTGGGCTGCTAAGCTCGCTAGTGCTGATTATTGCCGGTTCAGTCGCCGGTCTGGGTGCGCTGTTAGCGACGTCCGAGCTGCTGTTCTCCATCGTCAAATATACCGGTGCAGCCTATTTGATCTATCTGGGCATCAAAACCTGGCGTAGCCAGCCGCAAGCGGTGGCAGAAATACGGGAAAACATCGGCAGCAGCCACACTCACTGGGGTATGTTTCGGACTGGTTTTATGGTGGGGATGAGCAATCCCAAAGCGTTTGTATTTTTTATGGCCTTATTTCCACAATTTATCAATGCGCAGCACCCACAAGCACCGCAACTGCTCGTTCTGGTTACTACTTTTTTTATCATCGAAACGGCTTGGCAACTGGCTTATGCCAGTGGTGGTGCCAGATTGGCCAGTTGGTTAAATAGCGCTCATCGGCTCAAACTGGTCAATCGCTTATCTGGCAGTGCATTTGTAGGAGCCGGAGCACTATTGACCGGTTTATCCAGACACTAAAACTAGGCTAGCCCACTCTCTCAGTGAGCTGCTGTACTTACACACCGTGCTTCTCTATAGCGGAAGCATTTTGCAGGAGATCAAATCATGGCTCTCGTTTCCATGCGCCAACTACTAGACCACGCGGCTGAATTCAGCTACGGCCTACCCGCTTTCAACGTTAACAATCTCGAGCAGATGCGCGCCATTATGGAGGCTGCGCACCAAGTGGACGCTCCCGTCATCGTGCAAGCCTCTGCTGGCGCACGCAAATATGCTGGCGCGCCTTTCCTGCGTCACTTGATTTTGGCTGCTATTGAAGAATTTCCACATATCCCGGTTGTCATGCACCAGGATCACGGCACCAGCCCAGATATCTGCCAGCGCTCCATTCAGTTGGGCTTCTCCTCGGTCATGATGGACGGCTCACTCAAAAGCGATGGCAAAACCCCGGCCGACTACGCTTACAACGTTGATGTCACCCGTACCGTGGTCAACTTTTCACATGCCTGTGGCGTATCCGTAGAAGGTGAAATCGGCTGCCTGGGCAGCCTGGAAACCGGTATGGCCGGCGAAGAAGATGGTGTGGGTGCGGAAGGCGTGCTGGATCACAGCCAACTATTAACCGACCCGGAAGAAGCCGCCCAATTTGTCAAAGATACCGGCGTGGATGCTCTGGCCATTGCCATTGGTACCAGCCACGGCGCTTATAAATTCAGCAAAAAACCCACCGGCGATGTGTTGCGCATCGACCGTATCAAAGAAATTCACGCCCGCATCCCTAATACGCATCTAGTGATGCACGGCTCCTCATCGGTACCACAGGAGTGGTTGCAAATCATCAATGAGTTTGGCGGCAAACTAGGCGAAACCTACGGTGTGCCCGTCGAAGAAATTGTGGAAGGCATTAAACATGGCGTGCGTAAAGTAAACATTGATACCGATCTGCGCCTAGCCTCCACCGGTGCTATCCGCCGCTTTCTGGCACAGCATCCCACCGAATTTGATCCGCGCAAATATCTGAAAGCATCTACCAACGCGATGCGTGATATCTGCATTGCCCGCTACGAGGCCTTTGGTGCCGCCGGACAAGCCAGCAAGATCAAGGCAATTAATCTGGAAAACATGGCCAATAAATATCTCAAAGGTGAGTTGGCACAGATTGTGAAATAAAACCACGCACAAGCACCGCGTCAGCACATCATATCGACTGACGCGGTGTCATCCAGCAGCATCCAGCAAGACAAGCCCCTTGCCCTCATAGCAGCCAGCATCATCGATTTATTGGAAATCTAGCCAAGCCTCAATCTAAAAAGCAGCCACTGGCATGATACAAAAAAGCCGGCATAGGCCGACACATTCGATCACGCTCTTGCGATCGCTCAGGCATTGCCACAAGTGGCATCTAAGCGAGACAACAACTGATCTGCCTGTGCTTTCGTATCCAACTGATAAGGCAAGGTGCATTGTTGCTGCGCCTGCTCACCCCATTTCACCGTCAACTTACCGTTATTACCGGCTACCCGCACATAGGTCTGTCCACCCTGCCCTACCATCCCCACATTGTTGCCTTCGCTGTCATACACGGTCGCGCCCAAAGGTAAGGCACTGCCATCTGCCTGTAGCGCCTTAATCAATAAGGCCTGGCCAGAGCGGGTAGTAAATTTCAGTTTCACCGCCATACCGGCATAAGGTGCTACCCGAATCTGGTTATTCGTCAACTCGGTATGACGATTAAGGCCTTTGTTCTCCAACACAACATCGTTATAACGATATGGATTGAGCGACGGCACCAGCGCATAGCCTGAGCTGTTTATGGTGGCACCCATAGCATTCTGGATTGAGGCACCAGCCGCGCCCGGCGCTTCTACCAGGGCAAAGGTATCGCTCAGATAAGGCCCCAGCGTAACGCCACCCGCATGCACCGCAACGGCACCACGAGCACTGGCACTGCTCTGCCAAAAGTTCTGGCCCTGTGAATATGTCGCACCAACACTGGCCAAAGCTAAGGATTTTTGCAAACTGGTATTGAAATTAGCGGCATGGCCCTGCTCATCATAGCTAACGCCCAGGTTATAACTCACAGTTTTTGCTTCATCCAGCAGACCGGATAAGGAAGTCTGGTAATTATTGCGACCATCACTTTGCGTCACCGAGCTGGATAAATTAGCCGCACGACCTTCTTTTCCTAAAGGCATAGAAACCGAAAACATCACCGCATTGCTAGTTTGACTAGTACTATTGGAGTCCAAAGTATTTTTGCCGCTCAACGCACCCATCTGCTGACGACTGATGGATACACTGTATTGCATCGAATGGAAACTATTACTGTAAGACAACTGCAATTGGGTATCGGACTGTTTGTTACTGTAATAATCACTAGCCGAAGCCGACAGTGACAGTTGACCGTAAACACCCAAATCCTGGCTGATATTGGCAGTAAATTGATTGCGCTGCTGATAAGCAGCAATCGCTTGTATTTGCCCTTGCTGGCGCGCTAAACCGGTATTGATCGCCTCGCTCAAATCACGGAAGGCCCCAGTCGAATAGCGATAGCTACCCAGAGAAAAATTAGTGCCGGTTTCGGCAATCGCATAGCTATAATCCAACCCTGTACGCCAACCGCTGATATTGACATCATTGATATTTCTGCTTTTCGAATAAGTCGTCGTCAGGCCAAATGCACCAAACGAACTCCCCCATACCGCCCCACCCAGCAGCGCCAGATAATTCTGCGACATCCGCACTGCCATATTGCCGGTAATAGCATTACTGATACCGCGCTCATACGTTACATCGGAAAACAGCGCCTTGCTGCCCGGAATGTCCCGTACCTGTCCTAGCGTGGCGCTATAACGCGAATACCCAGGTCTCATCGATTGTGGTACCACAGAAAATGGCACGCTGAACTGGCTGACGCGACCATCGGCTTCTTGTACCTCAACATCCAAACTGCCACGATTACTGGTCGGTGCAATGTCGGTAATCTCGAAAGCACCGGGAGCTACCGTGGTCTGATAAATCTGGTTATTACCCTGACGGATAACAACTCGTGCACTGGTGGCGGCAATGCCACGCACAGCTGGGGCATAGCCACGTACCGAGTCCGGCAACATCTGCTCATCGCTTTGAATTTGTACGCCACGAAAGCTCATGCTGTTAAGCAAGCTGCCACGGGTAAAACTCTCCCCCACCGTCAACTCGCTTTGCAGGCTGGGCAAAGTTCTTTGTGCATACACTCGTGTTACCTGGAACTCACTCGCTCCCACGCTGCTACGGGTATAGCTGCTCTGCTGGCGTAAACGCCACAAATCGAGATTTACGCCACCATTAGTATTGATATAAAAACTATCATTAGTTTTGCCTTGTGAGCTTGAATAATGATAACTGGCATCGTAATTGATAAAAGCAATATGACCACCCACATCCAACTCTGCCAGCGGCACGCTATCATGTGCCACTTTCACCATCAAAGCCTGCGGGATAGACAGATTCAAGCGCAAGCGGGGGAAATCGAACTGGGAGCGAGCACCGGCAAGACGCTCGCGTAATGGCACACAGGCTTTATCCTGCGCACTATCCGCCGCCACAACCTTGTCGGTAATGCCTAAACTGGCAGGCAGTACGCCAGCCGCCAATAAATATGCGTTATCCAAACAGGCAATGAGTTCGCGATTTTTAGCATCATCACGAAACTCTACTTGCTTGCGTGATTGCAAATGATCATTAATGTACACATCCACCTGATACGTACCAGGACTCGCCGCATTAGCGTGATTAAAACGCTCAACATCACCCAGCGCCGCAGCGGAGCCTAACAACAGACTACTGTCGAAATGGAAAGCTGAATCAGAAGACTCACTCGGCTGCTGCGCTAACTCTGCACCCATAGTCAGTGCAGGCAAAGCAAATGCCACAGCTACCCCTAATACGGAGAGCGGGAAATACCTAGCTGATGTAACAGCAGCAGGTATGGCAGCGCGAGCACGACGCAGGGAGGTCATAGTTGGAGGGAATACAGGGTGATAGATAACATCAAGGATTGTCCATGATTAGCACAATGGACAAAATCGGAATCGTCTTAATTTAAGATATTGTTTTTAAAGAAAAACATAAGCGGCTATTTCGGATGAAGACTGCTGTGAGGTATTCAGCTATCGATGAAGGTTTCGCTAGAATTTATTGATAAGTCAAATAATACTGCACCGCACCACGTACGGTACCCGCCCCACCTGCGCCACCTTCGACGACATAGCGAACAGCATAATCATAGCTAAGCGCGGTTTGATTTGCGGCAAGCAATAAGGCATTAGTCGTATATCCACCACCACTATTAGCGTTGAGATTGAACCCAGTAGATGGGTTTGCCGGATCGTATAACTGTAATCGGACATTAGTCGCCGTACCCGTATTCCCCAAGTTACCACTGCTAGTGGTCGCGCTAGAAACAAAACGTACTTTGATTGGGGTAGCTTGGCTGCTGTTAACGGTACAACCACTGATCTTAACAGTAAACTTGGTCGCACCAACATTCGCGCTAGGAGCCAAATTAGCAGGCAGATCCGCCGTGCGTACCATTGGTAAGGTGACTGTGGTGGTCGCCCCCACCGCATCATTATTGATACTGACAACACAACTATTAGCGGTTACCTCTCCTTCAAACTGGATGGTGTTATCAGCATGAGCAGGAAGTATTAAGAAAATCAGCAAACAAACCAATACCTGTAGCAATCCGTTTTTCATGAATATTACCCACTTGCTAGACAGCTTGTTAACCATGGCTAACTTAATTGGTCGATAGATTCGTTGTTAATATCATCGCAACATCGCTTGCCATGGTTAGCTATTCACTATATCCAGCTGAAACCCACTTTGAACACCTTAAGGCGCGATAGCCGCCTTACCCTCGCTGACACCACCATAGTCATTGACATAGCTGAACGTCACATTGCCTGGTACGACAGCCGCCTGTTTCAAACTAGACACCGGCCAACTGGCAGAAGAAAACGGCGCAACCATCTCTGCGGTAAACGGTAGTTCTTTATCTTTAAGCAGGAGCTTGCCGCCAGTGAGCGACACATGAAAACCAGTCGGATTATTCACCGTTACATGCCAGACATGATCTTTCTGACTTAAATTGAAACGTAGCAAGCTAGGTGCGGCTTCTGCGGTGCCAACAATCGTAGGAGGGCGATAAAACAGCTTGAGACGATTACGCAGCATCACCACCATCTGGTTTTGCTCACTTTTGCGCATATCTATCTGTGGAATCTGGATAGTGTTCAGAAAATACAGCGATTCACGATCCTGTGGTAAATCCTTGCCGGTAAAGATCAAGCGTACCGTTTGACCAGACTTAGGCTCCATACGAAACACAGGAGGAGTCACCAAAAAGGGGGCATCTGCCTTATCTGGTGTAGAGTTTTCATCACCGGAATCCGCCCATACCTGCATCAAGTTCGGCGTTGCATCTTCATTGCTCAACTGAACTGACTTTTCGCTTAGGCTGCTATCGTAAATCACCCGCGTACCACTTAACACCACACTAGCCGATACTGAGCCACTACTAAGCAGGCTCGCACACAACAAGGTACTCAATGCGAGGGCAGACTTTCTCATGTGATCAATCCTTTTTTTCAACTATGTTTAAGGGGCAATCCCATGCCCCCTACCTCAACGGCAAGCCAGTAATGTTTTACTGATAAGCAAGCGAGTACTGCACACTGCCATTAATCGCACCTGCCGCCGCTCCTGTTGTCTCAGCAAAATACTGCACACCGTATGTCCCAGTATAGGCAGCATTAGGAGGCGTGCCGGTCAGCGTAATAGCCGTAGGTGTCGTATAGATACCACCGGTAAGGGCAATAGCCGTCCCCGCGGTATCCAGCAATTGCAGTTTTACCGGATTAGTCGGCTTGGCCGGATCGACTAAGTTACCAGCAGTGGAAAAGTTACTAGCGACAAAACGTATTTTTGGTGCTGGCGTAGCAACACAGCCAGTTACCGCGATGGTGAAGTCGGTTTTGCCCGCCTTATTATTAGCAGCACTTAACTGCGCGGTCGGTACACTCGGCAGCAAAACTACCGGGTCTGCTGCACCATTGATAGCCACAGCACAGCTATTGGTAGTCAGTTCGCCTTGAAAATTAATGGTGTTGGCAAAAATCGCGAAAGAAGAAACCGACAAGGTAGCAAACACAACGGTCAGAAATGATTTTTTCACCAGGTATACCTTTATATAAGTTTAAATAGCCGAAAAACATATTATCCGTATATCAACATCAAATAAATATAAGAAAAGTCTTAAATAAAACTAATTAATATTTTTGACCAATAAAACAAAATGGCTGATTCCGTGTGGCTTACTGGTAAGCAAGCGCGTACTGCACACTGCCATTAATCGCACCTGCCGCAGCTCCTGTTGCTTCGGCAATATACTGAACAGAATACTTGCCGGTATAGCTCATAGCAGAGCCCGTGCCGGTCAACGTAACCGTAGGAGTAGTAAAGGAACCACTGGTGAGGGCCATGGCCGTCCCCGCAGTATCCAGCAACTGCAGTTTGACCGGATTAGTCGGCTTAGCCGGGTCAACTAAATTACCAGCGGTGGAGAAGTTGCTAGAGACAAAACGGATTTTCGGTGCCGGCGTAGCAGAGCAACCCGTTACGGCGATAGTAAAATCTGTTTTACCCGCCTTGTTAGTCGCGGCACTTAGCTGAGAAGTAGGAACGGTCGGCAACAAAACTACCGGGTCTGTCGCACCATTAATGGCCACGGCGCAGCTTGCCGTTGTTAGCTCGCCCTGGAAATTAATGGTATTAGCAAGAGTCGCGAAGGAAGAAACGGAAAGTGCAGCACACATAACAGCCAAGAATGATTTTTTCATCTGATATACCTTCATCTAGGTTGAAATAATGAATAAGCTTAATGATAAAAAGATTATCCATAAATTAAGCATTAAGAAATATAGGAATAGTCTTAAAACATAAAATGATTAGTATTAAATTTAAAATGATGATTAGTAATGATACGAATATGGCTGCGTTTCATCACGGATACGCCACCGCATATTGCAAACTGCCAGTAATCGCTCCAGGCGTTTTAGTGCTCGTTGTCTCGGTATAGTATTGAATGAATAGCGGGCTGGTTTCCGCGTTATTCACTAATTTACTAGGTACCAGCACCGCTCCAGCAGAGGTGAACTTCACCACCTGATTCAGAGTAGTAAGCAACTGTAGTTTTACATTAGCGTTCCCACCGAACGAGCCACTAGTCGCATTGATATTGTTAGCAAGAAGCTTTATCTGGGGAGTTGCTGTACTACAGTAGCTCAACGAAACCTCAAAACTGGTTTTATCCGCCACTTGGCCAGCTGTTGCCAAAGCGCTTGTCAGTACTGTTGGTAATAACACCACAGCATCAGCAGCCCCATTTACCGTCATGACGCAGCTATTGCTGGTTAATTCACCCTGAAAACTGACCGTGCCAGCAACAGCCATACAGGAAGAGAGTGACAGTGCGACAGCAATAGCCAGGCATGATTTCCTCATCTTGTTTGTCTCCAAATAAGTTGGAAGAACATCCATCTTCAACAAGATCCAGATTATCCCTATGCCAGGCACCCGGAAATATAGGAACTGTCTTAAAACGCAAAACGATCAATATACATATAACAAATATCTCAAAAAGAATAATTTTATACACAATTAATTAAATTGGCTAATATTTGTTTCGTGAAAGACAATCTACTTCTGATTTAAAGCATATAGACATGATTGACGCAATGCAGATGAGACGGAAGCAACACACTACTTCTGGCCCGCTATGAATAAGACTTAGCGCCGCTAACAAAACCCCTGATCCGGCGTGGCGCCTCCTTGCCGTAATACTGGTACTGTCTGCGTCGGCGCGCCTTAGCTCAGGGGCTCTTTGGGGTTTTGTTAGCGGCTGTTAATCAAGAAAGGAAGAAAATAAAACTAGGAAGACTACTGAGTAGTTAACAATAGAAGCACACTAGCCAAGCGCGAAATACTCCTCCGGCCAGCCATAACGACGTAAATCCACCCGACCGCTACTCGACAACACGACACCATCCTCTTCCAGCAACACCCGTTGCCAGTCTGCCTGTTCAGTGCCAGGTCGCGATACTTTCCCGCCGGCACCCAACACGCGGAACCAGGGAAGCTGTGCGCCTGCCGGTAACTGACCGAGCAAGCGCCCGACATGGCGGGCATGGCGCGGATAACCTGCCAATTGCGCCAGCACCCCATAGGTACTCACCCGCCCGGGTGGCAAGCGCAACAATACGACGATCACCTTTTTTTCAAAATCGGCAGTCATTAACGATAACGCGGGTCAGCCACATAGGGATTACTCTGTTTTTCCGCGCCAATTGTCGTCAGCGGGCCATGTCCCGGTAAAACCGTGGTGCTGTCTGGTAACAGAAACAGTTTTTGCTGAATGGCATCAATCAATTGCTGATGATTGCCCATAGGGAAGTCGGTACGGCCAATTGAACCTTGAAATAACACATCGCCAGCAATCAATAAGCCAGCGCTGGCACTATAAAACACCACATGACCGGGAGTATGGCCAGGGCAGTGAATCACTTGCAGGCTTTCCTCCCCCACCGTCACGCTATCGCCCTCTTCTAGCCAACGCGTAGGCGTCAGGGCTTCGCTGCGCGGAAAACCAAACATCTGCCCCTGATTGGGCAGTTGATCCAGCCAGAAACTTTCGGCGCGTTGCGGGCCTTCAATCGCCACACCCAGCTGTGCTGCCAAGGCCGCCGCGCCACCGGCATGATCGATATGGCCATGTGTCAGCAACAGCTTCTCCACCGTCAGGCCCTGTTGCTGCACCCAGGCCAGAATCTGCTCGATATCGCCACCGGCATCGACAACTGCCGCCTTATGAGTATGCGTACACCACAGAATGGAACAATTCTGCGCGAAAGGGGTAACCGGTAACACATGAAATTTTAAGGACATGCTGAGACTCACTTCAAGACCAGGCCACCATTGTGGCATGCTCTTAGTGAGAAGAGGAAGGCTGCCGCCTCCCCTCGTCTACAACTTAAACTTGCCAATCAATACTTCCAGCTCATCCCCCAGCTTCGTCAACAGCGTCGTTGCTTCATGTGCCTGCTGAATAGAACCATCGGTTTGTAACAACATCTGATGAATGCTTGCGATATGTTGGGAAATTTCCTGACTGGCACTGGATTGCTCCGCCGTAGCGGCGGCAATATCGCCTACATTTTGCACAACCTCACGGGCATTACTACTGATCTTGCCAATAGAAGCACGCGACTCCTCCGCCAGATTCACACCCTGGCCAACCTGCTGCAAGGCACTGGTCATACTGCCGGAAGCCTGCAAGGTATCTTGCTGTATCGTCTGAATCACCGAAGAAATTTCCAAAGTAGCCTGAGCAGTGCGTTCCGCCAATTTACGCACCTCGTCCGCCACGACCGCAAAACCGCGCCCTTGCTCGCCTGCCCTGGCGGCTTCAATCGCGGCATTCAAGGCTAATAGATTGGTCTGATCGGCAATACCGCGAATCACCGCCACCATGCCGCTGATTTGCTCAGAGCGCTGCTGCATGCCAGTCAAAACCTGCGCCAATTCATGCACCGTTAGCGCAGCTCGACCTATCTCCTGCGCGGTGGCGTGAACATTTACCGCTACTTGATCAGACAGCACACCAGCATCGCGGGAACGGGTTTCTGCTAACTGTGCCGAATCGGCAATCTGTCTGACGCTGACCGACAACTCCCCAATGCTGCTGGCTGTCGCATCCGCTGCCTGCGATTGTCGGGTGGAGCTATTACGCATTTGAGCAACCTCTTCACTCAAGCCACGTACAGCCACTAGCAAACCCTCGGTATGGCCACGAACATCTAACATCATACGACGCAAAGAATCGGTAAAGAGATTGAAAGCCTCCGCAGCTAAACCAATTTCATCTTTGCTGATAATGGACAACTGACGCGTTAAATCTCCACCACCGGCGGCCAGCTCAGTCATCGCTGTTTGCAAGCGGCTTAAAGGACGCAATAGACGGCTTAACAGCAAGGCCATCAGCAACAGGATCACCACCAATACCGCCAGGCTGACCAGCACGGCCTGTACACTGGCGGCCTTGGCTGGAGCAAATGCCTGATCTAATGGAATCGAAATCCGCACGGCCCAAGGGAAACCGGCATCACCCACCACAATAGGCATGATGAAATGCCGAAAATTATCGCCACTATTGTACTCGGCTGACTGACCTGCTTTGATTGCTACCCGAATAACTGCGGGTAAACCATCATCCGGCTTACCATTCATCTTGGCATCCTGGCCTGCCAGTTGAACCCCTAAATTGGAAAACAAACTCATATAACCAGTGTGATAAGGCCGTATCTTGCTGGCTAGTACCTGTAAATAACTGAGCGCTAAATCACAACCCACCACGCCCTGTGCTTTGCCAGCGATCATCACAGGAAAAGAAACCGTGCTCATTAGAATATGCACATCGGGATCAACATAAGGCTCTGTAATCCAGACTCGACCCGTCCGGTGTGGACCCACATAGTAAGCACTCTCATCCACCCCTGCCGTACCCCAATCTACATTCAACTGCCCACCCTTGCGATACCAATACACCCCACTGCGTCCAGTAGCATCATTCTCCGCTGTCCCCGCCAACTCAGCATCACGGCCATCAAACGCATTGGCATCCCAAGCCGCCCAACAACCCACTACATCAGGGTTATTCTGCACCTGAGCGCGGATCATTTCTGACAGTAATTTACGAGCGTTTGGCGGCAAATGCATTTTCAAGGCCGTAGCAGAAGCGGCCATCGCTGCAGTGGAGTAATAGGTTCTACCCAGTAAACGCTGCACCAAACCCGCTTCTCTTGCTGCCAACAATTTGGCATTTTCCAGCACCTTCTCTTCCGCGCTGTTGTAACTGGTATAGATATTGATGCTCACTAGCACGACGAAACCCAGCAAGATCAATAAACCAGAGCAAAACAGGAGCTTAGCCTTGATTGTTCGCAACATAAGCAGCGTCTAAGGAGATGGCGACTACCTATTTATAGAGCAAGAAGCTTACTCTGCATCCTATCCATTTATGCTGACACGGCAGCCTCAACAGCTTGAGCAGCGCACATCCAAAGGCAAACCAAGCTGCAACACGCAGATAACCATCGCAAAAACTCAAAACGAACCCACAAGCGAACTCAAACAGCACGCGGCCATTCACTGCAAAGCCCGCGCGATAAACTGGCGCGGCACCCGGCTACGCGGCACTCGTACCGAAAACCAGGAACGAACATCCTCGTCCAGACCAATGCCATGCATAAAGTTATACAAAGCTTTATTCAGCCCCTGTCCCAGCAGCGCATGATCGGTACCGGTAGGGTCATCAAAGCCAACATCATTCTGCGCAAACGATACTGGCGGCAAAGGCTGTAAAGTGACGCCATACTCCTGCGGATGTTGTCCCACCGGCGAATGCACCGTACAAACAAAGCGGTGAAAAAACCCTGACTGGATACAACCACAATCAAACAACTGCCGCACATACTCCAGCGCATCCACCGTGTCCTGCACCGTTTGTGTCGGAAAGCCATACATTAAATAAGCATGCACCAGCACCCCGGCCTCACTGAACGCCTGCGTCACCCGCGCCACTTGCTCTACCGACACGCCTTTTTTCATCAGCTTGAGCAGACGATCTGACGCCACTTCCAAACCGCCGGAAATCGCGATACAACCACTGGCGGCCAACAACTGACACAACTCCGGGCTAAACGATTTCTCAAAGCGGATATTGCCCCACCAGCTAATCGCCACCTGACGCCGCAACAGTTCTTCCGCCAGCGCCTTCAAGACTTTAGGGGGGGCAGCCTCATCGACAAAATGAAAGCCAGTCTGCCCGGTCTCCGCGATAATCGCCTCGATTCTATCCACCAGAATGCTGGCGGAAGCGGTTTCGTAGCGCGAAATATAATCCAGGCTGACATCGCAAAAGCTACACTTTTTCCAATAACAGCCATGCGCCACCGTCAACTTGTTCCAACGCCCATCCGACCACAAACGGTGCATGGGATTTAACATATCCAGCAAGGACAAATAGCGCTGCAGTGGCAAGCCATCCCAGGTGGGCGTCCCCACCTCGGCAAACGGTACGTCCGGCTCCTGCATATTGATATAACGCACATTGCCACTCTCCTGCTCACGCACAAAAGTCCGCACTAACCGGCTCTGCGCGCGCCGACCCTGTATATGCTCCAGCATGGCCAGCAAGGGACGCTCACCCGCGTCCAGCGTGACAAAATCAAAATAATCAAACACCCGTGGTTCAGCCAACTGGCGTAACTCGGTATTGACAAAGCCACCACCCAGAGACAGTTTCAGCGTCGGAAACTGTGCCTTGATACATTGCGCAATACGAAACGCCGCATACACCGCACCGGGAAACGGCACCGAAACCAGCACCACATCGGGCTGATGGCGGGTAATAGCTTGGAGCGTTAAGTCGCGTAAAGTGCGATCTATCCGATTCAACGGTGCCGCCAACGCCTGCGCCAGCGGCTCGAACGTGGGCTGGCTTTGCGCCAGGGATTCAGCATAACGGACAAATTCAAAACGCGGGTCCACCACATCGCGCAACACATCGGCCAGATCATTCAAGTATAAGGTAGCCAAATGGCGCGCCCTATCCTGCACCCCCAGCGCGCCAAAGGCCCAGGCCAGCGGATCGCCGCCCTCCTCGTCGATATACACGTCCAGCGCAGCAAAGCGCGGCCCCTCCGGCAGAAACTGACGGCTGACAATACGATGCGCCAAGGTGCTATCACGTCCTTGTAGAAACGCGATGGTCGGCGTGATGGTCGCCAGATAGCGCGGCCACAACGCCAAAAAAGCCTGCACCGCTGACGTCTGCGCACGCGGTGACAGCGCCTCGGCCTCCTGCTGTAGCTGCTGCAGACTATCCGGCGACAGCAGCTGCAACACCAGCGCCAGTGCCAGATCCTCTTGCTCCGCGCTGATCTGCTGCGCACGTAAAAAACCGGTTAAATACGCGGTAGACGGATAAGGTGTATTCAGCTGAGTCATCGGCGGAATCAGCGACAACACCCGGATAGACGCAGCACTCATACGCAAACCTCAGCCAGGTAATACCCAAAATAAAGCCCCTGCGCGGGGCCAGAGAACAAACACACAGTCAACATCATGATCTTGATAAAAAATGCAAAAGGCAGGCGGCCATGATAACGGTAAGCAGGCCGTAACACACATAGGTTTATCCGTAGAGATAAGGCATGCCTTGTCTCGGTGCATAGGGGACGGTGTTGATGTCGGTGTTGATGTAGAGACAAGGCATGCCTAACGGGGATTTTTATTTCCGTCTAAACCGCGTGGCTTAAGCGATGACACCGCTTATACAGCAGCTTGAACAGGTCATGAATTATTTGTTAAGAATGATGACAAAGGATAATTAATTACGATAACATACTCATAGAGACTAGCAATTCACCAGTCTTCTGCTTGGTAACAGACGCCCAAGATCTGCCCTCATTACGAAAGAAACTAAGCGCTTATTTCTCAACACACTCTGGAGAGTCCCTTAATGAACAGAATTTTCAATCTTATCTGGAATACCACCATCGCCGGTTGGGTCGTCGCCAGCGAGCACAGCCGTCGTCAGGGCAAACCCGGCAGCGGACGGCGTGGCGCTTTAGCGCTCTTAGCCAGCGCGGCGCTAAGTGGCGGTGTAGCGGCTGCAGATTTACCCAGCGGCGGCATTATCAAGCAGGGCACTGGCAGTATCAGCCAGCCGAATGGCCAGCAGATGAACATCCAACAAAACACTCCCAAACTCGCCATCGAATGGCAGAGCTTTGATGTCGGTGCCAACAATAAGGTGAACTTCCAGCAGCCCAATAGCAGCGCCATCGCCTTAAACCGCGTCGTCGGTACCAATGGCTCGCAGATTCTGGGTCAACTCACGTCCAATGGCCGAGTGTTTCTGGTTAATCCAAACGGCATTCTGTTTGGCAGCAATGCACAGGTGAATGTCGGCGGGCTGGTGGCATCAACACTGGACATGAGTCTGGTTGATTTCGCTAGCAGCCGCTACCGCCTCCAGGGCGGCAGCGCACCAGCCAGCGTAACTAACCAAGGGACGATTGTGGCGGATGGCGGCAGCGTCGCGCTATTGGGGGGCAAGGTCAGCAATGAAGGCTATATCCAGGCCAATCTGGGAAGTGTCACGCTGGCCGCCGGTCAAGCCATCACCGTCGATTTTGTCGGCGATGGCTTGCTGAACGTGCAATTGAACGGCGCAGCCAGCAATGCTCTAGCGTACAACGATGGTTACATCAAAGCCGATGGTGGCCAGGTGCTACTGGCCGCACAGCACAGTAATGCGCTGCTGAATATGGTCGTTAATAACCAAGGCGCTATTGAAGCGCTCAGTCTGGAAGACCGCGCGGGCCGGATTATTCTCAACGGCAGCAGTCAGGGCACGGTACAAGCAGATGGCTGGATGAGCAGTACCGGCATCGACAACAGCGATGCTGGCAATATCACGGTTCAGGGCCAAAACATCAATCTGAATGCACAACTGGATAATGGTAGTTATGGCACCGGTCGTGGCGGCAATGTACAGATAAGCGCCGACAAGCTGCTGCAATTCAATGGCCAGATCGACGTTAGCAGTGTCAATGGTCAGGGCGGTAATGTACTAACACGCGGTCAGCAGTTATCACTGGGCGCGAATAGCTATGTCGATAGCCGTGGCAGCAATGGCCAGACCGGTAATTGGCAGTTGGCAGCCAACCAGCTTGCCGTGGGTAGCGGCAGTGGGCAGCTAGGTGCAGCCACCATCGTCAACAGCTTACGTACCAGTAATATCGAACTGCGCAGTCTGCAGGGTGACTTGGTAGTAAATAGCGACGTTAACTGGAATACCGCCAGCCAACTAACGCTCAGCGCGCAGAATAATGTGCTGCTGAATGCCAATCTCAAAGCCACCGGCCAAAATGCTGGTATTGCCTTTAATCATGGTACCGGTAGTGACTATCAGCTAACACAGGGCAAAACGGTTACTTTATCTGGCCAAGGTGCACGTTTTGCTGTGAATGGTGATGCCTATACGGTGATTCAGAACGCCAACCAGTTACAGGCCATGGAAAACAATCTGAGTGGTCGCTATGTACTGGGTAATACCATTGACGCCAGTGCGACTGCGCAATGGAATGGCGGCCTCGGGTTTCGGCCGGTAGGATCAGTGGCTTGGCAATATGACCCCGTCCAAAACACCTATGTGCAGATAGACAATACGTTCAAAGGCACGCTCTCCGGCTTGGGCAACACCATCAACCAGTTAACGATTAAGCAAAACAATGCAGGCTACAGCGGATTGTTTGGCCGATCATCCGGCAATATACGCAATCTGGGGCTGGTGGGTGGCACCGTTGTCACCAACACGAAAGACTCGGGTGGCTATGCGGGTAGCTTGGTCGGCTGGCAGGAAGGTGGCCAGATACATGATGTCTACGCGCAAAATTTTAATATCATCAACAACACTATCAGCAGCGATGGCTGGTCCTACGATTCAACCATGGGTGGCTTAATTGGTTGGGCTAACAATCTCACTCTGCACAATGCTTATGCCACAGGAAACTTGACGGTACAAAACGGCATCTATTCCACCGCAGGCGGCTTGATTGGCCGGGTCGCCGACTCCACCATCGATAATGTTTATGCCACGGGCTCAATCACCGCTTACGGCATCCTCGGAGGCTTATTCGGTATCATGTACAACTCGAGTTTGAATGATGCCTATGCTACCGGCAATGTCACCGCCACCCGTACCCCTGACAACTATGGCGGCTCTAGCCTTGGTGGTCTGATAGGTTATATCGGTGGGGATACTTCGACATTGGATGGTTTCTCTGTCATTCACAATGTTTATGCCACGGGTGATGTCACAGTTGATCCGAACTCTAAAGGTTCCGCCGGGAATAGTGGTGGCTTGATCGGCTTTGCCTATAAGCTGGACCTCAGCAATGCCTATGCGAAAGGCAGAGTGACGGGGGAGGCCGGAGCGGGTGGTTTGATCGGTCAAGTGCTGGCGGCCAATATTCATGATGTGTACGCCACCGGGTCGGTGGAAGGCGCGATTGGATATGCTGGCGGACTCATTGGTTATGCCTCAGGCAGGCTCAATCAGTTTAACAACACAACCACCATTCACGATGCCTACGCAACTGGCAATGTCACAGCGAGGGGCTGGACTGGTGGTGGGCTGATTGGCACGGGCGATAATTTGAGTATTGATCGCGTCTACGCCACCGGGGCGGTACAGGCATTAAATAGCGGAACATCGAACAATGGCTTAGGCGTAGTCGCAGGGGGCTTGATAGGGTCGCTTTCCTATAGCTCACTGACCAATGCTCATGCAACGGGAGAGGTTAACGCCACCCTGTATAACAGCCTCAGCGGTGGCCTCATCGGACGGCTGGGTTATGACTCAACGGTTAGCGATGTCTATGCTAGCGGCAAGGTGACTGCCGTTGGTGCAGCAGGCGGCTTGATCGGCAAGATAGAGGGCTCGAATGTCAATATTCTGCGTACACAGGCTAGCGGGAATGTCTCTGCACAAAGTTACGCTGGTGGCTTGGTAGGGGATATTTACACAGCGAGTGTGGATAATCTGCAGAGCAGCGTGAACATCGCTGATTCCTACGCTAGCGGGAGTGTGACAAGTAGCGGCTATGCCGGTGGTCTGGTGGGAGAAGCTTACACGCTGGATAATTATGCCTCTGCCAGCAGCCTGATTAACATCAGCAACTCTCATGCCAGTGGGAATGTGAACTCGACACGAACCGCTGGTGGCTTAATCGGTTATGCCCGTGTCGCGTTTGAATCCTTCGCGTCGATCAACATCAATGGCTCCACGGCCAAAGGAGCGGTAACGTCGGATAATGTCGCAGCTGGTTTGGTGGGTGAGTATTCTTCTTTCAATGGCCAATTGAAGATCAGCAACACGAATGCCTATGGCAATATAACGGGCAAAACGGTTGACCCTATGATTGGCACTTTCGATAACTTTGGTGGCCGAGGCAGCGCCAAAATCATCCTCACCAACTCCTACAACTCTGGCACACTTAACGGCAATAAGTGCACCAGCCTTTACTGCAAGTAATCACCTCACCTCAAGCCCGGCAAACTGCCGGGCTTTTTTGATTCCGCAATACCTAGGCGACTTGCCATCTACCGCTCACCTTGCGGCGCATGAACTCAACCGCAAGCAAAGCATGGATTAGAACCGCTAACAAAACCTCGAAGAGTCCCTGAGCCGAGGCGCGCCGACGCAGACAATACAACGTAGTACGGCAAGGAGGCGCAACGCTAGATCAGGGGGTTGTTAGCGGCTCTTATTGGCAGTGTTTGTTCGGCTTTGGGTAGTGAGTGCGGACAGTGGATGACACGGCTGGCGCACCAGCGCGATTTGTAAGATTAGTTGAGACATTCGGAACACAGCCAGCAACGCCGGTCGCTGCCTCCTTAATATGGGTTACGATAAGCGTCAAAAAGTATATGGCGGGCTTTCGGGCTTTTCCTGCTGTTGTCTAATCTTGAGAATGGTGGCCTTATCCTTCGCACGTTGCAGATCAGCCACCGTCAGTACCTGATACACCAGCCCTATCGCCAGCAGGTCAATCAGATAGTCTTTGCTGAAAATGGGATAGCCCTCCCACTCGCTACCTGCTTCGCCCAGGATTTCTGCATTGGTAATGATGACGGGGTGACCGCCAATCACATCGATCGCAAAATGATCCTCTTCTATTTTTTGCAAAACATGCATAAAACACCTCCTGAAACCTTGGCTATTTGTGCATCTTTCAAACAATTCATGTTGTTGAAAATTGCACATACTGCATTATTCATAAATAATTAATAAAAACAATGTGTAGATAACTTTTTTTTGCATAACACCCATACTATTTGCCAGTAAATGCAATTACTGATAGGCTAATTTTCGTCTTGCTATTAAAATAAGTCAGGTCAAATAACCATGACAAATAATTTCAAAACCCATTTCCTGATACGCTTGAATCAGCTGCTAATGCTGCGTGGCATTGCCGAACGCGAGCGTAATAACTGGTTACGCAGCTTGCTGGAAATTGATCTTTCCAGCGCCAACCGCAAACTTAAAGGGGGAATTGCCTTTAGCCTGGAAGAGGTGGTTAAAGTGGCCAGGTCGTTAAATTCCAGCACAGACTATCTGTTCGGCTTAAAACAAACCACACGTCTGGATACCTTGGCCGGACATTACTTTCAGGGTTTGGGCGTAGAAACGACGCTGCTCAGCAGCCGCCTGCCAGACAAAACCGTCATGACCGTACTAGCCAGCATGCCGGGTAGCCTCTCGCACACCACGCAGTTAATCAGTTGGCTGTCTTCTTGCCCGGTGCAAACTGTCACCACCGAATTAGCCGCCTGGCAAGCCGTTGACCGCCCCGGCTGGTTATTAGCACCGGCAGCTCAGGCCCCAAACCAGCTCGCTCAGCACAATGTCTATGCTTATTTGAAGTTGGATGTGGTACTGGGGGCTTACCGTATTGCCATAGTGGATAGCCGAGAGGAAGACACCACCGTGATGCAGGGCCTGTTAGAGCAGGCGGGTTACTTAACGGCAACATTCAGCAATATGGAGCACTTACAAATGGCGCAGGAGCAAGAGCGCTACGATGCTTTTATTCTGGACTGGTCATTAGGACGTGGAGAAACGAGCGAACCGCTCATGCAATACATCAGGGAAAAATACGGGGCGGATATTCCTATCGTGCTGCTGACTGGCGAAGCCAACGAAAGCGATATTGAGCGTGCAATTGATTTGTATAGTGTGCGCTATTTTCAAAAAAATGGCTTATTTCGGCCCATGATTGCACAACTGAAGCAAGATTTACGTCAACAGGCGTAAAACGCACAAACCATGCTCTTCAAACAAAACAGCCACGGCATTGCCGTGGCTGTTTTCATTAACGACGTCAGATTTACAGCTTGGCCGCCACCCAGTCGGCTACGCTGGCCAGTGCACCGGGCAGCTGCTGCGGCTGGGTGCCGCCTGCCTGTGCCATATCGGCACGCCCCCCCCCTTTACCGCCGACTTGCTGCGCCACAAAGTTCACCAGTTCCCCGGCTTTGATTTTTGCGGTCAGATCGGCCGTCACCCCCGCCACCAGGGTGACTTTGCCATCGGCCTGGCTGGCCAGCACGATGGCAGCACTGCCGAGTTTATCCTTGAGCTTGTCCAGGGTTTCGCGTAGCGCCGTATTGTCGGCACCGGGTAGTTCCACCGCCAGCACCTTGCTAGCGCCGATGCGGTGGGCACTGTCAGCCAGATTATCGCCAGCTGCCGCTGCGAGTTGGCCTTTGAGTTTGCCCAGCTCTTTTTCCAAGGTTTTGACGTTATCTTGCAGCGCGTGAATCTTGCTGCCGATTTCTTCGCTGGTCTGTGCCTTCAAACTATGGGCAGCGCTTTTCAGCAGGGTATCCTGCGCCTGAATATAGGCAATCGCACCTTCGCCGGTAACGGCTTCGATACGACGCACACCCGCCGCCACACCGGATTCGGCAACAATTTTGAACAGACCGATATCACCGGTACGCTGTACATGGGTACCGCCGCACAGTTCGGTAGAGAATTCGCCCATTTGCAGCACACGCACTACGTCGCCGTACTTTTCGCCAAACAGCATCATCGCGCCGGTTTTCTGCGCCTCATCCATACTCATCAGGCTGGCTGTCACCGGCTGATTGTGAGTAATCACCCGGTTGATCACCCGTTCCAGTTCAGCGATTTGCTCTGCACTCACCGGCTCGCCATGGGCAAAGTCGAAGCGTGTGCGTTCCGGGTTAACCAGTGAGCCTTTCTGTGCCACATGCTCACCCAGCACATTGCGCAAGGCCGCATGCAATAAATGGGTAGCGGAGTGATTGCGCGCACTGGCCAGGCGGGCATGCAGGTCGATGCTGGCGCTGACCTGATCACCTACGCGCAGACTGCCTTGCCGTAACACACCCTGATGACCAAATACTGCCCCCTGGATTTTTTGGGTGTCTTCAACCTGGAACAAGGCTTCCAAACCACCAGTGGTGCTGATGGTGCCGATATCTCCCACCTGACCACCGCCCTCGGCATAGAACGGGGTATTGTCGAGCACAACCACCCCTTGAGCGCCAGCACCAAGCTGCGCGACTGCCTGACCATCCTGATACAACGCCAGTACTTTAGCGCTGACGCTGCTTTGCTCATAGCCATGAAAATGGGTATCGGCACCGCTATAGCTGAGTTTGCCGGCAATTTTAAAGCTGGAACCAGCACGACCACGCTCGCGCTGCGCCTCCATCGCCCGTTCAAAACCGGCCAGATCGACCTCGATATCGCGCTCACGGCAGATGTCAGCCGTTAGGTCTACCGGGAAACCGTAGGTGTCGTACAGTTTGAAAATGGTGTCGCCACCCAGCGTTTGCTGGCCGCTGAGCAGAGCGGCATCTACCAGCGCCATACCCGTTTCCAGCGTTTCGGCAAAACGGATTTCTTCAGCGCGCAGCGTATCCTCAATCAGCGCCTGTTTTTGGCGTAGATCGGGGTAGGCATCGCCCATTTCCTGCACCAGATCGGCAACAATTTTGTAGAAAAACAGCCCTTTCTGACCGAGCTTGTAACCATGACGAATGGCGCGGCGCGCAATGCGGCGCAAGACATAGCCGCGGCCTTCATTGGAAGGCAGGATGCCATCGGCCACCATGAAACAGCAGGCGCGGATATGGTCGGCAATCACTTTGAGCGAGGGAACATCCTGGCTGTACGGTAGGCCGGTTTCGCGCGCGGCAGCACGCACCAAGCAGGAGAGGCCATCGGTTTCATAATTGGAGTGTACGTGTTGCAGCACAGTCGACAGGCGTTCCAGACCCATGCCGGTATCAACCGAGGGTTTGGGCAAGGGATGCAGCGTACCTTGTTCATCGCGGTTGAACTGCATGAACACGTTATTCCAGATTTCCATATAGCGATCACCGTCTTCGTCCGGGCTACCCGGCGGGCCGCCAGCAACGCTGGAGCCGTGATCGTAGAAAATTTCGCTGCAAGGCCCGCACGGGCCGGTATCGCCCATGGTCCAGAAGTTGTCGGAAGCATAAGGCGCGCCCTTGTTATCGCCAATGCGGATAATTTTGTCAGCGGCCAGGCCGACGGTACGGTGCCAGATATCGTAAGCCTCGTCATCACTGGCATACACTGTGACCAGCAGTTTTTCCTTGGGCAGTGCCAGCCATTGTTCACCGGTGAGAAACTCCCAGGCAAAGGTGATGGCATCGTGTTTGAAGTAGTCGCCAAAGCTGAAGTTGCCCAGCATTTCGAAGAAAGTATGGTGACGGGCGGTATAGCCAACGTTTTCCAAGTCGTTGTGCTTGCCACCAGCACGCAGGCATTTTTGGCTGGTAGTCGCACGGGTGTAGTCGCGCTTTTCAAAACCGAGGAACACGTCTTTGAACTGCACCATGCCGGCGACGGTAAACATCAGTGTAGGGTCGTTACCGGGGATCAGGCTGCTGGAGGGGACGATCTGGTGTCCCTTGGCGGCAAAGAAGTTAAGGAATTTCTGGCGGATTTCAGCGGTTTTCATGATGATTTTCGTGAGATTGGAATTCAGTAGCTAAAGGGGTATTCAGGCTTTCCACCCGTTGTTTGAGCGCCTGATTCATACGTTCAAAACCTTTGCGGGTGTTATCCAGCATGCGCTGCCCGAATAGCGGCAGCAGCCAGCCGGTAAAGACTTCGCTGTGTTGTAAGCGGCAGTGGGTGTCGTCTAAGGCTTGCAACTGAAAAACATGCTCACCGGCAAACAGGCTGGGATGTAACCAGTGCCCCAACCAACTGAGTGTTTGTTCTGCTTGCAGTTGCTGCACCCGAGGACGGAATGTCATGCGTTGTTTAAGCTGCAGATGCAGGGTCACCACCAGCCGCGCACCGACTTCGTGCCGGCCATGCAGGCCGATGATGAAAGGATTCCATTCCGGATAGCGTGGCCAGTCCATCAATACCTGCCATACCTGGGCGGTGCTGGCGGCGATGTCTATGCTGGTTTCAATGTGCTTAGCGGGCAATGCTTACTCCTCATCTGCAGGGAAGTCGGTATCGTCGATATGGCCAGATAGTACCTGGCGGATGATGGCCATCGGAAAGCCCCGACTGGCCAGAAAACGCAGTTGACGCGCTTGTTCTTGCGGTGTGTCGGGACGACGGCCAAATTTTTTCTGCCATTGCGCCTGTGCGACGCTCAAATCATCTTGCGTGTGCAATACCTCGCGGATGGTATCCGCCGCAATACCGCGCTGCCGCATAGTCTGCTCCAGGCGACGGCTGCCGTATTTATTTCCTTTGGCCTGAGTGTATTGCTCGGCAAAGCGCTGGTCAGACTGCCAGTGCTGGCTGACCAAGTCGTCCAACAGATGCTGGAGTTGTTCGCTGCTTTCCGCAAATGGCGCGAGCCGTTGTTCCAGTTCGCGCCGCGAATATTCACGGCGTGCCAGCAGGTCAACGGCTCGGGCTTTCAGGCTTTTTGTCATCACAGCTTAAGTTTAGGCATCCAGCGGATCATCAAGCAGCTCTTCTTCCACTTGCGCTTCGGTCACCTCCACCTTGATGCCGACCGCATCGCGAATTTTGGCTTCAATATCGGCCGCGATACTAGGATTGCTCTTCAGCCATTCACGGGTATTGTCCTTACCCTGTCCGATTTTCTGGCCGTTACAGCTATACCAGGCACCGGATTTTTCGATGAAGCCATGTTTGACACCCAGCTCGATGATCTCGCCATTACGGGAGATACCTTCACCATACAGAATTTCAAAATCGGCCTGACGGAATGGCGGGGAAACCTTGTTTTTGACCACTTTGACGCGGGTATCGTTACCGATAACCTCTTCGCCTTTCTTGATGCCGCCAGTACGACGGATATCCAGACGAACCGAGGCGTAGAATTTAAGCGCGTTACCACCGGTAGTGGTTTCCGGATTGCCGAACATCACGCCAATTTTCATCCGAATCTGGTTGATGAAGATCACCAGCGTATTGGTCCGTTTGATATTGCCGGTCAGTTTACGCAAAGCCTGACTCATCAGACGCGCTTGCAAACCAACGTGGCTATCACCCATTTCGCCTTCGATTTCAGCCTTGGGCACTAAGGCGGCAACCGAGTCGATCACGATTAGATCCACACCACTGGAGCGCACCAGCATGTCGCAAATTTCCAATGCCTGCTCGCCGGTATCCGGTTGAGAAATCAGCAGATCATCCACCTTAACGCCCAGCTTCTGCGCATATTGTGGGTCGAGTGCGTTTTCAGCATCAATATAGGCACAAGTCCCGCCAAGCTTTTGTGCTTCGGCGACGACTTGCAGACACAAGGTGGTTTTGCCTGAGGATTCCGGGCCATACACCTCCACAACGCGGCCACGTGGCAAGCCACCCACGCCCAAGGCCAAGTCCAGCGTCAGTGATCCGGTGGAAATGACTTGCAGATTTTCATTGATTTGATTGTCGCTCATGCGCATGATCGAACCTTTACCAAATTGCTTGTCAATTTGAGCCAAGGCTGCGGCTAGCGCTTTACTTTTGTCGTCGGATGCCATGCTATCTCCAGTTAAGGGGCTTTACAGAGCCGCTAACAAAGCCCGAATTTAAAAGGCTTTATTAGCAGCTCTATGCAAAATGCTGGGCGCAATTATCGCACAAAGCGCCAGATGGGGGCAGGAGACTGATTTTGCAAAATTTGTTGCTTTAATCATGACTTAGCGATCCAGCCGGCCATGTGTACAATGACTATTATGATGAATGAACGTACCCAACATTTACTCAAAGTTTTAATTGAGCGCTATATCGCCGACGGCCAACCTGTTGCCTCCAAAGCCCTATCCTTGTTGCCAGGTATCTCTTTATCTTCCGCGTCTATCCGTAATGTGCTGGCAGAGCTGGAGGCCATGGGGTTGATTACCTCGCCACATACTTCTGCCGGTCGCGTTCCCACCGCGCGTGGTTACCGCATGTTTGTGGATAGTCTGGTGACGATACGCCCGCTGGAGGGCGAGGCGCTGCAGGAGCTGGAATCGAGCTTGCAGCCCAATAGCCCGCAGCACATGGCGCAATCAGCCTCTACTTTATTATCAGAGCTCACCCATTTTGCCGGTGTCGTGGTAACGCCGCAGCGCTCCGATGTGGCTTTTCGTCAAATTGAATTTTTGCGCCTGTCCGAGCGCCGCATTTTGATGATTCTGGTCACTCTGGATGGAGATGTGCAGAACCACCTGCTCAATAGTGAACGTGATTATTCTCCATCAGAACTGATCGAAGCCGGTAATTTCATCAATCAGCATTACGCCGGCCAGGGCTTGTCCACGATTGTCCGCCACGTGGAAGATGAGTTGCTGCAACTGCAAGGCGACATTACCGAACTGATGTCAGCCGCCATTCGCTTTGGCCAGGATTCGCTGCATGCCAGCCATGCCAGCGTGGTGATTGCGGGCGGCGCCAAACTGCTGGGCAATAGTGATCTGTCGGACAATCTGTCACGGCTGCGTAAGCTGTTTAATGTGTTTGAGCGGAAAACCGAGTTACTCAAGCTCCTGAACCAAGGCCGCGATGTGCAAGGCGTCAGTATTTTTATTGGCGAGGAATCCGGGGTACTGACGCTGGATGAATGCTCAGTGGTGACCGCGCCCTATCGTATCAATAATCAAGTCGTCGGCATGCTCGGCGTGGTCGGGCCAACGCGCATGGCTTATCAGCAAGTGATTCCGATTGTCGATATTACGTCCCGCCTGGTATCGAGCGCCTTGTCTTTTCCCGAGTGAATGCCGTATGGTGGCGGGGTTGCTCCCCGCCAACCCGAATAGATGCTGCCCCATGAAAACCACGCTTACGCTGGCGAGCTTGTTCGCCATTTTTTCCTCCACCTTGGCGCTGGCTGATGCTGCCTTTCTAGCTCGTCCGGATGTCCAACGTTATGTGGATGAACAAGTCGCCACCGGCAAATTCAAGCGCGCCGAGCTGGAAGCGGTATTTGCCAATGTGCAGCTCAAGCCGAATATCATCAAAATTCTGGATAAGCCCTCTACTTCGCGACCTTGGTATCAATTTCGCAACAGCACGATCAGTGAAAAGACGCTGACCAATGGCGTCGCCTTCTGGAAGAAACATCAGGCGATACTGCAACGTGCCGAGCAGAAATATGGCGTGCCCCCAGAAGTCATCGTTGCTATCCTGGGCATAGAATCGAATTACGGACGCACTACCGGCAGCTTTCGCCTGGCCGATTCTTTGAGCACCATCGCCTTTAACTATCCCCGGCGTGCCGATTTTTTCCGTAAAGAACTCACCGAGTTTCTGCTCTTGGCCAAGGAAGAAGGCAAGGACCCGCTGACACTGACCGGCTCCTATGCCGGCGCTATCGGCTGGCCACAGTTCATGCCCTCCAGCTATCGTAAATGGGCGGTGGATTTTGATGGCGACGGCCATCGCGACATCTGGAACAATCCGGCCGATGTGATTGGCAGTGTGGCTTACTATTTCCAACTGCACGGCTGGCGCGCTGGCGATGACGTGCTGATCCCCGCCCAAGTACAAGCCGGACCACAAATTGATAAGCTGATCGCTGACAAATTTAATCTGCACTACAAAGTTGCCGAGCTTAAAAAAATGGGCATTAGCCCCTATGCTCCAGTGCGCGACAATGTCCCTGCCGTGCTGGTGCCACTAGAAACGGCACCGGGCGTCACCGATTATTGGCTGGGCCTGAATAACTTTTATGTTATCACCCGCTATAACCGCAGCACGCTGTACGCCAAGGCGGCACAGGAAATCAGCGAGCAACTGCGCGAGCGTTATCTGGCGCAATGGGCGCTGAATTCCTCAAACAAAAACAACTCTGCGACTAAACCTGTCGCTTTGCGTCGTAATTGAAATTAAAATCCGCCCCCATGAACTATCAAGTCCTCGCCCGCAAGTGGCGCCCCAAGCGTTTTGCCGACCTCGTTGGTCAGGAGCATGTGGTGCGCGCATTAAGCAATGCACTGCATGAACACAAACTGCATCACGCCTACTTGCTGACTGGCACCCGTGGGGTGGGCAAAACCACGATTGCCCGCATTCTCGCCAAAAGCCTGAACTGCGAAACCGGCACCACCGCCGAGCCCTGCGGCGAGTGTTCGGCCTGCACCCAGATTGATGCCGGGCGCTTTGTTGATTTGCTGGAAATTGATGCCGCTTCCAATACAGGTATCGATAATATCCGCGAGGTTCTGGAAAACGCCCAGTACGCACCAACGGCAGGGCGCTTCAAGGTTTACATCATCGACGAAGTGCACATGCTCTCCAAAAGTGCGTTCAATGCCATGCTGAAAACGCTGGAAGAGCCGCCGGCACACGTCAAATTCATCCTCGCCACGACCGACCCGCAAAAAGTACCGGTCACCGTGCTTAGTCGCTGCCTGCAATTTGCGCTGCGTAATATGACCCCGCAACAGGTCGCCAGCCATCTGGCGCATGTTCTGAACGTAGAGAACATCACACACGAAACCGCCGCGCTCAGCCTGTTGGGGCGTGCGGCAGCTGGCTCCATGCGCGATGGCCTCTCCTTATTAGATCAGGCCATTGCCTATGGCATGGGTGCCGTCAAGGAAAGTGATGTCCGCGCCATGCTGGGTGCGGTGGATAGTCATTATCTCTATGCGCTGCTGCAGGCACTGAGCGATGGCGACGGCCGACAATTGATGGCGGAGGCCGCCGAACTAACCGAGCGCGGCATCGGTTTCGACAGTGTGCTCAGTGAACTAGCGATGCTATTGCAACAAATAGCGCTGGCCCAAACGGTGCCGCAGGCGATTGCTGACGATGAGCCAGAGCGAGACACGCTATTTACCCTGGCCGCAAAGATTGCCCCAGAAGAAGTACAGCTGTATTACCAGATTGCCATTCATGGCCGTAAAGACCTAGCCCTTGCCCCAGACGAGCAGGCCGGCTTCACCATGACCTTATTACGCATGCTGGCTTTTCATCCGGTCCATAGCGGGGAAGCTACCCGCCATGACAAGAGCAGTACCAGACCTGCCAGCCAGCCCACCCCACAGGCAAGCCACACCCAGCCCAAGCTCGCTTCGCCAGCAGCCAAGGCCTTACAGGCTGCGGGTTTACCTACCAAAACTATCCCTGCTCCGCTCACACCCACGGCGGAATTTGCCGACATCAGCACACCCATCGCTGAACCGGCTCCTATCGTAAGCAAACCAGTGCCTGCTATCGCTGCTGCCCCCACACCAGCAGCAGCAACGGAACCGGAAGAAGACGCAGACGAGGAACTGGAACAGGTAACCGTTTGGCCGGAACCGCTAGAGCAGGAAGAAGCCGCCAAGACCAGCTATGATTTTGATGGTGACTGGCCTGGCTTGCTAACGCTATTGGGTGCCAAGCTGGGTGCCGCACGTATGCTGGCACAGAACTCGGTGCTAAAAAGCTGGACGCAGCAGCGTCTGGAACTGGCAGTACCGGAAAGCTTCCGCCATATGAGTGGGCGCGATTATCAGGACAAATTGCGCCAGGCGCTGAGCGATCAGTTTGGTCGACCTATCGAATTAGCAGTGGTGATAGAGGAGTTAGGGCAGGAGACACCTGCCATGCAGGATGCACGCCAGCGCCAGCAGCAGGTACAACTGGCACGCGAGTGTCTGCAGAATGACCCGGTAGTACAGCAGATGTTGCGTGAGTTTGACGCCACTTTGCTGATGGAAACAATTCAACCCATAAAGGAGTAAATGACGATGTTTGGAAAAGGCGGGATAGCTGGTTTGATGAAACAGGCACAGCAAATGCAGGAAAACATGAAAAAAGCGCAGGAAGAATTGGCCACTATCGAAGTGGAAGGCCAATCTGGCGCGGGCATGGTCAAGGTTGTGATGACTTGTTCTCACGATGTCAAACGTGTGACGCTGGACGACAGCCTGCTGGCCGACGCTAAAGATGATAAGGAAATGCTGGAAGACCTGATTGCTGCCGCGATGAACGATGCTGCGCGCAAGGTGGAATCGACGACGCAGGAAAAGATGTCCGGCTTCTCTGCCGGGCTCAACCTGCCGGCGGGGATGAAGTTGCCATTCTGATTTAATAGCCACGAAAACCACTAAAAAGCACGCAATGCGTCGTCTTATCCAGCAGTGTAGGCCGCTGACTATTTTGCTCGGCGCGTTTTTTGTGAATTTCGTGGCCAACCCCTCATATAAAGTGTGATGAAAAATCCCCCCGCCCTCGAACAGCTGATTAACGCCCTCAAAGTCCTGCCCGGCGTTGGCCCTAAAACCGCACAGCGCATGGCTTTTCATTTATTGCAGCAAGACAAGAGCGGTGCGCAGAAGCTGGCACAAGCATTGGAGCGGGCCTTGCACAATCTGCGCCATTGTCAGCGCTGCAATACGTTTAGCGAGACCCCGCTTTGCCCGCTATGCAGCGATAGCAAGCGGCAACAGCAATTGCTGTGCGTGGTCGAGATGCCCGCCGACCTGTTTACTCTGGAACAGGCCAAATGTTTTGATGGTTTGTATTTTGTGCTGATGGGACGTATTTCACCGCTCGATAATATCGGCCCGCATGATATCAACCTCGATAAATTACTGCTGCGCACGCAAGAAGAAGCGCTGCAAGAAGTCATCATCGCCACCAATTTCACCGCCGAAGGTGAAGTCACCGCGCATATGATCAGCGAGCTTCTCAAAGAACGCGGGCTGCAAGTCAGTCGTATTGCACGCGGCATGCCGGTAGGTGGTGAGTTGGAATACGTCGATTTGGGCACGCTGGCACAAGCGGTATATGAGCGGCGCGGTATCGGGTAGAATCGCCTTTTCCCCAAACTGTGAGCCCTGCTACGATGATCGAAATTGGCATTGTGATGGGTAGCAATAGCGATTGGGAGGTTATGCAACACGCCGCCCGTATGCTGAAGGACTTTGCTATCCCCTGCGAAACCCGTGTTGTTTCCGCCCACCGCACCCCCGATCTACTGTTCCACTATGCCGAAACCGCCGCTGAACGCGGCCTGAGTGCCATCATCGCCGGCGCTGGCGGCGCCGCTCACCTGCCAGGCATGCTGGCAGCCAAAACCAGCGTACCGGTACTGGGCGTGCCCGTCCCCTCTAAATATCTGCGTGGCGAAGACTCCCTGCTCTCGATTGTGCAAATGCCCAAAGGTATTCCGGTAGCAACCTTTGCCATTGGTGAAGCCGGCGCTGCCAATGCCGCCTTATTTGCGATTGCCATGCTGGCCACACAAAGACCGGAGCTGGCGGCCAAACTGCATGCCTTCCGCCAACAACAGGAGCAAACCGTGTTGAATATGACTTTGCCGGAGCTAAATTAATGGCCGCCATCCTTCCCCCCGCTATGCTGGGTATTCTCGGCGGCGGCCAGTTAGGCCGCATGTTTGCTACTGCCGCCAAGACCATGGGCTATGGCGTCACCGTGTTGGACCCCGATCCGGATGCGCCCGCCGCGGCTTTTGCCGATCACCATATTTGTGCCGCGTTTGACGACAGCAGCGCACTCAAACAACTGGCCAGCACTTGCGCAGCCATTACCACCGAATTTGAAAACGTTAACGCCGAGGCGATACGTGAGCTGGCTAAAACCACGCGAGTCTCCCCTTCTGCCGACTGCGTGGCAGTTGCGCAGGATCGCATTGCTGAAAAATCCTGGATACGCAAAGCCGGGCTGGCGACGGCTCCGTATCTGGTGATTCAGTGTGAGGAGGACCTACATGCTGATCTGACACCCTACCTGCCTGGTATTCTGAAAACCGCCAGACTGGGCTATGACGGCAAGGGCCAGCGGCGCGTCAGCACAGCAGACGAGGTCAGCAGCGCCTACGCCGAGCTGGGTAGCGCGGCCTGTGTGCTGGAAAAAATGCTGGATTTACAACTGGAAGTGTCAGCCATTGTTACGCGTACCAGCCCGGCCCAGATAGCTGTGTTCCCGCTGGCAGAAAACATTCACGTTAACGGCATTCTGGATGAGTCTATTGTCCCGGCACGGGTTAGCCCCGAATTAGCTGCGCAGGCGCAGCAGATGGCCTGCCAACTGGCCGAAGCACTTGATTACGTCGGGGTGCTGGCGGTGGAGTTTTTCGTCTTGCAAGACGATAGCCTGATCGTCAACGAAATCGCACCCCGCCCGCACAACTCGGGCCACTATACGCTTAGCGCCTGTTTCACCGACCAGTTCCAGCAACAAGTACGCGCAATGTGTGGCCTGCTACCTGGCCGCACCGATCTACTCAGCCCGGTGGTCATGGTCAATCTGCTCGGAGATTGCTGGCAGGATAATGGGAAGGCCCCCCACTGGGATGTGCTGGCAGAAGCGCCGAACGCTCAGCTACACCTCTATGGCAAAAAGCAAGCGCGACCCGGCCGCAAGATGGGCCACATCAACATTATGGCAGCCAACGTCGACGATGCTCTGTTACAGGCCCGATCGTTAAAAGACACGCTGTAATTAAAGCATGCCTGGCAAATGCCAGGCATGCTGGCTTACTCTGCGGCTTCTTTGTCCACATTGGCCGGATGGATGCGGCGCATATCCACATGCTCAATCCCGCCATCGTCATACGGCGGTGAGACCACTTTGAAACCGAAACCCTCATATAGACCCACTGTTGACAACTGAGCAGACAGCATGATGTCGCAATTGGCAAAATGGCGCTGGCACTCGGTGATGGCTTGTGCCACCAGTTCCTGCCCCAAGCCTTGTCCACGCGCCTCTGCTGCCACCACGATACGACCGATAGCAGCAGCTTCCGGATAGCGGTCACCGGGTGCTAGCAGCCGGGCATACGCCACCAGATCGTCAGTATCGTCATGCCCCATCAAATGCAGGCAATGAATATCCATCCCATCTAGGTCGCCATACAGCGACTGCTGTTCCTGCACAAACACCTTGTCACGCAGTTGCAGCACCTGATACAAGGTCAAGGGCGTAAAGTAGTCAAAGGCGTGGCAGTGCCACATTATCCAATTTGCCATAGTAGAATCCCTTTAAATTTCGGATGAGTAGCCATATTAAGCTTACGCTAAGGGGCTACTGGTAACTATAAACCTTAAAATAACGCACTATAACTCAAGCGCTAGCCAAGCTGCCGATATGAACCATAACGATTTGTTTACTGATTTACCGCCGGAAACCGGCGACAGCGCTCCCCCCCCCCCTACCACCCACCCCTCCGCCAGAATCGACGGAAGGGGAATGGGTCCCGCTCGACCTCTATGCTGAGCGCGCCTATCTGGAATACGCCATGAGCGTGGTCAAAGGCCGTGCTTTGCCGGAAGTAGCCGATGGTCAAAAACCGGTACAGCGCCGCATTTTATATGCAATGCGCGATATGGGACTATCCCATGGTGCCAAACCGGTTAAATCCGCACGTGTGGTCGGGGAGATTCTCGGTAAATATCACCCGCACGGAGATAGCTCCGCTTATGAAGCGCTGGTACGCATGGCCCAGGATTTTACGCTGCGTTATCCGCTGATTGACGGCCAGGGCAATTTTGGCAGCCGCGATGGCGACGGCGCCGCCGCCATGCGCTACACCGAAGCACGTCTGACACCGATTGCTGATTTATTGCTGGCTGAAATCGATATGGGCACCGTCGACTTCATCGCCAATTACGACGGCGCGTTCGAAGAACCACGCCTGCTGCCGGCAAGGCTGCCGATGGTACTGCTCAATGGTGCCTCCGGTATTGCCGTGGGCTTGGCCACCGAGATACCGCCGCATAATCTGAGCGAGGTCGCCCAGGCCTGTCTGGCACTGCTGCACAACGCCGATTTATCCACAGCCGAACTGATGCAATACATCCCCGGCCCGGACTTCCCGGGCGGCGGCCAAATCATCACTCCCAGTGCCGACATTCTCAGCGCTTACGAGGGCGGGCGCGGCAGTGTGCGTGTACGTGCCAAGTGGGAAGTGGAAAAGCTGGCTCGCGGTCAGTGGCGGGTGATTGTTTCCGAGCTGCCGCCAGGCTCGAGCGCGCAAAAAGTGCTGGCCGAGATCGAAGAAGCCACCAACCCCAAGATCAAAGCTGGCAAAAAAGCGCTGACTCAGGATCAACAGAATCTGAAGAGCCTGATGCTGTCACTGCTTGACCGGGTTCGTGATGAATCCGATAGCGCCTGTCCGGTACGACTGGTTTTCGAGCCCAAATCCAGCCGCCAGGACCCGGATGACTTCATCAATACCCTGCTGGTGCAAACCAGCCTAGAAGGCAATGTTTCGCTCAACTTGGTGATGATTGGTCTGGATGGCCGCCCCGGGCAGAAAGGGCTGAAACCGATTTTAAGCGAGTGGCTGGACTTCCGCCGCCACACCGTCACCCGTCGCCTGCAGCATCGCCTGGCACAAGTGGAAAAGCGCATCCACATCCTGGAAGGCCGCATGATCGCCTTCGTCCACATTGATGAAGTGATCCGGGTGATTCGTGAGGCCGACGAACCTAAACCCGAGCTGATGGCCGCCTTTGGCCTCAGCGAGTTGCAGGCCGAAGACATTCTGGAAATTCGGCTGCGTCAGTTGGCGCGGCTGGAAGGCTTCAAACTGGAAAAAGAACTGGCCGAGCTACGCGAGGAAGGTGACGGGCTGCGCTATATTCTGGGTAATCCAACGGCACTACGCGAGCTGCTGGAGCAGGAAATCCGCGCCGATGCGGCCAAATACGGCGACGCGCGACGCTCCGAAATCAAAACCGCTGAGCGCGCCGTCCTCAATCAAACCATTGCCGACGAAGCGATTACCATCATCCTGTCGCAAAAAGGCTGGATACGCGCCAGGGTCGGCCACAATACCGAGCTGGCCACCCTGAGCTTCAAGGACGGTGACAGCCTGCACACCGTGCTGGAAACCCGTACCGTGTGGCCGCTGATTGTGCTGGACAGCAAAGGCCGCGCCTACACTCTGGACCCGGCCGATGTCCCCACTGGGCGCGGCGATGGCGTACCAGTCGCCTCACTGGTGGACTTGCAGGATCAGGCCAAGCCAGCCCAACTGATTGCCGGTAAGGACAGCGCCCGCTTCGTGATAGCCGGAAGCGGCGGTTACGGCTTTATTGCCAAACTGGCCGATATGAGCGGACGGGTAAAAGCCGGTAAGGCATTTATCACCCTCAATCCACTAGAAACCGTACTCCCCCCTATCGCCTTGGACAGCAAGCATGGCGACCATAGCCAAGTCGTTGTCGCCGCCAGCAGCGGCCGCCTGCTCGCCTTCCCGCTGGCAGAGCTGAAAGAGCTGGCCAAAGGACGTGGCCTGATGCTGATGGCGCTGGAAGAAGGTGAAACGCTTAGCGCGCTGGGCGTGGTCAACGGCGATAAAGTGCTGCTGGCCACCGAGTCGGTACGTGGCAAACTGGCCGAAGAAAAACTGGCACTGGCCGAATTCCAGGGCAAACGTGGCCGCCGGGGCCGACCGCTGGCGAAAAGAACACTGATCCACCGCATCAGCGAGCTGCCTGGTATATGACCCTCCCCAGCCCGGCGGCACCGCTCAGCCCACGCAGCGCGCTACTATTCCTCAATAGCTTTCGTACCGCGCTGCTGCTGGTACTGCTGCTGATGTCGCTGGTGCCGGCCAAAGACGGCGGCACACTGCTGCTGGCCAACCCGGCTTTCTATCTGTGGAGCAGCAGCTACGCCGTGCTGATTGCGCTGTGGTTTATTCTGCGTACCGGCCGCCTGGCACTCACCCTGCAACTCACACTGGCGATTGCCGCTGATATTGCGATGATTGTGCTGCTGATGGGGATGAACGATGGTATTCGCGGCGGTTATGGTGTGCTATTGCTACCCTATCTGGCCGTCGCCGCCCTACTGTCCAGCGGCCGCTATGCCTTGTTTTATGCGGCAATTGCCACGCTGGCGCTATTTGGCTATGTCGGCATCGAGTACTCCTTAGAACGCGGCCAGGCCAGTGATTTACTCTCCTCCGCCGCGCTGGCCGCCACCGGCTTTATCACCGCCATCGTCACTTGGCGACTGGGCCGCATCGCCCGCGATTCGGAAGCGCTCGCCGTCCACCGTGGCGGTGAAATCGCCAATCTTAACCGGCTCAACGAACTGATACTGCAAAGCCAGCGCGATGCCGTACTCGTTCTTAACACCAGCGGCCTGCTGCAGCAATTCAACCAGCAAGCGCAGCATTACTTTGCCGATATCCGCCGTGGCCAACAAATCGTCGAACTGCTGCCCTTGGTCGAACGTTGGCGCCAGCATGGTAGCCTGGCCGCGCCCCTGCACATCGAATGCCAGGTAGGCGGCCAACAGTTAGTCGGTCGCATGGTGCCGGTGCAAGTAGACCAGGTGCATGGCTTGGTGCTGTTCATGCGCGATCAAGTCGACCTGGCCGAAGAGGCCAAACGTATCAAGCTGGCCGCGCTGGGCCGCCTGACCGCCAATATCGCTCATGAGATTCGCAACCCCTTGGCCGCCATCAGCCACGCAGCAGAATTATTGCAGGAAGAAGAACGCGATCCGGCCAAACTGCGGCTCAATCACATCATTCAGCACCATAGCCAGCGCATTAACGCCATCGTCGCCGAAGTGCTGCTGCTGAACCGGCGCGACCGTATGCAGGCCGAAACCATCTTCCTGCCCACCTTTCTACATGAGCTGCTGGAACATTTCGGCCTGGCACAAGCACAGGCGGCAGCGGCAATTCACTGCCACTGCCCGCCACAAATCAGCATCCGCTTCGATCGTGGCCACCTCAGCCAGATTCTCACCAATCTGCTGAACAATGCTTGGCGGCATGCATCGCAGCAAACAGGCTCGGTCTGTATCGAAGTCAACGCAGACACACAACAGACTATGCTACAAGTCAGAGATGATGGGCCCGGCCTTTCCGCCAGCGCTCAAGTCCATCTGTTTGAACCCTTTTTCACCACCGAACACAGCGGCACCGGCCTGGGCCTGTATATTGCGCGCGAACTGGCAGAAGCCAACGACGCGCAGTTGGATTACTGCCCGCCCGGCGGCGTGTTCCAACTGAGCTGTCACAAAACCTATGGCTAAAGCTGCTTTACGGGTGCTGGTCGTGGATGATGAGCCGGATATCCGCGAACTGCTGGAACTGACCCTGCTGAAAATGGGGCTGGAAGTGGTGACTGCCGCTAACCTGGCCCAGGCCAAAAACTATCTGCAACAGCAGCACTTCGACCTGGCACTCAGCGATATGCGCCTGCCCGATGGCGAAGGCATGGCGCTGGTACACTATCTCAACGAGCAGGCACTCGATGTGCCCATCGCCATCCTCACCGCTTACGGCAATACCGACAATGCGGTACTGGCGATGAAAAGCGGCGCCTTCGACTATCTGCAAAAGCCGGTCAGCCTGGCGCAACTGCGCAGCCTGGTAAAATCGGCGCTCAAGATAGACAAGCACGCCACACCAGCCAAAGCACGGCTAGATGGCACATCGCCCGCCATTCAAGAAGTGCTGCGCCTGATCGATAAACTGGCGGGCAGCCAGGCCGCCGTTTATATCAGCGGCGAATCCGGCACCGGCAAAGAACAGGCGGCGCGCATGATACATGAGCATAGCTCACGCGCCGAACGCCCCTTTATCGCGGTCAACTGCGGCGCTATTCCGGAAACCCTGATGGAAAGCGAATTCTTCGGCTACCGCAAAGGTGCGTTTACCGGAGCCGACAACGAACGCGAAGGCCTGTTCCAGCAAGCCCATGGCGGTAGCCTGTTTCTGGATGAAGTCGCCGACCTGCCACTGGCCATGCAGGTCAAGCTACTACGGGCTATTCAGGAAAAGAAGGTACGCAAGCTAGGCAGTGCGCAAGAGGAGGCAGTGGATGTGCGCATCCTATGCGCCACCCACAAAGACCTGGCGGCCAAAGTCGAGGCGGGCAGCTTTCGTCAGGATTTATACTACCGCCTCAATGTGCTGCCGTTACGCCTGCCACCACTGCGTGAAATGCGCGAAGACCTGCCCCACTTCATCAATAAGCTGCTCAGCCAGTTTGCACAGGGCAAAGCGATCCCTCCGCTCAGCAGCGCAGCGCAACAGGCCTTGCTGGCTTACAACTACCCCGGCAATTTTCGCGAACTGGAAAACATTCTGGAGCGTGCCGCCGCACTGGCCGGCGGCAAACGTATCGAGCTGAGCGATTTACAGCTCACCCCCACCCCGCTGCAGGGCGAAGAAAGTGCACTACCCAGCGCAAGCTATCCGGGAGGCGCATCGCTACAGGATTATCTGGACAAAATAGAACGCGAAGCCATTATCGCGGCACTGGACAGCACCCACTACAACCGCACTCAGGCTGCCAAGCAATTGGGCCTGAGCTTTCGCTCGATGCGTTACCGGATGGAGCGCTTGGGTATCAAATAAGGGCGAGCGTGCGAGTAAAAAACAGCCCGTGAGGGCTGTTTGGGAATCACAACCAGCATGAGCTGATTTAGCTATAACTCAAATAAGCCCCACCATTTGCTCCGGTACCGATGGTAACCGGACTATAGGGCGTTGTATTACCTGTCGAGGCTGCTTTGGTCGACCAAGCACTAATGACACCAAGAGCATCAGCCAAATAGCCCGTAGTACAGTTTTTCGCCCAGCCACTATCAGCATGCATACAACTATTGACGGAACAATAGAAACCTATTCGACAGTTTTCAGCAATGGCCATCGGTACCATCATGACACCGCCCCAATTCGTATTAAAGCCGATATCGCAATTGGTGGCTTTGCCACGAAGGCCAGCGGGTAAGAATTTTGTCACACCAGACCCCGTGTTACGCAGCCTACCTCCCTCATAAGCAACAAAGCCATTGTTCGCCTGATCAACACTGGCGCCATCACACCAGATATACCCGTTACATGCAGCATAAATACCATATGCCACACCACTCACTTTAGCATCCGCCAACCAGGCGCGCGAACCATCCTGACACAGTAAGCCGTTAGGGAGAATAGTAGGCGTATTCTGATTAATATGGGCGGGAATAACCGTACTAGTAGTCTTGCCATCCCCCACTGCAGATAAGCTAGCGAGCTCAGCGGCCGAGCCGTTTCCGATAACTACCCCCCAATTCTTCGCCTTACTCACTTTAAGTCCGGTACTCACAAAGAAACTATTATTATTAACATACACACTGTTCACACCTCCCTCGACAATCAGCGCATTGGCAGCACTAACCACCTGCGAGCTATCCTGTACCAACAGACAACGATGCGTCCAATTGGTGGCAGTGCCTTCACCGATCAGATGAAAACCAGAGAACGCCACCCCGCGCACATTGCTGAATATCACGCCATGGCTTTGTTTATTCACATCGGCAATAAAACGGATTTTGCAGGCGGTCGGGTTGGCGATATTGCCTTCGATACGGATGCGATGGGCGAAAGGTTGGTGGGTCAAAGTGAGGCCGGTGGTTTTGTACTCGCCATCGGCCACCTTGATTAATACATCGGCTTGCAGGGTTTTACCGTTCAGGCTGTCCCAGGCATCCTGAATCGTCGCAAATGGCTTGCCGCTGCCGACATCCAGCTGGGTATAACCCTGCACACCCCAATCGCTGGTTTTCATCGCATCAGTAATGCCGTAACCGGCCAAAGTGGTGGGTCTGGCAGTGCCATTCCAGGCTACTTTTCTCACCGCTTGTAAGACTTGGTCTGTGCGTTTGGGGTCGACTGTTTGGCCACTGTCTTTAATCAGGCTGATTAATTCCTGCTGCGTGGCCGTGGTAGCGCCTTGCACACCGTTCAGCCAAGTGGCGTTAACGATGGTGCCGGGCTCGCCGCTGGCAGGGTTGCCGTCGTGAAACAGTTTATCGGTGGAATTAATGGTTTGGATAACATCTTGCATGTTCAGTACCTTGAGAGAGTATTGGAGAGGACAACAGAAGGGAAAAGAGAACTACCGAGTGGCCTGCCGCTAACACGGCAGGCATGATGAAGAGTGGCAGATAAAGCGAAGGGTTTATCGTGTTTCCTGCCCTCCTTGCTGAGTGGCCTCATCACTGTTTTCCGATATGGTTTCCAGCGGTGTGGTCGCGGCAATAAGGGCTGCCGGGTTGAGGTAGGCCAGTGGGTCGAGCATAGGCACATAATGGCTGTAAGCATAATTGTGCGCGCTGCCGGGCATAACTGTCATGGTGTCGGACATGGGGGTATTGTCGGTATTACTCATGGAGTGGCTCCTGTGGGTTGGGGGTTAATCGGGGATAAGAGATGGCGATGGCCGCAAAGGAGGAGGGCTGGGTACTGGCGGTAGGCTTGGCATGACCACATCCGGTACCGCCAGTGTGTAAGCCAGGTAATGCTCCGGCCCGATTTTTACGATACGTAATATAGAGTTATCTGAAGTGCTCATGGTGTTCTCTGCTGGATTGAGCTTAGTCTCCACCTGTTGGTGGTGGTGGCCGCGATGGTGCCGGATCTGGTGCTGGCGGTGGACTTGGCGTGACAGCATCCGGTACTGCCAGCGTGTAAGCCAGGTAATGCTCCGGCCCTATTTTTACGATATGCAATATAGATTTATCTGAGGTGTCCATCATGTTTGCTGTTCCGGATAATCAACCATTAGGCGCGACGCTTTTCACTACCGGCGAGGGGTTCTGATAGGCAAAGTAAACAAAGGTATGCGCCGGTTTCAAGTCCTGGAACACCTGCTCCAGCTTCGGTTCACCAAAACTGGTCAATCTCTCCCCTGCCATCGATTGACCGGCACGGAACTGATAAACCTGGGTTTGGCTGCCAATCACCAGCACCTGCCAGACAAACGGAATATCGGCCACCCACAGTTGTTGCCCGGCGCGGTTAACACCAGCGCGAAATGGCTGTGGTTCGTTGATCTGGACGGTGTAACCCATGCGCCGGGCCAACTGGGTGAAGTAAGGAATGGACAGGCCCCCAGTCTCCATCAGCTTGGCCAGCACCGCCTGCTGACGCTCTTGGTAGGTGGCCGCGAGTGGCGGGGTCAGACCACACACCCGCTCCCAATCCGGCAGCAGGCTTTCGGCCAGAAACGGGGTGGTGGCGCCCACCAGTTTTTCGGCACTGAGTTGTACCCGATCTAATGCCGCGCCTTCGCTGGCGAGTTCAGCTTGCAGCAAGGAGGGCTCAGCTTGCGGCAACTCACCGTCGCGACGATAGCTGATCGGCGGCAATAAGCGTGTGAGCAGTTCTTGATGGGAAGTCAGTTGGCTCATGGCATTAACCCCACCGTCACTTTACCCAGGCTCAGCCATTCGACAACTTCGGCATTTTCTAGCGCCTTGAGATTGCCACTCGGCGCACTAATCTGACGATCCAGTACCCCGGGCAGGTCAGAAATCAGCGCTTCCAACTGGCTTTTATATAACATCTGGCCGGGGATGAGCCGGGCAAAATAGGCTTGCAACACACTGTTGATCTGTGTGCTAAAGCTGGCTAGCTGGCTGCTATCCGCCAATTGCACATTAACACTGACCGCTACCTCTTTCTTTTTGGGCACAAAAATCAGACAGTCCTTGGCCGTCACCGGGCGCAGATCATCAATATGCGCTTGTACCGCCTTCAGCGTATTAGTCGATACCACACCGTCCTGGGTGGTAATCGCCACATCCACGGTGCCCAAGCCACGTCGTAGCGGGTAAACATAGGCCGCGACCACGCCTTCCACTTCCAGCGCCCAGCGACGGTAGTCATATTTATTACCACCGGCGGGCGGGCGGCGAATTACATCCAGCAGACGGGCCAGCAATTCGCTATCGCTTTCCTCATCGGTGCCCCCCTTCATTTCCTGAAAAGTCGCTTTGCTGGCAATGCCCATCGGAGCCGCCATCAGTTCACCGATGGTGTCGGCGAGTAGATTGCTACGGCTACCGGCCTGCGTGGCCAGCACTTCTACCACTAGCTCACCCTGACTATTCAGCATACCCGCCAGCGGAATTGAATACTCCAGCTCATTAGCCGAGACGATCAAGCCGCTTTTGAAGGTGGCATTAGGGTTGCCGGTCAATTTGAGCAAGCCGGCGGCACGGGTAGCGCCTTTGCGCATCAACCCACGCACTTGAGCGTGCTGTTCCAGATAGTCACGATCGGCGCTATCGGGGAAAATCTGCCGCGCTACCCAGCTCTGATGCTGATACAAGCCTTCTACCGCGCTGGCCACCGAGCTGGCACGGACAAAAAAATCACTGTCTTCTTTGATATGGGCATCGGCACGCAAGTTTTGCAGGTCACGCAGCAAGGCACTGCGTATAGAGTCGAAATTAGGGGTGCTTAAAGGCATCAGGCTATCCTCACGTGGTGTTGAAAGTTACGAATCTGGCCGCCGGTTTCTTCTACTTCGATCAGCAGCAAGAGTTGGCCATTATTGGGGCGTTGTGCATCAACGCTGATGCGCCGGGCGCGACCATCTTGCCGAATGGGGGCGAGGGCTTGCTCCGCGTACTGGCAGGCCAATAGATCAATCTGATTAGTGTCTTTGCTGCGGGTAAGCAGGTGCAGACGTGAGCCGAAATTCGGGTTAGCCCACCAGCCACCCAGCGGCGTCATCAGACGCAGATAAACGGCATTGGCCAGCGTGTTGGTGGTGCTACCGGTGTAGTCACCAGTGGTAGGATCAAGTAATGGGTCCATAGCGGTATTGTCCAGGTTTAGAGGGGTTGAGCTAAGAGGAAACAAGTCAGTAGAGAGTAAGGAGCGAGGGCCTTATTTGCTGCGAAAAGCCGATCTTTCGTGGATTTCGTGGACAATAAAAACCTTGGGCTCTACAAGGGCGCACTCGTGGTACCACCGGAGTCGCCACGATGAGTATGGCCTTGCAGGCTCTTGCCGCCCGCCACCACATCGCCGCTCGTGCTGAGGCTGCCCTTGACACTGGCACCGCTGCCGCCCTGAATCGCCAAGCCACCATTGCCATTGATCTGGCCCTGCGCGTTAAACTGGGCACTGGTGTTCAGCTGCGGCGTGCTGAAGCTGGCCTGCTCGCTAGCGTTGACCTGCCATTTTTTGCAATTGAGCACAAAGCTATCGCACTCCACCTCAATCAGCCGACCTTGCTTGAGCACGATCTTGCTACCTTCGTTGGTATACAGCGCCACCTCACCGGATTTGAGCTGCTTCAGGCGAAAGTCGCCATGCTCAGTAGCAATCACAATGCTATGCTCGCTATTACCACCCAGTGGCAACACCATCGCCATGCTGCCCGGCGGCGGGTTAGCGGTGTAGCCATAGTGTTGAAACAACTCCACATCTTGCAATTGCTCGCCGGCCAGCCCAGCCAACTGGCCGGTTTGCACCTCGCCCTGACTATCGATCAGGCCGACGACAGCGCGAAAACCCTGGCGCACATTGCCGAACGCGCGGCGGATACGTTGATCTACATCATTCCACATCGGAAAGTCCTTTGTATAAGAGGGGTATGGCAGAGGATGATTACTGGCCAGCCTTGGCCATCACCGGAATCCAGCATTTGTCTTGTTTCAGCGTCAGCCGTGTCAGCGTGCCTTGGCTACGCCCACCAATAAAGGTACGCGCCATCAGGAAAAACACGCCGTCGATACCATGCGGTTCGCTCAATACATGGATGCGCTGGCCAGGCGTCCACAACTGGCTCGGCGCACCCGGCGTGCTGCCGCTATCACGGTGACCGGCGACGGTCACGCTTAGCGTGTAGCCACCCAGTTTGGCATCAGCCATCATTTTTTCAGCACGCGCTTTCAGTTGCGCTTCATTAATGGCGGCGGGGTCCACCACGATCAGCGGCTTGTAATAATTCAGATCGGTCAGCACCGGCGATTTCATATCATTCTTTGCCGCTGCATTGCTTTGGCGCGCACTCTGCGCCCGCACTTCCAGCGTCGAATAACGCCCCACATGCGAGTGGGTTTCCTCCAGACTCAGCACATTATTGCCCTGACCATTACGTCGTAAGATCAGATGCGCGCTCACTTCCTTGCTGTAATCGGGCCCGCCGATAAACAGCGTGCCATCCGGCTCAAACCAGACCGTGGCGCCGGCATCTTCGGCAGCGGTTTTGATCACCTCCCACATACTGCTGCCGGGGGTAAGCCGTACTTGCGGAATACGGTGCGCCAGAAAAGCGTCCCCCACTTTGACAGTGATACCCTCAATACCAGTCAGCACCTTTTGCGCCAAGTCCGCTAGGCTGATGTTCTTGCTATTGATTTCCGGCGGCGCACTACAATCCAGCAGCATGCCGGCCATATCACGGCCCGACAGATTAAGCTGATGCCCCTGGCGGCTAATGCTATGGCTGATCTGATCGACCCGCCCCAGCAGCACCACCTCGCCGCCGACCGTGACCCGGACTTTCTCGCCCGCCGCCACCTCAGGGGGAATACTGCCCTGCGGCATACCCAGCCCCAGTTGCCAGCCATCGGCCGCTAGTAACAGATCGGAATCGATGTTGTAACTCGTCCAGAAACTATGACAACGCGCACCGATTTCCAGACTCACCATCTCCTGAGGTGCCGCAGCAGCAAGCGCAGCACCGACACTGCTAGTTGGCATAAGCATTGATCACCTCCCCGGCCGCTAACATATTGGGATACTTCAGTTGCGGGTTGAGTCGTAATAACTCATCGGCACGCTGACCATCGCCATACCACAGGTGCGCAAGCTGGCGCAGATTGCTGGCCGCTTCCACCCGGCGCGTAATCAACGGCGGCTTGGTCGCGATTAAGCCGGCCGCACCGTTTTGGATTTGCAATGCCAGCTCGCGCAGGCTTTCAATCACCGCATAGCTATCTGCGGTGGGCATGCAGTTGCGCCATTGATCGATACAGGCTTGCAGGCTGTTGCGCACATCGGCAGCAATCTGCTCCACCCCCGGTGGCGTTAAGGTGGGCTGGCTGGACTCACGCTGAAATACCCCGGCGGCAGCCTGAGCCAGGCTAGTGGCCGCATTTAACTCAATCAGCACGGCGATGCGCTGCTGATCCAACTGCCATTCCTTACGCAGGCTGGCGCTATTGCTACTGCCCGCCAGCACCTGATCCACCGCTTGAATCCGTTTCGATACCCCAGTCAGACGCTCCCGCAACGCGTTCCAGTCCGCCAGCGTGGCATTGGAAAAGCCCACCTTGGCACCGATACGGGCATTCGGCCACAACTCGGCATCGAGCGTGAATGACCAATTAGCTATCTTGTCTATCGTCGACGTGACCTCAGCAATGAACACCTGCGGTACCGCCAGCAACTCACGCACCTGGTTCACACCCTGCTGCGCCAAGCGCCCCAACTGCTGCGCAGTTTGCGCCATTTGTTCACGAAAGGCATTGATACGGCTTAGGGCACCAGTGCCGGTTTCAAACAACGCCTGCACCTTGAGAAAAGCGTCCCCTCCCAGCGCACGCACCTTATCCACCAGCGAGCCGATGATGTCGATCTGCTGGCTGGACTTTTGACTGGCAAAGAAGGGGTTGCCCGGGGTGGCCTCTATCCAATTGATTTCCACCGTGCAGGAATCCGGCGCATCCGCCTCGTGGTTGATCTGGTAATCGATTAACTGCGCCTGCTGCATACTGCCGAATACCGGGTGAACCAATTCACCCGGGCCGGACTCATCCAGCGCCGCCACAAACTGGCGCAGGCGTTGCTGATAATCCGCCCCCCAGAAAATGGCACTGAGCGACACCTTGCGCGCCTTACGGCCCAGGTCTTCCACGTCCGCACCCTGTACATACGGGTACTCGTGCAATGCATGGTCGCGCTGCGCGCTATCCACACTGCGTAAACAGTCAAAACGTACGCCACGAAAGCGAGCGTCCACCAGGGTGCCGGCGGCAGAGCCGGCGAATAGGCTGAGGCTAAACATTGCTTGTCCTTAGATTAGATTGATGGTTGTGGGCCTGGAAGGCGCGGTAAATATTGCCGTCATTGACGCTAATGAGAATGGGTCGGGAGGGCATGGTCACTTTGCCTTGTCCCGAATCACTGACTACTTGTTTTAATTGGCTTGCCGTTTTATTTGATGGTTTTTTATTCTTACTGATTGGTTGACGGCTAGCCTGAATTTTGTCTTTGGCAGCTGCGCTGGCAGCATTTTTTAATAAGCTCTCTAACCCAGGGGTAACGGTTTTTATTTTCTTGCCGTTTATCGTAGCAATACTTTCTTCACCCAGCGTTTTGCCATTGAGGTCATAATAAATAATTTTATTGATAACTGTGTTTTTGTCTTTGTAGTACGCGACCTCATAAATAGTCCCTGCGTTGCGAGCCCATATTTTTTTGATAGTGACATTTTTGTCACTATCAGAATAAGATTTAAATTCTTGACCATCAGGAGTTAAACCGTTTTTAACATTATTAGTTTGTTCTTTTTGTATTTTTTTTTCTTTTATTTTGTCTTGAGTTAAAAAATACTTGCTTTCTTCAGTGTAAACAATGTTTAAACTATTGATAATTCTTTGATCTAGCACGGGATAAAAGTCTGTCTTTGCTCTAGAGTAAGAGGATCGATCAATCCAAACAGGTGTTGTCTCATACCACTGATAAACATCATTTATTTTAACCAAACTATATTTTTTACCATCAACATCTTCTATTGTTGGTTTAATATTGGTGTGCGAAGTGATGTTTTTTTGAGACTCTCTAACAATATATTCAGCCAGTTTAGCGGCTAATTTTCCACCCTGATCGGCAGCAATAGCTCGCCCCGCTATTGCACCTGCTGCTGCGCCAGCCCCAGGAATTACCAGACTACCGGCAACACCACCAAGCGAGCCGCCAATTACACCTCCCAACACCTCAGCACTCAGAATAGCTAATTGAACAAGAGCTTCATAATCACCTGTTAACGCATGTTGTATAACCTTAATAGACTTATCTATCATGTCTAAGGCTTTTAACTTCGAGGCAGCAACTTGCCCAAGGCCACGAACTACTTCGCTACGGTGTTTTTCTGCAAGTGCCTCTGCTATGTTCTCTAAATAATGACGCGCATCAGCAACTTGTTCCGTGGGGAAAATAGATTTTGTTGTAGGATTATTATCAACTGATTTAGCCCCATTACTTATCAGATTTTCTAGCACTTTCTCTTTTGCTGCTTTATCAAAAGTAATACTGTGGTTTTTATTTTTTATGTATACGTTTTCCGTATTTACTTTTGGTTTATTTGTTTTTTCTGACATCTTAATCGCTCCTTATTTTTATTTAACACACGACCTTAATAGAGATTGATTTCTACGATAAGCACCCAAGCAGCATTGATCAAAATAACGCTTGCCACATTGCAGATACCCCTGGCCTGTGCGTATAAGAAACGGGGCCTTACCCACGCCGCCCGTCCTGGCTGATCTGCTGCTGCACAAAGGCGACGATATTGCCGTCCTGCACGTCTACCGAGATATTGATAGGTTGCGCCAGCATTGCCTGCAGTTGCGCCACTGTGATTTGCAATTGGGCGACGATGGTTTGTAACTCGCCTGGTGAGGAGGCTTGACCAGCAGGTGCAGGGGTTGTGATTGTCGCGGCGCTGTCTTGACCTGTCGGCTTAGATGTTTGCTTGCTAGCGTTATTCCCAGCAATTTTGTCCGCTTTAGGCTGCTCGTCAGCCTTTTTCTTGAGTGCGTTAGCCTCAGAAACTTTGCGTGCTTTAGCTTGTTCGTCAGCTTTTTGCTTGGCTGCGTTAGCCGCAGCAATCTTACGCGCCTGGATCTGCTCTTGAGCTTGTTGTTGCTTGGCCTGTGTGCTGCTGCCATCTTTTAAATATTCGGATTTAGGACGAATATATTTCAGTGGCTCTCCCCAATAACCATTATCTTTACCAAACTTGGCCGAAGCTGGGCCGGTACTAGTTTGTGAACCAAAAAAAGTCCCTTTACTCGTTTTGGTATCGAACTGTTCAACAATTCCAGTGTGGCCACTCCATAAAGCAATATCACCTGGTTTAACATCTTTTGGATCAACCGCATCATAGTATTTAGATCCTTTTAAACTCTTTGTATTTTCATAGGGAATATCGTAGCCAGCTCCTTTAACGGCTTGATTAACCAAGTTAGAGCAATCTATTAAATTAACTCCCTTGGAATTTTTTTCACCCTTACCACCTAGTTTATATTTGTAGCCTTTGAAATTTTTTCTTTGGTTAAGGATGTCATTGGCTTTTTTAATATTGGTGTTTAGATTTTCTGCTGACTGTACTGCTGGCTTGGTTACTGATTCTGCTGTTTTATTTTCTACTTGCTTACTATTCGCTCTTTGATCTGATAATATTCCGAATGAAGGTGAAGCTGTATCTTGAGCAAAGCGCTCTCCAAGATCCATCATCTTAGACATATTCAGATATGCTTCTTTTACACTGATGGAACCATCCTTATAAAGCCCACGGTTACGAGAAATAATATTTCTAGATAATATTTCACTTATTTTAATATTTGGATTTTCTTTAAGAGCTTTGAGAAATTTTTTGCCACCACCTTGCCCTAAATTATGTAAAGCATACACATTAGCACTATCATCTTGACCACCGTAACGTTTTCCTATTTCAACGTTCTCTCTAGAAAACTCAGCCAGCATCGCAGCCTGTAATGTAGTATTTTTTCGATATTGATTAGCTTGTACTTTGGTAAGATTTTTAGCATTGGCAATACCATACTTGTCACCATATTTCTTAAGCATGCCCAACCATGTGTCATCAGTAAACTGACCTAAACCATAGGCTGATGACATAGCCATAACACCGTCAAACTGTTTGGTATTATTCAGATGAGCATTCTTTTTTCCTGCAATGGGGCGCGCATTAACTTTAAACCCCGTACTTTCAAAGTAAGCAATACGTGCAAGCGTGGCTGGGTCTACACCTGCTTTTTGGGCAGCGGTTATAATGCCTTGTTTCACCTGCAGCCAACGCTGCCAGTCTAATTCAGCTTTGGAGGGGCCCTTTTTTATTTGTTTAGTCATATGCTCTACTTTTCACGGGGGATGTAATAAAACAATTTAGCTCTTTAAGAACAACCAGCGGACTACGAAAGCCCGCCGGTGAGCTCACAAGAAAAGGATTAGCCTTCGTTAGTGTTATTCCACAATCTTCCGCAGTGATAACAACTTAATATCGCGACGGGCTTCGTTATCGACGCCATATTTCTCGCCCACTTCCAAAGTGAAGCAATCCAGATAGCTGGTACGCTTGCCGCCCAAGGCCATTGGGTATTCGGTCAACTTGGCGCCTTCAATCGCTTCCCAATCCAATTCGCCGGAGAGCGGGATGGAAACGGTAACCGACAACTCGTACTCGGAAATACCGCGTGCAAAGCCGCGTGCACGGCCGCTGCTATTCATGGTTTTCACCAGCTTGCGGCCGGTTTTGCTGCTGACATTCAAGTCGATCACATCAATTTCCTGACCGTTTACTTCCAGAATGATGGAACCTGCGTATTCTTTTAAAGCCATGTGACTTTCCTTTGCTATTTAAAGTGAGGTGGCGCAGCGGCAGGGCCGCCTAGCCGTGATGTCATCTGTGTACCGGGGGCAAAGCGGCGATCAACACCGCTTTGCGTTAACGCTTACAGCAACAGGTCGATACGGCCAGCGAAGACATGCAGGCCATTTACCACGTCAACTGGAATCTTCGCGTCCAAACGGTTAACGTCCTGGGAGTCGCGCTCAACGATGAGGCCTTCTTTATTGGCTTCTACCGCTTCGATGATTTCCAGCTCTTCCAGCTTGTAGAGCACGTCCAATAGTTCGGAACGAACTTTAGCCGGGGTGCGCTCAGACAGCTTTTCACGCGGGAAGCGCAGCGCGATGCGTTCGCGGCAGGCTTTGCGGACGTAGTCCAGTGTGCGGATGGTGGTGATGTCTAATAGCGATACGTCGTCCACGCCTTGGGCATCTTTGGTGTAGGTGCTGAGGGCACGTACAATTTGCACGCGTTCGCCGGGGCCCACTTCGAGAGGGGTAAGGCCGCTGTAAAGGGCGCTTTCCTGTTCGGTACGGCTACTGCGGTCGGCCATGGCCACCACGTCCAGGCTTTTCAGTTCCAGCGTGTTCAATGGACGTGCCGGATCTTCTTCACTCGCCACTACCGCTGCGTAAGCTGCAGCGATTTCTGCCGGTGAGGTGGCCGCACCACGGTACCAGGCCAGTGTCACTCGGCCGCTGGCCAATTTGCCTGCCAAGGCAGTGGCTTCGGCTAGGCTACCGTTGTTGGCCATAACGCCAATCGCGCCGCGCTGCTCCAATGGGCCAGAGACGAAATCCAGATGGTTACGCAAGGCTGTGATAGCCGCATCGTGGCTGAACGGGTTAATCACGATATGGTGTCCACCGCTGACAGCGACTTTCAGTGCTGGCGCGATATCGGGATCCAAAGTGCCGCCTTTCATCGCGACAACAGCAACCGTCATACCCGCCACCTGTGCAAAGGCTTTTAGTACCAGGCTATTGCCGACAGTACCTTTATGGCGGGCGGTAATGTTGACGACGGTCGCAGTGGAACCAGCGGCAGCGCTTACCTGCAGATCGGCTAGCTTATTGATAGCGGCGATAGCTTGGCTGGCCAGGCTTTCTGGCGTGTCTTTCGCAGCCACGGACAAGTCAACACGGGTACCGGCAATGTTTAGCGAGATGGTACCGGCGCTGGTCGCGGCGTTTGCAAAGGTAATGGAGCCGGCTGCTGCGCTACCTGCCGGATCATCGACCGCGATAGCGGTTAATTGCAGATAGGGGTTGGCAGCAATAGCTGCACGCACCATCAGATGGGCATTGGAGCCACGGCCAAAAGCCTGGGCGGCTTGTTCGTCACTGAAGATATCCAGCGGGTTTAATGCCGGCTGCGAACCGTTGATCAGACGCTGGCCGATCAACAGGACGCGTTGCGGGTTGCCCGGCAGGGTGCGTACTGCCAGCTTGGTATTGAATTCGAAATATTTACCCGGCTTACGGATAGAGGCCGGAATTTGGTCGAAGCTGATGTTAGGGCTGGCCATAAAGAATGGACTCCTGTGTGTTGCTGTGGGGAAAAAACCGCACCAGTTGATGCGGTAACGGGGAAAACATAACGGGCACTTTACGAAGGCACCGGGCAGGACACGGTCAGTCAGCAGGAGAGCGTTGATGCAAAACAGCGGAGGTTATAACCGCCATGCCCTGGCCGGTGCCTTCGTCAGGCTTTATTGCGTTTAAACAGGCCGAGTATGAACTTCATCCTCAGCCTTGATTTGCGGCTTGTCGTCAAGGCTGTAGCTGAGCTTGGTGCTGAGCCAGTCTTGCGCCGGGCCTTCCAGACGACCGTCAAAGCGTTTGAACAACGCATCGATATCGGTCTCGTTTTGCGGGGCAGGCCAATGACCGTTTTCCAATGCGTCATCCAACCAATGGGTGCTGAAGTCGCAGGCAATCACGCTCCAGGGTTTGCCATCGCGCAGTGCCTGGCCAAGCGGACGCACACCTTCCGGGATTAACGGGAAAACCGGTAAGCCAAAATCCTGGGCAGCCAGTAGACGGCGAACGGCATAAACCATATTCCAGCAACCCGCACCTTGGTATTGGCTGTCTACATGCAGGCGGTCGCCGACAATAACCGTGTAGCGGGCATAGGCCTTGTAGCGTTGGCGCTGGCTGGTAGCAGGCAGGCAGCTGGTGATGCCACCGGCGACGACCCAGGCAGCGGGCAGTCGTGCCAGCACTTGGACATTTAGGCCAGGGCTGGCCTCTGCCGGGGTGATCCGGCTTTGGTAATTACCTTGTTTCAGATCCATGCCACATACTGTGGTTTCGTCCAGATCGGCAGCCACTTCGCGCGCCATACGACCCAAGCCTTGGCGCAGACGGTCACTCATCGCATCTTGTAATTGAATCAGCAGGGACATCGTTTCCTCTTCTACTGGGGTGGGTTGCTTGATGAGGACATTGTCGGGCTTTGTCGGGTTTTGACTTAGCTGAGCGATGTCAGTAGCACTTGGAACTTAAACGAAGCGTTTGATGATTTCGTCGGCAGCAACGGCGAGCATGGCAGCCAGGCCGCCATAGATGGCACCATTGCGTGAGGCTTTCATTTCCAGGTCGCGCAGACGGGTATCCAGCTCCACCAGTTTTTTGTCCTGCTTGGCAAGATGGCTAACAATCATGTCCAGCTTGCCCTCGATACGGCCTAAGGCCATTAAGTCAATGTCTGGCATAACAGCTCCTGCTTAGCCTTCGGCTAGTTGTTGACAGATCACGCAGCGACGGCAGTGGCTGAGTACGGCGCGGCGTGCTGCCGGAATCGGGTCGCCACAGTCTTCGCAGTGGCTGTAGCTAGTGGTGTTATCAGTGGTTTGATAGCGTGCCAGCGCTTGTTCTCGAAAGTGTTGCTCGAGTTCGCTGGCGCGATCGAATAGATCACTCATGGTGTTATTCCTCAGATAGTTTGTAGATTGGGGTGGTTGTTACAGACGTAGTGGTGCCTTGGTCAGCGGCAATTTTTTTAAACAAGGAATGAGCAGAAAAGTCTAGGGCTTGCTACGAGTGGAAAGCTAACGGCTAACACGCAGGTTTTTGTTTATTCCGAAGAAAAACGGAGTCAATACTAAGGCTTGTTTTTATTGCGCCAGGCGTTAAGTAAACGCGAGCCGGCAGAGAAGCCCCCAACAATACCCAGATAAATCAGCCAAATTTCGGTATCCAATGTACCGCGCCAACCTTCGATCATGAAAAGAATGGTGGCAGCAGCACAGGCGATATGTGTCCACAGGCGGCTGGGTAGCTCTGCACGCGGGCGACGCGTTGGTGGTTTTTGCATACCCATCAGGTCTTGTCCTTTAGTTCAAAATGTGGAAATTCACGGTGGGAGGCACGAGGATGACCGTGCCAGTCCAAATCCAGTTCCATTCCTATCCTGCCCATCACCTGCCAGTGTGGGTGCCCCAGGTCCCACACCGGTTTGCCGGCTACCAGTGGTAGAACGTCAAAGGCTTTTGCTGCCGGGCTACCGTACAGCATCGCGTTATGAGCCGATTGCCCGGCTCTGGCGTGGGTAAGCTTGATGCCCGGCGCGCTACGACCTTGTGCATAGAGTAAGCCTTGCTCTGCTGCCGGGCGCCAGGTACAGGTGATCAGCACCTCGACCCCGGCATCACGGCAACGACGGATAAAGGTTTCTGCCAAGGGTTGTAGTTGTGGATGCAGGTCGGAAATCGCTCGGCTGGCCATAAATAATCTTTAGAAGAAATGAGCAAATAATAATAATCGGTTCTATTCTTAAGAATGTAACAACAGATAGCCGCTTGATTTAACTGTACTGACATCGGCTCAGCACATCACTGGCGTCTTGAGAATACGCCAGATCATGCGGTCGCTTAGGCGATAACGCATCGCCAGTACACTAACCGATTCATTAGCCCCCAAGCCTTGATCCAATAAGGCATCAAAGTCACGGACGAGTTGCTGATTACGTGCCTGACGCACTGCCTGGCTACAACGCGGGATATACAACACATCGCCACCAAAGTGTTTGGTCAGCTTGTTAGCGGCTTTTTCACCAATGACATCGACCAAGGCGGCAAAACGCAGTCGTCCAGCAGGGCTATGATTTTTAGAAATAGGGAACGTCGTTCCACCCAAGGTCTGTACTAGCTGCAAAGTCTCTGGTACGCCTATCAACTTAGCAACTAAACGCATCGTTTCTGGCAAAGCAGGAGGAATAAATGTGTGACTCATGAGAAATTATCCTTTAGTCTCTGAGATGAGACGCATAGTTCTAAATAAGTTATAATGTAGCGGCTATTCTGCTTGCTTGGGATTTTGACTGTCATGTCCTATATATAAAACAGAGATACCAGTAAAAATCATTTTCAACCAACCAAGAATTTAGCCATTACATTGACATCGCCCCGTTTTTTTGGAACTTTTTGTTTTATTATTAGTGCTATTTTAGTTCAAAAAACCAACCGACACAATTAGAACTATGTCACTACCTGATCTTTTGTACAGGTTTCTTTGCTGGGAAAACTAGGTGCATCCTTGTGTCGGCTTAACAAGAGTTCTATATGGATAATGATTTAGAGCAAGGCGGGTTTCGACAACGCTTGCAGTTACTGATGGGCGAAGAGAGACCTTATGCCTGGGCTGCACGACTGGGCATCAATAAAGGCTCGTTTACCAATATGTGGTATCGGGGCGGTATTCCGCGCGCCAGTACCGCTCAAAAAATTGTCGATGCCACCGGCTGCCGACTGGAATGGCTGCTACAAGGTTTGGGCGAGCCATTCCCGCTTGCGTTCTCTGTGGCGGAACCAAGACCACAAATAGAACAAGACTCGAATTGCTTTGTGCCTGAAAACGTCTTGGATGAGTTCTGTTTTATACCGCGTTATAACTTGAAAGCCTCGGCTGGCTTTGGCACCCAGGCAGAGCAAGAGACGCCCTTGTTTTATATGGCCTTCAGAAAGTACTGGATTAAGAACTATCTCAACACTTCACCGCACAATCTGGCTGTTATCAGCGTGAAAGGTGACAGCATGAGCGGCGTGCTTGAGGATAGAGACACTATCCTGATTAATACTGCCGACACCACACCCAGCGAAGGCATCTATGTCATTCGTATGGGCGATGATATTTTTGTCAAACAATTACAACGCCTACCAGGCGGAGCGGTGCAAGTGCGCAGTAGCAATCCTTTGTACGATGCTTTTACTGTGGATTTGGTGAAAAATACCGGGGAATTCGAGGTGGTGGGCCGTGTCGTCTGGTTTGGTCGTCAGATTAGCTAGCAAAACTTAACGCCATTGGGCCATCGTGATTTTGTTAGCCGGCTTCGAGCAATATTTAACGCTTTTTCTGCGGCAATAAAAAGCCGACCTCTGTCGGTAATCAGAGATCGGCTTTTATCTGCTAAACGTTATGGATCAGGCTAGCTTGCCATGGCACTGCTTGTACTTAAGGCCGCTCCCACAGGGGCAAGGGTCATTGCGACCAATGTATTGCCCACGCGCGGCCATTTGCACCGGCGACAGCACTTCGCTGTCACTATCGTCACCCAGCACTGACCCTGCATCGGCATGCTGCATCTGGTAACCACCCTGTTCGTGTGGCTCTACCGCATCGACATCTTGCTGGTTACGAATCTGTACCGTCATCAGAACATTCACTACGCTGCGCTTGATGCGCTCCAACATATCGGCAAACAGCTCAAATGCTTCGCGCTTGTATTCCTGCTTAGGGTTTTTCTGCGCATAGCCGCGCAAATGAATACCCTGACGTAAATGATCCATCGCCGCCAGATGTTCACGCCAATGATTATCCAACATCTGTAACACCAGCCCGCGCTCAAACTGATGCATGACTTCCGCACCGGCCAACGCCTGCTTAGCCTGGTAGGCTTCGGCGGCCAGCTGAATAATGCGCTCACGTACTTGCTCAATATCTAGCGAGGTCTCCGCCTGCAGCCACTCACTCACAGGTGCATGCAACATATATTCCGCCTGCAGTGTTTTTTCCAGACCGGGCAGATCCCACTGCTCCTCCAGCGACTCTGGCGGCATATGGATATCAACCAAATCGGACAACACTCCCTCACGCATATTCACGACAACAGCGGAAACGTCGCTTTCCAGCAGAATATCGTTGCGCTGCTGATAGATAACCTTACGCTGATCATTGGCTACATCGTCATATTCGAGCAATTGCTTACGAATATCGAAGTTACGGCCTTCAACCTTGCGTTGTGCATTTTCAATGGAACGCGAAACCCAAGGATGCTCAATCGCCTCCCCTTCCGGCATTTTGAGCCTATCCATGATGGCCGCAACACGATCCGAAGCGAAAATGCGCAGCAAGGGGTCTTCCAGACTCAGATAAAAACGCGAAGAACCAGGGTCGCCCTGACGACCGGAACGCCCACGCAGCTGGTTATCGATACGGCGGGATTCATGACGCTCGGTACCAACAATATGCAGACCTCCTGCGGCCAGCACCTTATCGTGCGCTAACTGCCAAGTAGTACGAATCTGCTCGACCTGATTTCTTTTATCCAGCGCCGATAGCGTATCGTTCTGCTCTATCACTCGAATTTCAGGTTCCGGATTACCGCCTAGCACGATATCTGTGCCACGCCCCGCCATATTGGTGGCCACGGTAATCACCCCGGGACGGCCAGCCTGCACCACAATATCCGCTTCACGGGCGTGTTCTTTGGCATTGAGTACATTATGTGGCAGCTTGGCTTGCTTCAGCAGCTCGGCTATCAGCTCCGAGTTTTCAATACTGGTCGTTCCCACCAGTACCGGCTGACCACGCTCGTGGCAATCCTTGATATCGGCCAGAATCGCTGCATATTTCTCTTTAGCCGAGCGATACACTTTGTCCTGCGCATCCTTGCGCACCATCGGCTTATTCGTTGGAATCACCACAGTTTCCAGGCCATAAATGCTCTGGAACTCATAGGCTTCAGTATCCGCCGTACCGGTCATACCGGCCAGCTTGCCGTATAAACGGAAGTAGTTCTGGAAAGTAATCGAAGCTAGCGTCTGGTTTTCGCGATTAACTTCCACCCCTTCCTTGGCCTCAACGGCCTGATGCAGCCCCTCAGACCAACGTCGACCCGCCATCAAGCGGCCGGTAAACTCATCCACAATGATGATTTCGCCATCCTGTACCACGTAATGCTGATCCAGATGAAACAATGAATGGGCGCGCAGCGCAGCCATTAAATGATGCATCAGCGTGATATTAGTGGCGGAATACAGGCTATCGCCCTCAGCCAGCAAGCCCAGACGAGTAAGAATTTGCTCACTATGCTCATGGCCAAGCTCTGACAACATCACACTATTGGATTTCTCATCCACCCAATAATCGCCCTCGCCCTCTTCGGTAGTCTGACGCTGCAACATCGGAGGAACCGCGTTCATGCGCTGATACATCTCAACATTATCGTCAGCCGGGCCGGAGATGATCAACGGAGTACGCGCCTCGTCAATCAGAATAGAGTCCACCTCATCCACCACGGCAAAGGCCAGCTTACGCTGTACCTTTTCTTCTTGACTGAACACCATATTGTCGCGCAGGTAATCAAAACCAAATTCGTTATTGGTACCATAAGTGATATCGCAGGCATAAGCCGTCTGCTTTTCATCATGGGCCATCTGCGACAGATTCACACCGACAGATAAACCTAAGAAGTTGTAAAGCTTGGCCATCAGCGCCGCATCACGGCTGGCTAGGTAATCATTCACCGTCACAACATGAACGCCGTTACCCACTAAGGCATTCAGATACACCGGCAACGTCGCCACCAGCGTTTTACCCTCACCGGTACGCATCTCGGCGATCTTGCCATGATGCAGCACCATGCCGCCTACCAGCTGCATATCGAAGTGGCGCATATTCAATACCCGGCGCGAAGCTTCCCGACATACGGCAAAAGCCTCTGGCAACAGAGCATCCAACGTCTCACCCTTGGCCAGCCGTTGTTTGAATTCATCAGTTTTAGCGGTCAACGCTTGGTCAGACAGGGCTTGCAAATCTTTTTCCAGCGTATTGATACGCTGCACAGTCTGGCGAAATTGCTTTAACAGGCGGTCATTACGGCTGCCGAATACTTTTTTCAGTAGGGAGGAAATCATGTTGTGGAATCCAGAGACCAGCGGCCAAAATTAAAAGGCTTGCAAAAAATGGCTCAAAGTGTAGCACACTCGGCGCTATCGTTATGGGGGCATAGCTGCGCAACATCAAGCTTAGCCATTAAAAACTCGCCGCAGATGAGTGTGACGCTAGCACAATCAAATCATTATAATGCTTTAACTTTTCTAAAAAATTAATGGATAAAATGATGACTGAACAGACCCGCCCCGACCCCGACAAGGGTGAGCCGTCCTTAGCGCAAGCGAAGTCCCCAGCGCAACAACTGCTGCTATTAGATGAAGCCTTCAAAGCCCTTTTGCCTGACACAATGCTCGCTGAAGCGTGCCAAGTGATGCGTCTTCATAAGGAGGAGCTAGTAGTGTATGCCGATAATGACGCTATCGCTGGCCGACTCCGCGTAATTGCGCACGGCATCCTCTCTGCGCTGAGCAAACAGGGTTATGTTGCTAAGACGATAAGAATCAAAGTCAATTTGCGCACCGCCGCTAGAAAGCCGTAGCGCAGCATCATGCGTCCATTGTTCGCTTGCCTGCCTTGTTAATACCCCATGTCTGAACGTCATTTCTCCGATATCGCCAATAGTGATCACTTGCTCAAACAACTGAGTGCACAAGCACATCAGTTGCTGGCGCTGGACAAAGCTTTTCAAGCACTGTTGCCCGATACTTTGAACCACGCCTGCCAGGCCGTACGTATCCGCGAAGGTGAATTAGTCGTGTATGCCCACAACGGCATTGTGGCTGCGCGGCTGCGCATGATGGCGCATGGCTTGCTCCCTAGCCTAGCTAGGCAGGGTTATATCGCCAGCAAAGTACGCATTAAAGTGGATTTACAACTGGCCACCAAAGCCCCCCCTCCCAAAAACCTGCATATCAGCACACAAGCTTTGGATGCGATGGAACAGGCCGCGCAAAGTATTAGCCAGCCGCTGGTAAGTGCGGCGCTGGCTAAGTTAATTGCGCGGCAGCGCGGCGGGTAATACCGATGCCGTTTAATGGATAAGCGGCAAATCGGCCTTGATGTGCGCTATCCAGCTCTCACACTCACGAGCGAGCTCCGACAGCAAGCATTGCACCAGCACGAGCTGACATAGTGTTGCCTGATCGGTGAGCTGATGATGGGCGCACTTGGCCATTAAGGTCACCAGCGCAAATTGGCCATCAAGACATTCGGTATGCAAAGTACGCAAGCAGTCGCGGGCGTCGTCGCTATTCAGCGCCTAGCCCCGATGCTGAGCGGCAAAGCACTCCAGTACTGGTAATAAGGCAGAAAGCCGCGAAGGAGGATGGCTTGGGTTCATGGTTAACTCCCTGGTAGTTGAAGCCAACCATCCCTGTCATCAAACAGGAATGGCAGGCACATGACAGGGTTGACGAACCGATACCAGGGAAACGGCAGGGCCGAAGCCCTCCCCACCATGGCCCGCCGTAATGGCAGCAATGGCATGTTCGACAGACCGCATAGCACTAAGCGCTTGGCAGTCTGCCCCGATATCAGGTCGTCAAACCCGGTGCCAACAAGATGTCAGCACGGTGGCATTTTAACGGATTTGTGGCGGAAGGGTGTGGGGGAATTAACGTGGATGTGATGAGGCGATAACGTCATCACATAATGTCGTGTAGAGACAAGGCATGCCTTGTCTCTACGGGTTACGAACCTTGTCTCTACGGATTACGGGCCTTGTGTCTACGGCTTGAGACCTAACAGATAACCATTAGGCGAGCGATACAACACGGTGAAATGATCTTCATAGGCACTAATATCCGGGATAGCAGCCAAAGGCAAGGCAATCATGCGGGAGTGAAATGACAACATATAGCGTTTTAGTGCCGCCGAACTGAGCAGTGGGCAACCTGGCCTCGTGCAATCCCCCAGTTGCGAATAGCGCGCCGGGCCAAAAACCTGACCGTAAACCACACCGTTAAAGAAAAACGTCACATCTTCAAAGTTCAAATTCATCAGGCCATGGCCATACACAGCCGTCTGCGTATTGGCAAAAACCAACAGATCATAGCCAACCCGGGAGTGCAGAATCTCTGTCCACTGCTGACGCTCAAGCTGAAACTGTTTTACCGTTTTATGCAGCAAATTCCCCACTGCAATCAGCAATAACAAAGTGGGCAACAGTTTTGCGATCTGGCGATGATTTAGCCAACCACTATTACTACGCTTGGCGATAAGCGAGACAGAATCAGCCAGCATCAAACAGAGCAGATAAATACCTATTCCGCTGATCAAGCCAAGATAACGATAAACCTGCGTGTAAACGAACCAGAATAAAAAATAAAGCAGAATGGACAGCATGCCGGCTTTTTCCCCGGCATTACACTGCCGCCAGCGATAGACGGAGAAAGGCGCTAACAACATAGAGCGCATGCCCGCCAGAACCACCGCACTGGGCATCTGCTGCAATACCCGTTTGGTGCCAAAAGTGGCTTGTTCCAGCTTCTGATTGAGCAAATCCTGGGCATTCCACAGGTAATATCCAAAAATAGTCCCCCCGGCTGGATGAATAGGGTCACCAGAAACGAGCCACGCCCGCAGATACCAACCGCCCCCCACCATCAGCGCCGTCATGCCACTACGCACAACCGCCCAAACATCACGGCCAAATAGCAAAATCGCCAAGTAAGCCACCGCCACATACACCCCACCAAAATATTTAGTCCCGATGGCCCCGCCCGCAAAGATACCCGCCAGGTAATACCAGCGCTTATTGAGTGTTTTCTGTTCCGACTCAAGATACATGGCGATGAAAACAGCAGACATGGCAAAGCAGAACAGGGCCAGGGTTTGATCGATATAGGCATAGCCCAGCGTATTTTTCAGCGGGGCAAGTGTCACCAACAGGGGCAAGGCAAAATACGCTGGCCAGCGCTTGCCCAGCTTCGCCTCCACCAATCCGACAATCCCCATCCACATCAGCAAAACCGGCATCGCCATAAAAGCTTGTGCGACAAAGACCCCTTGCTCTTTACCAAGAAAGATAAAACCAAGCGACATCAATAAATTGGCAAATTGTGGAAAGAGCGGGAAGCGGATGTACTGGCTAACATACAAGCTACCGTGCTCTGCATAGCCAAGTGCCAAAGGCAGATGGTACATAGTGTCATCACTATTACCCGGCACCCGCACAGCGAGCAGGAAATAACAGATAAAGGCGATGATGAGCAAGCCCAACTCTAAGCGGCCAAATGCTTTAAGCAGTGTATCGATAGTCAACAAAGAGCGATGATAGAGCAACGCCAACAGTACAATAAGGCCGACGACAACGGGCAAAGGAGACAGCCAATTGACTAGGCCCAAACCAAAGAGCAGCAAGCCAAATAAGACATAGCCGCTAGCCGCAGCAAAAAAAACGGTGAGGTAGGGGTTGAGTAGCAGCAGCGATGGCTGAGCCAACAGCTTTCTATTTGCTTGCAGACCAATCAGTAATAGCGCGTTAAACAACAGCAGAAAGGTGACTGCGGCGGCAGCAAAATTAGGCATTAACTTTCCTCAAAACGTTTTTTGAACACGACTTTGCGAGCCAATAAGTAATTAACCGCCAGTCCGACAGCACTGCCAATAGCCAGAGAGAACAAAGAGCCAAAGGGCACAGTACGCAGCAGCGCAAGCGCGAACAGTGAACTGGAGAGATTGCACGCGCCACCGGCTGACATGGATAGAAAATAGAGACCGAACTCTTGCCACCATCGCCGATGACGACGATCAGCTTTAAAAGTCCAGGCGCGGTTGCATAGCCAAGTAGTAGCAACAGCTAGGACAAAGGCGATGAGCCGAGCCGGAACGAAGGAAACCCACAGCACCGCAAGCTGGTAACCTGTGTAATCGACCAAAAACCCCAATATCCCTACACCGGCAAAACGGAGAAATGGTGTACTAAACCTCATGTCTTGGGTATGGCCAGATAGGCTAGGCGCTTACTTTCATGCCGCCCCTTAGTCACATTGTCCAATACCAGACCAGAGGTAAACGATAATAAAGCGCAGACCATCAGAGAAGCGCTCAGCACCGCTGTCGGTAACCGCGGCACTAGGCCGGTTTGCCAGAAAGTATGAATCAGCGGCCATGACAAAATCAGAGCAGACAAACTAAGCACCAGCGCAGCCAGGCCATAAAACTGCAAGGGGCGCTCATGAACATAGAGCTGCATGATAGTCTTGAAGATGCGTAAACCATCCCGATAAGTGGACAATTTGCTAACTGAGCCTTCTGGTCGTGCCCCATAAGGGGTATCGACTTCAGCCGTCGGCATGCGTAACTCTAAAGCATGCACCGTCAATTCCGTTTCGATTTCAAAACCATGGGAAATGGCGGGAAATGATTTGGCATAGCGGCGAGAAAAAGCACGATAGCCGGAAAGCATATCGGTGAACTCGCCGCCAAAAATCTGTCGCACACTACGCGTCAGCATCCGATTACCAAACTGATGGCCCTGGCGATAGGCTGCCTTGCTGATCTGCTCGCTTACTTTACGACAACCCACCACCATATCTGCCCCGCCATCAATTACCGCGTCTACCAGCTTTAACACCGAAGCGGCGTCGTACGTGGCATCGCCATCGACCATCACGTAGATATCGGCTTCAACATCAGCAAACATGCGACGAACAACATTGCCTTTGCCCGGAAGAGGGACGTCGATTACCTAGGCACCATGCGCCAGCGCCAACTCCTTGGTTTTATCTGTGGAGTTATTGTTGAAGACATAAATTTCCAAGGCTGGCAGCGCTCTTTGGAAATCTTGAATCACCAGAGGAATAGCGATTTCTTCGTTATAACAGGGAACGAGTAAAGCAATTTTGCGATTTCGGCACATAGGGCTGCGGCTGGTCGGAAAGAAAAAATGATGATTCACTCATCGTAGGGGAGTGAGTATAACCGAAGCAAAGATTAGATTGCCTATCCAACCGTAAACAACAGGGAGTGATCGCTGCTTACTGTGCATGTTTACTATTGACCGAAGCAGTAATCGCTAGGTGGCTAGACGAACTAGCCGCAATATAGTGTGAGCTTCTTTTCAGGCATTTTTTCTCGATAAAGTGCCAGGACAATAATGCGGCAGCGAGCGTTAATACCAGAGCCAAAGCTAAGCCCAACCACGCATTCAATGCAAAGACATTCAAGAAGATCAGTAGCTGAATAATGGGAAAATGATAGAGGTAAACTCCAAAAGATATATCGCCATAGCGACCCAATCCCAAGTTACGAACAGCAGAAGTAGATAGGTAAATCACGAGACAAGTAAACGCTAATGGTTCAATCACTAATCTGGCGGAAGGGCTCTTGATAAAAATCAACATCAACAAAGAAGCCATTGCCAAGTATTTTATATTAGCCAGTATTTTTTGGTTGACCGAGAATAAAGAACCGATGACAAAATAAGATAACTGTCCTGGGAACTGACGTGCTATTTCCTCACCCTTACCACCGCTGTAAATGTGAATAAAGTAATATACCCAACATACACTAAGGAAAAATAAAACTAGGCTGCTAATTAATGAACCCCACTTCTTAAAGAACCAAGCGACAAAAGGAAGACAAGCATATAGCATCACTTCTACTTTTATTGTCCAGAGAGAACCATTTAGCGTCGGTAGCGGGTTAGCATCAAAAACGCCCGGTAGAGTAGGCTGTAAAAAATTCAATAGCAGTAGATTGGAAAGCAAATACTTTAGCGTAATACTAGATAGCATAAAATTGGATAAGCTTAAACTACTCACAAACGCACCTATCAATAAGCAAACTATAATCACGACAAAATAACCAGGGTAAATGCGTCGAACTCTTTTTTCTAAATACTCCCTAATGTTATGACTACTGTGATAGCTTTTCATCACTAAAAAACCACTAATAGCAAAAAAACCTTTCACTGCAAAATCAGCATTAAAAATACTATTAAAAAACTGAAAGCTTGATAGTTGCGTTAAGGTAGCCAGATGAGCAAAAAAAACGGTTAACGCTAGCGCAATCCTTACACCATCAAAATTATTCTTGTCCATGTATTCTGTACTTGTGGGTAGCTTAGGGCTTTAAAAAACTGGGGAGCTAGTTGGCTTATTCGGCAGGGGTTTTAACGAAACCCCCTATCTATGAGATTAGTCGCTTGACCACCTTTGATCATGAATCGCTAGCATATCGCCACATCAAGTTGGTGCGACAGCATGCTAGCGGATAGAGCATATATATGCAATGTGTGCCAAGTGTAGGTTGTCGGGCAAGCTGATCAGTCTTGCCCATCTTTCAATGCACTTAATAGCTTATACAAATCAATAGCTTTACCCCTGCAGCCAGATTAGCCGCACCGCCCGTTTCACTAATGCCAACATTATGGCCGTGCGCACCAGCTGCATTCAATGAAACCCCCGTTCCAGAAATATTTGTTTGAACCCCTGTATTCACACCAGCAGCATAGGAGCCACTCCCCGCTCGAGTGCCATCCATCGCCATAAAGGAGATGCTATGGCTATGCCCAGGGTCATTAACAGTGTGTGAGTGTGAACCTTGAGAGTCTGTCCAAGCGCTGTGTGTATGCTTAAGTAGCTCCCCCACCACTCGCCCGCCCACATTACTACTCGTGCCCCCCAATAAGGCATAGCCGTCAGGCACATTCGGCAAATGAAACGTCGTTGAGCCATCCCCTGTGCCGTAGCGGGTGCCTATCACTTTAAATAGGGCTGCATAAGTGGTACGGGATACCGTTGCGCCATTACAAGCCAAAGTACCAGCAGGCGGGCTAGTGCCGAAAGACGCAACTAAGCAGCCCGGCTTCGACACCAAGGTCAGCACTTGCTGTTCAGTTATCGCGTCGCTAATGCCATAGCCGGCCAGCGTTGTCGCTTTTGTCGCCTTGGTATCGAGCTCGGTCTTGGTGGCGCCGTCGGTAATGCCATACCCCGCCAGCGTCGTCGGCCGCACCGTGCCATTCCAGGCCAGCTTTTTAATCGCTTGCGCTAGTTGGTCGGTACGCTTGGCATCAACTGTTTGGCCGCTATCTTTTACGACGCTTAATAGCTCCTGCTGTGTGTTAATCGTGGCGTCCTGCATATCGTTTAGCCATGTGGCAGTAACGATGGTGCCCATTTCGCCAGTGCCGGGGTCGCCATCGTGGAAGCGATTGTCCGAACTGCCGCTAATGGGCTTGATGGGGTTGAGCATGGGGTTTTCTCCTGTGGCTTAAGTGAATGAAAGACGGGCGTAGCGCCTGACTTGCGCCGTTATCGTGTGCGGCAAGATTGGCAGCTATTGTGCAAGCTCACAGGAAAGCGCGGCAGAGGACGGATGTCAGTATGCTGACTAGCAAGCATGGTGGGGTGAAGGGGGATAATATACTGTTGAGACGCCTTCGCTAAGTGTCTATACAATAAAAAATAGATGGTGTAGTTTTTTCCATTTTTGCTCATGTTTCAAGCTAAAAACCATGCAAACATCCAACAAAATACAAAATAAAATCACTATAAATCAATAATATAAATCGCCATTGCTTGTCGGGCATTGACAACACATCTTCACCTCTGTAATTGTATATACAACAAAGTCAGGAACAGACCCTATGCGTGCATCCTCCCCTTCTCGCCCCAGCTTATGGATTAATGCCCGTCTCGCCACGATGGACCCAGCACACGGCGACACTTATGGTGTACTCGAGCAGCATGCTTTGCTGGTCGAGCAAGGTCGCGTCCGTGCCATTGTGCCGCAGCAAACGATAGGGCTTGCCGACTTTAGCGGCGAAGTGGTGGATGTGGCTGGACGTTGGGTAACACCCGGTTTTATCGATTGCCACACGCATTTGGTATATGGCGGCAACCGTGCGGCAGAGTGGGAGAAGCGTTTAAACGGCGTACCTTACCAGCAGATTGCCGCCGAGGGTGGCGGGATTGTGTCTACGGTACGGGCAACACGGGAGCTGTCGGAACAGGCCCTGCTGGAACAAAGTGTGCCGCGCTTGCAGGCGCTACTGGCCGAGGGTGTCACCACGCTGGAGATCAAGTCCGGCTACGGTTTGAGCTTGGAACAGGAATTAAAGCAGCTACGCGTAGCGCGAGGCCTGCAACAGGCATGGCCGGTAGAAGTAGCCAGTACGCTCTTGGCCGCGCACACAGTACCACCAGAGTACGCCGGCCGTGCCGATGCTTATATCCAGCTGGTGATTGAGCACATTTTGCCAGCCGTGGCCGCCGAGCAGCTAGCTGAGGCGGTAGATGTATTTTGTGAGAGTGTCGGCTTTTCGCTGGCGCAAACTCGCCGGGTGTTTGCCGCGGCGCAGGCACAGGGTTTGCGCGTGAAGGGCCATGTCGAACAGCTGTCGAATCTACATGGTGCGGCCTTGGTGGCGGCGTTTGGCGGTTTGTCGGCGGACCATATTGAATACCTGGATGCCGCCGGTGTCGCCGCCTTGCGTGAGGCGGGTACCGTCGCGGTGTTGCTGCCGGGGGCGTTTTATTTCTTGCGCGAAACGCAGAAGCCACCCGTTGAGTTATTGCGCGCTGCCGGGGTGCCAATGGCGGTATCTACCGATCTTAACCCTGGCACCAGCCCATTTGCATCGATTCGGCTGGCGATGAATCAGGCCTGTGTGCTGTTTGGGCTGACCCCGGCTGAGGCGCTGGCAGGTGTCACGCGGCATGCGGCGCAGGCACTGGGTCGGGCGGGCAGCCACGGCCGTTTAGCGGCTGGCTATGTGGCGGATTTTCTGGTGTGGGATATCGAGACTCCCGCTGAGATTATTTATGGCCTGGGTAGCAATCCTTTACAACAGCGGGTGTTCCGTGGCGTGGCTCAGCACATGCCGGCTTAAACGCTCCGCTTATCAAGCAAGAGAACAAGATGACGATTGATATGAGTGTCTGGAACGGACGCGTTGATGCTGACGAAGGTGAACTAGCCCGCCGTTGGCATCAGTTAGCGCAACCATTTACACCCGGTTTACCTGCCGGAGTGGGTTTGCTCGGTTTTGCCTGCGATGAAGGCGTGCGCCGTAATCAGGGCCGGCTTGGTGCGGCGGCTGGGCCGCTGATTATCCGTAAGGCTTTGGCCAACCTGGCTTGGCATCAACAACAGCCCTTATGGGATGCCGGTGATATTCATTGTCACGATGGCGATCTGGACGCCGCACAGCGACGTTTGGGTGAGCAGGTACAGCAGTTGCTAGCGCAAGGGCAGTTTCCGCTGGTGTTAGGCGGCGGACATGAAACCGCTTACGGCACTTGGCGTGGCCTGGCGGCGGCGCAGCCGGATAAGGTCATCGGCATTATCAACTTTGATGCGCATTTTGATATCCGCGCGGCCGATGTGGCCACTTCCGGTACGCCGTTTGCGCAGATCGCCAGCGACTGTGCCGCCAGTGGACGTCCTTTTCATTATCTGTGTCTGGGTGTGGCCGAGCCTTCCAATACTCAGGCCTTGTTCGAGCGCGCCCGTAGCTTAGAGGTGCAGTGGATATTAGACAGCGATATGACGCTGGATACCTTGCCGAATGTACGGCGCGATGTCATGGCGTTTGTCGATCAGGTCGACCTGGTGTACCTGACCATTGATCTGGACGTCTTACCTGCCAGTGTGATGCCGGCGGTATCCGCCCCGGCGGCCATGGGTGTGGCCTTGCCGGTGGTCGAGGCACTGGTTAAACGGATTGCCGCTAGCGGCAAATTGGCTGCGGCTGATCTGGTTGAGCTGAACCCGCAGTTTGATATCGATAGTCATGGTGCCAAAACTGCTGCCCGACTCGCGTGGAGTATTACCCGTCATTTAAAAAAACCTTAAACCTGTCATCCGGTTTAGCGGTGTTATCCCTTACTCAGGAGAAATCTTATGTTTGATCCCCGCCACGATTCATCCCGTGTTATTCGCGCTCCGCGTGGTAACCAACTGACGTGTAAAAGCTGGCTGACAGAAGCGGCCTATCGCATGATCCAGAACAATCTGGATGCCGAAGTGGCAGAGCACCCGCAAAGCCTGGTGGTTTACGGCGGTATTGGCCGTGCCGCGCGTGACTGGAAGTGCTACGACACCATTCTGAACGTACTCGAACGCCTGGAAGATGATGAAACCTTGCTGGTGCAGTCCGGCAAGCCGGTGGGCGTGTTTAAAACCCATACCGATGCGCCACGGGTGCTGATTGCCAACTCCAATCTGGTACCGCACTGGGCCAACTGGGAGCATTTCAACGAGCTGGATAAAAAAGGCCTGATGATGTACGGCCAGATGACTGCTGGCTCTTGGATTTATATCGGCTCACAAGGCATTGTGCAGGGTACCTATGAAACCTTTGTCGCTATCGCCAAGCAACACTTTGCTGGCCAGCCGCAAGGCCGCTGGATTCTGACAGGTGGCTTGGGTGGGATGGGCGGTGCGCAACCACTGGCGGCCACCATGGCCGGCTTCAGCATGATTGCGGTGGAATGCGACGAAACCCGTATCGATTTCCGCCTGAAAACCCGCTATGTCGATCGCAAAGCCAATACGCTGGACGAGGCACTGGCGATGATTGAAGAAGCCAAACATAGCGGCAAGCCAGTATCTGTCGGCCTACTCGGCAATGCTGCCGATGTGTTTACCGAACTGGTGACTCGTGGCATCACCCCCGATGTGGTAACCGACCAAACCTCAGCCCACGACCCGGTGCATGGCTACCTGCCACAAGGCTGGACTGTGGCACAGTGGCGCGACAAACAAAAAACGCATGCCGTGCAAGTGAGTGAGTTAGCCAAGAAATCCATGGCGGTGCAAGTACGTGCAATGCTGGCCTTGCAGCAACGCGGCGCGGCCACCCTGGACTATGGCAACAATATCCGCCAAATGGCGCTGGAAGAAGGGGTAAAAGATGCCTTCAACTTCCCCGGTTTTGTCCCGGCCTATGTTCGCCCGCTGTTTTGTGAAGGCATCGGCCCGTTCCGCTGGGTAGCTCTTTCTGGCGACCCGGAGGATATCTACAAGACCGATCAGAAAGTCAAAGAGCTGATTCCTGACGACCCGCACCTGCATAACTGGCTGGACATGGCACGCGAACGCATCAGCTTCCAGGGTTTACCGGCGCGTATCTGCTGGGTAGGCCTGAAAGACCGTGCCCGTCTTGGTCTGGCCTTTAATGAAATGGTAAAAAATGGCGAACTGAAAGCTCCCATCGTCATTGGTCGTGATCATCTGGATTCCGGCTCCGTCGCCAGCCCCAACCGTGAAACCGAAGCCATGAAAGATGGCTCTGATGCCGTTTCCGACTGGCCTTTGCTTAACGCCTTGCTCAACACCGCCGGCGGCGCTACCTGGGTATCACTCCACCATGGCGGCGGCGTAGGCATGGGCTTCTCGCAGCACTCCGGCGTGGTCATTGTGTGTGACGGCACCGATGCCGCAGCCAAGCGCGTGGGTAGAGTATTACGTAATGATCCCGCGACCGGCGTGATGCGCCATGCTGATGCTGGCTATGAGATTGCACAGAACTGCGCACGTGAACAGGGCCTCGATTTACCCATGCTGTAAGGTCAATATCAATCAGCTTCAAGCCAGAAACCACCGTGATGTGGTTTCTGGCGTTTAAAAAGTATTTTCTGGAGTCGCTATATGAGTAAGTTAACAATTGTTCCTGGCCAACTGACACTGGCCGATATGCGTCGCATCGCACGTGAGCCCGCTTTACAAATTCAACTGGATCGTGACAGCCACGCCGCTATCGACGCTGCTGCTGCCACCGTGGCGCGAGTCCTATCCGAAGGCCGTACCGCCTATGGCATCAATACCGGCTTTGGTCTACTGGCCAACACCCGTATTGAACCGGAAGAATTGGAATTGCTGCAGCGTTCCATTGTGTTATCACACGCGGCCGGTATTGGTGCACCGATGAGCGATAGCACGGTGCGCCTGGTGATGGCGCTGAAAATTAATTCGCTGGCACGCGGCTTCTCCGGTATTCGCCGCCTGGTGATTGAGGCCTTGGTCACTCTGTTTAACCAGCGTATTTATCCGGTGATTCCACAAAAAGGCTCGGTTGGCGCGTCTGGCGACCTGGCGCCGCTGTCTCATATGAGCGCAGTGCTGATCGGTGAAGGTGAAGCGTTTGTCAACGGCACCCGCGTACCCGGTGCCGTGGCCATGCGTAGCGCTGGTCTGGAGCCGATTGTGCTGGCACCGAAAGAAGGGCTGGCCTTATTAAATGGCACCCAGGCCTCCACCGCTTTTGGGCTGGAAGGCTTGTTTGCCGCTGAAGACCTGTTCGCCTCCGCCATCGTGGCCGGTGCCATGTCCGTCGAGGCCGCGCAAGGCAGTCGCACCCCATTTGATGCCCGCATCCACACCGTACGCGGCCATGCAGGGCAAATCGACGCCGCCAGCGCCTACCGTGCTTTGCTGGAGCACAGCGAAATCGAACACTCCCACGAAGATTGCGGCAAAGTACAAGACCCGTACTCGCTACGTTGTCAGCCGCAAGTAATGGGCGCCTGCCTGACGCAAATCCGTCACTCGGCAGGTGTGCTGGCAATTGAGGCCAATGCGGTATCCGATAATCCGCTGGTGTTTGCCGAAGATAACGATATTCTATCCGGCGGTAACTTCCACGCCGAGCCGGTGGCGTTTGCGGCGGATAATCTGGCACTAGCGATTGCCGAGATTGGCTCACTGTCCGAACGACGCATGGCCTTGCTGATCGACAGCAATCTATCCAAGCTGCCGCCCTTCCTGGTCAATAACGGTGGCGTCAACTCCGGCTTCATGATTGCTCAGGTCACCGGTGCGGCCTTGGCCTCAGAAAACAAATCGCTGGCTCATCCGGCCTCCGTCGACAGTCTGCCGACATCAGCCAATCAGGAAGACCATGTGTCCATGGCGACCTTTGCCGCTCGCCGTTTGAAAGATATGGCAGAAAACACTGCCGGTATTCTGGCGGTAGAGCTATTGGCCGCCTGCCAGGGCGTCGACTTCCGCGCCCCGCACAAAACCTCGGCCAAACTGGAATCGGCCAAGGCTGAATTGCGCGAGCAAGTCAGCTTTTACGATAAAGACCGCTACTTCGCACCGGATATCGAAAAAGCCGCCACCCTGGTAGCCAGTGGTTCGTACAATCGCTTTGTTGCCAGTGGCTTATTACCATCTTTGTAAAAAGTGATAAGTATCAAAAACCCCGTCAGCGTTAAACTGGCGGGGTTTTTTGTTTAGCTAGGCTTAGAGCCGCTAACAAAACCTCGAATAGCACCTGAGCCGAGGCCCGCCGACGCAGACAGTACAAGTAGTATGGTAAGGAGGTGCGATGCTGGATCAGGGGTTTTGTTAGCGGCTCTAAACCAAAAGGGTTGATTTAACACTCAGGCACACCCGGCGCAACATTCATTTTGCGTACCATATCCGTGCATCTTTAGGCATACTAGCTAAAACACCCCATCTCCTCTTCGGTCAATGGAAATACGCGTCGATGAATTTGCACCACCACACCTTATTAAGCGGCCTGCTATTACTGACTTTCAGCCTATCCGGTCACGCTTTTGACCTGATGCAGGCCTGGCAATCCGCCCGTCAGTTCAATGCCGATTTTTCGGCTGCCCGCGCCGACCGTGACGCGGGTCGTGAAAAGGCCGTACAAGGCCGGGCACAACTGTTGCCAGCACTTTCTGCCAGCGCCAACTACGCCTATAACAAACCGCTGGAGCCCGCCGGGCAAAGCCGTTATGACAGCACAAGCTATGGTCTCAATCTGCAACAAGCGCTATTCGACATTGGCAAATACAGCGCCTACCAACAGGGTAAAACAGCGACACAACAAGCGGAAATCCGCTTTCAGGCCAGCGAACAGCAACTGATCCTCGATACGGCTCAAGCTTATTTCAACGTCCTCAAAGCACAGGACACGCTGGCCGCCACTCGCGCCAAAAAGAAAACCTTTCTCCAACAACTGGCACAAGCCAAGGCCGCTTTTGAGATAGGAACCGCCACCATTACCGATACCCACGAAGCTCAGGCCGGTTTTGATGGGGCGGTGGCAGAAGAAATTAACGCACTAAATGATCTGGAACTGGCAGAAAATGACCTCGCACGTATCAGCGGCCTGGAAACCAAAGGCATCCAAGCGGTACAAGATCAACTGCCACTCGCCCCACCACAGCCCACCAGCTTAGCAGCCTGGCTGGACATCGCCATGCAGCACAGCCTCGATATTCAGCTTGCCGAGCAGACGCTAACCCTGGCCAAGCAGACGCTGACCGAGAAAAAGGGCAATCACCTGCCAGTAGTTAGCCTCAGCGCCGGCTACAACGACAACAGCACACGCGCCCCCAACCAGCCGACACAAAGTCGCGGCAGCAGTATCGGCGTGGGTGTGAGCCTGCCATTATTTTCCGGTGGCGGTATTGACTCGCAGGTGAGAGAAGCTGCCGCGCAGGAAATGGCTGCCAAGGACAGGCTGGAAGCCAGCAAACGCCAAGTGCGCGAAAATGTGCGGCGCACCTTTTTAGGGGTAACCAATGGCGCAGCACTGGTACGGGCACAACAGCAGCTATTGCTCTCGGCACGCAGTCAGGTGGAATCCACCCGCTTGGGTAAGGATGTAGGGATACGAACCAATATTGATTTGCTGCAAGCCGAACAAAGTTATTACAACACGCTTACTAGTCTGGCCAATGCCAAGTACAGCTATTTGACGGCCAGATTAGCCCTGCATCAAGCAGCGGGCAAGCTGGATGAAACGGTGCTGGCCGAGGTGAATACGCTGATTCGGCGCTGAGCACCGCATTAAGAACCGCTAACAAAACTGCTGATCCAGCGTTGCGCCTGCTTGCCGTAGCACGGGTACTATTTGCGTTAGCACGCCTTGGCTCACAGGCTCTGCGAGCTGCTGTTAGCGGTTCTTTTTCAGGCCATCGTTAAGCTAGTTGTTTAATTTTTTATGGCAACTGTAGCTTTTTATTAAACACAAAATTAGAATGCCAATAAGCACTAAGTGCTTGTCTTGACAATGTAAGTAGTGAACTCGTCTTAAGAACCGCGAACAAAGCGCAACGCTATCGCGGGGTTTTGTTAGCGGTTCTTAGTCGCATGGTGGCCCAGCCCGCCTTTACCCGGCTGATATTGCAAAACAAAGGAGCAAACAATGAGTAATCAAGAATGGATGCAACGCAAAGCGGATGCCACTCCACGTGGCGTGGGTGTAATGTGCAGTTTTTTTGCCGAACGTGCCAAGAATGCCGAAATTTGGGACACCGAAGGTAAGCGTTATATCGACTTTGCCGGCGGAATCGGCGTACTGAATACCGGCCATCTGCATAATCAAGTGCAAGCAGCGGTACAGGAACAGCTTTCCCGCTTCAGTCATACCTGCTATCAGGTTGTCCCTTACGAATCCTATATCCGTCTGGCAGAGAAGCTGAACCAGCTCACTCCCGGCAGCCATGCCAAGAAAACCGCCTTGTTCAGCACCGGCGCCGAAGCAGTAGAGAACGCCATCAAGGTTGCTCGCGCGGCAACCGGCCGCTCCGGTGTAATTGCTTTTGGCGGTGGCTTTCATGGCCGCACCATGATGGGGATGGCACTGACCGGTAAAGTGCTACCGTATAAAGCCGGTTTCGGCCCCTTCCCCGGCGAGATCTATCACGCGCCCTATCCGAATGCCCTACATGGTGTGTCGGTTGCTGACTCCATTCATGGTATTGAAAAGCTGTTCAAATACGATATCGACCCCAAGCGAGTAGCGGCGATTATTTTTGAGCCGGTACAGGGCGAAGGCGGTTTTTATGTTGCTCCGGCCGAGTGGATCGCTCAATTGCGTAAATTGTGTGATGAGCATGGTATTTTGCTGATTGCCGACGAAGTGCAGTCCGGCTTTGCGCGTACCGGAAAATTACTTGCCATGCACCACTATAAAGATCAAGCCGATTTGATTACTATGGCGAAGTCGCTGGCTGGTGGTTTTCCATTATCCGCGTTGACTGGTCGCGCCGAAATCATGGATGCCCCGGCACCAGGTGGCTTAGGCGGCACTTATGCGGGTAGCCCGCTGGCCATTGCCGCAGCGCTGGCGGTTATTGATGTGATCGAGCAGGAAAAACTGCTGGACCGTGCCAATCATCTGGGTAACAGTCTGAAGGAAAAACTGCACAGCCTGAAAGATGCCGTGCCGCAGATAGCCGAAGTACGCGGTCTGGGTGCGATGGTGGCAGTAGAGTTCAACCAGCCTGGCACCCACGAACCGGATGCCGCCTTTACCAAGAAAGTACAAGATAAGGCGCTGGAATCCGGCCTGATCCTGCTGACTTGCGGCGTGTATGGCAATGTGTTGCGTTTCCTGTTCCCATTGACCATAGAAGATGCGGTGTTTGCTGAAGCCTTAAGCAAACTGGAAGCGGCTTTGAAAGCCTAAAACGCTAGCGCGGTTTTGGTGTAAGGGCCAAGCTGATTATCCGGCTTGGCCATTGTATTCATCACTTTGCCATTTATTCTTTGCTGGAGATTAAGATGCTGAACCTGAAAGACCCCACTCTGCTTAAACAGCAGTGCTACATCAATGGTAGTTGGCAGGATGCCAATAATGGCGAAACCATCCCTGTTGCCAATCCGGCCACCGGCGCCATCATCGCCAGCGTTCCCAAGATGGGCAAAGTGGAAGCAGAACGTGCGGTAGCAGCGGCCGCTGCTGCCTTTGCCGGCTGGAAAAAAACCCCAGCCAAAGAACGTTCTAAGTTATTGCGCCGCTGGTTTGATCTGATGATGGCTAATCAGGATGACCTGGCCTTGATCCTGACTTCCGAACAAGGTAAACCCCTGGCAGAAGCCAAGGGCGAGATCGCCTATGGCGCCTCTTATGTTGAATGGTATGCCGAAGAAGCCAAGCGGCTGTATGGCGATACCATTCCTGCACTGGCTTCCGATCGCCGTATTATCGTGACCAAAGAGCCGATTGGTGTTGCCGCCGCCATTACCCCGTGGAACTTCCCCAACGCGATGATCACCCGCAAAGTGGCTCCGGCCCTGGCGGCTGGTTGCCCGATTGTGGTCAGACCCGCCAGCCAGACACCGCTATCGGCACTCGCTATGGCGGTTCTGGCCGAACGTGCCGGTATTCCGGCGGGAGTGTTCTCGGTGATTACCGGTGGCTCCAGCGAAATCGGTGGCGTACTCACCGGCAGCGATCTGGTGAAGAAGTTCTCTTTCACCGGCTCTACCGAAGTAGGTCGCAAACTGATTGCACAATGTGCGCCTACCGTGAAAAAAGTATCGATGGAACTGGGCGGCAATGCGCCGTTTATCGTGTTTGACGATGCCGATCTGGACGCTGCGGTAGAAGGCGCCATCATTTCCAAATTCCGTAATGCTGGCCAAACCTGCGTGTGTGCCAACCGTATCCTAGTGCAGGACGGCGTCTATGATGCTTTTGCCGCCAAACTGACTGCTGCGGTCGCCAAGCTCAAAGTCGGTAATGGTGCCGAAGAGGGCGTGACCCAAGGGCCGATGATTGACCAGAACGCCGTCACCAAGGTGGAAGAACACCTGGCCGATGCACTGGCCAAAGGCGCCAAACTGTTGCTGGGCGGCAAACGCCACGCACTGGGCCAGAGCTTCTTCGAGCCCACCGTGCTGACCGATGTCACCACCGAGATGAAAGTCACCAAAGAAGAGACTTTCGGCCCCTTGGCACCGCTGTTCCGCTTCAAAACCGAAGAAGAAGCCATCCAGTTGGCCAACGACACCGAATTTGGTCTGGCGTCTTATTTCTACGCCCGCGATGTGGGTCGTATCTTCCGCGTTTCCGAAGCACTGGAATACGGAATGGTCGGCGTGAATAACGGCTTGCTGGCTAATGAAGCTGCCCCGTTTGGTGGCGTCAAGCAATCCGGTCTGGGACGCGAAGGCTCCAAGTACGGCATCGAAGATTACCTGGAAATCAAGTACACGCTGCTGGCTGGCTTAGATAAGTAATGGCGCTAAGAGCTTAACGCTGCGATAACGGGCTGGTTTTCCAGCCCGTTTTTTATGTACCAGTGTATCAATCTGCCAACGCAGCCAGCAATTCGGCCTGCTGCTCCGCCACCAGTGCGCCGGTCAACTCGGCCAAATCGCCATCCATCATGTAATCCAGCTTGTATAGCGTCAGATTAATACGATGGTCGGTAATCCGCCCTTGTGGATAATTATAAGTACGAATGCGTTCCGAACGATCACCAGAACCGATCAGGCTTTTACGTTCGGCCGCTTCTTTCTGTTGCTGCTCGCGCCGCTGAATATCATTGATACGTGCTGCCAACACCTGCATGGCACTGGCTTTATTAGCATGTTGTGAGCGGCCATCCTGGCATTCAGCAACAATGCCCGTGGGCAGGTGAGTAATACGCACAGCAGAATCGGTCTTGTTGATGTGCTGACCACCGGCACCACTGGCGCGGAAAGTATCGATACGCAAATCAGCCGAATTGAGCACCACGTCCACCAGTTCATCAGCCTCCGGCATCACCGCCACCGTACAGGCCGAGGTATGGATGCGGCCCTGGGTTTCGGTTGCCGGGACGCGCTGCACACGGTGACCGCCAGACTCAAACTTAAGCTGTGAATAAGCACCCTGGCCAATCAGGCGCAAAATCACCTCTTTATAACCCCCAAGGTCGGACTCACTGGCTGACAGGATCTCCACCTGCCAACGATTACGTTCCGCATAGCGGGTATACATACGCAATAGATCACCCGCAAACAACGCGGCTTCATCCCCCCCCGTACCGGCACGAATTTCCAGAAAGACGTTTTTTTCGTCAAGCGGATCCTTCGGCAATAGCTGCTTTTGCAGCTCTATTTCCAGCTCTTCCAGCCTGGCCTGACCTTCTTCGATCTCGGCTTGGGCAAAGGTTTTCATTTCAGGGTCGGCCAGCATTTCTTCGGCCGTAGCGATATCACTGGTGCACAGGCGATACGCCTGAAAAGTGGTAACAACGGGCGTAAGTTCAGCATGTTCACGGGTGAGTTTGCGAAAGGCATCCATATCCTGAGTAGCCGATTCACTAGCCAACAGATGCGTTACTTCTTCCAGACGATCCACTAATTGTTCTAATTTGGCAGCGATTGACGCTTTCATGAGGACTCCGGAGGTAAACGGTAAAGACGCGCAATAGTATCAAGCTGCGCTTCATGCTCTGCCCCATACCCGGCAGACAGCGCCTTGGTAGGAGGGTGCATGAGTTTATTGGTGAGCTGATGCGAGAGCAACTCCAGCACCGCTTCTGGCGATTCGCCACGTTTCAATTGTTTTAAAGCACGTGCCAGTGCCTGACGACGATGGCGGTCGGCCTCATCGCGTAGCGCGCGTATCATCGGCACGGTTTCGCGTTTTTTCAGCCAGTGGCTGAACTCATCCACACGGGTCTGAATGATGCTTTCCGCTTCGGCTGCCGCCTGCTGCCGCGCCTCCTTGCCCACCTCCACCACCTTGGCGATATCGTCTACGCTATACAGAAAAATATCGTCGAGGCTGCCAACTTCTTCCTCAATATCGCGTGGCACCGCCAAGTCCAGCATAAACACCGGGCGATGACGCCGCGCTTTAATGGCACGTTCCACCATACCCTTGCCGATGATGGGCAACTGGCTGGCGGTAGAGGTCACCACCACATCGTAACGTGGTAACGCATTAGGCAATTCGGCAAAGGTAATGGCATTGCCACCAAAACGCTGTGCAAGCTGCTGCCCACGTTCCAGCGTGCGATTCACAACGGTGATAGAAGCCGGCTGGCGGGCGGCAAAATGCGTCGCCACCAGCTCAATCATTTCCCCAGCACCGACAAATAAAATATTCAGCTCGCTGATACTGGGGAAAATTTGCTCGGCCAGCTTAACCGCCGCAGCCGACATCGACACTGAATTTGCCCCCACCGCCGTATTGGAACGTACTTCTTTCGCCACCGCGAAGGTGCGCTGGAACAAGCCATTGAGCAAAGTCCCCAGCGTTCCGGCGCTTTCAGCATAACGCACGGCCTCTTTCAACTGCCCGAGAATCTGCGTTTCTCCCAGCACCATGGAATCCAGCCCGGAGGCGACGCGAAAAGCATGACGTGCCGCCTGATCGGCCTCCAACTGATAGAGATAAGGCTGTACTTCGGTCAAGGGTAATTGGTGATAATGCGATAGCCACTGCAAGGCTGCTTGCGGTGTTTGGCTGGAGCAATAAATTTCGGTGCGATTACAGGTGGAAACAATGGCCGCCTCACCCACCGCGTGTGACGCCAGCAAGCTGCCTAGCGCGCCAGGCAAGCGCTCAGTCGGAAAAGCCAGCTTTTCCCGAATAGACAACGGCGCAGTATCGTGATTGAGGCCAAAGGCAAACAGATGCATGGGCGGTGGGGCCGCAAATAGTAAGGTAACTCAGTATTTTAGCCTAACTTTAACCACAAGTCCCTAGTGACCGCCCGGCTTGCCAAATCAAAGGTAAAGATATTTAGACAATTCCATGCCCAAGCGGGAACCCTATCCTCTATATGGCGAGTGCTCTTCAGCCAAAGCTTCATCAGCAGCAGCCTCCGCATGGAGCAAAGTAGTGTCAAACAGCGGGAGATCGGTATCACCTGCGCTTAACAACATGCCTATTTCCGTACAACCTAAAATTATCGCCTGGCAACCACGTGCTGCCATGCTGTTAACAATATCAACAAAGCGTTGCCGTGATGTCGTCAACACCTTACCTAAGCACAGCTCTTCATAAATGATTCGGTGGATATCCCGCCGCTGAGCTTCATCCGGAATCTCAACCTGCAAACCATAGCGCTCAATTAAACGTTCTCTATAGAAAGCCTGCTCCATCGTAAACGCCGTCCCTAACAGAGCAAGTTTTTGCACCCCGGCAGCGAGCAAAGCCTGCGCGGTAGGGTCGGCGATATGCAGCAAAGGCAGCGACGAAGCCTGCTCAATCTGCCCGGCAACCTTATGCATTGTATTAGTACACAGCACCACAAAATCGGCACCGGCCTGTTGCAGCCTAAGCGCAGCCTGCGCCAACAGCGCACCGGCCTCCTGCCATTCCCCGCCACGTTGCAGGGCTTCAATCTCCGCAAAATCAACACTGTACAGGATGATTTTTGCCGAATGCAGCCCCCCTAGCCGACGCTGAACCGCACGATTGATAAGTTGATAATAAAGTGTACTGGACTCCCAACTCATCCCACCTAATAGACCGATTGTTTTCATCACACCGTTTGTCCTGAACTTAACACTAAAAACTCTATAAACATGGCAGAGAAAGCCGTTATCATCCTACTCACAGGAGGCATTATGTCACTCAACCTTGCCGATATTCGTAAAGACTTTTCCAAAAAAGAACTCTCCCCAGAAGATTGCCTGGCCAAGCCCTTAGCGCAACTGGAACAATGGCTGCAAGAAGCCATCGGTGCTCAGGTACCGGAGCCGACAGCGATGAATCTAGCTTCGGTCGATGCGCAAGGTCGACCCAGTGCCCGCATGGTACTGCTCAAAGGCATCGAAAATGAACAGCTGGTGTTTTACAGCAATTATCACAGCCGCAAAGGTCAGCAACTGGCCAACAACCCCTATGTTGCACTCACGTTTTTCTGGCCGGAACTGGAACGCCAGGTGCGCATTGAAGGCCGCGTGAACCAAGTCGCACCCGAGGTATCCGATGCCTACTTTGCCAGCCGCCCCTACACCAGCCGCGTCGGAGCCTGGGCCAGCGAGCAAAGCAGCGAAATCAGCTCAAAAGCCGTGCTGGTGTCGCGTGCTGGCATGTTTGGTCTGCGCTATCCCGTTGCCGTACCACGTCCACCGCACTGGGGCGGCTATGCGGTGCAGGCGGAGCGGCTGGAATTCTGGCAGGGGCGTCCCAGCCGTCTGCATGATCGTGTGCAATACACCCTGCAGGGTGAGGACAACTGGCAGATTGTACGGCTAGCCCCTTAAGAGCCGCTAACAAGACCTCGGAGAGTCCCTCAGCCAAAGCGCGCCGACGCAGGCCGTACCAGTCGTACGGCAAGGCGGCGCAGCGCTGGATCAGGGGGGCTAGCGGCCCTAAAGGGCAGCGGCCAGCCGGCTGCCTTGGTCGATGGCCCGTTTAGCATCCAGCTCGGTAGCCACATCAGCACCACCAATGCGATGCACCGGCTTGCCCAGCGCTAGCAACGGAGCCTCCAATTCGCGCTGGGGCTCCTGTCCGGCACAAATCACCACCTGATCCACGGCTAATAACCGTGCCTCCCCCTGCACCTGGATATGCAAACCGGCATCGTCGATGCGCTCATAGCTCACCCCGGCCAACATACTGACCTGGCGCATCTGCAGGCTGGCGCGGTGAATCCAGCCAGTCGTCTTGCCCAGCCCCTCCCCCACCTTGCTGCTCTTACGCTGCAATAAATAAATCTGGCGCGGGCTGGCATGAGGCTGCGGCCCGGCCGACTTAAGCCCACCTGCCTGCTCCAATTGTTGATCCACTCCCCACTCACGCATGAAAGCGGCAGAATCCAGCGCACTGGAGGGGCCAGCCTGGCTAAGGAACTCGGCAGTATCAAATCCAATACCACCAGCGCCGATAATCGCCACACGCTGGCCAACCGGTTTGCCGTATTTCAGCACATCCAGATAGCTGAGCACTTTCGGGTGATCAATACCCGCTATCGCCGGCCAGCGCGGGACAATGCCACTGGCCAGAATCACCTCGTCAAACGCGGATAAATCCGCCGCTTGCACCCTTGTATTCAGCCGCAGCACCACCCCGGCCAGCTGTAAGCGTCGGGCAAAATAGCGCAGCGTTTCGTTAAACTCCTCCTTACCGGGAATGGTTTTGGCGATATTAAATTGACCCCCAATCTCACTAGCGGCATCGTATAGCGTTACCTGATGACCACGCTCCGCCGCGACACAGGCAAACGCCAGCCCTGCCGGCCCGGCCCCCACCACTGCCAGCGTTTTTGGCTGACGAGTGGGCAGATAGTTAAGCTCGGTTTCACGACAGGCACGCGGATTAACCAGACAGCTAGTAAGTTGCCCCTGGAAAATATGATCAAGACAGGCCTGATTACAGCCAATACAGGTATTGATTTCATCAGCCCGCCCGCTGGCCGCCTTGTTAACGAACTCCGCATCGGCCAAAAAAGGCCGCGCCATCGACACCATATCGGCGCAGCCGCTAGCCAGCACCTGCTCGGCCACCTCTGGCGTATTGATGCGATTGGTCGTGATCAACGGAATGCGCACCTGCCCCATCAGCTTTTGCGTCACCCAACTAAAACCGGCACGCGGCACCATGGTGGCAATCGTCGGCACCCGAGACTCATGCCAACCTATGCCAGTATTAATCAGCGTGGCACCCGCCTGTTCAACCGCCTGCGCCAACTGCACCACCTCCTGCCAGCTACTGCCATCCTTCACCAAATCCAGCATCGACAGACGGTAAATAATGATGAAAGCCTCCCCCACCGCAGCGCGCACCGCCTTCACCACCTCTACCGCCAAGCGCATACGGTTAGCAAAACTGCCGCCCCAGGCATCATCACGCTGATTGGTGGCACGGGCGATGAATTGATTGATCAGATAACCTTCCGAACCCATTATCTCAACACCATCATAAGCAGCCTGCTGTGCCAGGCGCGCGCAGCGGGCGAAATCGGCAATGGTTTGCCAGATGCCCGCCTCGGTCAGCGCCCGTGGACGATAAAAGCTAATCGGCGAAATCAAGGGCGACGCCGACACACAATCTTCCTGAAAGCTATAACGCCCGGCATGCAGCATCTGCAGCGCAATTTTGCCACCGGCAGCATGCACCGCCTGCGTCACCAACTGATGCTGTGCCAGCGTACTCTCATCCACCAACATCGCCGCCCCCTCGGCCGCGCAGCCTTCCACATTGGGGCTTACCCCACCGGTTACGATCAGACCCACCCCTCCTCGCGCACGTTCGGCATAAAACGCCGCCATTTTCTCGAAGCCCTGCGGAGCCTCTTCCAGGCCGGTATGCATTGAGCCCATTAAGACGCGGTTTTTCAACGTGGTAAAACCTAAATCAAGCGGAGCCAGCAAATGTGGGTAAGCAGTCATGGCGTGTCCTTCTGTGATAGACGCGGATGTTGGCAGGTTTGGAAAATTCAGCCGATATTATATAAGCATGTTTACGGCAACGCGGCGAGTTGTTGCATTCGCCACGCGCAAGGACAACAAAGGACGTCATCGCCAGCCGGAGGCAGGCCTATCTCAGAACATAACGCATCATGTGGCCGGCGCCGCCACTCAACAAACTTTACGCGGATGGCTAGGTCATCAACCCATCTGGCCACCCGAGTAGAGACTAGGCATGCCTTGTCTCTACGAACGACAGGCAGCACCGCAGTCAAGCCACCAGCGAGCGTAAAACGGGAACGATTGCGGTTGTGGCATTCATCGCGGCACCTCCTGCTGTGCCAGCGCATCGTGCAGGCTGCCGAGCAAACCTAACAGCCAGCCTTTTAAGCGCTGCTGCTCCAACGTCAGTTCGCCATCCAAACCTAAACGCAACAACACCGCCTGCTGACAACGGTACAGCGTGGCACTCACACTTTGCGGCTGGGTAGCCAGCGCAAATGCCAGCTCGCCTTCAAGATAACCCGCCAGATAAGCCTGAGTAGCCGCATCACGCTTGGCGTGCAAACGATAGTGTTCGACGATTTGCGGGGCCAGGGTGGCAAAGGGAGAAGTTTCGGGGTGAAACGGGATAAGCGGTGTAACAGACATGGCTAACTCCTTCTTCTTGAGTTTAAGCCTGTATTCCCGCTCTCAAACGGGAATAGCAGGCACATGACAGGGTTGAGAGACCGGCAAGAAGGACCCGGCGGCCCGAAGGCCCCCCACCATGGCCCGCCGTAAGGCATAGCTATGGTGTTGGTAACGAACATAGAAACCGCATGGCTGCGGTGCTGTCCGCCTTCTTGCTCGGCTCTCATCCCGAATGCTCAATCTGAGCACGCCGGCATTTTAACGTATTTGAGAAATGGGTGCTGCCTGTCGTTCGTAGAGACATGTAGAGACAAGGCATGCCTTGTCTCTACAGGGTGGCGGGTGGCGGGTGGCGGGTGGCGGGTGGCGGGTGGCGGGTGGCGGGTGGCGGGTGGCGGGTGATGGGGGACGACGCCTTGCCCCTACCAATATTGCCAGACCGTCATTCCCGCCTAAGCGGGAATTCCGTAGCTAGGTAGCACCGCTCCACTGCGCTGATAGAGCGCCTGGTATTCTTCTAGGTCTTGGGTAAAGCGTGCGGGGTAGGTTTGAGCCAGTTTTTGGAAAATATCCAGCGCTTGCTGAAGCCTTGCCAGCGCCTGGGGGATGTCACCTTGTTGCCGCAATATTTGGGCATAGTTAGCGAGTGACTTCGCCCAATCAGACTCAAAGCGTTGTGGTGTGTTGTCGGCGAGTTCGGCGAAAATATCTACAGCCTGCTTAGCGTATTGGGTGGCTTCATCAAGCCGGCCCTGTGCAGCCAAACGGTTAGCGTAATTATTGAGAGACCCTGCCCACTCAGATTTAAAACGTTCTGGTTTATTACGGGCTAGTTCCTCGTGAATTTCCACAGCCTGCTTAGCGTATTGGGTGGCTTCGTCAAGCTGGCCCTGTTCAGCCAAATGGACAGCGTAATTATGAAGAGATGTAGCCCAATCAGGCTTGAAACGTTCGGGTTGCTTACAAGCTAGCTCCTTGCGAATCTCTAGGGCTTGCTTAGCGTATTTAGTGGCCTCAGCAAACTGGCGCTGTTCGGCCAAACGTTTAGCGTAATTATTGAGGAACATCGCCCAGTCAGGTTGAAAGAGTTCGGAATTCTTAGTGACCAGTTTTGTGTAAATCTTCAGAGTCTGCCTATCGTATTTGACCGCCTCATCAAGCTGACCTTGGTCAGCCAAGCTAGCAGCGTAGTTATTGAGAGACCTAGCCAAGTCAGCTTTAAAACTTTCGGGGTTGTTAGCGGCGAGTTCTACGTAAATCTCCACAGCCTGCTTATCGTATTTGAGCGCTTCATCAAACTGACCCTGTTCAACCAAACGAGCAGCGTAATTGTGGAGAGACCCTGCCCACTCAGCTTTAAAACTTTCGGGGTTGTTAGCGGCGAGTTCTGCGTAAATGTCCACAGCCTGCTTAGCGATGGGTAAAGCTGCCGAGAAGCTACCTTGGGCAACCAAACAGATGGAGAGATGGTTAAGTGCGACGGCGAAGGCTTCAGAGTCAATCTTGGTTTTAGCAGCCAGTTGTTCGGTTCGGCTTTGCCAGAGTAAAACCGACAAATCAACCAAGGGGAGAATTTCGTTTAGTCGATGTTTTTCGAGTATTCCGAACACCTGTGCCTGTTGTGCCTGTGTTAACTGTCCAAATGCTTGCTCCACCAAGCCCGGCAAGGGGCTAGGGGTGGCGATGATGACTGTGACTAAATCATCAGCACAGGCGGCAAAGTGGCGGCTAAGCGCGGGCAAGAGCTGTTCACCACGCGCAGGCCATTGCCGCAGCATCCGCGCCAGTACGGTCAGGCTGTTGCGGCGCAAGCTTGGCTGGCCGCTGCCGAGCACGGCATCCAGTAAGGATGCGCCAGCGTCGCTAAGCAGGGTGTGCGCGACTAAGGCTTCGCCGAGTAGGTCTGGGCGCAGGGCGGGCAAGCCCTGGCTGGTTTGCGGGTAGAGCGGGGTTAGTTGCCTGAATAAGCGTTGGAGGGTGCGCTTATCGCTATCGCTGGCTTGTTGCCAGATGTCTTGATAATTGCGTGATGAAGGCAGGCCATCCGCCAGCGTCGCCAGCGTCAGCAGTAGCTCGGCGTGCTCGGGATGTTCGGGATGTTCGGCTTCGCCCAAGGCGCGCTGCCAGTAGCGTTGTTCATAGCCGAGCAGTGTGCGGGTAAGGCTTTGCGCCGAGCCGGCTTGTTCGCCCTGTAAGACGAGCAGCGCGGCCATTTGCAGGTAAAGCGGCTGGGCGAAGTGGGCTTCGTGCAACTGCGGCTGGCTGGGGTTGGGGGGGAGGCCGAGCTTGGCGGCCAGCGCCTGCATCGCTCGCTGGTAGGCGGCGACGCGGCTGTCTAGGCTGTCGTGCAAGCTGGGCAGCATAAACGGGCCGCTGGTGGCGAGGCCATCCAGTAAATCGGTACAGGCTGAGTCTATATGGGGCAGGCGTTGCCACCATTCGCCGCTATCGCGTGCCAGCAGCAGCAGGCGTACCGACTGGGCTGGCGGGCGGGCGCGTAGCGCTTTGAGGAGGTGGAGGAAAGCGGTTTGCCGGGTTTCGGCGTAGTCCAGCACTAGGCAGCTAGCTTGGGTGCTGTTGGCCAAGTAGCCTGCGACGTCGCTGACGGGGGTTGTATGGGGCAGCAGACCAGCCTGCCAGCCGTCTTGCTGCAAGCGGCGGCACAGTTCTAGCGCCAGCCGGGTTTTGCCGCTGCCACCGCTGCCGGTGAGTAGGCGCACGGTCAGCGGGTAGGTGGAGTCGTGCACCCAGTCCCATTGTTGTTGCAAAAAGGGTTCGCGGGCGGGGTCGAAGGGAATGGCGGCTTCTTCGGCGCGTAGTAGTCCGTTGGGACTTAGGCCGCTATTGGGCTGCCAGCGTGGTTGTGGCAGTTGTAGTAGTGAAGGGGCTTGGGGGGTGATTGTGGGTGCCGGGGTGTGTACTGCAATGGGGGTGTTTTGTGCCGGTGCAGGTGTAGACCAGCCTAGTATCTCGGCAAACTGGTCGGCGCAGTGTTTCCAGCTATAGCGTTGCAGCAGGGTGTTGCGTAGTTGACTGGCTTTGTTGCGGGCGTCTGGTGGGTTTTTGGCGATTTGAATCAGGGCATCGGCGACGAGTTGGCAGTCTTTGTCCTGAAAAAACGGCTCATCCACGCTACCGGCGATATCCAATGGCGTAATTTGATGTTTGAGGTTTTCATCTTGCAGTAAGCGGTAGACCCCGCTTGCCTGGCTGAGCAGCAGAGGCACCCCGGCGGCAATGGCATCCCAGGCGACCAGGCCAAAGCCTTCGTGCCAGGAGGGCATCAGCGCGACGCTGGCGCGGCTTAAGTCTGTAAACAGTTTTTGTCTGTCCGTGGTGAAGGGCAGTGCTTGCAGATTGACCACGCGCCCGGCGTACTGCTGCGCAAAGCTTTTTAGGCCTTGTTCGGCGTTACTGTGTTCGGCAGTTTGGCTGTGTTCCATGTCCACACCACGCAGCGTGAGCGTCGGGCCTTGGCTGCCTTGCAGGCAATCGGGTAGGCCAGAATCGTTATCGGCTCGCTTAATGGCGCTGGCAAAGCCCGCTACGCCCAGATGGGCTTGTTTGATTTTTTGCTCGCTCAGGCGGCCACTGATAAAACCTTTAAAAGTCTTTGGGGTTGGTTTTTCTGTAATGTCGGCTAGGCCGGGTATCAACATCTCAATGGTATGGTCAGGCAGCATATCGGCCAGCGCATCACGCAGCAGGGGGCCGATGGCTAACACGATGTCGGCTTGTTGAAATAGCGCTTCCTGTTGTTCGGCCTTGGTCGTGGCGCTGTGGCTGTTTTCGGCGAAAGCTTCGTAATGCTGATAGCTCATATGGTGGATGAGGGCGCTTTTGCCGCCGTGTGTCTGTGCTGCCGCCAGCGCTATCGCTCCGGTGATGCGGTCATGGCCTAGCCAGACGGTGTGCTCAGGCGGTAAAGGCGGCTTTGCTAGTTTTTCGTTCAGCTTGTGCCAGACCAGGGTTTCCAGCGTTGCTGGTAAGCCGTCTGTTGTGGGCGAACCGAGTGCAATCAGCGTAACTTGCTGCTCGGCTGCGGCGGTTTGTTGTTCCGGGCTGGCGTCTGGCACTACGCAGTAGACACGGGTGTGTGGCGCGGGGTAGGCGGTGGCAAGGGCGAGTAGCAGGTCGTGGTTAAAGCTGTTGATGCCGCCAAATTGCGGCCCCCAGCCGGTGGCGAAGGCGATGAGTGTGTGCATGCTGTGTGTGGTGAGGGGTGGCTGATGGCGGTGGTGGCAATCATGCAGATGGGATGATAAAGCAGATTGGCGGTATGGGGCAGATTTAGTGTGGCTTGCGCTAGGCGAGTGGCCTCGCTTTTGAATGTGGCTTTGGCTCTTATGGCCTGCCAAGCTAAGCCTTGGCCGGCGATGTTTTTAGAAGAAGTTGTATTTCAGGCTATAGATCAGCGCATTTTGATTCCCTGCTACGCCCAGCTTATTCACCGCATAGCGGTATTGCAGGCCAGTTGTTAGGGCTTTGACCGGTGTCCACCACAAGGCGACGGCGCCATTCTGGCCGGTACGATGTTGCTCTGTGCCCGTTGGGGTAGCCAGGGTAGTGAAGTGTTCGCGGCGTTTGAATTCGGTTTCGTGCCATTGGGTGACGCTGAAGGGCTGGCCAAAGGCGTTGAAGTCAAAGCCGGCCACATAGCCGGTCATATAGCCGTTAAAGTGCGCGCCTTGCTGATATTGCAATTCTTGATGCCAACCCAGGAAAGGCTTGAACCAGACTTGGCCGAAGCTGAGGTCGGCGCCTAGCCCTAGCACCCGGTTCTGGTCGAAGAATTCGTGGCCTCTAGTGTCGTAGACATGGGTATAGAGTTTGACCGGTACGGTGCCGATATCGGCCAGATTAAAGCGTGCGATCAGTTTGCTGGTGTAGCGGCGGTCGGCGGCTTTGATTTCGGTTTCGTTGCGGTTCCAGTTTTCCAGATCAAAAAAACCGTAAACATCGCCCCAGGAGCGGCCTAAACCGCCTTCGGCTTCTAGGTACTGAAAGTTACGCTTGGCTCCGAATGGGCCTGCCTGAGTGCGTTCTAGCGTGCTGCCTGACCAATTCAGCTGATTGATGCTGATATTGGCAAATTGATAGTCGGCGGCCTGGGCAGAAGCTGCCGAACAAAGTGTGGTGATAAGTAAGAATTGACTGGTTTTCATGATACGGTTTGATAGGTTTATCTTTGTTGCTGTAAAAAACTTTGCTTGGCCTGCGAGCTAAGTTGCTTGAAGGCGTATTCCATTTGCAGCGCACGGGAGCGATTTTCGCACTCCCATATCTGCGCAATATTTAATGGTGGGTTAAGCCGGGTATAGCGGGCGCCTTTGCCGGCACAGTGTTGCGCATAGCGGCGTGTGACATCGGTGGTGATACCGGTGTACAGCGCGCCATTGCTACAGCGCAACACGTAGACAAACCAAGGCTTGTTGCTGCCAGGTTTAGCCGGTGGTGACTTCGGCATCGGCTAGGGGGCTGATCAGTACCCGTTCGGTACGGTTGCCTTTTTGCAGGGTCACTTGTAGTTTCCAGTCGCCGATGATGATTTCGTCGCCTTCGCGCGGGATGCGTTCTAGGTAATCCATCAGCAGACCGGCTACGGTGTGGAAGTCTTCGTCATCAAAGCTGCCCAGCGTCAGGTATTGTTCCAGCGTCACCAGTTCCATGCTGCCTTCTACATCGTAGCTGCCGTCTGCTCTGGATACGATGGAGGCCAGTCCATCGCGTTCGTGCTCTTCTGGAAATTCACCGGCAATCGCTTCCATCAGGTCTTTTTGCGTAACAATGCCTTCCAGGCTGCCGAATTCATCCACAACAAAGGCCATGTCGGCGGCGTGGGTGCGGAAGCTTTCCAGTGCTTTGAGCACGGTAACGGTTTCCGGCAGCACCAGCGGCTGACGCAAGGCGGCATGGATGTCCAGCTCGCCGCCATCCAGTAATTGCGCCAGCAGGTCTTTACGCGCCACGATGCCCAGTGGTTCGTCTATGCTGCCATCGCGAATCACTATCAGGCGTGAGTAAGGGCTGTCGCGCAGGGTTTTACGTTGCGCTTCGTTACTCTGGCTCAGGTCTAGCCGATGCAGATCAGCACGTGGAGTAGCGATGACGCGAATCGGCCGTTCGGCCAGGGTGAGTACGCTGTGAATCATCGCCCGCTCGTTGTGTGCAAAGGCTTCTTCCGTTTCTTCGTCGATATTGTCTTCGATCTTGCTATGGTCTTCATTGCTGCTGACGGCAGTTAAACGTGTACCCAACAGGCTTAGTACCGTATTGGCTGTGCGTTCGCGCAATGATTGATTGCCATGCAGATGGCGGGTGCGGTTGGCTTGCGATACTTGATTGAATGCTTCAATCAATACGGAGAAACCAATAGCAGCATACAAATAGCCTTTGGGAATGTGATAGCCAAAGCCTTCGGCAACTAGGCTAAAACCAATCATCAACAAGAAGCCCAGGCATAGCATCACCACGGTAGGGTGGGCGTTAACAAAGGTTGTCAGCGGCTTACTGGCGGCGATCATCAGGATCATGGCAATCACCACGGCAGTCATCATCACCGGTAGGTGCTCGGCCATGCCGATGGCGGTAATTACCGAGTCAATCGAAAATACAGCGTCCAGCACCACAATCTGGGTAACGATGGTGGCAAAGGCGGCATATACTTTTTGGTTATTGCTTTTAACTTCGTCCACGCCTTCCAGGCGTTCATGCAGTTCGGTGGTGGCTTTGAATAGCAGGAATATCCCGCCGCCGAGCATAATGAGGTCTCTACCAGAAAAGGGTTGGCCCAGAATGTGGAAGAGTGGAGTGGTGAGTGTGACCAGCCAGGAAATACTTGCCAGCAGAATCAGGCGCATGACCAATGCAAAAGACAGGCCAAGAATGCGGGCGCGGTCGCGTTGATCAGGGGGTAATTTGTCCGCCAGAATGGCAATAAAGATAAGGTTGTCAACCCCTAGTACAACTTCCAGAATAATCAGTGTAAGCAGGCCCAGCCAGGCCGAGGGGTCGGATAGCCACGTGACGTCCATGATGAAAAATCAGATTCCTTAGTAATGAAAACTCGACAAAAATACCACAAGGCCCAGTCGCCTTGATATTTGTTTTATGTCAGCAGGCCAACGACTTAGGAAAAGTGTCGTGTCCATACATCAAAAAATGCAAAAGGCCACGGCAAGTGACCGTGGCCAACCACAACAGTTGCTTTATAGCGTACCGTAGGAATGTAAACCAGCTAGGAACATATTCACGCCCAGAAAGGCGAAGCTAGTCACGAACAGGCCAATCACTGCCCACCAGGCTAGCGGCGCACCGCGCCACCCTTTTACCAGGCGGATATGCAGCCAGGCGGCATAGTTAAGCCAGACAATCAGCGCCCAAGTTTCTTTCGGGTCCCAGCTCCAGTAGCCACCCCAGGCATCCGCCGCCCACATCGCCCCCAGGATGGTGGCAATGGTGAAGAATAAAAAGCCGACTGAAATCACTTTATACATGATTTCGTCCAGCACTTCGGCGGCTGGCAAGCGGTCTTTCAGCCAGCCTTTCAGCACTAGCAGTTGGGCAATACCCAGCATTGCGGCAATGGCAAACGCTCCGTAACCGACAAAATTGGCCGGTACGTGGATTTTCATCCACCAGGATTGCAATGCAGGAATCAGCGGCTGAATTTCATGCGCCTGGCGCTCAAAGGTGTACCACAGGGTAAAGGCGACGGCGACATTGATAATCAGCAGCACAAATGCGCCCATCTGCCGCGCGGCGTATTTGGCTTCGTAGTACAGATACATCAGCGCGGTAATGATGGTGAACATCACGAAGACTTCGTACAGATTGGACACCGGTATATGGCCGATGTCGGGGCTGATTAAATAACTTTCGTACCACCGTGTCAGTAATCCGGCCAGCCCCATAGTGGCCGCTGCCCAGCACAGACCGCTGCCGAGCATGGTCAGCGTGGATGAACGTACCAGTAAGCCGGCCCAATAACTGAGATTAGCCAGGAAAAACAGCGTACACATCCACATAATGGCCGACTGACTGGCCAGCAGATATTTCAACCAGAACGCGGTTTGGCCGCGCGCCAGATCACCCTGATAGGCCAGAATAGCCAGCAGGGCAATACCTGCCGTCAGTGGAAAAAACCAGCGCAAGGGTTTCCAGAACCAGCCCAGTGCAATCAGTCCCAGTGTGGCACCAACAAAAATAGCTTGTTCGTAACCATCCATATAGCTGCGATACAGATGAAAGCTATACGCCGTCGTCAGGCAGAGCAGCAGCGCATACAGCCAATCTGCGATGCCCAGCCGCTTTAGCCCTGAGTGCTGTGTAAATGAGTGACTAAGTTCCATCATATCCCTCGTAACAACTGTTTGATGGCGTCGCAGTGACGCGTGAAATCGGTGTCCAAATCGCGATTGTGCCGGTTGGAAGCCATAGCGATACGCACTTGCTTATCGTGCAGGCTGACCCACAAGCGTAATTCACGGACGTAAAACATCAGGATGATACCTATCACCAGCAACAGCGAGCCCAGATAAACCAGCGTCTTGCCAGGTGAGCGGGTGAGTTGCAGACCAGAGGCCTGTACCTGATCAAAGCCATCTAATTGCAGGAAAACCGGGGCGCCATAATCATGCAAAGCGCTGGCGGCGACCAGACTATCCAGCAAGAAGCGGTAGTTGTCTGCGCTGAGTTCACGCGGTTTGATGTCAGCGTGGCGATCTGCCACCGCCATCACATCGACGACAGCACCTTGCAGGATTTTGATATAGGTTTGTGCCACGGCCTGGCGCTTATCTGCCGGGACTTTTTTATCCAGGAACTGTTCCAGGCCCGCAAACCCTCCCTGGGCAAAACGGGCCAGTATCCATTCAACGCTATCGCTAAATTGCCGCTGCATGGTGGGGCTAATCGCTGCGCCCTGCATGGCTTTTTGTGTGCTGTCATGTGCTATTTCAGCGTATAGCGCCGGGTTGAGCAGTGCCGCACGCAGTCGCATAAAGCGCTCTATGCTCATGTTTTCATCCAGCGGAATACGCAGGTACTGAAAAGGTTCGGCCACCGTTTTGCGTACGCCAGCAATCAGATAGCTGCTGCCCTCCTGCTGAATAGGGGCCATATAGTGCATAAACTCTACCGCCTGACCCTGGCTGTCCCGCAGCTTGAAGCTGATCGACGGCCCTTGATTCTTCAACTGCTTTTCCTGCTTCACCGAGCGCGCATCCTGCATCTGCTCACTCAGCGTTTTGGGCTGTGTGGTCGGTTTGCTCATGTCTTCGATATTGAACAGGCGGAATTCACCCAGCTCTAGCGTATAGGATTGACCATTGGCTAGCAGCGGTTGGCTGGCCATGGACAGCGCTTTGATATCGGTCGGTGCACTTTGTGGTTTGGCCAGGTTCCAGGCTTTAAAACGTAAGGGTGAGCCGCCATCACCAAAGCTGGACTGGTAAATCGCCACACCATCAACAATCAGTGGATGGTTGACCTTGACGGTAGCGGCCGTCACTTTACCACTGGCTTTGTCAGTGACCAGAATATCGCTAGCAAATAATTTCGGCATGCCGTTACTGTAGTAGTCGACATGAAATTTTTTCAGCGTAATGACGAAAGGTAGCTCCTGTACCAGATAGCCATTGCCGGCATTGATAAAGGTGACATCGGCACTTTTGTTTTCCGCAATGGTGACATTGCCGCGAAAGGACAGATTGCCCACGCCCAAACGGCTTTGCTCGGGAATTTGGCTTTGTGGAATATCGCGCGTCTCTGGCACGATGCGGCCAAACAGTTCGCCAACTTTAAGCGGTAAGTTGCCATCCAGTAAGCCGCCAATGCAAATAACAATAATGGCGATATGGGCAAAAAAGTAGCCCAGCTTGCTAAAAGCGCCTTTTTTCGCCGCCAGCAGCTGGCTACCATCCTCACGCTGTTTTTCGCGGAAACGATAGCCTTGCTGCTGTAGATAACGACCCACTATCGCCAGCTCCGGAGCCTCCGCCGTAAAACTGGCACTGTGTTTCATTGCCGCCAGTGAGGTGTCGGTGGCTTTTTCGCGAAAGCCTTTGATCTCTTTGATAAAGCCGGGACCATTACGGAAAATGCACAGGCTGATGGACAGCACCAGGAATGCCAGAATAGTCAGAAACCAAACAGAATGATAAACATCATACAAACCCAGTACGCTGAAGACCTCAAACCAGAACGGGCCAAACTCGAAAGCATAATTGGGGTAGGGTTCGTTTTGCTTCAGTACGGTACCAATAATCGAGGCAATCGCGATAATGGTTAATAAGCCGATAGCAAAACGCATGGAACTTAACAGCTCGTACCACGAATGGAGCCGACTATGACGACGAGGGTTGTTTTTCATAATGTGCTGCTGAATGCGAAAAGGGAACGCCATGATTGGCCTTCCCTTTTGAACAGATTGCTATCCTAAAGTTGCACATGCGCCCAGTATGAAACTGCGCTGCATGCTATGCCGGTCTGGGCATCGATTAGCCACGCTTAACGCAAGCCGGAAATATATTGGGCAACCGCTTCCATTTCTGCATCGGTCATACGACTGGCAATATCTGCCATGATGTTATTTTTACGACTTACACCAGCTTTGAAATCCTGCAACTGCTTGACAATATAGCTGGCATGCTGGCTACCCAGACGTGGAAACTCATCAGGAATGCCCTTGCCCGCCGGGCCGTGACAGGCCATACAAGCAGGAACACGGTTCACAGCGTTACCAACCCGGTAAATATGCTCACCCGTAGCGATTAATTCTTTTTTGGTCGCTTCGCGCGGTTTGGCTTTTTGTTCGCTAAAGTAAGCCGCTACATTGCGCATATCGTCGTCAGAGAGCGGACTGACCATTCCCATCATGATGGGGTTTTGGCGAACACCGCTTTTAAAGGCTTTTAGCTGGTTATACAGATACTGAAAATGCTGTCCAGCCAGACTGGGGTTGTCGGCTGCTACGCTATTGCCATCTACCCCATGGCAGGCTGCGCAGACCGTATCGACAATTTGTTTGCCTTTTATCGGGTCAGCCTTGGTGGCTTGTGGGGCGGCAGCCAGCACGTTGCCGGCGAGGGTTGCGGCTAGCATCGCCAACAGCATCATACGTTTCATGGTCGCTCCTTTAGGGGGCTAGCCCTAAATTTCTGTGAAAGTGGCAATTTCAAACCTGTTATTCTATACCAACTGATTTCCTGCTTACTACCTATGTCTATTTTTCAGAACGCCAAATTTTACACCACCGTTAACCACATCAAGGATTTACCGGTCACTCGAGCCGAGGTGGCTTTTGTGGGTCGATCCAATGCTGGCAAGTCCAGCGCCATCAATACCCTGACCAAACACGGAGGCTTGGCCAGGGTATCCAAAACGCCCGGGCGTACGCAGCACATCAATTTTTTTGAGTTTGGTAACGAGTGTTTTTTAGTCGATTTACCAGGTTATGGCTATGCGGAAGTGCCCGAAGCGGTGCGCCTGCACTGGGTTGAGCTGTTAGGACGTTATCTGCAAACCCGGCAAAGCCTGATTGGTTTATTGCTGATTATGGATGCCCGCCATCCCTTAAAAGAGCTAGATCACAAAATGCTGACGTTTTTCCAGCAGCGCCAGCAACCGGTTCATATCCTGTTATCCAAGGCGGACAAAATGTCACGTCAGGAGCAGAACAAGGTACTAGCCTGGGTGAAACAGCAGTTGCAGGCCTATCCGGATGCCAGTGTGCAAATGTTTTCCAGTTTGAAAAAAGCCGGTGCCGACGAGGTTGAACAAGTGCTGGCAAACTGGTTTGCGCCCTATTTAGCAGCACAAAACGATTAAGAACCACTAAGCAAAGTGGCCGAGCCGGGTCAATAAAGTGTGTAAATTTTATTTTTGGTCGCCGAAGTGATGCACTAAACTGGAATGCTGACTGCCCCAAAAATCGCTCCCTCGTTTTTGTACCCGGAAAGACCCGCAGAGCCATGAATGCATTCGAACACGCCGGCTTGATCATCGGCAGCCACTTTCAGCCTATTTATAGTCTGGCGCATCGTCGCAGTATTGGCGTCGAAGCCTTGTTGCGTGCCGAACAACAGGGCAGCCCACTGGAGCCGCTAGCGGCTTTCAACTTAATGGCTTCCAGCGAGCAGCGTCATCTGCTGGATCTGGCCGTCAGCAACGCGCATATCAGCCGCTTTCAGCAACTGCCGCAAACCCAGCCGCTTTGGCTGTTCCTCAATCTTGACAGCAGCACCCTTGCCCGACCAGAACGGGCAATGGCACTGCTCAACAGCATTCGCCATGCCGGGCTTCAGCCCGGACAAGTAGTGCTGGAGATGCTGGAACACGATATGGAAGTCAACGCGGTGGTATTGGAAAGCCTGGCACTGCTCAAACAGCATGGTTTTTTAATCGCCATTGATAACTTCAACGTCAGCCACTCCAATCTTGAGCGCATCTGCCAACTTGAACCTAATTTGGTGAAATTTAATCGTCAATTATTGCGCAGTGCCGTGACCCAGCCACGCAGCCGCAAGCTATTGCATAAGCTGGTACGACTGACACACGATATCGGCGCCCTGGTGGTGGAAGAAGGAATCGAAACGGCAGCCGAGGTTCTAGTTGCGCTGGAGTCCGGTTGTGATTTGATTCAGGGTAATCTGGTTGCGCTGCCCGCAGCGCTGCCGGATCAAGACGTGCTGATCACGCCACGTATTGAGGCGCACTGGGATGAGTTCATGGCGCAGGAGTTGCTGAAGCGCAAGTTGAATCGCCGCCAGCTGGAACTGGCCCGGCAGTCTTTTGTGCAAAGCGCTATCTCATTGATGCAGGGCATTCCCTTTGACCTTGCCGCCAAGCCCATGCTGTCTTTACACGATGTCTGCCGCTGTTTTCTGCTGGATAATGAAGGCCGTCAACTCGGACAATATTTACAAAGCCGACAAGCCGCTTCAGCGGCCAATCCGATGTTTGCACCACTGGCAGATACCACCGGAGCGGTCTGGTCACGCCGCCATTATTTTCAGCATGCCATCGAGCAACCCGGCGTGTTGTATATGAGTGAGCCCTACCTCTCCATGACCGACACCCGTGGCTGCATTACGATTTCTATGGCGATAGAAATTGATGAGGCTATGCATGTATTGTGTGCGGACATTCTGGTGGCTAGTTACCGCTGAACAGAAGACCAAAGCCTAGCAGAGGCTCAGCAAACGTCACTGCTCACTTATTATTGAACCAGCAGGCAGAAATCCTGTTCGCGATCTCTACCTGCTCGCCCGACAACCATTAGCCCTGTAAAGCCTGCGCCAATTGTCCGGCCTGCTCGCCGACAATCAGGTGCCAGATACCGGGAGCCACTTCACTAGCCGCCATCACCCCGGCACTTTGCGCCTGCGCAAGATTGAACTGGCTGGCCTCCTTCAGCTCCACCCGCAGACGGCTATGCGCTACCGCCTCCAGCTTCAGCACATTAGCCTGCCCACCCAAGGCCTGAGTCAGTTGGGCAATATCGGCAGACAGCTTAAGCGGCGCGGCCTCGCTTGGCACAGCAAGGGGCTCGCTAGTGCTGGCAGGTACCGGTAGTGGCACAGCATCGTCATCACTGCTGCTATGGCGCAGATAAATGTCCATATCGGTTTTCAGGTTTTCCGATAAAGGGCCAAAAATGGCTTGCACCCCACTACCGACCACCATCACACCTGAAGCACCCATCGCCTTGAGTTTGGCCTGATCTACCTGCTTGATGTCTGCTACCGCCACCCGCAGACGGGTAATACAGGCATCCAGGCTACGGATATTCTGCCGGCCACCAAAAGCCAGCACCAACTGCCGCGCGCGCTGATCTTCGCTGACACTTTCCTCTGTCGTGAGTGCCTCATCTTCACGGCCAGGTGTTTTCAACTTGAACTTACTGATCATCACACGGAAAACGGTGTAGTAAATCAGCGCATAGATCGGGCCAACGATGAATACATAGCCGGCATGCTTGGACTTGTCGCCAATCAGGTTAAACATCAAAAAGTCGATGCCACCCTGCGAAAAAGTAAACCCCATGTGCATATCCAGCGTATTGGCAACAAACTGGGCGGAAGCCGCCAGGCAGGCGTGGATGAAATACAGCACCGGAGCCACAAACAGGAAGGAAAACTCAATGGGTTCGGTAATACCAGTCAGGAAGGAAGTGAGCGCGGCCGACACCATCATGCCCCCCACTTTGACGCGGTTTTCCGGTTTGGCACTATGCCAGATCGCAATCGCTGCGGCGGGCAGGCCAAACATCTTGAAGAAAAATGCCCCAGCCAGAATGCCGGCAGTAGGATCACCGGCAAAGAAGCGATTGATATCACCACGCACTACCTGGCCGCTGGCATCGGTAAACGAGCCCATCTCGAAGAAAAACGGCACATTCCAGATATGGTGCAAACCAAATGGGATCAACAAACGCTCAACAAAACCATACACCGTGGCAGCGGTGCGCGGATCGCTAACGGCAGCCCAATGCGAGAAGGTTTTGATCTGCGCTGCTATCGGTGGCCAAACCATGGAGAGCACCACACCCAGACCAATGGCGCAAATAGCCGTGATGATGGGTACAAAGCGTTTGCCCGCGAAAAAGCCCAGATACGAGGGCAGATTAATCCGGTAAAAGCGGTTGAACAGATAGGCCGCCAGACAGCCGGCCAGAATACCGCCGAACACTCCGGTCTGAATCGAAGGCACGCCCATAATCATGTCTGGAGTTACGCCTAAAATCTTCGCCATCACCCCCAAGGTTACCGTCATCACCAGAAAACTGACCGTCGCTGCCAAAGCGGCCACGCCATCGTTTTCAGTGAAACCCAACGCGGTACCCACAGCGAAAATCAAGGGTAAATTGCTGAAAATACTATCGCCCGAACTCTTCATCAGCGCTAAGACTGCCAACGCCAACTCGTTCTGGGTGTGAAAATCGGTAGCGCCAATGCCCAGCAATAAACCAGCTATCGGCAAGACGGCGACCGGCAACATTAGTGCCTTACCTATCTTTTGCAGAAAAGCGAACGACTGACTAAACATAGTGTGAATTCCTTGCGTCAAACCTGCGGTATTCGATGATTTATCTAGCCTGATTACGCAGCAGTGCGCGCACCTCGGCAACAGTGGACAGCGCTAGTACCTGGCTGGCCAGTTGCTGACACTCGGCCAGACTCCAACGCGATAAAGTGGCTTTGACCGATGCCACCGAGGGTGTGCTGACGGATAACTCGGTCACCCCCATGCCCACCAGTAACGGCGCCGCATATTCGTCAGAAGCCAGCCCGCCACACACGCCCACCCATTTACCGTGAGCCTGAGCGCCAGCACAGGTCATCGCCATCATCGCCAGTACTGCCGGATGCAAGGCATCAGCCTGTTTTGCCAGTTGTGGATGACCTCTATCCATCGCCAGCACATATTGCGTCAGATCATTAGTGCCGATCGAGAAAAAATCGACCTCCGCAGCAAAGCGCGCCGCCAATACCGCCGCCGCAGGTACTTCCACCATGATGCCAACCTTGACGCTTATCTCGTCGAATGCGGCCTGCTCTTCGGCCAAGATCTGTTTCGCGCTACGTAGCTCCTCCAAAGAAGTCACCATGGGAAACATGATATGCAGCTGCGTCAGCGGTGCGGCCTGTAATACGGCACGCAATTGTGTCCGCAGCAAATCAGGCCGCTGCAAGCTAAGACGGATACCACGCACGCCCAAGAAAGGATTGTCCTCTTTGGGTAAGGGCAGATAAGACAGCGGCTTGTCTCCCCCTACATCCAAGGTACGTACCACTAATGGACGGTCATTTCCCAAGGCTTCGGCAACCGCACAATATTCGACTGCCTGCTCGGCTTCACTCGGGGCGGTATCGCGCTGATCAAACAAGAACTCGGAGCGCAATAAGCCTACCCCTTCGGCACCGGCAGCGACTGCTTCGCGTGCATCGCTAGCATTGCGAATATTCGCTACAACCTCAATACGTACTCCATCACTGGTTTTTGCCGGCTGTTGCGACATCGCCCCTTCAATAGCACGCCGCTCCGCCAGTTGTGAAATCTGAGCGCTGACATTGGCCAGTTGCTCCTCATCCGGTGCAATCAACAGAACACCCTGGTTGCCATCAATAATGACCTGCTCGCCCTCCGGCAAGGCCAACGCTGCAGCGGAAATGCCGCAAATGGCCGGAATGCCAAGCGAGCGTGCCAGAATGGCCACATGGCTGGTTGCACCGCCGGTGCGGGTACAAAAGCCTAAGACTTTGCTCGGATCAAGCGTGGCGGTGTCGGAGGGGGTCAAATCTTCCGCAATCAGAATGGAGCCGGCGGCCACCTCCAGAGCATCACTCTGCACACCGGCCAACAACGCTAACACGCGCCGGCCGATATCACGGATGTCATTGGCGCGCTCACGCAGTAGCGGGTTATCCTGCGCCTCCAGCTTGGCCGAGTAAGCACCGAAAGCCGCACGCCAGGCCCAGGCAGCCGATTGACCATCGGCCAGGCCGGCATCACAAAGTGCCAACAACTCAGGGTCTTGCAGCAGCTCCTGATGCATCGACAAAATGCCCAATTTGGCCGCATCCTGCTGCTGCGCTTTAATCGCATCGATTTGCGTATGCGCTTGTTCACAGGCATGGGTGAAGGCTTGCTGCTCCTCGCTGCGGCCCTGACCTTGTTCAGCGACGTCAAATGCCTGCAAACGATGATGTACCACACGACCAATGGCCAAACCCGGCGAAGCCGCCACTCCCACTAACTGGCTTGCGCTATCTTCCAGTAGCACCGGAGCAACTGCTACATTGGATGGTGCTGCCGGAGCAGCATCCAAGGCCTCGCCACAACGATCACGCAGTAACTGGCTGAGCTGAGCAATCGCCGCGGCAGCATCACTACCACTAGCCTGTACACGTACTTGATTACCACATTGGCTGGCCAAGCCCATAATACTGACCACCGATTTGGCATTGGCGCTTTTAGCGCCCAACAGTAGCTGAATATCGGCGCTAAACTGCTTGGCCTCGCTAGCGAAGACCGCTGCCGGGCGAGCATGTAAACCTGCCGGGTTGGTAATCTCGACCAGTTCGGACAGCAACACTTCTACCGGTGCCTGCGGTGCCTGCGGTGCCTGCGGTGCCTGCGGTGCCTGCGGTTCAGCATGCGGCTGATTCACCAGTTGCAGGCTTAGAATCACACTTTTACCGGCTTCGACCAGGCCAGTCGCCACCTCCATATGACTCACTACCTCACCATTACTCACCAGAATCTGCGTTAACAGGCTAGGCGCGTGACGGGCGACCAGATCCAAGTCAAACTCGATTAGCGGCTGTCCCGCCACCACCGCTTGCCCCTGGCTGACCAGAGCCTGAAAGCCCTGCCCTTTCAGCATGACGGTATCGATGCCGATATGCAGCATCAGCTCCACCCCTTCGGCAGTCGTAATTGTGAGCGCATGGTGCGCCGAATGCAGATGACTGATGGTGCCACTAACAGGAGCAAGTAACTGATTGGAGGTAGGGTCCAGTGATACCCCATCGCCGACCATTTTGCTGGCAAAGACCTGATCGGGAACCGTCTCCAGCGCAACCAGCCAGCCCGAGAGCGGGGCTAGGATGTCCAAAGGTGGCAAAGACGTACTCATAAAGGCTCCTCTTGTCGATAAGGTGCTTGATTTGTAATTAAACTACATGACGCTAGCCTGAAGCTTGCTAGTAATTGCAAAAAATGGCAAGTGCAGAATGGCTTGGTTAAGCGGGAAAGCCTTAACGCCGCTAACAAATCCTCTGATCCAGCAGGGGCTCTTCGAGCTTTTGTTCGCGGCTCTTAGTGCTGGGCAATATCCGCAACGAAAGCCTCACAACTCGATTTGTTCTACCTAACATCCAGAACAAACATAGAGCATCAATCGATAGACAAAACCCCCGAAGATCGGGGGTTATCAGCAGAGCGAAGCCATCAAACGGTTCTTAGAACCGCATTAGGGATAAAACCAGTACAAGCTATAGCCCATCGCTCGCACCTCACCAGTATCCAGCCGCATGGTAACTTTAATTTCACTGGCCGGATTGAAGCGACCCAACTGGAGGTCATTCGGCTTCAAGTATTCTTTGGGAGAGAATACTTTGCGGATTAATACCTGATCATGCTCATCTTTCAAGCTTAGTTCCAGCCATGGATAGGCCTGGGCGTAGTTGGCATGATTTTTCAGGGTGGCGGAGAGTTGGATCAAATTGGGGTAATCTGGCACAAAGGCCAGTTCCGACCATTCGGTACGGATATAAGCAGGGTCAGTCGGCCAAGGCACGGTGCAACCCAGTTGTTTGCAGGCGAGTTCCAGAGGTTGACGCAGCTCTGCCACTTCTGCCGCTATGCGCGTACGGTTGAAGTAAATAAGCTGGCCGGCAAGCAATAGTAATCCAATAATCGAAGCGATTAAGGCTAGCGCAAACACGAACGGGCGGCGCGGTTTATCGGCTGCGGCCGCTGCGGTGAGTTCATCTTGTGGTAGCGCACTGGCCTCAGGCCTTAAGTTTGTTGTCTCTGTTGCGCTGCTGCTGGATTGATCCGCTGATACCGCAAAAGCCGGTTCGGCGATTGACGATGGGTCTTCCAATTCAAATGGATTGCCCAGCGGTACGCTGGGTGTATTCTGCTGGCGATTTTGCATTGCCTCGCTTAGCGCACGCTGAAATTCTGCTACTTCCGCCGCTTTTCTTTGCTCCTCGTTGCTCTCATCGTCGGCTTCTTCGCGGATTTCGATATGCTCAGCCGCTTGCTCGGTCGCCTGCTCCAAGGGGTCAAAATCGGGTACTTCCAGCTCAAAATGATCGCTGCTTGCGCTAGCGGCTGGCGATGGGGCTGGCGCAACATGCTCGGCAGCGGCAACTGGCTCGGGCTGCGCTATAAAGTGCTCATTGGCATCAAACACATGGGCACAGCGCCCGCAACGAACTAAGCCGTTAGCGGCAGATAACTGCTGGTCGTTGACCTTGAAGCAGGTTTGGCAGTTGGGGCACTGTGTCGTATGGCTCATAGCGTTGCGCGTTTAGTTCCGGTTAATCGAGTCCAGCCCTCATCAAACACGGGTTCATCCATATCAAACCATTGCTGATAAAGGCCAGACAGTTCTTGTGCCTGCTCGGCAAGAATGCCAGACAGTACGATTCTACCACCGTTATGCACATGGCTTGATAGTAGCTGACCCAACAAGCGTAGCGGATTGGCCAAAATATTGGCCAGCACGACATCATAACGCTGCTCCGGGCTATCGTCGGGTAGGCAGAAATGCGCCTGCACCTGATTTTGTTCGGCATTATCGCGGCTGGCACGTACTGCCTGCGCATCAATATCGACCCCTAATGCCGAAGCTGCGCCCAGTTTCAGGGCGGCAATCGCCAGAATGCCGGAGCCGCAGCCATAGTCGAGCACCGTTTCTCCACCTTGTAATTGTGCATCCAGCCATTGCAGACAGAGCCGGGTGGTCGGGTGGCTGCCAGTACCAAAAGCCAGACCAGGATCAAGTTGCAGATTGATGGCTTCCGGTGCCGGAGCCTCGTGCCAGGTCGGTGTAATCCACAGCCGATCAGAGATACGAATGGGGTCAAACTGTGCCTGGGTCAATCGCACCCAGTCCTGTTCTTCGATGCGTTCTACTGTATAAGCCGGTGTTGCTAACTCACAAATAGCCGCCGCCTCGCTAATGAGGCTGGGCAAATCGGCATCTTCGCTAAACAAGGTAATGATGCGGCTGTAGCTCCACAATTTATCTACCGGCTCGCCCGGTTCACCAAAAATAGCCTCTTCTTGAGGAGTGCCGGCAAAGGCATCTTCTATTGCGGTAGACAATGCGCCAACATCCATCAAGGCATCGGCCAAGTGCTCAGCCTGTGACGACTGGGTGTCAATGGTGGCTTGTAGCCAGGCCATCAGCCCTCTCCTTTTTTCAATTGTGACAAGCGCTGTTCCAGATAATGAATGCCAGTACTACCACGCTGAAATGCGGCATCCATAAACAATTCCTGATGCAGCGGGATATTGGTTTTGATGCCGGAAATAGAGATTTCCGACAGCGCTACCCGCATACGGGCCATCGCCTGTTCGCGAGTGTCGCCAAAAGCAATCAGCTTGCCTATCATCGAATCGTAGTGTGAAGGAACGGTATAACCCTGATAAATGTGTGAATCTATGCGGATACCGGGGCCACCAGCCGGATGATAGCTCTCAATTTTGCCCGGCGAGGGAACAAAGGTGAACGGATCTTCAGCGTTGATACGACACTCCATCGCATGACCGCGCAACACAATGTCTTTTTGCTTATAGCGCAGCTTTTCACCTGCCGCGATATGAATCTGCTCCTGCACAATGTCTACGCCAGTAATCACCTCGGTTACCGGATGCTCCACCTGGACGCGGGTATTCATTTCAATGAAATAAAACTCGCCTTTTTCGAATAAAAACTCAAAAGTGCCAGCCCCACGGTAGCCAATACGACGGCAGGCTTCGGCACACGCTTCGCCGATCTTCTGGCGCTGTTTCTCAGTAATGCCCGGCGCAGGCGCTTCTTCGATAATTTTCTGGTGACGGCGCTGCATAGAACAATCCCGCTCACCCAGATAAATGGCATTACCGTATTCGTCAGCCAGAATCTGAATTTCAATATGGCGCGGTTCCTGTAGAAACTTTTCCATATATACAGTTGGATTACCGAAAGCCGCGCCGGCTTCATTGCGGGTCATGTCTACTGCGCTGAGCAAGGCGGCTTCGCTATGTACTACTCGCATACCACGCCCACCGCCGCCGCCGGAAGCTTTAATAATGACGGGGAAACCAATAGCCCGAGCTGCTTTTAGCGTTTCATCTGGGTCATCGGACAGTGCGCCATCCGAACCTGGCACGCAGGGTACACCCGCAGCAATCATGGCTTCTTTAGCTGCCACCTTATCCCCCATTTGGCGGATGGTTTCCGGACGCGGGCCGATAAATACGAAGCCGGATTGCTCTACCCGTTCGGCGAAGTCGGCATTCTCTGACAAAAAGCCATAGCCAGGATGGATGGCTTGGGAATCGGTCACTTCAGCGGCGGCAATTAACGCTGGCACATTCAAATAGCTTTTGCTGCTGGGCGCCGGCCCAATGCACACCGACTCGTCCGCTAGTTTCACATACTTGGCTTCACGGTCTGCCTCAGAGTGCACCACAACGGTTTTGATACCCATCTCACGGCAGGCGCGCTGAATACGCAGCGCAATTTCTCCGCGATTGGCAATGAGGATTTTTTCAAACATGGAAGTTCTCCGCTGGCCGCCTCCGTGCCGCTGACTGAGCACAGTCTTAACGAACAAAAAAGCCGGCTGCTCTCACAGGAAACGATAAGGGCACAGTCATCTAGCCGTGCCCTGGGTATTAAATATATTTTTACTGACTATTCAATCATGAACAGCGGTTCGCCAAACTCTACCGGCTGGCCGTCTTCGACCAGAATGGCCTTGATCACGCCGCTACGATCGGCCTCTATCTCGTTCATCAATTTCATCGCCTCAATAATACATAAGGTATCACCGGCGTTCACGTTCTGACCTACCTCGGCAAAAGACTTGGAACCTGGGCTGGGTGAACGGTAGAAAGTACCGACCATCGGCGACTTCATCGCATTTTGTCTATCGTTGGCAGCCGTTGTGCTGACCGGATCGGCAGCCGCCGCTGGGGCGGGCGCCGCAGCAGGCGCAAACTGCGGCGCGAACTGCATGGTATTCATCGGCTGATTGTAAGCCAGCTGTGTCATCGTTGAGGCACGGGTAATCCGAACTTTCTCTTCACCTTCGGTGACTTCAAGCTCGGCAATGCCGGACTCCTCAACCAAGTCGATTAGCTTTTTTAGTTTACGCAGATCCATGTAAGCATCCTTCGGAATTTGGGTGTTTGATGTAGCGCTCAGGCGGGGGTGCTCAGCTGCCGAATGGCATGGGCCAGGGCTAACTCGTAACCGTGAGCGCCAAGCCCGCAAATAACTCCCACCGCCAGATCAGAAAAATACGAATGCTGGCGAAAGGGTTCACGGGCATGAACATTAGAAAGGTGTACTTCGATGAACGGCAACTTGATGCCGGCCAAAGCGTCACGCAGGGCAACGCTGGTATGAGTGAATGCTGCCGGGTTAATCAGAATGAAGTTGGTGCCGTCGCTCAGGCACTGATGCACCCGCTCAACCAACACATGCTCGGCATTACTTTGCAAAGCACTTAGCGCAAACCCGGCAAGATTGGCTTGTTGCTCCAGATTCTGATTAATGTCTGCAAGCGTTGTCCGTCCATAGTGCTCTGGCTCCCGCATTCCTAGCAGATTAAGATTTGGGCCATGTAGCACAAGGATTTTTCCGGTCAAAGCTTACTCCTGAAGTTTATCTTGGCCGCGAGTTTGCCGTAATTAGCGGCAAGATGTCTAGTATTTGCATCAATATAAACGCATGTTTCCTGAAATCAAGCCATCACTTCAAGCTGCTGCTAAGTCGCATAAACCTGCATTAACAAACACTTTGTCAGTATCGCTCAGCACTGACGCTTACCGAAGTATGGTAAAAATCACGGCCAGAATGAGCTTAATTGACCACGTTGACCAAGCATTTAGCACAAGCAAGCATGTTGCCGGTCAGCAGCACAGGTATAATTCCCCCATTCTGAATGGCCATTCCTTGATACATGCAGCTTTCCGACTTTGATTACCCCTTGCCCGAGCGGCTGATTGCGCAATATCCCCCTGCCGTACGCGGTAGCAGCCGCCTATTACACGTCAACGGCAGCACGCTTACCGATGGTCAGTTTGCCGATTTCGCCACGCAACTCAACGCCGGTGATGTGCTGGTGTTTAACGATACCCGCGTGATTAAAGCGCGGCTGTTTGGCGAAAAAGCCAGTGGCGGCAAGATAGAGGCCTTAATAGAGCGCGTACTGGATGAACACACTGCACTCGCCCACATCCGCGCCTCCAAATCACCCAAACCGGGCAGCCGTCTGCTCTTTGCTGAACGCTGGCAGGCAGAGATGCTGGAGCGCCAGGGCGAGCTGTTCAAATTACGTTTTCTGGCCAGCGAACCCTTATTCGATATTCTGGAACAAGCCGGCAAGCTGCCCTTGCCCCCTTATATAGAACGCAGTGCGGCCGGCGAAGATGATGAACGCTACCAAACCGTTTACGCACGCGAAAAAGGCGCTGTCGCCGCGCCGACAGCGGGCCTGCATTTCACCGAAGACATGCTGACGCAATTACAGCAGCGCGGCGTCAAACTGGCTTATGTCACCTTGCACGTTGGTGCCGGCACCTTCCAGCCAGTACGTGTCGACAATATTGCCGATCACAAAATGCACAGTGAGATTTACCAGGTACCAGAAAGCACCCGCGCCCTCATCGCCGCCGCACAAGCGCAAGGCCATCAGGTGGTATCGGTAGGGACCACCAGCCTACGTGCGCTGGAATCGGCAGCCAGCAGTGGCGAATTACAGGCCGGTTATGGCGAAACCGATATTTTCATCACCCCCGGCTATCGTTTTCGCGTGGTAGACCGGCTGCTCACCAATTTCCATCTGCCTAAATCCACGCTGCTGATGCTGGTATCGGCCTTTGCCGGTTACGACGAGATACAGGCGGCTTATCAATATGCGGTGCAGCAGGAATATCGCTTCTTCAGCTATGGCGATGCGATGCTGTTACAACGCAAAAACTGATTTTTTAATGAAAGGCTGACCATGTCTGCCCCTATCCCGGTAGAAATTAATCTACATGCCGTTTCCAAGGTATTGGACATCCGTTTTGAAGATGGCGCCTCGTTTCAACTTCCCTGCGAATACCTGCGTGTCTACTCCCCCTCTGCCGAAGTGCGTGGCCATGGTGTAGGGCAGGAAGTGCTGCAAGTGGGCAAGCGCCAGGTAGGGATTAATGATCTGGAACAAGTGGGCCACTACGCCTTGAAAATCGGCTTTGACGATGGCCACAACAGCGGTCTGTACAGTTGGGAATATCTATACGAACTGGGCAGCCATTACCAGGCCTACTGGCAGGACTATCTGAATCGACTCGCCGCCGCCGGCGCAAGCAGGGGATAAACAAGATGAACCAAGATACACATTTCGGTTTCAAAACCGTAGACGAAAGCGAAAAAGCCGGCAAAGTGGCCGAAGTGTTCCACTCGGTGGCCAATAAATACGATGTGATGAACGACCTGATGTCGGCTGGGTTGCATCGGGTCTGGAAGCACTTCACCTTAAGCACCGCTGCCGTCAAAGCCGGTGACAAGGTGCTGGACATCGCCGGTGGCACTGGTGACTTGGCGAAAGGCTGGGCCAAGCGAGTGGGCCAGCGTGGCGAAGTCTGGCTCACCGACATCAACAGCTCTATGCTGAGTGTTGGCCGCGATCGCCTACTGGACCAAGGGCTGATTTTACCGGTAGCGCTGGCTGATGCGGAAAAGCTGCCTTTCCCCGACCGCTATTTTGACTTGGTATCAGTCGCCTTCGGCCTGCGCAATATGACGCATAAAGACATTGCGCTGCAGGAAATGTGCCGCGTATTGAAACCTGGCGGCAAACTCCTGGTGCTGGAGTTTTCCAAAGTCTGGAAACCGCTGTCCCCCTTTTATGATTTTTACTCCTTTAAAGCGCTGCCGATGATGGGCAAGCTGGTAGCGGGTGATGCGAGCAGCTATCAATATCTGGCGGAATCCATCCGCATGCATCCCGATCAGGAAACCCTGAAGCAGATGATGCTGGAAGCCGGCTTTGGCAAAGTGGATTATCACAATCTCAGCAGCGGAGTCGTGGCGCTGCATAAAGCTTATAAGCTGTAAGCAAGCCCACCCCTTTCTTAGGACACCAGCCATGGCACTCTCCCTTGCGGCGTTTAACCACTTGCTCAAACAACACCCGGCGGTGCGGGCTGAACTGGTCGGCCATGCTGGGCGGCGTCTGGCCATTGTGCTGCCCCCATTCAAGCTGGCCGGCGTGATTACCGATGCGGGCTGGCTGGCCGCCTGTGTCGGCGAGCCAGAAGCGACCATCCAGCTCAAACACCATGCCGCGCTAGTGGCTATTCGCGGCGGCGAACCGGCACTCAGCGACATTACCCTCAGCGGCGATGTTGAACTGGCCGCTGCGCTGGGCCGCTTGCTCACGCGCCTGCAATGGGATGCGGCAGAAGACCTGTCACGGCTGATTGGTGATATCCCGGCACAACGAGTAGAAAATCTGGCTCGAGGCTTACTCGGCATCAAAGGACAGATTGCCTGGCGACTGGCGGAAAACTGGCTGGAACACCTGCGCGAAGAGGCCCCCTTGCTCGCCAAACAGCCGGGCGTGCAACAATTTGTGCAACAAGTAGACGTGCTGCGCGACGATGTCAGCCGCTTTGAAAAACGGCTGGCACGCCTGGAAATCGCCATTCAACCCAAACAAGACACTCCCCGATGAGCACCATGCGGATTAGCCGTTTTTTCAAGATAGTCAGCACCTTTTATCGTTTTGGCCTGGATGATTTCCTGCAAGGTCACTCCCGTCTTGGCTTTATCCATCGCCTGTTTGCGCTGCTACCCTTTCCGCGCAAGATAGATGCACCATTGGCCGAACGAGTCAGACTAGCCCTAGAAAGCCTGGGGCCGATCTTTGTCAAATTCGGCCAGGTACTCTCCACCCGCCGCGACCTGCTGCCTAACGCCTACGCCGACGAACTGGCCAAATTGCAAGACCAGGTGCCACCGTTTGATGGTCAGCTGGCACGCCAGGTAATCGAAGCCAGCTTGGGCCGCAGCATCGAACAACTCTACCTCGACTTTGACAACACCCCAGTTGCCAGTGCTTCGGTGGCGCAGGTACACCGCGCCTGGTTGCGTCAGCCAGACGGCAGTCGTGGCCGCGAAGTGGCAGTAAAAGTGCTACGCCCCGGCATTCAATCCATCATAGAGCAAGACTTGGCACTGCTCTCCAGCCTGGCTGGCTGGGTAGAGCGCCTGTTCACCGACGGCAAGCGCCTGAAACCGCGCGAAGTCGTCGCGGAGTTCGACAAATACCTGCATGACGAGCTGGATATGATGCACGAAGCGGCCAATGCTTCGCAGCTGCGCCGTAACTTCAAGGGCTCGGACAAGCTGATCGTGCCGGAAGTATTCTATGACTACACCAGCCGCGAAGTGCTGACACTGGAATGGATGCACGGCATCCCGGTAGGACAGATAGAGCGGCTGCGCGCCAGCGGCATCGACCTGAGCCAACTTAGCCGTTTTGGCGTTGAAATTTTCTTTACCCAAGTCTTTCGTCACGGCTTTTTCCATGCTGATATGCACCCCGGCAATATCTTTGTTGCTGCCGATGGCCGTTATATCGCGCTCGACTTCGGCATCGTCGGCAGCCTCACCGACACCGATAAACACTATCTGGCGGTTAACTTCCTGGCTTTCTTCAACCGTGATTACCACCGCGTTGCCACTGCCCATATTGAATCTGGCTGGGTGCCGAAAGGAACCCGCGCCGAAGAACTGGAAGCGGCTGTGCGCACAGTGTGCGAACCCATTTTTGAAAAACCGCTTTCTGAAATTTCCTTTGGTCTGGTACTGCTGCGCCTATTCGAAACCAGCCGCCGTTTTCATGTAGAAATCCAACCGCAACTGGTATTGCTACAAAAAACCCTGCTCAATATCGAAGGACTGGGCCGCCAGCTTGACCCGCATTTGGACTTATGGGACACCGCCAAACCCTTTCTCACCAAATGGATGAATGAACAAATCGGCTGGCGCGGCCTGGTACGCAGCATTCACCAAGAGGCGCCGCAATGGGCCGTCACCCTGCCCACACTGCCACGCAAGCTGAATGAAGCGCTTTCCTCAGCCAATAGCGAACTACTGCTGAATGGCTATATCCAACTGATGCGCGAGCAAAAACGGCAAAACTGGCTGCTGGCCGTTATCGCCCTCTTACTACTGGCATTGCTGTTGAAAACCCTCTAATCACTCCTTGGAAACCCCATTCGCCGTGCCTACTCAGCCGCATTACCTACGCATCAAGCAATACATCATGGATGGCATCCGTTCTCGCCAATTTGTCCCCGGTGGCAAAATTCCGGGAGAAGTCGAACTGGCACGGCAATTTCAGGTTTCCCGTATGACCGTCAACAAAGCCCTACGCGATCTGGCCGAGGCCGGCATCCTGCAACGCTTTGCCGGCGACGGCACCTATGTGGCTGAACGCAAGGCCGAATCACCACTGCTGCAAATCAATAATATTGCCGAGGAAATCGAAGCCCGCGGTCACCAGCACTCCGCCCAGCTCTACAAGCTGGAAAGCCTTAGCGCCAGCGAAGACATCGCTCTACGCCTGGGGGTACCGGAAAACAGCACCGTCTACCGCTCGCTGATTGTGCACAAGGAAAACGGCGTTGCCATTCAAGTAGAGGATCGCTACATCAATCCGGTGTTTGCACCAGACTACCTCGAACAAGACTTCACCCGGCGTACCCCCAACGACTATCTGATGAAAAACTGCCCGCTGACCGATATCGAACACAGCGTCGAAGCCGTCCTCCCCACCGCGCAGGAACAGCAAATGCTGGAACTCTCAACAGCAGAACCCTGCTTACAGGTATTACGCCGTACCTGGTCACATAAAAAGCTGGTGAGCTTTGCCCGCCTGCTTCACCCCGGCTCGCGTTATAAACTGCGCTCGCATACGCGGGTGCGTCGCTAAACCCCCATTGGAAGAAACCATGTCAGCATCACCAAAAACCTTTCTTGGTCACCCCTCCCCGTTAGGGCCGCTGTTTTTCAGCGAAATGTGGGAGCGCTTTTCCTTTTACGGCATTCGCCCGCTACTGATTCTATTCATGGCCGCGACCATCTTTGATGGCGGCATGGGCCTGCCACGCGAGAGCGCCTCCGCCATCGTCGGCGTGTTTGCCGGCAGCCTCTACCTGGCCTCGCTGCCCGGCGGCTGGCTGGCGGATAACTGGCTAGGCCAGCAACGCGCGATCTGGTACGGCTCGCTATTGATCGCCTGCGGCCACCTCTCGATTGCCCTATCCGCCATCTGGGGCAATACGCTGTTCTTTTGTGGTTTATTACTGATCGTACTCGGCACCGGCCTGTTTAAAACCTGTATCTCGGTAATGGTCGGCTCGCTTTATCCAGCAGGCGATGCTCGCCGTGATGGCGGTTTTTCTTTGTTCTATATGGGTATTAATATTGGCTCCTTTTGTGCGCCACTCACTACCGGCCTGCTACTCAAAACCCATGGCTGGCACTGGGGCTTTGCTATTGGTGGCGTCGGCATGCTGGCATCCCTGCTGATCTTTCGCTACATCGCAATCCCTTCGCTGCAACGCTATGAACAGCAAGCCAATATCACCTCCAACTGGGATAAACCCCTCAATCGTAAACGCCACGTCGGCCAGGTGCTTTCCGCGCTATTGGTACTGCTGGCTATCGTGATCACCCTATTGGCACAAGGCCTGATCGTGATCAACCCGGTACAACTCGCCAGCGGCATGGTGTATATGATTGCTGGCACCGTTACGCTCTACTTTATTTATCTATTCACCTTTGCCGGCTTAAGTCGTGATGAGCGTATCCGCCTGCTGGTATGTTTTATTCTGCTGATCGCTGCCGCGTTTTTCTGGTCTGCATCGGAACAAAGACCGACATCATTCAATCTGTTCGCCAATGATTACACCAACCGCCAATTGCTGGGCTTCGAGATTCCTACGGTCTGGTTTCAATCCATTAACGCGTTTTTTGTTATTTTACTGGCTCCGATATTCAGCTGGCTGTGGCCGATGCTGGCGCGTCAGCAGATACAGCTAAGCAGTATCAGCAAATTTGTGCTCGGCCTGCTTTTTGCCGCCGCCGGTTTCGGCCTGATGATGCTGGCCTCACAGCAAGTCATAAATAGCGGCGCCGCTGTATCACCACTATGGCTGATCGGCAGCATCCTGATGCTGACATTAGGCGAGCTCTGCCTCAGCCCAATTGGCCTGGCCACAATGACGCTGCTGGCTCCGGCCAAAATTCGTGGTCAGGTGATGGGCTTGTGGTTCTGTGCCAGCTCACTCGGCAACCTCGCTGCCGGGCTGATTGGGGGTCATGTCAAAGCCGACAGCCTGGACTTGCTACCCACACTATTTGCGCGCTGCTCGGTGGCCCTGCTGATTTGCGCTGCGGTCTTACTGCTACTGCTGGTGCCGCTGCGTAGGCTGTTGGCGAGTACGCCAAGCTATAACGCTGAGGCGGCGTAAAGACGCGATTATCTTGCTAGATTCTATTTAACACCATCCGCCACCCGCGATCCGCGATCCTGTAGAGACAAGGCATGCCTTGTCTCTACGTCAACATTGCCCTGTCACCCGCCACCGCCACCCGCGATCCTGTAGAGACAAGGCATGCCTTGTCTCTACTACAAATACGTTAAAATGCCCGCGTGCTCAACCGAGGCTGTACCGCCTAGGACGACAGTCCCTTTCTCTGCATAGCGAGTGTATTTGGGTAATGGCGATATTGTTAGGCGGTACTGGGTAAGCGAAAAAATACCAAAAAAACTTCGCTTGAGTAAAGTTTGCATGAAAATACAACGCCAATATTCTGTGATTTTTACCAATAATTATTAAGCTGCTGTTAGGTGTCTTGAATATCGAAATCTGATAGCATTCGCGCCTGTCAGAATTTCATTTATTTTTATCTATACTTTAACTCTCTGCGGCTTGTTCTGCTATCTCTAAAAAACAAACTAAATTAGCATTTTATTGTTTATTTTATAGATTCAAAAAATGAAAGCAGTACCAAACTAATCAAGAATAGAGGGCTGCTTAATTCTTTAAAATTGCCGTATTTTAATCAACTTCACCCAATAAAAAGGCATGATATGCGTATAAAAAAATTATTTTTATGTTGTGCAGTATGTATGCTTTCACTCTCTGCCTATGCAGCGAATGAAATTACTACCACCCCTAATAGCAATGCTCAAAAAGGCAGTTTACCATCTGGCTATAGTAAAATAACTTTCACGCTATCTAATGGCAACTGGGTGCCGGAGATTCAATTACCTCAGAATCCGGCAGATAAAGCACAGGTTAATATTATCTCCTATGCTGCTTATTCGAGCACGCTGAATACCGCTGCTGTTGATTTTCCAATGACTCAGTTAACTATTAATAATGGTGACAATTATTTATTCACTTATAATGCACAAAATAAAAAATGGCGCATTGAAGGGACCAACGTTAGTTATTTAACACCGAATAGCAATGGTGCGGTGATAGCTAACAACCCCAAACCTGTTTCATTTTATTCTATGGCTGATGCTAATTGGGCAGCAGAAATCAAATTGCCCGCCATAGCAAAAAATAACGATCTCATTATTATCCGTTCCAATGCCACTTGGAGCTCTGCTATTGCTCTGGATAACCGGCTCTATGCCAATACCACGAAAATCAATCGTAACGATGAGTATGTGCTGAAATACTTGGGTGACTTTCAACGCTGGGTGGTGGAATCGGCACCAACGCGCACGCTAAATGCCAGCACGGCTATCAACACTATACCGACCCCGACTTCGCCGATTACTTTGGTGAAATTTAGCGATGGCCAGTGGATTCCCAATATCACCTTGCCGACTAATCCAGGTAATCGGGACCGGGTGATTGTGCAGTCCAATGCCACATCGAGTTCTTACATTAATAATACCGGGGTGAATACGATTGGCCCTATGCAGTTGCGCACGGGTGATAAATATGAATTTATGTATATTGCCGAGAATAAAAAGTGGGAGGTAATGTATTACCCCAACACGGTCTATCAGGCAGGTAAATTGGGTAGCGGTGTGTTACCGGCGCTCACTACCCCGCGCACTATTGTTGATTTCAGCGATGGCAATTATGTTACTCAGTTAACTTTGCCCAATAATTCGGCACCCAATAGCCGTGTTGTGGTGAGATCTAATGCAACATGGACATTTAATGTTTTGGCAGGCACTCAGCGTTTCCCGGTTACCAAAGGAGAAACGGTTGCTTTTGTCGTTAACTCTTCGGGGGCATGGACTAAGGAAACCATCACCATTGATTTATTACTGCTTTATAGCGATAAAGCAGCGGCTAAATTGGGCGAGAGTGTGATGCAGGCGCGTTTACGCGAGGGCTTTAGTTTAACCAATGATGCTTTAGAAAACTCAGGGGCAAATTTCCGCTACCGCATGGTAGGGCTTAAAAAAGTGGTAGCCAAATCTACTTGGCTTGCGCTTGGTGACCCACTCAGAGAGTTGCGTGATGATGCCACGGTACAGGGATGGCGTAATGAGCTGAAGGCCGATGGTATCTATTACGAAGGTACTGAAGATGGCTGCGGTTTGGCTTGGCTGCGTGGATCTAGCTATAACATGATCGCCAGCGGCAGCACCAACTGCGGAACAACGGTTATGCGCCATGAGCTAGGACACAATATGAGTGTTGCCCATGGCGGTGAAAGCAGTTCATACAATCAAGGCTATACAGCGTTGAAAACCATTATGGCGGGCAATAGCATTCCTTATTACGCTACACCCAAACGCTACTCACCTGATTACGGTATTCCATTAGGCATTGAGAATAAGATTGATGCGGTACGCGCCATGAACGAGTTTTCGTCTACGGTGGCGGCTTATCGCTAATAATGCGGCGGCAGTTCGTCGCGCAGATTGAATTCGCCGCCGCTTTTAGCGGCGGTATTTTGTCGCAGTTGCTGGTAGAGCAGGCGCAGTTGTTGCTGTACCAGTTCCAGTTCTTGCTGTTGACGGGCTACGGTGCTATTGAGTGCATCCAGTAGTTCATCCTGAAAAGCCAATTTGACTTCCAGTTCGGTCATCCGCTCATCGTGATCTTGTTTCATGCGCGGATTTTACCGCAGTTTCTGTCTTCCTCTCCCCTCAGTTTCTAGACCACAACCAATTGATGATTGGCGAGCAAAGTAGCCAGGTCAGTATGCACATTGTGCAGGGTCAGCAACGTAGTTGAGCTGTAAGTGTTGCCACTGCCATCGCGGTCGATATTAATCAGGGTATCGGCACCGCTTTGTGTCACTTGCAGATAGTTGGTGATATTACCCACCCCTGCTCCCAAGGTGGCCACACCGTTGACGTAGCTGGCAGCGGTGGCGAGGTTAAAGCCGCTCACACCGCTGAGCAGGCTGTGGATGTCGATACGCGGGGTATCTGTTGTGCCTTCCCAAGTACCCACTTTGAAGCCATTAACGATATCGCTGCCATTGCCTCCGGTGGCGCTGGCGAGCAGCGCATTGTAAATCAAGCTGTCGTGACCACCGTGGGTAAGGTTGAACGTGTCGTTGCCACCGCGCCCTTCAAATTGGTCATTGCCGCTGCTATCGGTAAAGGTGTCGTTCCCTGCGCCACCGGCAATGCCATGAATATTCGTGAAGGTAGCGGTGTTAAAGCCGGTATTTTGGGCCGTGCTATTGCTCAGATCTATCGTGAGGGCGCTGCTGCCCGCCAGGGTGTAATCCACCGTATTATTGCCGCCGGCATTGCTCCATTGATTGGAGCCGCTGGTGTTGTCCCAGCCACCGGAGCCGTTATAGGTGTTGGTGCCTGCGCTAGCAAAGAAGGTGTCGTTATAGCCAGTGCCGATAAAGTTACCGGTGGTGCTATCGCCGCTAGCCGTGGCGACTAGAACATAAGCGTGGTTGGCATCGTCGGCAGCCAAGCCGCCCCAAGTGGTGTTGACGGTACCGGCAGCATGACTGCTGTTGCCGGTAATGGTGCCATAGCTGCCATCGATACCGCTCACCGCACCTTTTACCAGTACGGCGGTATAGCTTTGTCCGGAGCTAAGGCCGTAGAAGTCGACGATGCCCCTGCTGTCATTAAAGCCATAGCCATATTGGCCATTGAGCACTCTGCTGGCTACCAAGGTGCCGCTAGCGTTGTATAGATTGACCGTTTGCGATTCATAGGTGTTGTAGCCGGCTGGATCCTCAATCTTCAGGTGTAGCGATGTTTTGGGTGCAACCGCATTGGTGTTGGCAATGAACACGTCGGCACCGTTAGTGTTGATGATCAGATCCTGCGAGCCATCATAGTTAAAGTCAGCCGCTACCGCACTGATAATCCCGGTAGCTGTGCTGATGCTGCTGACACTCATCAGGGTGCGGATAAAAGTGGGAGCAGCCCCGGCGGTAGTCGTACTGTTTTGCCAGTATTCAAAGCCGGTCTGATTATTCAGTGTAGGGCTGGTACTGCCATTGTCGGGAAATTCAAAGACGTCCAGTTTGCCATCGGCGTTCCAGTCGGTATTGATGCTGATGCCACCTTTGATAGTGCTGGTGGAGAGCGTAGTCGCCAGGGTGAAGTTACCGGCACCATCGCTGGTATAGACAGCGCTGGCGGTAGCACCAGCATTCGTTTGTCCCAGAAACAAGTCCAGTTTGCCATCACCGTTAAAGTCGGCCACATTCATGGTCTGAATGCCGCCTTGATATTGGTTCCAGTCGCCGGCACCATCCTGATGATACAGGACGTTGCTGGTGGTTTTGAGCGTACCTGCAGCGGTGCTGGCAGCTAGCGCAGAAGTGGCACCACCAGCGCCGGTGAGCAGTACCGCAAGGCTGCTGGCGCTACCGCCATAGCTACCACCAAAAAACTGCCCCAGCAGGTCGACACGGCCATCGCCGTTCAAATCAAACGCCCCGGTATCTTCTCCAATGCTGCCGTTGATGGTGAGCGTGAGGGGGTCGGCACTACTTAGCACGTTATAGCCAGTAAGCGTGTCATTCTTGTTATTCAGCGAATACCCGGCAGAATCACCGTATTTGTCGCCGCTGACCAGGTCGACATAGCCGTCATTATTCAGGTCGATCGCCACCTGCCCCCCCCACCAGACTGCCGTGCCCGAACTGTAGTTGACGCGGGTGTAGCTGATATTGCTGGCACTGCCAGAAGTTGTGAAATAGTAGGAGCCCGAGGGGTAGTAGGATTGTTCCATCATCAGCGCCGGATGACCATTGCGGCTGATGTCCAGTAGTTGTGCACTGCTGATCTTACCAATGCCACCGACTTGTTCGGTATACAGGCTGGTGGCACCAAAGCGGTTGAGGTTGCCGGCATTGCTGGCCGACTGGGTGTAGATGCTGCTGGCGTTAAAGTAGTCGAACAGACCATCGTTATTGATGTCGCCTACGACCATGCCTGGTGCGGTGATATTGGCACTCTCGCCGTTCACGGTTGTTGTACCGCTCGGTGCGCTGAGTATTTGTAGTTCGCTGGCCGTTCTGTCATAGCTGACTATGCCGCCATTACTGCCAAACAGGGTGGCGCTGACATTGTAGCTACCGCTACTCAAGGCACTGGTGGTTTGCACATACCAGCTGTTGTTATTGGGGTCGATCACGACTGCGCCGGTGGCCGAGCTATACGTCACCCCATTGATCATGACTTCTATATAACCACCACTGGGCAGGCTAGATGGCAGTGTGCCACTAATGATCGGGGTGGTATTGGTGGTGATCTGGCTGTTAACGGTCATAAACTGGCTGGGTGTCGCAGCAGCGACCAGCAGTTGGTTATTGGCCAGCAGAGTGGCCAGGTTGCTGCTCACGCCGCTCAGTGTCAGCAAGGTATGACCGGCACTGAAATTACCGCTACCGCCAAGATCGACGCTGATGACGGTATTACCGCTGCTATTGCTCACTTGCAGGTAGTTGTTGAGGCCTTGCGAAGCACTGTCCAGTACATAATTGCCGCTGATCGCGTCTTTATACACATAGGCCGTGCCCTGATAGCTGCTCAACAATTTAGAGAGGTCGATAACATCGCTGGTAGCGCTGCTGCTAAGGTTGCCTAACACGAAACCGCTGGCGGTATCGCTGCCATTGCCGCCGGTAGTATCGCTGCTGTTCAGCAGATTGTAGACCAAACGAACATGCCCGCCGGCGCCGCTGAGGTTAAAGCTGTCGTTGCCACCACGTCCCTCAAACAGATTATTTACCCCTGCGGTGGTGCTGGCAGTAAAGCTGTCATTGCCGCTGCCGCCGCGTAGGCCCTGGATGTTAGTCAGGGTCGCCGTGTTATAACCGGTGCTTTGCGCACCGACTGTATTGAGGTTGACGCTAATTGCCGTGCTACCGGCCAGGCTGAAGTCGACGATATTGACGCCGCCGCTGGCACTCCAGGCGGCGGAGCCATACAGCACATCACTCCAACCGCCGCTACCGTTGTAGCTGTCGCTACCTTGAGTAGCGTAGAACGTGTCGTTATAACCGGTACCGATGAATTTAGCGTTGGCGTTATTGCTACCGGCTTCGGCAGACAATATATGGGCGCTCGTGGCAGCGCCAGGGGTAAGGTTAGTCCAGGCGGTATTAACGTTTTGGACGCTTACGCCGCCCATGCTGGCCAAGCCACCGACGTTTTGCGCTGTACCGCTAATGCGATCGAGCAATACCGCGGTATAGCTCTGATTAGCATCTAGGCCGTAGAAGTTGACCAGAGCACTGCCATCATTAGTCAACACGCCTGCCTGCGGGTTGATGATCTGGCTGGCTACCCATGTACCACTGGAATCAAATAGTTCGACGATATTGCCGTAGTAAATATTGATACCGTTGGGGTCAAGAATGCGCAGGTGCAGGCTGCTGCCGTATTGGACGGTATTGGTATTCTGAATAAATTGTGTAGGGCCAGTAGATTGATATAGCAATACATCGACGGCGCCATCCCAGTTGTAATCGGCCGCCAGCGCTCCGTTGATGGTGCTGAATGCGGTATTACCAGTTAAGGAGGCGGTTGCGGCGAAGTTGGCATTGCCCAGATTCTGGTACCACACCAGCGTACCGCTAGTGCCATAGGCAGGCGATTTGATAATGTCCATCAGCCCGTCGTGATTCCAGTCAATCGCCAAAGAGGCTCCACCCTGGATGGTGTCAGTAAAGTAAGTCGCGGTGCCTGCGGTCGTTCCCGGAGAAGTACCAAAGCCACCGCTGCCATTATTCCAGTAGAGGCGGCTAAGATTGGTATCCGCATTATTAGCGCTATTGCGGCCGATATTCAGGTACAGGTCCACATAACCGTCGTTATTAAAGTCACCCCAGGTCATCGAAACCGGAATATTGCTGTTACCCGCAGCGACGCTATGGAATACCCCGGCCAAGCTGCTAAAACCAGAAAACGCGGTGCTACTGCTCTGGTCATTTTTAAGAATGGTCAGCGAGTACTGATCAAGTGCCGTGGTATGTTGAGCCACATCTACGGTGCCATTACTATCGACATCGACTGCGGAAAGTTCGGCAAAACCATTGAAGGTGACACCAGTAGGACGGCCTTCGCCAGAGGTGGGCGTACCATTCATCCAGCTGAGTACACCATGGTTATTCGTGACAAAACTGATAGAGTCGCCATAGTTATCGCCTAAGACAAAACCCAGATAACCGGTACCGGTTTTATCGTATGCGGCGATGCCGCCATAAAACAGCGAGTTCCCCAAGAGTGTGGTGAGGGTGTAATTGACACCGTCAGTGGTGCTCCAGAAGTCCTGGTGACTGGTATCCGTTCCCGCAGCGGCAACACCGGCATAGCCGGAGCGGGTGAAATCGGCAAAGGTAATGTTGTTCTGAATTTCCCCGACTGAGGGAGTCAAGGCGCGAATGCTGTAGCTATTTAAGCCCGTGCTATTGTAGATATTGAAAGTGGCGCTGCCCGACACTGTCTCCCCAAATGACCACAGCCCATTGCTGCCAATCGTCACGGCAGCTGCGGTGTAATACAGCCCGTAGCTGCTCCCCCAACTAGTAGCACTCAGCGCACTATTATCGGCGCTGACAATATCAAGCTCTTTGCTGGCACTCAGGCTGGAGCGGTTACCCGCGGTATCAAATTGCATGAAGGCAAGATTGTAACTGCCACTACTCAGGCCGCTGGCGTTCAAAGACCAACTGCCATTGGCGGCTACCGTGCTACTGCTCAGAATACTATCAATACCTTCTGAGTAAATACCATCGCGGTTGATGTCATTTATCAGGGCAATGGTATTGCCTGCTGTAGCAACGCGGTTTTGGCTGCTATTGAAGGTAAAGCTGGTATTGGTGGTGATATAGTCGCCGGCGATGGCGCTATCGTAAGCAAGGGCCAGGATCGGTGCCAGTAAACTTTGCACCGGTGCGCTGCTCAGCACATTAATGGTTTGGCTGGCAGTGGCCGCACCCAGCGCACCGGATAGGCTCATGGTGCGTAGTAAATAGCTAACATTGGCGATGCGGGCGGTGGGGTCGGTATAGGTCCAGGTGCGGTTACTATTGTTAAAGCTGGCATTTGCCCAGCTGCTACCGCCATTGCTGCTGATCTGCAACACATCACTGCCGGTCAGATTGCCGATATAAGTACCAGATACCGTTAGCGCGCTCGCACGAGTGTTCAGGTCGGTATTAGTGCTTATATTGGTGGTACTCGTTGTACCGCTGCTGACGCTGGCACTGGTGTCGGTACTGACTGCCGACAAGGCGATTGAGCTCACCGCCGGCCCCGAGGTATTGATCACCACAGTCTGGCTGCTGACACTGCCCGCATTGCCGGCCAGATCGATTACGCGAGTCTGGAAAGTATAAGTACCGGCCGCCAGGGTGTTGGCGGTGTTATTGAGTTGATAGGTATTGCCGCTGACCAGGGTGGCGGTTTGCCAGCTGCCACCGCCATTCAGGCTGATTTGCACCGACTCACCGCTAGCCAGTGCTCCGCTCAGGGTTACGCTGATTGTCAGGTTTTGGCTGCTGGTGATGAAGTCGGTGCTGCTGGTGCCAGAGTCCGGACTGATCGCATTGATGGTACCGCTTGTCAGCGGTGCGCTGGTATCCACCACCACGGTACGGCTACTGCTGTTGCCAATATTGCCGCTCAGGTCCGCTACCCGTGCGATCACGTTATAGCTACCACTGGCCAGAACGTTGCCACTATTGTCATAGCTCCAGCTACTGCCAGTGCTTACGGCAGTATTCCAGGTGCTGCCACCATCCAGGCTGATTTGCACATAGTCATTGCTGCCCAGATTGCCGTTGAGTGTGCCGCTGAACTGCAATGTGGTATCGCTGGTATTAAAGTCGCTATTACTACTGCCAGTATCGCTATTAATGGCGGTAATGTTGATGATTTGGCTAGGCGTGGTGGTGTCGATCACCAGAGTCTGGTTAGCGGTGTTGCCAATATTGCCGGCAGCGTCAAACACGCGCACTTTGATGTTGTAGTTGCCATCGGGCAAGGCTGTGCCGGTGTAGTCGTAACTCCAGCTAGTGCCGGAAACGGTGGCCAGCAAGAAGGTGCTGCCGCCATCAACACTGAACTGCACCCCACCGCCAGCGGGCACCGGTGTGTTGAGGGTGCCCTGAAACAGCAGGCGATTATCGCTGGTAATGTAATCGCTGCTGCTGGTGCCGCTATCTACGGTGATCGGGCCAATGCTGATGGTGTTATTGGGGGCAACCGTATCCACCACCACAAGTTGGCTGGTGCTTTGGCCAATATTACCGGCGGTGTCTATCACACGAGCTTGTACCGTGTAGTTGCCATCAGCCAGCGGGGTAGCAGAATAGTTATAGCTCCAGCTGCTGCCGGTGGTCGTGGCGGTATTCCAACTGCTACCGCCATCCAGGCTGACTTGCACGTATTCGCCACTGAGTAGCGTACTACCCAACGAGCCATTGAATATCAGGGTGTTGTCACTGGTAATGAAATCGCTGCTACTGCTACCGGTATCCTGAGTGATTGAGGTCATGCTCACGGTTTCACTAACACCGGGGGCTAAAGTATCGATCACCACGATCTGATTGCTGGTACGACCCTGATTACCAGCATCATCGACAATTCTGGCCTTGATGTTGTACACACCATCACTGAGTGGACTGGCGGTGTTGTTGTAGCTCCAGCTTAAACCGCTTATCGTGCTATCCAGCCAGGTGGAGCCGCCATCCAAACTGATTTGCGCTTTCTCGCCCGCTGCCAAGGAGGTGCCTAGCGCACCGCTGAATACGATGGCGTTGTTATTGGTGATGAAATCGCTATTACTCAGGCCGGTATCAGGGGTGATAGCACCGATGCTGATGGTTTCGGTATTGGATGGCGCAACGGTATCTACCGTCAGGGTGAAGTTGGTGGAGGTGCTACCCTGATTACCCGCCGCATCTGTGATGACGGCACGATAGCTATAGCTACCATCGCTTAATGCACTATTGACTTGATAACTCCAGCTACCACCACTCACGGTAGCATTACCCAGTAAAGTGGCTCCCTGATAAACCTGCACGATGTCGCCAGCAGCCAGACCGCTGACCGTACCATTAAGCAAGGGGGTCGTGTCGTTGCTACTGCTGTTGTTGGCAAAATCGCCAGTCTGCGCAAAGACATTGTCGGTATAGCTGCTGATGGCAATGCTGTTACCGCTGGTAGGGGCTTGTGTGTCAATGGTGACGATACGGCTACTCACGGCACTGGCATTACCGGCGGTGTCGACCACCCGGCTCTGAAAGCTATAGCTACCATCGGCCAAGGTGGCCGCTGTGTTGTTCAGTTGATAGGTGCTGCCAGTTAACAGACTGGCGGTATTCCAGCTAGCGCCACCATCAACGCTGATTTGTACCGACTCACCGGCTCCCAGGCTACCATTCAGCGTGGTATTGATCAGTAGATGATTGGCACTGGTAACAAAGTCGCTGCTGCTGCTGCCGGTATCTGGGCTGATGGCCGTCAGTGTTGTGCTGGCAATCGGTGCGGTGGTGTCTACTGTCAAAGCCTGACTGACCTGACTGCCAGCCAGACCGGAACCGTTGATTACGCGAGCAGCGATGAGGTAATTGCCGCTGGCCAACGCATTGGCGGTGTTGTTGTAGCTCCAGTTACTACCACTGACGCTGGCGGTCTGCCAGCTGCTGCCACCATCCAGACTGATCTGCACGCTTTCGCTTGTGCCGAGCACGCTGCTGAGCGTGCCGTTGAAAGTCAGCCGGTTCTGACTGGTGATAAAGTCGCTACTGCTGCTGCCGGTATCCGGGCTGACAGCACTGATGGCAACACTGGTAGTGGGCGCAACGGTGAGAATATTGACGGAGAAATTGCTGGAGGCGGTGCCTTGATTGCCCGCTGCATCGGTAATCACCGCCCGGTAGCTGTAGTTGCCGTCACTAAGACCACCAGCCAGTTGGTAACTCCAGCTGCTACCGCTGACACTGGCCAAACCGAGCAGGGTGACTCCCTGATAAATCTGTACCACATCACCACTGCTCAACCCCCCTACGGTGCCATTGAGCTGCGGGGTATCGTCATTGGTAAAGCTATTGCTGGCATAGTTGCCCAGTTGTGGGCCGACATTATCGGTATAGCTGCTGATAGCGACGCTGTTGCCGCTGCTTGGCGCACTGGTGTCTATGATCACCCTCTGGGTTGATGAGGTCGTCGCATTACCAGCAACATCCACCACTCGGGCCAGCGTTTGGTAATTACCATCTGCTAACGGCGTGGCCGTGTTATCTAGCTGATAGGTGTTAGCACTGAGTAAAGCCGCATCCTGCCAGCTATTGCCACCATCCAGCGATATTTGGACTTTCTCGCCACTCCCTAAACTGCCGCTAAGCGTGGCATTAATCTGCAGGGTGTTATCGCTGCTAATGAAATCGCTACTGCTGGTACCCGTGTCCTGACTAATGCTGCTGATTACGGCGCTCGCAACCGGGGTAGACGTATCAATGACAACGGTTTGGCTAGTGCTTTGGCCTATATTCCCGGCTAGGTCAATCACTCTGGCTTGTACATTGTAGCTGCCATCGGCCATGACATTGGCGGTATTGTCATAGCTCCAGCTAGTGCCATTGACGGTGGCCAGATGCCAGCTGACACCACCATCCAGACTGATCTGGACCGCATCGTAAGTAGCCAGCGTCGTGCCCAGCGTACCGCTGAACACCAGCGTATTGTCACCGGTAATATAGTCGCTGCTACTGCTGCCGGTATCGCGAGAAATATCGGTGATTTGGATGGTTTCTGCCGCACTGGGCGGGCTGGTTTTAATCAGAGCCAGGTCACGCGAAAGGTTATCAACGACATTGCCGGCCGTATCGATAATACGGGCATCCAATGTATAGCTGCCGTCCCCTAGTGGATTAGCGGTGTTGTCATAGCTCCAACTGGTGCCGCTTACTGTGGCGACCTGCCAAGAGGAGCCATTGTCGAGACTGATTTCTACATGCTGGCTGGCCGTCAATGCTTGCAATAGCGAGCCGCTGAAGATCAGGGTGTTGTCATTGGTAATGAAGTCGCTACTGCTAGGGCCAGTATCTTGAGAAATCGCGTCTATCGTCAATGAGTTAACCGAGGTAGCTGCGCTGCTGATCGTTACCGTCTGACTGGCGCTTTGCCCGATATTCCCGGCGGTATCGATTACTCTGGCAATAACGTCATAGTTACCATCCGCCAAGATATTGGCGGTATTGTCGTAGCTCCATGCTGCCCCACTAACCGTCGCACTATTCCAGGTACTGCCATTATCGAGGCTGATTTGGACGAACTCGCCATTGGATAAAGCAGAACTGAGGCGACCATTGAAAACTAACGTGTTGTCGGCGGTAATGAAATCACTGCTGCTCAGGCCGGTATCTTGGCTAATCGAGCGGATGCTGATGTTCTCAGTAGGAGCAATACTGTCTATTTGCACGGTTTGGTGTGTGCTTTGCCCGATATTGCCGGCGGCATCCACCACCCGTATCTGTACATCATAGTTGCCATCGCTGAGTGGATTGGCGGTATTGTCGGCGCTCCAAGTGGTGCCGGATGCAGTGGCATTCTGCCAAGTAACACCGTTATCCAAACTGATTTGTACGCTTTCATTACTACTCAGCGCAGCACCCAGCGTACCGCTAAAAATTAAGGTTTGGTCACTGGTGATAAAGTCGCTAAGGCTGACGCCACTATCACTGGTAATACTGCTGAGGGTAACGGTTTTGTTGGCACCGGGTGCCTGTGTGTCAACAATGAATGAAAAATTGGCAGGGGTGCTGCCCTGATTGCCTGCGGTATCCGTAATCACCGCGCGATAGGTGTAGCTATTATCCGCCAGCGGGCTGCCAATCTGATAGGTCCAACTATTGCCGCTCACACTGGCATTACCTAATAGTGTGCTGCCTTGATAGATCTGCACGAACTCACCCACACCCAGACCACTGACCGTACCGTTTAGAACCGGAACATTGTCATTGGTACTGGTGCTACTGCCAAAGTTGCCCTGTTGTGGACTCACCGTATCGGTGTAACTGCTAATCGCCACGCTATTGCCAGTTAAGGGGGCAGCCGTATCCACTACCACAAGCTGACTAGCGCTTGGTGTGGCATTGCCGGCAGTATCGACAATGCGAGCAAGCACGGTATAGCTGCCATCTGCCAGCGTACTGGCGCTATTGTTATAGCTCCAGGTAGTCGCGCTAGCCGTAGCGTTACGCCAGGTGCTGCCATTATCCAAGCTGATTTGTACCGACTCTCCACTGCCCAATGCACTGCCCAGACTGCCAGAAAACAGCAGGTGGCTATTGCCGGTAATAAAGTCCGTACTGCTGGCGCCGGTATCAGGCGAGATGGCATTCAGGCTAATGGTATTGTTAGGAGCTTGGCTATCAATCACCACATTTTGGGTCACTGCGGTACCGGTATTGCCTGCGGCATCCTGCACCCAGACTTGCACGCTATACGTACCATCACTCAGCACGTCAGCGGTATTGTCCAGACTCCAGCTGCTACCTGTTACGGTTGCCGTTAGCGGAGTCAGCCCACTGTTAAGACGCACTTGTACGGTTTCCCCACTACCGAGCGGCGCACTCAAGTTACCTTGCAGAAGCAGGGTGTTGTCACTGGTAATGAAGTCACTGCTGCTGCTACCGGTATCCGTGCTAATGCTGCTGATGGTTGGGGTGCTGGTCGGGGCCGTGGTATCGATATTGATGTTAAAGATATTGGAGGCCGTGCCCTGATTGCCTGCACTATCACTAATCACCGCGTAGTAACTATTATTGCTGCCATTTGATAAAGCACTTAGCTGGTAGCTCCAGCTATTGCCGGTGATAGTCGCATTGCCCAGCAAAGTACTACCCTGATAAATCTGGATCACCTCACCACTACCCAGCCCAGTCACCGTGCCATTCAGTAGCGGCGTGGTGTCGTTGCTGCTGCTGCCACTAGCAAAACTACCGGTTTGTGGTGAGACGTTATCGCTGTAGTCGGTGATGGTGACGCTATTTCCCGAGGTGGGTGCCTGGGTATCGATCACGATAATCTGGTTAACCGTCGCGCTGGTGTTGCCCGCGGTATCACTGATTCGCGCGGCCAAGGTATAACTGCCATCAGCTAGGGGATTAGCCGTATTGTTCAACTGATAATTATTGCCGGAGAGGTGGCTGGCCGTTTGCCAGGTATTGCCATTATCCAGGCTGATCTGTACCACTTCGCCGCTGCCTAGCGGCCCGCTGGCCGTGACATTAATCAGCAGGCTGTTGTCGTTGGTGACGAAGTCGCTACTGCTGCTGCCGTTATCCTGAGTAATCGCGCTGATGCTGACGCTGGCAGTAGGGGCAGCACTATCGATGACCACTGTCTGAGTAGCGGTTTGACCTACCCCTCCGGCATTGTTAATCACGCGGGCAATAAACTGGTAGCTGCTATCGGCCAGGCTGCTGGCTGTGTTGTCATAGCTCCAGCTGGTCCCACTAACAGTGGCGACTTGCCAGGTTGTGCCGCCATTCAGGCTGATTTGTAGGACTTCATCGGCAGCTAAAGAACCGCCGAGAGTTCCGTTAAACAGCAAAGTATGGTCATTAGTGACAAAATCACTGGCACTTAGACCATTATCACGCGTGATGCCATCAATCGTGACGGTGGTACTGGCACTGGGTGCCCCACTATTCACAATCACCGTCTGATTAGCCGTTTGACCGATATTGCCAGCAATATCACTGACGCGAACCAACACGTTATAACTGCCATCCGCCAAGGTGCTGGCACTATTGTCATAACTCCAGTTGACTCCCGATGTACTTGCTGTGCGCCAGTTAGCGCCATTATCTAGGCTAATTTGTACTAGTTCGCCTGCCGCCAAGGGAGTGCCCAAGACACCGCTGAATGTGAGCGTGTTATCGCTGGTAATAAAGTCGCCACCATTGCTACCGGTATCCTGGCTGATGGCCGCAATATTAATGGTTTCACTCGGGCTGGGCGCGACGCTATCAATCAGAATGGCATGGCTGGCGCTTTGTCCGATATTGCCAGCAGTATCGATAACACGCACTTGCACGGTATAACCAGCATCAGCCAAGAACTGACTGGTGCCGTCATAGCTCCAACTGGTGCCGCTGACACTGGCAGTTTGCCAACTACTCCCGCCATCAATACTCAGTTGTACGCTCTCTCCATTCTGGAGCGGGGCACCAAGCGAACCACGATACAGCAGGGTGTGGTCATTGCTGATGAAGTCGCTACCACTAATGCCCGTATCACGGGTAATGGAATCTACGGTGATCGTTTCATTCGCTGCCGGTGCAGCGCTATCGATCACCAGCGCCTGCTGCGTGCTCTGTCCAATATTACCGGCCGCATCAATCACCCGCGCACGCAACGTATAGCTGCCGTCGGCCAAGGCATTGCTGCTGTTGTTATAACTCCAGCTATTCGCGCTAATGGTCGCATTTTGCCAGCTAGTGCCATTATCCAAGCTGATCTGCACCGTTTCACCAGCCGCCAACGTATTACTCAAGCTACCGTTAAACAGCAGCCGATTGGCATTGGTAATGAAGTCACTGCTGCTAGCACCGCTATCCTGCACAATATTGTTGATTGACACACTGGTGTTGCTATCGGGAGGCAGGGTATCAACCACAATGGTTTTACTGGTGTTCTGACCAATATTTCCACCCAGGTCTATCACCCGCGCCAACACGTTATAACTGCCATCCGCCAGAATATTGGCGCTGTTATCATAACTCCAGCTATTGCCACTCACCGTGGCCTGCTGCCAGTTGCCGCCGCCATCCAGACTGATTTGCACTCTATCACTGGCATTCAAGGTGCTGCCCAGATTACCGTTAAATACCAGACGGTTGTCATTGGTAATAAAGTCGAGGCTACTCAGGCCGGTATCCTGGGTAATAGACGCCAGTGTGATGGTGGCGCTGGCGCTGGGTGGAAGGGTGTCAATACTGATAAGTTGAGAAGCGGTTTGTCCGACATTACCGGCAGTATCCACCACGCGCGCCCGTAGTGTGTAGCTGCCATCAGCAAGGATATTGGCGCTATTGTCATAAGACCAACTGGTACCACTGGCGCTAGCAGTAAGCCAGCTTGTGCCATTGTCGAGGCTGATCTGCACACTATCACCACTGGCCAATGGAATACCGGTGGTGCCATTGAATACCAGTTGGTTGCTATTGGTAATGAAATCACTGCTGCTAGGCCCATTGTCGGGGCTAAGATCGGTGATCTGCACCGTTTCCGTGCTGCTAGGTGGCAGCGTATCCACCAGCAGGCTCTGGCTGGCAACGGTTCCGACCAAACCGGCACCATTTACCACACGCGCTTGAATGGTATAGCTACCATCGGCTATTTGATTACCGGTATTGTTATAAGTCCAGTTGGTGCCGCTTACGATGGCAACACGCCAGCTACTTCCGCCATCAAGGCTGATTTGTACGTTTTCACCCGTCACCAGCGTATTGCTGAGGGTACCGCTGAAATTAAGTCGATTCTGGCTGGTAATAAAGTCACTACTGCTGCTGCCCGCATCTATGCTCACCGCGTCAATACTGGCACTGGTGGCCGAAGGCGCGGTCAGAACGATAAAGTCGAAATGGCTTGAACTGGTGCCTTCGTTACCGGCCGCATCGGCAATCACCGCCCGATAACTATAATTCCCATCCGACAAGGTGGTACCGATCTGATAATGCCAACTACCACCACTCATGGTGGCATTACCCAGCAAAGTGCTACCTTGATAAATTTCTACAACATCTCCGCTATTCAAGCCCCCAACGGTGCCATTCAATTGTGGAGAACTGTCATTCGTAAAGGTGTTACTGCCAAAATTACCGGTTTGCGGTGCGCTGTGATCGGTATAACTGTTTATCGCCACACTATTACCGCTGGTAGGGCCGCTGGTATCTACCAGCACACGTTGCGTCGCTATCGGACTAGCATTGCCGGCGATGTCGACTATGCGCACCGCAAACACATAATTACCATCCGTCAGCACATTGCTACTGTTATCTAATTGATAGGTATTGCCACTGAGCAGACTGGCATTCTGCCAACTATTACCACCATCCAACGATATCTGCACCGTTTCGTCACCACCCAAGGCGGTATTGAGCGTAGCGCTGACCAGCAGCGTATTATCGTTGGTAATAAAATCACTGCTGGAAGTACCCGTATCGCGGGCAATTGCACTAATCGTTGCGGTAGTCAGCGGAGCACTATTGTCTATCAACAGTGCCTGGCTGCTACTTTGACCAATATTGCCGGCGATATCCACTACTCGCGCCAGGATGGTGTAGCTGCCCGGTGTCAAATGGTTGCGGGTGTTGTCATAAGACCAGTTGGTGCCGTTGACGGTCGCCACCTGCCAACTGCTGCCGCCATCCAGGCTGATTTCCACACCATCACCGGCGGCCAGCGGCACTCCTACCGTTCCAGAAATCACCAGAGCGTCATCGTTAGTAATGAAGTCACTGCTACTGCTGCCACTGTCACGCGTAATACCAATAATCTGCACCGTTTCGGCTGCACTCGGTGGTGTCGTCTTAATCTGAGTAATATCTTGTGAAACATTATCAATAATATTGCCGACCAGATCGGTAATACGCGCATTCAAGGTATAGATGCCGTCACCCAGTGCGTCAGCCGTATTATCGTAGCTCCAACTGGTACCGCTGGTCGTAGCATCCAACCACGTCGTGCCATGATCCAGGCTAATCTGTACCAACTGATTAGCACTCAGAGGATTTTTGAGAACGCCACTAAAAACCAGCGTGTTGTCATTGGTAATAAAGTCATTATTACTAAAGCCGGTATCCGCACTGATGCCGGTAATCGTCAGGCTATTGCTGGGAGGAATACTGCTATCCACCATCACCACTTGGCTGCTGCTCTGACCCACATTACCCGCACTATCAATTACGCGTACCCGTACGGTGTGCGCCCCATCTGCCAAGGCGCTCGCACTATTGTCATAGCTCCAGATCGTCCCATTGACGCTGGCCAGTTGCCAGCTCACACCGTTATCCAAACTAATCTGTACCGTCTCGTTGCCACCCAGCGCAGCACCCAGCCGGCCATTAAACACCAGCGTGTTATCGGCAGTAATAAAATCACTACTGCTATAACCGGTATCACTATCGATGGAGCGTATGCTGATAGTTGTATTGGCATTAGGCGCAACGGTATCCACAATCACCGTTTGCTGACCCTGCTGCCCAACATTGCCAGCGGCATCAATGACCCTTAGCTGCACATCGTAATTACCATCAGCCAACGTTTGGCCTTGATTGTTATAGCTCCAATTTTGCCCGCTTACGATGCTATTACGCCAGGTGGTTCCACCATCCAGGCTAATTTCCACCCGCTCACCAAGCGCCAGCGGCGCGCCAAGCTGGCCGCTAAATAACAAGCTATTGTCACTGGTAATGAAATCACTAGGGCTCAAGCCGCTATCGGTTGTAATACTGCTGAGAGAGACTGTTTCGCTGCTAGCTGGCACCGTGGTATCCACGCTAAACACAAAATTACCAGAGCGAGTTCCCTGATTACCAGCCAGATCAGTAATCACCGCACGGTAGCTATAGCTTCCCTCACTCAATGGACTACTAATTTGATAGAACCAACTATTACCCGAAACCTGAGCATTACCCAGCAGATTGCCATTTTGATAAATCTGCACCACATCCCCAGCGCTCAAGCCATTTACCGTACCGTTAAGCTGAGGCTGCGTATCATTGGTACTACTGTTATTGAGGAAATTACCCAGCTGCGGAGCCACCGCATCGGTATAGCTAGTGAGACTCACGCTATTACCCGCAAGCGGTGGCTGTGTATCCAACACCACCGTCTGATTAGCCATACTACCGACATTACCAGCGGTATCTACCACGCGGGCAATCACGTTATACCGACCATCAGCCAGATGAAGAGCCGCACTGTCGTAGCTCCAACTCGTACCGCTTACGCTAACAGCCTGCCAGTGACCTCCGCCATCCAGGCTTAGCTGCACTAATTGATCGCTAGCTAGGCTGCCACCCAACGAACCACTAAAAATCAACGCATTGCTATTAGTGACAAAGTCGTTATTACTTGTCCCGCTATCCGGGTTGATTGCAGCCAAGGTAATACTTTGAACCGGGGCAACCGTACCAATCACGACATCCTGGCTACTGACCACCCCCTGATTCCCAGCCGCATCCTGCACCCAAACCTGCACATGGTAAGTCCCATCACCCAACGGCGCTGCGCTGTTATCCAGTGTCCAACTGGTACCTGACACCGTAGCAGTCAGTGCGCCCAAGCCATTATCAAGCAAGACCCGAACCGTCTGCCCTGCCCCCAAAACCGTATTGAGCGTGCCGTGGAATACCAACTGATTATCGTTGGTAACAAAGTCATTGCCGCTGACACCCGCATCCAGACTGATACTGCTCAAAACCGCCACTTTATTGACCGCACCGGTATCCTCTATGAAAGAGAAGTTGGCAGAACTGCTACCCTGGTTGCCAGCTAAATCGGTAATCACCACATGGTAGTTGTGATTACCATCGGCCAAAGACGACAACTGATAAGTCCAGCTACTGCCATTAACCGTTGCATTACCCAACAAGATGCTGCCCTGATAAACCTGCACCACCTCACCGCTATTCAAACCACTAACCGTACCCTTTAGCAGCGGAGCCGAATCATTGGTACTACTGCCGCTACCATAATCCCCTACTTGCGGCCCCACATCATCGGTATAACTACTAATAGCCACACTATTAGCACTTGTGGGGCCCTGAGAATCAATCACCACTGTTTGAGAATGACTCGCCCCCGCCTGACCAGCCGCATTCACCACCCGCGCAACAAAGAGATAACTGCCATCAGCCAATGGCTGAGCACTATTGTCATAAGTGTAAGTCGTGCCACCAAGCAAGCTAGCATCGTGCCAGTTGCTGCCATTATCCAGCGAGACCTGCACTTTCTCACCGCTCTGTAATGACTGATTCACCGTGACATGAATAAGCAGGGCATGCCTATTAGTAATGAAATCACTGCTGCTGCTTCCGGTATCCGGGCTGATAGCACTAATTGTCACGCTGGCGACAGGCAGAGGCACCACAGGAGCGGGCACAGGCACAGGAGCCGCCACCGCGCCACCGCCCCCTCCGCCTAAAGCCGCGCCAGCCACACCGGCCCCACCTATCGCCAGGCCGACCGAAGCGGCACTCAGCTCAAAAGGCTGAGCAATCAACAGCGGATTGATCGTATCCAGCGGTGCGTAATCCACCACCAACTGATTCAAATTATCGAATTGGGCCTGCCAAAGCTGGCCATTGTCCTGTAGCACCAGCTCACTGTGGCGGCCATTTTCTAAGGAAAAAAAACCTTCCAGACGCAAAGTCTCACCAGATTTGGTAGTAATGACCAGTGCGTCGCCCTCGCGTACGGCACTGAGCAACTGCTCTCGACTGAATGGAATCTGGGCGACGGAAGGCCCATGTAAGGTGATGACGTTTTGACTAACAACTTGCTGGGCGTGAGTTAATTTATCAACAACAATAATGGAAAGAGCCATATTCACACCTGCATCTGGTTAGGGCTGATAACAATCAAGACACGGTCAATTAGCTGTGACCCTTTCTATAACAAATCAGCCCCACAAACGCAGATCCCTACCAAATGCTTAATGGCATCCCTTAGCTGACCAGCAAGCCTCAACACCCAGCAGGGCCAGTCAAAATAACAGGAAAACTGGCCAATTAAGTTAAAAGTCAGTACGGGATTCGTGGCCTTAATAGCAGCGTAGATGGCGGCTATTTCTATTGCAAGCAGATGTTTTAAATGGATATTAATTATCTATAGATAATTTTACCTTGCCATTCAGATACATCAAAAACCACTCTAAAAGCCGCGAACAAAACCTCGAAGCGCGCCGACGCAGACAGTAGCAGTAGTACTACAGCAAGGAGGCACAACGCTGGATCAGTAGTCCTGTTAGCGACGCTAAGCACGCACAATGCAACTAACTGACAAGTGTCCTCTGCCGACCAAACCCTGCGCCAACCTACATTACACGCTTTGTAGGTCATGGAGCCCAATATGAAACCCTCTAACAACTGTCTAAACCTGATCAAACAATTCGAAGGCTTTTCTGCCACGCCATATCTGTGCCCAGCCAAGATACCCACCATAGGCTATGGCAGTACCCGTTACGAAAATGGCAGTGCAGTAAAACTCAGCGATCCCACCATCAGCGAAGTACGCGCCATCACCATCATGCAAGCCACTTTGGACAAAGAGTATGTGCCGGCGGTTGAACGCTATGTCAAAGCCAGCCTCAACCAAGGTCAATTTGATGCGCTAGTTGATTTCGCCTACAACTGCGGCGTACAAAACCTGCGCAACTCCACATTACTAAAAAAACTGAACAGCGAGGATTATGCTGGGGCAGCAAAAGAGTTCGACAAATGGATTAACGGTGGCGGCAAGAAGCTACCGGGACTAATCAAACGCCGTGCAGCAGAGCGCAAACTGTTTGAGGGATAACATTAGGCGCCGCTAACAAAAGCTCGAAGAGCCGCTAAGCCAAGGCACGCCGGCGCAGACAGCACAAGTGGCACGGCAAGGACGCGCAACGCTGGATCAAGGGGATTGTTAGCGACCCTAAGGAATGCTGAGAGAAAGCAGGAATAAGTCTCTAGTACTGTGTTGAGCATATTAACCTCCGTTCATGGTTAGCTGGCCGAACCATGAACCGCCATCTCTACGCTTTCGGCAAGGATAGTAGCGGTGCTCTAACATTAGGACACCTCGAAAAGCCTCGTTTACCAAAAACATAGCATTGGAAAATCAATCGATTACGTAGTGCTTCCTGTCAAAACGATGGACTTTTCAAAGCGTAAATTGATCATACAAAAACTATTCGTTGTTAAAAAATATTGTTTTGATTAATTTTGTTGAAATTTTTTTGTATCAGATTTTTGATGGAAATCAATCGCAAAACAATTAAGCTGTAGCAATAACTACTCTAACTGACACCCCAAAAAACCAACCTATAGATTTATCAATAAAATCAATAAAATCAATAAATTACGAATAAATTCCCATAAAACCAATCGGTTTATTAAGGTTCCGTACTGTGTTTTGGCTAAAGAACAAGGCATCCTCTTTAAAAAACAAAACAAACTAAACATTCACAATGTCGCCAAATATTCATGACCTGTACAAATTAATAATGCTTAGCTATGCTTTTATTAATATAAAGCACATTCGTATCATAAAAAATCATGAATGTCGCCATTTGTTTCCATTGATACAGTTTGCCAGGGGATTTAATTGTGTTGAGAAAACTAAGTACAAAAAATATGTTACTGGGCACAGCGGTAATTATTTCTGTGGTTTTAACTATTCTTTCTATTGTAATTTGGCATGGCAACATCTCTTTATCCACCGCTGCTGATGATATGGGTCGAGGAAAAGATATTATCGCCGATATACTGCCACCGCCTTTATATATTCTAGAGGCACAATTTACCGTTGAACAATTACAGCACGCCGAACCTGCCGAGATACCGCTTTTATTAGAAAAATTAAGCTCTCTGAAGAAAGACTTTGATAATCGCAATAATTACTGGGCCAATAGTGCTTTAGATGAAGAAGTAAAAAAAGCCATCTTAGGCGAACAAAAAACCACAGCAGATGCTTTTTGGAAGCTGGTACAGGGAGATTTTACACAAGCGATCAAGCAAGCAGATACCGCACGCGTGCAACTTTTGGCTAAGGAAATTCGCACAATCTATGACCGCCATCGCCAAAACGTAGATATCACCGTAAAAGTCGCAGACGACTATGCCGACAGAACGCTGAACTCACTTAATCGCACAGCCGTGAACACCCGCTGGCTGGTACTGATACTAAGTGGCCTGGGTGCCATCCTGGCAGTAGGCGCCACTTTGCTAGTCACCCGCGAAATCATGAAACGTCTTGGTGGCGAGCCCCTAGTTATGCAACAGGCAGCACGACGCATTGCCGCTGGCGATTTAACTGAAGAATTGACCGTTACAAAACAAGACACCACCAGCCTGTTCGCACTAATCCGAGAAATGCAAAGCAGTCTGCGTAGCACCATCTCACAATCACGCGAAGCCGCACAACAACTGACTAGGGCAGCCATTGATTTAGTTGCCAGTACCGAACAGGTCGCTGAAAGCACCTCTCAACAAAGCGAAGCAGCTGCAGAAATCGCTGCATCGATAGAAGAAGTCACCGTCAGCATCAGCGTTGTAGCCGATAACGCTGCCAGCGCCAGGGAACTGGCCAAAGAAGCAGAAGATCTCTCTTTCGAAGGCAAAGCGCTGGTGCAGGAAGCCGTGGATGGTATTAACAGTGTTTCGGAAGCAGTGACTAAATCCAGCAAGGTAGTACAAGACCTGGGTGAGCGCTCCAGCGAAATCTCTACCATCGTCAATGTGATCAAAGATATTGCCGAACAAACCAACTTACTGGCACTGAATGCCGCCATCGAAGCCGCTCGTGCTGGAGAACAAGGGCGAGGTTTTGCCGTGGTTGCCGATGAGGTACGCAAACTAGCCGAAAGAACGGCCAAATCGACGGTAGAAATTGTTGCCATGGTCGAGGCCGTGCAACAAGGCACACAGAATGCGGTAGATGGCATGCAGGAGGGACAGAAACATGTTGCCGTCAGTGTTGCCAGCAGCGCTCGCACCGGTGAATCCATTACCAATATCGAATCTAGAACACAGCGCGTTTTAGAAACGGTGGCCGGCATTTCCAATGCCTTGCAAGAGCAAAGAACCGCCAGCACCCAGATAGCCGGTAATGTTGAAAAAATTGCCCAGATGGCTGAAGAAAACAGCAGCTCCGTGCAACAGGTATCACTGGCCGTTAATCATTTGGAAATCCTAGCGGAAGAGCTTAAGGACTCGGTAGAACGGTTTAAAATTTAAACCGCCTAGTTATTCTGAATAGCCCGTATAACCCCCTTAGCCGCCGAAGCCTGCTGTTTAAGCTGCTCGACTTGCTTCTTTAATTCAGGACTAACCGTTGTAGCAAGCGCCCCAGCTTGCTGCACCACACCAAGCGCAGCGCTTGCTTGCTGCTTAAACTGGCCTAAGGGTGCACTGGCATTCTGAACATTCTGATGAACATCTGCAATCGCAGCCGAAGCGGACTGCTGTAACTGCTGCGTCTGCTGCTGATTACAGGCACTTAATACGATAACGATAGCTAAGGGCACTAAAAATGGCTTAATCATTGAGCAACTCTCCATAAAAACAAAATTTAGCTAAAAGCCATTTATGAAATAAATATCGCCTGTGTAATAAAATAGCGAACATCAATAGCAAAGAGTTTATTAAAAATGCTGTTGATATAGCTTGCGTATTCTAAAATCAGATAAATATAAAAATTGCCACCGTGTTAAACACGGCGGCAAATTTAATAATATGGATTGGGAACATATTAAAAAGCGAGTATGCGGCTTAGCGCGAGTGCCGCGCTCACTATCAAAAACAATCCCCTCCATGCGATCAAACCTTATTGAATCACTACCCGACCATTTAGTGGCTGTACTGGGCGATTATTATGTCCATGTACCACATGCTGGAACTTTTCCAACTCGTTTTCCGACAACTTGGCATATTGATTACTAACCAGCCATACCACACCTTCAGAGCAAGGAGGTGTCGTTAAAGAGCCACTAAAGCGGTAATAGTCGAATTTTTTAGGTAACAATTTCGCAACATTCACCGTCTTTTTTAATACTTCTTTTTCCCCTACTTTTTCTGGCATTTGCTTCCAGACATGTTCTAACTCTGTATTTGTTTTGCCTTTTTCAAATAGCAAAGCCAACACAGCTAGCTGGCCCGTATTACTCTTATAAACAAAGTGACCTTCTAATGGGAAGGATTTACCCTTAATCATATTTTCGCTTGGCGTGTGAAAATGAAATTGCTGCATCACATAGGTCATTCCATCTACTTGCAATGTGTTGCCTTCGCTAACATTTACCTGAATGGTATGGCCATTATTTTCAACTTGTTGTTGACCTGCTTTAAAACTCATTTTCAATTTGTCATGGTTTGCTTTGGCAGCATGATCAATATTAATAGGCGATTGATTTTTACCAAGTTCACATGTGGAAAAATCATTGGATAGCTGCCCCCAGTGCTCCGGAGAGGCCTCTCCATCATAGGCCCAGTGTGCGTGCTCGGCAGCTTGGGTGCCCAAGCTCAATAAAGTCAAAAATGCAGCAAGTATTGTGCGTTTCATACAAAATTTCTTTTCTGTTAGTGGATATTCAAGTCAATTCGCTAGGGTCTTCATATATTGACGGCGATCTAGCAAGCAGAATAATAACAAACAAGAAATTTCTACCACCAGTTTTTTTGTTAACTAAACTGGAACAATGCACAAAAATGTATTTATATGATAAAGAGCCATTTATACAAACACATATAATATATATTATTGAAAATATTATTATTATTTTAATTTATTTGCTCACAATTATTCGACATGTCAGTTGGCTTATCAATTCCCTCATAAAACAGACTTGCTGTTCTGCCTTTAGTCCACCATACATAATGATCAGCAACATATTTAACCCCAGAACCGGCGATCACTGCGGTCAGTAATCTTGGCCGACCTTGTATAGTCAGCAAAGCAAAACTTTGCTCATTTTTAGCATTTAAGTATTTAACCACGAGTTTTTTACCGTTATCACAACGATAACTAGATGTTTGCACATTTTTTATCTGAATTTGTGGCAGTTGCAGGGATTGGGCAAATACCGGAGTAATCAATAGCGATAACAGTAAACATACAATAGATTTATTCATTTACTTCCTTTAAATGCAGATAACAAAGAGTATCCAGATATAAAGCCCATTGCAGCAAGCGAACTCTTTTAAGCAAGCAATTGCTGCAAAGGCAATAATAATGCCGGACTAAAAGCCGCTAAATCAGGGATAAACAATACGAAGCAAATTAGTTGATCCTGGCGTGCCAAATGGTACACCAGCAATAATCACCATGGGCTTACCCTGTTGTGCCAATCCTAGTTTGGTAGCGCAGAACGTTGTTTTCACCACCATATCTTCCAGATTTTCTGCATCCGGGCCATGATAAGCCACGACTCCCCATACTAGGGTCAGTTGGCGAGCTGTCTGTAAGCGCGGAGAAATCCCTAAAATCGGTGTTGGGGGGCGCTCGCGAGCTAAACGCAGACAGCTGGAGCCGGAGGTAGTGAACGCAGCAGAAACCGTAACGGGCAGCATCGAACCTACCGCCCGAACACAGGCACCAATTGCGTCGGCCTGATTAGGGTGATCTGCCGCACTGTAATCTAAAGCCATCACACGGTGATAATCGGGTGAGCCTTCCACCCGGCGGATAATACGATCCATAATCTCTACCGCCGCCAGGGGGAACTCACCGGCGGCGGTTTCTGCTGACAGCATCACGGCGTCGGCCCCTTCATATACCGCCGTGGCCACATCGCTGGCTTCCGCCCGGGTTGGTGTTGGTGCGGTAATCATCGACTCCAGCATTTGCGTCGCCACAATCACAGGACGACCTAAGTGGCGACACTGATGCACAATACGACGCTGCACCACCGGCACATCTTCCGGCGGCAACTCCACCCCTAAATCGCCACGAGCCACCATCACCGCATCAGCCAGCTCAGCAATCGCATCTAACTCATCAACAGCTGAAGGCTTTTCTATTTTAACGACAATACCTAATTGCTTACCAACCAGCTCACGTAATTCACGCACATCGGCTGCCGTTTGCACAAAGGATAAAGCCAGCCAGTTGGCGCCTTCTTGCAAGGCAAACTCAGCATCAATTTTGTCTTTGTCAGTAATCGCGGATAAGGGCAAAACCGTTTGTGGCAGATTAAAACCCTTACGACTGGATAGCTCACCGCCGACTTCTACGCGTGTGCGAATACGGCGAGCCTCGACCTGTTCCACGTGAAACGCCAGCTTGCCATCATTAACCAAAATACGATGGCCAGGCTTCAGCGCCGCATAGGCTTCCGGATGCAGCAGACTGGCACGCTCGCTATTCCCATCGACATCATCCAAAACAAAATCGAATACCTGCCCTACTTTGACATTAACAGGTACAGAAAACTGGCCAATGCGCAGTTTGGGGCCTTGTAAATCCACCAGAATGCCAAGCGGACGATCAATCACTTTCTCCGCAGCACGAATGGCGTTTAGCCGAGCGCGATGATCATCATGACTACCATGGCTCATATTAAGACGAAAAACATTTACCCCGGCGCGGGCCAAGGCCAAGATTTGATCTGGGGAGCTAGATGATGGGCCTAATGTAGCGAGAATTTTAGTATTTCTAAGCATGGTTATCCTTTATGACCTGAACCGGTGCAGCAAGCATCTATTCTGGCAAGTGCCTTGTTGAGAAGGCACTTAGCTATTGATGTCCTGCGCTAAAAAGCGACAAACCGATTATTTATGAGCAACAGAGCTTGTTTGAACTATTGGCCACCTCTCAACTGCCTATTATTCCATCAGCAATATTGGTGGCTCTATGCTGCCACAATCGACATGTAATAGCACGATTACACGGGTTTCTTGGCCAAACTATTTATTTAGCAGACAAGGCATCGGGGAGAGAAAGATCAGAAACAATCTGCAAGGAATGGACAACGAGTTTATTTGCCATCGTCAAACAACATCAGAGACAGCTACAGATGACTGACAACGAGATACCATAATTTTATCAACTCGAGTTTTATCCATATCAACTACTTCAAAGCGGAAACCATGCCAGTCAAAGCAATCGGTCACACTGGGTATACGTCCCAGTTGATACATCACCACACCACCCAAAGTGTGGATATTGCCACTTTCCTCACCGGGCAATAATTGCTCTAAAGCAAAAAACGCCTTGAAATGATCCAGAGAAACCATACCATCCACCAACCAGCTACCGTCATCGCGCAATACAATCGCATTGTTTTCACTGCTGATCATCGGCATATCACCAACAATAGCCTCTAAGACATCATTCATCGTCACCAGGCCTTCTAAGTCACCATACTCATCCACAATCAAGGCCAAGTGCTGACAATGTTGCTTGAATTGTTCCAGCAATTGCATCAGCGAAATAGCGGCAGGCACATACAAGGCGCTAGTCAGCCCCTGTTGCAAATCGGGCTTTTGACCGGTCAGCAACTGATCCAGCACCACCTTGCTATGCAGCACACCAACCACCTGCTCCATGCCGCCACGACAAACCGGAAAGTGATTAAAAGCATGCTGCTGCAAACGCTGCAGATTCAACGCCAGTGGATCATTCAAATCCAAGTACACAATCTCTTTACGTGGCGTCATTACTACCGCCACTTTGCGGCTATCCAGACGAAAAATATTTTCTACTAGCTCCTGCTCGGTGCGTTCAAACACCCCTTCATCCGCACCTTGCTCCATCAGCACCCGAATTTCTTCTTCGGTAATAGAGGGATCATTATTTTTACGCGCGCCCAACACACGCAGCAAAGCATCGGTAATACGACTCAGAATATTCACTACTGGATTACTGATTTGAGAAAGCCACCACATCGGGCGTGCCAGCATCATGGCTACTGCATCAGGATTAAGCAAAGCCAGTCGCTTGGGGACAAGCTCACCCAATATCAGTGACAACAAGGTGATAAATATCACAATCAAAGTAACAGATAAGGGTCGGCTATAAGGAGCGACAAGAGGATATTGTTGTAATACTAGGCGCAGCTCTTCGGACAAGGCCGCCTCACCATATACCCCAGACAGAATACTAATCGAAGTAATGCCAATCTGAATGGTGGAAAGAAAGCGACTGGGATTGGCCGCCAGCTTGAGTGCCGCCTGAGCCCCCCGGTGGCCATTATCCGCATGCTGCTGCAGCCTTATCTTGCGACAGGAAACAATCGCAATTTCGGCCATAGCAAACAAGCTATTCAATAAAATCAGGCCCAGCAAAATAAGAATAGCCACTGTTCACATAAATGAGTGATGGAGTATTCAGCTTAGGGTAAGTCTGTGGATAGCGGAAGATAAAAACCCGGCTTTGACATCAGCACGCACTATCAAAGTTCTTTTCTACCCAAGGCCTCCTCTATTTTTTGATCCGTTTTAAACTGGCTTAACGCATACACAGACCAGATAGCGGCAGGCACCCAGCCAATCAGCGTGATTTGTAGAATCAGACAGATCACGCCGGCAATGGGGCGGCCAATTGTAAAGAAGGTAAGCCAAGGTAACAATAGAGAAATAAGTAAGCGCATAAGAACCCTAACAAATTATTTAAGATACAAAAAACATGACTACTCAAACTAGCAAAGCTATCTACGTTTTTATTTTAGTCAAATCCCAGTCAAGTGTAGTGCGGCCCTGCGCCAGTAACCAACTATTGGCCTGAGAAAAATGACGACAACCATGAAAACCACGACTAGCGGACAGTGGCGACGGGTGCGCTGCCTTCAAGACAAGATGACGCTGTTGGTCAATATAGTCTGCCTTGCTATGCGCCCAATTACCCCATAGCAGGAATACACAGCCAGGGTTTTGCAGGTTAACGGCATCAATCAGCGCATCGCTGATTTTTTGCCAACCCAGCTTGCCATGACTGCCCGCTTGTTCTTGCTCTACCGTCAATACACTATTCAGCAGTAACACCCCTTGCTGCGCCCATGCCGATAAATCACCACTAACGGCAACCGGTACCGCTAAATCTGCCGCCAACTCCTTATACATATTGCGCAAACTAGGTGGTATACGCACCCCTGCTGGCACCGAGAACGACAAACCCATCGCCTGCCCTGGGCCATGGTAAGGGTCTTGCCCCAGAATCACGACCTTCACCTCAGCCGGTGCAATTCCGCTAAGTGCATTAAAAATCAGCGGTGACGGAGGGTAAATAACTTTACCCAGCGCTGCCTGCTGACAAAGCACCGCATCAATCGTCAACAACTGTTGCTGGATTACCGCACTCGACAACACACTTTGCCAAGCCGGATGAACCCTCATCAGGGCCGAAGATAGGTAAGAAAATGTGGACATAAGCTGATTATATTCAGTAGCAATTTGATAAAACAAAGCCATTCCGCAAGGGAATGGCTTATGGCCGAGTGGCGTTGATATTAATAACGCGCCATCTGAGGATCTAATATGGCCGCCCAGGCATCAATGCCACCAGCTAGGCTCTGCACCTGCTCAAAACCGGCATCAATCAAGAAGCGGGCAACATGCGCACTACGTACGCCATGATGGCAAATAGTGATAATTGGTGCATCCGGCAACTCACCCATCCGCAAAGGGATAAGATTCATTGGAATATGCACCGAGCCCGGGATCTGCACCAAAGCCACCTCCCACGCTTCACGCACATCAAGCAATACCGGTGCAGGCAGGGCATTTGCAGCGAGCTGGGCAGACAACTCTTGAACTGTTATTTCCGCAACCATTAAAAAACAAACCGTTCTGGCTCTGCTGCCTCACAATGCTCTAAACGAGCAATGCAGGTTTCAAACAAACCTATCTCGCTAAAGCTGTTTTCTGTCTCGCGCTTGATCAGTTTACAAGTCATTACCGGCAAATCCCCCACCACGATGATCAGACGACCACCTACCGCCAATTGCTGTTTTAACGCATCCGGCACCAGCGCCAAAGAGCCGCCCACCACAATCACATTAAACGGCGCCTGCTCCGGCAAACCCAGCACACCATTGCCAGTCACCAGACTGACATTTTTAATCCCCGCGCTTTTTAAGTGTTCCGCCGCTTTTTCCTGCTGCTCGGCATCAATCTCCACGCTATACACATGACGAGCCAAGCTCGCCAATAAAGCGGTTAAATAAGCGCTACCAGTACCAATTTCCAGCACCTTATCCTGAGCAGTCAACGCCACCTCTTGCACTAGGCGTGCTTCCAGCTTGGGTTGCAACATTTTGCTGCCGTTTGGTAGCGGTAGCTCAGTATCAACAAACGCTAGGCTACGCTTATCCACAGCGACAAACTGTTCACGTTTCACGTGAAACAGCAAATCAAGCACTTTAGGGTCCAGCACATCCCAGGGGCGAATCTGTTGCTCAACCATATTGAAACGGGCATTTTCAAAATCCATCAGCTCACTCCGAAAGGCCGGTTGTCTGCAAACCAGCCGTAATGTGATATTCAGACCATATTTCATGACGATAACTTGCGATTATCCCATATTTACCTTACCTTCACAGCATCGCTAGGGGTCCTGCGCGGCAGCAATTAAGAATAGACCATCTCTTAATGCTGCTAACGCGGGTGAGAAATACCCTTGGAACCTGATCTGGATAATACCGGCGTAGGGAAGCGCAAACTGTGCAGACACACACCAATACACAGCCGAACACCTCGGGCAGCGCTGCTTACGCCATACTTCGTAAGGAGAATGTGCCAATGAATGCAGCAGAACAACACAAATCCAATATGGTGGTCGATAACGACGCCATTCAACCACTCCCCAACTCCCGTAAAGTTTATGTCAGCGGCAGCCGCCCCGATATTCGGGTACCCATGCGCGAAATCAGCCAAAGCGACACCCCCACCCAATTAGGTGGCGAAGCCAACCCTCCCATTACCGTCTACGACACCAGTGGCCCCTACTCCGACCCGGCCGCCCATATCGACATCCAAAGTGGCTTGGCCGCACTGCGTGCCGCCTGGATTGCCGAACGCAACGATAGCGAAGTGCTGACGGAGCTCTCCAGCGAATTTGGTCGACAGCGCGCCAGCGACCCCAAGCTGGCAGAGCTCCGTTTCAACCTCAGCCGTCAACCACGCCGTGCCAAAAGTGGAGCTAATGTCAGCCAAATGCACTATGCCCGCCGTGGCATCATCACACCGGAAATGGAATATGTAGCAATCCGCGAAAACCTGCGTCGTCAAGAATATATAGCCGCACTGCAGGCCGCTGGCGATAAAAACAGCAAGCTGCTAGCACTACTCTCCCGCCAGCACCCTGGCCACAGCTATGGTGCCGCCCTGCCAGAAGAAATCACCCCGGAATTTGTCCGCGTGGAAATTGCCGCCGGACGCGCCATTCTGCCTGCCAATATCAATCACCCGGAATTGGAACCGATGATTATTGGCCGCAACTTCCTGGTCAAAATCAACGGCAATATCGGCAATAGCGCCGTCACCTCCAGCATCTCCGAAGAAGTGGACAAGATGACCTGGGGCATACGCTGGGGCGCCGACACCATCATGGACTTATCCACCGGTAAAAATATCCACGAAACCCGTGAATGGATTATCCGCAACTCACCGGTGCCGATTGGTACCGTACCCATCTACCAGGCACTGGAAAAAGTCAAGGGCAAGGCCGAAGATCTCAATTGGGCAATCTTCCGCGATACGCTGATCGAACAGGCGGAACAAGGCGTCGACTACTTCACCATTCATGCCGGGGTACGCCTGCAATATGTACCGATGACCGCCGGCCGCATGACCGGGATCGTCTCGCGTGGCGGCTCCATCATGGCCAAATGGTGTCTGGCCCATCATCAGGAAAACTTCCTCTACACTCATTTCGCTGAAATTTGCGAAATCATGCAAGCCTATGACGTCTCCTTCAGCCTAGGCGATGGCCTACGTCCCGGCAGCATCTGGGACGCCAATGATGAAGCGCAATTAGCAGAACTGAAAACGCTGGGAGAACTCACTCAGATTGCCTGGCAACACGATGTGCAAGTAATGATAGAAGGCCCCGGCCACGTCCCCATGCAACTGATCAAAGAAAATATGGACAAGGAACTGGAGTGGTGCCACCAGGCACCGTTCTACACACTAGGCCCGCTAACCACCGACATTGCCCCCGGCTACGACCACATCACCTCGGCCATTGGCGCCGCGCAAATCGGCTGGTATGGCACCGCCATGCTGTGCTACGTCACTCAGAAAGAACACCTGGGCTTACCCGATAAAAACGACGTCAAAGAAGGCATCATCACCTACAAGCTGGCCGCCCATGCCGCCGACCTCGCCAAAGGCCACCCCGGCGCGCAAATCCGTGACAATGCCTTATCCAAGGCACGCTTTGAATTCCGCTGGGAAGACCAGTTCAATCTGGGCTTAGACCCGGACAAAGCACGCAGCTTTCACGATGAAACCTTACCCAAGGACAGCGCCAAGGTAGCCCACTTCTGTTCCATGTGCGGCCCGCACTTTTGTAGTATGAAGATTACCCAAGACGTGCGCGCCTATGCTGCCGAGCAAGGCATCAGTGAACAGGCTGCATTAAATCAAGGCATGCAGAGCAAAGCGATAGAGTTTGTTAAGGCTGGCGGCAAACTGTACGACAAAGTGTAAGCTCACAATAAAAATGGCCGCGTATAGCGGCCATTTTTACTACTTAATTCTGCTTGCATCGGATCAGATTTATAGGATTACTCAATATTTTATCCACAGGCTTAGCAGCCAACAATGCGGTTTTAATGGTAGTAAAATCCATCAGCCGCCCACCTTCCTGCTGCCAGACATTTGCCTCAGCCCAGGAACCCTGACAGGTTTTGGCATCCCCCTGATACAACACACAACCGTTCTTGGTATTAATAAAAGCACACTGTTCCAGCGCATTGTAATACTGCTTATCCTTGTCACTGGTTAGCTTATAAGTGACCAATGGCACCGCCACAATATCACTTGCCTGGGCAATCAAATCATCCAGCTCTAGCGGAGAGTAATAATAAGCGTATAAAAACTTTAAGGTATCAACTATCGCGCCATCCTTACCCTGCAAAAAAACCTTGGTGTCGCTAGTACGCCCGGACAACATTTTAGTTGTTTTGCTTTTAATCGGAATCACTTTTAACGACAAATTACCTACCGTTTTTACTTCTGCCTCCGCCGCGTCCTCATCACCATCCGCCCAGGCAAAAGCCACCACCAACATCATACATAGCGCAATAACAATACGATTACCCTGCATTATCAGCTTCCTCTTATTATCACAAAATATTACTCATCATTTCGCCCTGTCTGGCTCAATACTGTTAGCCATAGCAACACTCGCGAGCTCCTGACAGATTACATTAGCAGCAAGTTATAGCATTATTTCCTGACTGGCAGATAGTCTTTCATCAACCAGCGCGACAGCCAAAAACTACGCCGTAACTCCTGGATTTGCTCATAATCAGAATTGACAAAGCGACGGCCAGTAACTTTTTCTACATGTCTTAATACATATAAACGGCCTAAACTAGGCCCTAAGTGATAAAAATTGACATAGCTATATAGGAGCACCGCCAAAGGAACGGCAATAAAAACAGCATCATTGACATCATTCGTCCATGCTCTGAACAGAGATGGAATCGACATCAAAATACCCATGATTACCCACTTATAATGATTAATTTTTCGATCCAGTTCGGTTTCTGGTATTTTCGCATGAATAATATAATTATTAATATCAACATAGACTGGCCACTTGCCCTTATAGGGATTTGCCGGGTCATTTTTTTTTAAATCAAGTGGTTTAACAATCTTGTTTGCAGCCATTAGCAGGCTCATGGAAATTATTAAACAAGCAATTAATACCGTCAGCCATTTCAGCAAACTACTTGCTATCGACATGTGTTCAAATAAAATAACAACGACACAGCTTGTTGGAATAAGCTCTGTTGCTATAACAATAAAAAAATTCCCCCAATACATATAGGTAACATCAAATTTACTACGATATTGAATATAAAAGGAAACGGGTAAAAACATTATTCCTGCTATCAAACACAACCATAACTTTATCGGAGTAGATAAATTGGTTAATACAAAAACACCCATCGCAGTAAGAATTACTATGCCTAGGGGCATACTTAATGCAGTAGTTCGTAGCGAGCGTTGCGCAGTTTCTATGTTGTATAGCATTTTAATCCTCAAGCAATTTTTTTGCTGTTTTCTCAGCCAAATCAGTACCACCCGTCCATCCCCAAATTACTTGAGCAACAAAACCAGCACCGAAACCTATAACAACTAACGCAGCAGCAGAAACGGAGAAAGGTGCGACTAAAAGACCCACTGCAGCTCCACTAATAGCCCCTACCACATTCCCACTCTGGCTTCTAGCCGACAAAATTGAAAAGCGTCGTGCATCAAAATTCAGCTTACCCTGGGTATCTCGGTTAATGCTATCAGCCAAATCCAGCGCGCCGCTGACTGCAAAGCCAATTGCCGCGCCACCACGATTGATATACAGACCATTAAAGCGCGAGCTGATACGCGCCAGTTTCTGCGTGTCGCTACCCCGGCCCAAGGCGATACTACCGCCACCATAGGCGTTTGACCGGTAGTTGCTGTTTGGCGTCAATCCGGGGGTAACGGTTTGGATGGGTAGGCCGCTGATGCGCATCCTCGGGCGCGGGCGGCCTTTGCCACTGGTATTGGCATTGTAAATGGTGATGTGGCTGTTGATCTTGATGCTTTTATTGAAACCAGCCTCCATTTTGCGCCGCGCAGCCAGTATCGCAGCCTGGGTTTTTTGGGTATTCGCTTCATGGGCACTCAGCATAACGCTGTTGACGTTGCCGGGTAGGCTGCTGGCGCCAAATAGCACACTTTGGATTTCACGGGATAATCGGTCGGTACTGCGTATCTCGCCACTGGCGCCGCCATACAGAAAGTCATACAGCCATAGCGGCAGGCTTTGGGATAACCGTTGGCTGCTTAATTGCTGCAATACGGTGTGGGCGAATTCCGGTTCCATCGCCAAGTCTTGGTTCAGGGTGTACTGGCCTAGTTGCCAGGCATCGGCGCGGCACAGCTCTCCCGGAAAGCGCGGGCAACTGTGGCTGGGTAGGATTTGCCAGTACTGACGCAGCTCTTGTTGCATTTTGTGGCATTGGTAATTGGCTTTTAGCTCAAACACGCTCATTTTACTCTCCGTATTTTTGCAAATAATTGTTTTTGCATAATTCGCACTTAGAGTAGTGGATGTTTGTCATGCTGTGTATCAGTTGTTTCCCAAGTACTACCAGGAAAATTCCGTGATTCTGCCCTAGCGCTAAGAGCCGCTAACAGAACCGCGCAGAGCCCCTGAGCCAAGGCGTGCCGACGCAGACAGTACAAGTAGACGCAACGCTGGATCAGGGGTTTTGTTAGCGGCTCTAAATGGGTAAAGCATTAGCACTAAATGCCTGATTCCCTTATAATTCGCCCCCTGTTTGCTGGCCCTATTGCTAAGCGAGCGCTTTTATTGGATTTGCCAGGATACGCGATGAGTTTGTTACCGCATCAATTGGAGTTGTTGTCGCCGGCGAAAACCGTCGACATTGGCCGTGAGGCCATTTTGCATGGTGCCGATGCGGTGTATATCGGCGGGCCCAGTTTTGGCGCACGGCATAATGCTTGTAATAGTGTGGCGGAGATTGCCGGCTTAACGGCTTTTGCCCATCGTTATCATGCGCGGGTGTTTACCACCTTTAATACGATTTTGCATGATGCCGAGCTGGAGCCAGCCAGACAGTTAATCTGGCAATTATACGATGCCGGTGTTGATGCGCTGATTATCCAGGACATGGGTATTCTGGAACTGGATTTACCCCCCATTCAGTTACATGCCTCTACTCAATGTGATATCCGTGATGCCAATAAAGCGCGCTTTTTATCGGATGTCGGCTTTTCGCAATTGGTGCTGGCTCGTGAGCTGAGTATTGCTCAGATCAAGCAGATTGCGGAACGGGTGGGTGACAGTGCATCGATTGAATACTTTATCCACGGTGCTTTATGTGTGGCGTTTTCCGGTCAGTGTTATATCAGCCATGCTGAAACCGGCCGCAGTGCCAATCGCGGTGATTGTTCGCAGGCTTGCCGTCTGCCCTATACGCTGACCGATCAGCACGGTGCGGTGGTGGCCTTTGACAAGCATTTATTGTCGATGAAGGATAATAATCAGAGCGCCAATCTGGAAGCTTTGCTGGATGCCGGTGTCCGCTCCTTAAAAATAGAAGGCCGCTATAAAGATGTGTCTTATGTGAAGAACATCACCGCGCACTATCGCCGCTTATTGGATGAGATTCTGGAACGACGGCCAGAGTGGGTGGCTGCAGCCAGTGGTCGCAGTGAGATCAGTTTTACACCCGACCCTGATAAGACATTCCATCGCGGCAGTACCGATTATTTCGCTACCGGCAGACAGCAGGATATTGGGGCTTTTGATTCGCCGAAATTCGTCGGCTTAGCGCTGGGGGTGGTCGATAAGGTCGGGCCAAACTGGCTGGATATTGCGACGCAGGAAACCATGAGTAATGGCGATGGTTTGAGCTTTATGCGTAAACGCGAGGTGGTTGGCATGCAGGCCAACACGGTAGAGCTAAGCGAGCGGCGTACCGCCGAAGGCGTGCCGATATGGCGTGCCTTTCCCAATGAACCGTCGGTGCTGAGCGGTTTGCGGCCAGGTAGTGATATCTGTCGTAATCGTGATCATGCCTGGGAATTAGCCGTACTGAAAAAATCGGCCGATCGACGCATCGCGGTATGGTTGAGTCTGGCGGAGAATAGCGATGGTCTGGCTTTATCAATGACGGATGAAGATGGTTGCAGTGTCACCGCCTATATGGCTTTGAATCTGCAGGTAGCGAAGGATGTCGCCAAAGCGCAGGCGCAACTGCACGAAAACCTGGCCAAACTGGGTAATACCCTGTTTGTGGCTCAGGAGATTACGCTGAACTTAAGCCAGCCCTGGTTTATTCCAACTTCCAGCATTAACGCACTACGCCGCGCCGCCGTAGAAAAACTGGAACAAGCACGTTTAGATGCCTGGCCACGACAGCCACGCAAAGCAGCCTTGCTACCGGCGGTGTCTTACCCCAGTGATAGTCTCAGTTATTTGGCCAATGTTTATAATCGTCTCGCCTGGCAGTTTTATCAGAAGCACGGCGTTAAGGTGATTGAGCCTGCTTACGAGGCACATCAGGAAGCGGATGAAGTCAGCCTGATGATTACCAAGCATTGCCTACGCTTTTCTTTTAATTTATGCCCGAAACAGGCCAAAGGCGTTCAGGGTGTGATGGGACAGGTACGCGCTGATCCGATGATTTTGCAGTCCGGCACCGAAAGCTACACCTTGAAATTTGAGTGTCGCCCTTGTGAAATGCATGTGATGGGCAAAATGAAAAAATCCGTCCTCAAGTCAGCTCCCCCTAGTGATATGCCCGCTAGTGCGCCATTAACCTTTTTTAAGCAGCGGCCAGCGTAAGCATGGCGGATATTGAGCGCCTGGATACCTGGGTAAAGTATCGTTCAAATCTATGTAGCGATTGCATGGCAAGCTGCTGTTCAATGCCCGTGGAGATACGCTTAGCTGATTTAATACGGATGGGCTTGGTGGATGAGTTTGAGTTGAACGATCCGCTCAAACCAATCGCCAAACGTCTGGAAAAACAGGGCATTATCCAGCACTTCAACTTCAAGCACGGTTTATTCACCTTAAGCCGCCGCGCCAACGGCGATTGCCGTTATCTGGATCAAAGCACGCGCTTATGTACTATTTATCAACAGCGGCCGGATACTTGTCGTAACCACCCCAAGGTCGGGCCACGCCCAGGATTCTGCGCGTACACCCGTAAACTGCTCTAGCTACGACAAGTGTGTTTCACGTGAAACGACGTAAGCGAGTGGGCTAGCGCTTCTCACCCCGCATTTTGCTAGCCATCTTCTCGTGCCAGCTATCCATGGTTTTTTTCTGCTCCGGGTTCAACTGAGCATAAAATGTCTTCAGGCCATCTAACCGTTGTTGCATCTGTTGCTGCTGAGTTTGCATCATGTGTTCCATACGCTGCGGAGCAGTTGCCCCCTCTACAGGCTTTTGGCGTTCCCGCATGCCCTGTGAGCGCATGGTGCTGATAAACGTTTTCCAGGCAGCTTCCTGTCCACTCTGTAATTTCAAAGCATCATGCAGCTTCTGCATGTGCTGTTCCATCATTTCCTTTCGCTTTGCCGGATCTTTACCCCAGCTGTGCTGTTGATTCTGACCACTATTGGCCGTTTCGGCATAAACCAGACCTATGCTTGTGGTAGTTAACAAGCTGGCTAATAGGCATGTTTGAATCCATTTCATCGGTTTTTCCTTTTACGGGTTGCTGTATTGTCATTTTGGCTGGCAAGTATCAAGAAAGTATGAGCTATGCTGAATGATGTGTTATTGAATGTAAATGAAATGCAGCGCATGTATTGGCATCTATGCGCTGCATTTATGCTGTTGTCTATTTTTAAATAAGTTGCTATTTAAAATAACAACCGAAGGGTCACGGAGTATTTGCATGAAATCATTTTTGTTTCCTTTTCTTACGCCACAGTCTTTAACTGGCGCCTTTACCGAATATTGGTTAGATGCTTGTCAGCGCTCGGTATTATATTGTGATGTGCTACGGCAACGCGGCGATACTTATCAACAGCACGCTGCCTCTGGCAATCCACCGGTACTGGTGTTTGACTTTGAAGTGATTGTCGATGGCCGTGAGTTGGAACAGCCGGTGAATTATGCACTCTCTGCCATTAAGCCACCTGATAACGGTATCGTGACTGACCCCAACAAACGTCCTTTTGTCGTCATCGATCCCCGTGCCGGTCATGGCCCCGGCATTGGTGGTTTTAAGATGGATAGCGAAATCGGCATTGCCTTACGTCAGGGGCATCCTTGTTATTTTGTGATGTTTTTTCCAATGCCCGAAGCAGAACAGACCATTGAATGTGTATGGCAGGCAGAAAAAATCTTTCTACAAAAAGTGAATGAGCTACACCCCAATAGTGCTGGTAAACCTTTTGTTATTGGCAACTGTCAGGGTGGCTGGGCCTTGGCCATGCTAGCTGCTTCGGCACCACACCTGGTCGGCCCCATTTTGCTAGCCGGTTCGCCCTTATCTTATTGGGCGGGGGTGGCCGGTAAAAATCCGATGCGCTATTCCGGGGGTCTGTATGGTGGTACCTGGATGGCTTCCCTGGCCGGCGATTTAGGCCATGGTAAATTTGATGGTGCGCATCTGGTGAGTAATTTTGAACAACTAGACTTGGCCAATACCTACTGGGAAAAGCCTTACAATCTCTACAGCAAAATAGATACCGAACCATCACGCTTTCTGGAGTTTGAACGCTGGTGGGGTGGGCATTATCTGCTCAACAAAGTAGAGATGGAGTGGATTACGCAAAATCTGTTTGTCGGTAATCGACTCAGCCGTGGCGAAATCGTGTTAGAAAGTAGCCAACAAACCATAAACTTACATAATATTCGCTCTCCCATCATCGTTTTTGCCTCTTGGGGCGACAATATCACCCCACCACAACAGGCCTTATTCTGGATTGCTGATCTCTATCACAGCGTGGAAGATATTCGTGCCAACGAGCAAACCATTGTTTATTGCCTACATGATCAAGTAGGCCATTTAGGCATTTTTGTCTCTGCCGGAGTTGCCAATAAAGAACATAGCGAGCTGGCCAGCGCACTGGATTTAATCGATGTGTTACCTCCCGGTTTATATGAGGCGGTTATTACCGACAGTCACCCGGAAATGGCTGGTTTGGAATACTTACAAGGGCGCTATGTCATCCGTTTTGAGCCACGCGATGTAGACGATATTTTAAACCTGGGCGATGGCCGTAAGGGTGAAGCCGCTTTCGAGGTGGTACAAAGAGTCGCAGAAGTGAATCAGCAGCTATACGACACCTTTATTTCACCATGGTTACGTTTGTGCAGCAATGAATACACCGCGCGCTGGTGGCGGGAAATGCACCCCTCGCGCCTGGAGCGCAACTTTTTTTCCAGCACCAACCCTTGCCTGACAGGCATCAAGGATTGGGCAGAAACCATCAGGACAGAACGCCAGAGCATCAGTCAGGACAACTTTTTTTGGCAGTGCCAGCAAAGTTATTCACAACTCATCGTCCATACCCTGGATAGCTGGCGGCAAAGTCGGGACACCTTGCAGGAATTATTATTCCGCAGCATTTTCGAATCACCATGGACAGCCGCTGCGGTTGGTCTAAAGCCAATACGGGAATACGGAGTACGCAAGGCTGATGGCAGTTGGGAACGCAGTGAGATGCTGCGACTGAAACGGTGTGAACTAGAAAATTATTACGCTCAGGGGATTCCGGTAGAAGGCTTTTTGCGCCTGATGATTTATGTCGCCATCGGTAACGGTATCGTTGATGTACGGCCCTTTAATGCTATCCGCCGCGTCATGCAGGAAACCGGTTTGGGAGAAGAACTGACACTGGAACAGTTTAAGCAGCTAATACGCCGCCAAACCTGGCTGGTACGTAATGATGAGCAACGGGCCCTGGCAACCCTGACTAATCTATTACCAGACCGCCATCAACGCCAAATGGCTTTAGAACTGGCCATGCTGCTTTTACAAGCCGCCGGCCGTATTAGTGATGAAAAACAGCTGCGCTTACAACTGGCTGCTCAGGCTATGGAAGTAGATATTCCCTTAGCTGCGCCGCCCAAGAAAAAACGTAGCCGCAACAAGCCTGCGCCATAGGCCGCAGCCTAGCGCCTAGCCAGCTGACGCCGGGCGCGTGCGCAGGGTTTATCGCAATCACAGGCTTTTTCCAAGCCCAGATTAGCGATGCCACCGCAACTACCTTGCAGGCTTTTACGCCTGCACAAATAACCTAGGGCCAAGCCGATAAAAGCCAACAGAAAAACTATAAATGCTGCCATAAAAAGCCGGAACAACATCGCTATGTCCCCTTGGGTAAGTAGGCTTGAAAAGCTTTGGAATGCAAAGTGCTGAACCCCTGCCCGGTTTTTACAATCAGAAATACCGCCAAACCGAGTTCATCGGCCAGCTTAATCGCTCGCTCCGGCCCTAATACATCCAGGCCGGTGGCCAAGCCATCTGCGGTCATACCCTGCTTACTCAATACTGTTACCGAAGCCAGATGATGTTCTATCGGCCGTCCGCTGCGGGGATCTATCGTATGTGAATAACGCCGTCCCTGCTCTTCAAAATAATGACGATAATCGCCAGAAGTGGCTATCGCCATGTCTCCCGGCGTAATAATCAACTGAGCCTGCACATTGCCAGCAACAGTCGGTTTTTCAATCGCTATACGCCAGCGCCCACCTTCCCCATTATGGCCGGCAACACGCATATCCCCACCAATATCCACCATATAGTTGCTAATCTGTTGTGAGCGTAAATAATCGGCGATTACATCTACACCGTAGCCTTTGGCAATGGCAGACAAATCAAGATACAGCTGTGGATGCTTTTTAATCAGCGCCTGCTTGCTCCAGCCAAGCTTGGCAATACCGGTGTGGGCTAATGCCTGTTCGATCTGTGCCGCAGAAGGTGGGTGTTCGCGACGACCTGTCGGGCCAAACCCCCATAAATTGACCAGCGGCCCCACGGTGATATCCAGCGCACCTTGCGTCTGTTGGTTAAGGCGAATAGCCTCAGCCACCACCTTGCTGGTAGCGGCAGATACTGAAAAAGCTTGGTTGATGACCCGACTCTGATTGAAACGGCTTAATTCAGAATCCGGTCTATAAGTAGACATTTGCTGATTGACCTGCTCTAGGCGGCGATCAATTTCAATTTGTAATACTTGTGGTTTAAGGGCATTTCTTACCGCAATATATTTAATGCGGTAGTAGGTTCCCATGGTTTGACCCTTAAGCTCAATTTGCTCTGTTTTTTGACAGCCACTCAAAAATAGAATCAATAGCAAGCAACACCAGCGGATATCCAATAGCGTAAATTGTCTGTTAGCCACCAAAATCGTCCAGCATAATATTTTCGTCCTCAACACCCAGCTCTTTTAGCATATTAATCACCGCCTGATTCATCATCGGTGGTCCGCACATATAAAACTCACAATCCTCTGGTGCCGGATGATTTTTTAAATAATTTTCCAGTAGCACCTGATGAATAAAACCGGTATAGCCTTGCCAATTATCTTCACTTAACGGGTCTGATAAGGCAATGTGCCAGCGGAAATTCTCATTTTCTGCCTGTAGCTTATTGAAATCGTCTTCATAAAAAACCTCACGCAAAGAGCGTGCTCCATACCAGAAGCTCATCTTGCGTTTAGTATTTAATCGGTTCAACTGATCAAAAATCAAAGAACGCATGGGAGCCATACCGGCCCCACCGCCAATAAAAACCATTTCTGCCTGGGTATCTTTGGCAAAGAAATCACCAAATGGCCCGGAAATCACCACTTTATCCCCAGCTTTTAATGACCAGATATAAGAGGACATAATTCCGGGAGGGGCATCTTTAATATTAGGAGGAGGTGTAGAAATACGTACATTCAGCATGATAATACCGCGTTCTTCCGGGTAATTAGCCATTGAATAAGCACGTAAGGTAGGTTCAGTGCAGATAGATTCAATACTGAATAAATTAAATTTTTTCCAATCATCTTGATATTTTTCAGGAATATCAAAAGCAGCATAACGTATATGATGCGGTTCAGCTTCTATTTGAATATAACCACCGGCACGGAATGGCACACTTTCACCATCCGGTATTTTTAATTTTAATTCTTTAATGAAAGTCGCTTTACTATCATTAGAGATGACTTCACAAACCCATTTTTTTACTCCAAAAACCTCATCTGATAATTCTATTGCCATATTCTGGCGCACGTTTACCTGACAAGCCAGACGACAGCCCTCCTTGGCTTCACGCTTGCTGATATGAGATAACTCGGTAGGCAAAATATCGCCACCACCCTGTTGAATTTTTACCAGGCACTGACCACAAGAACCACCACCACCACAAGCGGAGGAGACAAAAATACCTTGTCCAGATAGCAAATTTAACAACTTACTGCCCGCTGCAGCGGTAAAAACCTTGTCCTGATTAATCGTTATCGTGACATCACCACTATTCACCAGCTTTGCTTTAGCCAATAAAATCAAAGCAGTTAACGCAATAATAATCAGGGTAAACATCGCTATACCCAAAATCATTTCCATCACAACACCCCGTAGTGATTTTGATCTTTATTATTTATAGTCGTATGCCCGCAAAAACAGAAAACCCTAAAGCCATCAATCCGGTTGTAATAAAAGTAATACCTAAGCCTTTCAAACCATCTGGTATATCTGAATATTTCATTTTTTCACGCAAACCTGCGAGCGCGACAATAGCTAACATCCAACCGATGCCCGAGCCAAAGCCATAGACGATCGATTCTGTAAAATTATAGTTGCGCTGCACCATAAAAGAGACGCCACCAAAAATGGCACAATTAACGGTAATAAGAGGCAGAAAAATACCTAGCGCATTATAAAGTGGTGGAAAGTAACGATCTAAGATCATTTCCAATATTTGTACTAGCGCTGCAATCACACCAATAAAAGCAATAAAGTTAAGGAAAGTCAGATCTATCCCTGTCACCAATGTCCCGTCACGCAGTATCCCGTTATATACCAAATTATTCACAGGCACGGCGATAGTCAAAACAACAGTCACAGCAACACCTAAACCAAAGGATGTTTCAACTTTTTTAGAAACCGCCAAAAAAGTACACATACCCAAGAAAAAAGTTAATGCCATATTTTGAATAAAAACAGCATTAATAAATAAATTAAGATAGTGCGAAAACATAGTTTATTCCTTTTCGACCTGTGCCGGTTTCAAGGTTCTTATGCCCCAAATCAATAATCCAATGATAAAGAAAGCACTAGGTGCCAACATAAATAAACCATTAGTTTGGTACCAACCCCCATTTTGAATGGTAGGTAATATATCTATACCAAAAAGTTTTCCGGCACCGAATAATTCACGCAAAAAAGCCACCGTTAATAGAATAACGCCATAACCCAGCCCATTTCCTACTCCATCCATAAAACTGGCCAGCGGTGGTGATTTCATCGCATAAGCTTCGGCACGACCCATCACCACACAGTTGGTAATAATTAAACCAACGAACACCGATAATTGCTGTGACATTTCATAATGGTAGGCTCGTAATAATTGATCTACGACGATTACCAGTGAGGCAATAATGGTCATTTGCACAATAATGCGCACACTATTGGGAATATGATGGCGCAGCAGTGAAATAAATAAATTAGAACAGGCCGTCACCACAGTAACCGCCAGAGTCATGACCAGCGCCGCTTGCAGTTGGGTAGTCACAGCCAGTGCCGAACAAACTCCTAAAATTTGCAACGCTATCGGATTACTGTCTAATAACGGCGCTAATAGCACCCGTTTGATTTCTTTACTATCCGCCATGATTTAGCTCACCTGCACGCACCCGTTTGAGAAAAGGACCAAAACCTTGCTCCCCCAACCAGAAATCAAAGCTATTCTGCACGCCTACCGAGGTGGCCGTTGCGCCAGAAACACCATCTACACCATGGATATCTTCTGGAGCAGCACCACTTTGAATAATCCTTAACGCAGGCTGTCCTTGTGGATCAAATAACTGCTTGCCCGTGAATTGGCGACTCCAGTTCGGATTCTGGATTTCACCGCCAATACCAGGGGTTTCCCCTTGGCGGTAGTAGCGGAAAGCGCGGATGGTATTACCATCTGCGGCTAATGCCAGAAACGCGTACATCATTGACCACACTCCCCGTCCCTGAATCGGTAACACGATAGTTTCTATCGCATTCTGTTCATTGCGTACCAGATAAATTCGTACGATATTACTGCGCCACTGCAAACCAGCAGTGTCCTGCTCTGGTGATAGTTCCAGGCTGTATTCGGCAGTATGCGGTACAGTACTCACATCAAAATCAAGCGCATCACCGGCCACAAATTTACCGGTATTCACATCCAGCAAACGCGGTTCAACATATTGCCTAAAGACATTATTGATCTGATAAGGCAGCATCATCGACCTGAGCAGACCAACAACTTCCAGCAAATTACGCCGTACATCGACCAAACGCTGCTCTTGTTGCTGCTGACGTAAACCCACCGCCGATACCGTGACAATCACCGAGCACACTAAGCATAATAGGCCGACGAACAACAGGGTTTTACCAAGACTTTCCGGTTTTTTCGCGTTTTCATCCGCCACGAGCTTTCCTCCGCTTGATATTGGCTTTTACCACCAGGTAGTCGAACAATGGCGCGAACAGATTAGCAAACAGGATGGCCAGCATCATGCCTTCGGCGTAAGCCGGGTTAACCACCCGGATCAGCACACACATCGCACCGATCAAGATGCCGTACCACCATTTGCCTTGGTTGGTAAATGAGGCGGATACCGGGTCGGTAGCCATAAACATCATGCCAAAAGCAAAACCGCCTAATACCAGGTGCCAATACCAGGGCATAGCAAACAGCGGATTACTATCAGAACCAATGAGATTAAACAGACTGGCAAGCGCCACCATGCCAATAAAGACACCAGCGACGATGCGCCATGACGCAATGCGGGTGAACAGGATGAGTGCCCCGCCTAATAAAATCAGCAGCGTAGAGACCTCACCAATTGAACCGGGGATATTGCCTAGAAAAGCATCTAACCAGCTCACTGGTTGGCCGCTAACGATGTGCATAACATGACTTAAGCCGCCGTTCCCCCATTGCGACAAAGGTGTCGCACCAGAAAAACCATCCGCAGTGGTCCAAACCAGGTCTCCGGAAATCTGTGCCGGATAGGCAAAAAATAAGAAAGCCCGCCCGGTTAATGCCGGGTTGAGCAGATTGCGGCCAGTACCACCAAAAATTTCCTTACCGATTACCACACCAAAGCTGATACCTAAAGCAGCCTGCCATAAGGGCAAGGTCGGCGGCAGCGTTAAACAGAACAAGATGGAAGTAACCAGAAAGCCTTCATTAATCGGTTTGCCGCGTATGACAGCAAACAGCACTTCCCAAAAACCACCGGCCAGTAACACTACTAAATACAGTGGCACAAAATAACTGGCGCCAAGCAGTAGTTTGCTGAGCCAACCGGCATCACTGACAAAAGAAGCACCCAATAGCTGTGCCAATCGATAATGCCAGTCGCTTTGTAACACCTCAGTCAGTTGCTCTCCCTGGTATAGCTGATGCAAAGCCGGAATAGCCTGATGGCCAATGTTATACACACCCCATAGCATGGCTGGTAATACCGCCAGCCATACCATAATCATCACACGCTTTAAATCAATGGCATCACGCACATGTGTACTGCCGCGCGTCACTAGGCCAGGGGTATAAAAGAAGGAGCTGCCTGCTTCATACAAGGGGTAGAACTTCTCCCACTTCCCCCCCTTGCTGAAATGTGGCTCTATTTTGTCGAAAAAGCGTTGCAGACCCATGCTTACCCCTCTTGCTCAATCTTGGTGAGTATCTGCCGCAGAATCGGCCCATATTCGTATTTTGATGGGCAGACAAAGCTGCATAAGGCTAGGTCTTCTTCATCCAACTCCAGACACCCTAGCGCCTGGGCACCGTCACTATCTCCAGCCAGCAAATCGCGTAGTAGTACAGTGGGCAGAATATCCAGCGGCATCACCCGTTCATAATTGCCAATGGGCACCATTGAGCGTTCCGAACCATGACTATTCGTCGAAAAAGCAAAACCTTGGCCACTCATGAAATACCCTAAAGTGGCACGAGTAATCGAAAACTTGTCCGCGCCGGGTTTAAGCCAACCCAGTAATTCTTTGGATGAGTCCTCTGCCAGCACTGAGACTTGTAAATGAAAGCGCCCCAGATAAGCCTGTGCGCCAACAGCGTGCGTTCCATTGAATACCGAACCGGAAATGATACGGTGTGGCCCCTCTTGCAGTTCACCAGCGCAAAGCTCAGTCAGGTTTGCCCCCAAGCAGGTACGCAGCAAACGTGGCTGTTTCACTTGTGAGCCTGCCAAGGCAATCACGCGATGACTATCCAACTCCCCAGTGGTAAATAACTGACCAATCGCGATGACATCCTGGTAGTTGATATGCCATACCGACTTTTGCAGGCCTACTGGTTCAATAAAATGTATATGTGTGCCAACTAGCCCGGCAGGATGCGGCCCGGCAAACGTGTGATACACCACGTCCGTACTAGGTGGTTCCGGCAGATCAGCGTTAGCTGCGTGGCAAACATGCACCTTACCGCAAGCTAAGCGCGACAAAATAGTCAGACCCCAGCGAAAAGCAGCGGGCTGTGTTGCAATGATGATGGCCGGGTCCGCCGCCAAAGGCTGAGTATCCATGGCATTGACAAAGATAGCCTGCGCCTGGGCTGTTGGTATCGGGGCTTTACTGAAAGGACGAGTACGTAATGCTGTCCATAAACCGCTGGCCAGCAAATTGCTTCTGACTTGTTCGCTGCTTAATTGCGGCAAGGCCGCCTCATCGTATTGTGCGAAATGTAGCGCTTCATCATCTGATACTGCCAACACAACAGCCTGTAATAGCCGTCGTTCACCGCGCAGTATGGCTGTTATCCTGCCACTGGCTGGAGCAGTAAAAAACACTCCTGGGTTTTTCTTATCCTCAAACAGGGCCTGCCCTTTTTTGACTGAATCCCCCTCCTGCACCAGCATAGCTGGCCGCATCCCTACATATTCCTCACCCAATAAGGCGATATGCTGAATTGGCGGGCCTTCTTCTATCAGCTGTTTTGGCTTGCCCAGTATCGGCAAATCCAAACCTTTCTTTATTATGATCATGGACTTGTATACTTTTTGCGGATTAATCCTTCAGCAGCAAGGCTTGGGATGAACAGTTATTCAGCGGTGATCCAGCAGCTCACCGTGCTTAAAGCCGCTAACACCCCCCTGATCCAGCATTGTGCCTCCTTGCCGTACTACTGCTACTGTCTGCGTCAGCGCGCCTTGGCTCCGAGGCTCTTAGAGGTCTTGTTAACGGCTTTTATCATTGCATTGTAATCAAAGACCATTATAAATTTAATACAAGACAATATCTTGATTAAATTGCTTTACCATTTGTTATCTAAAATAAAAATTTATATTGAATTAATATTGATAAATACAAAAAAAGACTGAATTATCAGCCTGTTGCTTAGAACCGCTACCCCCCTGATCCAGCCTTGCGCCTCGGCTCAGTGACACTTTGAGGTTTTGTTAGCGACTCTCGCTTAATACTTTTCTAACTATGAATAACTGAACAACAAAAGATTAATGCTATTAAAAACAACATGAGCAAGTGCTGCCAGCAAGAGTTGACGCGTAGCTGCGTAAATCAGCCCATAAGCTAAGCCTGCCATAAACGCCAAGCCAGCCCATTCCCAACCGGCAGCCAAATGAACCAGACCAAATAGCAAAGAACTAGCCATCAAAGCAGCGAAAGGCTCAGTACGCAGCTCTAACCAGCGCTGCAAACCTGCTCGAAAACAGGCTTCTTCCACTAAAGCGACAAAAAAGAAATTGGCGAATAACCAGTAAACAAACCAAATAGGCCATCTCGGTGCCCAAAGCAGCACTCCAGCAAAATAAGCCAAGGCTAAAATCAATAACAATAACAAAGCGCCTACCCAGGCTAAAGCCAGCTTACCTTGGGTTTGAATAAGCGGGCTGTGGCTCAAAACCATCAGCACACAATAGCCAGCTAAAGCTTTGTCATAATTCCAATATAACTGGTAATAACGGCTATTCGCCGTTAGATAACCTTGCCATAGCAGCGGATTATCAAACCCCGGTAAGGCATGTAGTGCCATCGCTAACAACAAGGCCAACCAGACGGGATAAAGCTCGGCACGTTGATAACGCCATACCGCGTAACTCAACAATAAAGCACCCAGCACCAGCCCTATAGCAGAAAAATGCAGGCGCTCAGCCCAGATCGCTAAAGCCAAACTGCTGATCAACGCTAAACGGGATGGCCAAAACAAACGTAAACTCTCCGCCAATAACGCCAATGCAAGCAAGGCAAAAGCAGCGGTAGTGACAGAATCCGGCAAGAACATGCTAAATAATGGGTGAAGAGCTGAAGAAGGCTGGATGATAAGCAAATATACTCATCAAGAGAAGTGATGAACTATTTTCCTACTTTTTAAAAATTTAATTAAATGAGTATTGATTTATGAATATCGTTTATCTGCATGGCTTTAACTCAAGCCCAGAATCATTAAAAGCCCGCGAAACCGCCACTTATCTACAGGAACACGCAATAGCAGCGCAATGGCACTGCCCGCGCTTACCGGTACATCCCGCGCAAGCTATCGTGACTGTGGATAAACTGTTAAGCCAGTTGTCTGCCGACACACTGTTAATCGGGAGCTCTCTAGGTGGCTACTACGCCAGTTATCTGGCAGAACAATACCATTTCCCTACCGTACTGATTAATCCTGCGATACAGCCCTATCTTCATTTAGCCCGTCTTCTTGGGGAACAACGTAATCCTTATACCGGCGAGGTTTATACACTCAGCCAGGCTGATATACAGGATTTACTGACTATCCAGGTAGAACAACCGAACAATCTTCATACCTGGCTATTATTAGGTACAAATGATGAAGTTCTGGATTGGCGTCAGGCGAGTCGGCATTACCGGAAAAGTCGACAAACCATATTGAATGGTGACGACCACCGCTTACAGCGCTGGTCAACCGTATTACCAGACATCCTGGCGTGGGCAAGTAACTTATTTAAGCACTAACACCAAGATATCCATAGGCACAGTGCTTGTTATTGGCGAGTGAGTTTATCCAAGGCTTCACGGTATTTAGCAGCCGTTTTTTCACGGACTTCCAAAGGTACCGATGGCGCAGGCGCTTGTTTATTCCAGCCGGAACTCTCCAGCCAATCACGCACAAACTGCTTGTCAAAAGAAGGGGGATTACTACCTGCTTGATAACTCTCCGCTGGCCAGAAACGACTGGAATCCGGTGTTAGCGCTTCATCCATCAACACCAGCGTCCCGGCGCTATCCAAGCCAAATTCAAACTTGGTATCACAAATGATAATGCCTCGTTTCAAGGCATAAGCGGCGGCAGTACGATAAAGCAAAATAGCGGTGGTACGGACTTTATCAGCTAATTCTGCACCAATTATCTCAACACAGCGCTGATAAGAAATATTTTCGTCATGGTCCCCCACTGCTGCTTTGGTGGAGGGCGTAAAAATTGGTTCGGGTAGCTGACTAGCTTCTTGTAAGCCAGCAGGTAGTACAAGGCCGCAGACTGTACCATGTTGTTGATATTCTTTCCAGCCAGAACCCGCTAAATAACCCCGCACTACCGCTTCAATGGGTATCGGTTGTAAACGCTTAGCGACCACCGCACGACCAATAACCTGTGGTAAATCAACAGCAGAAACCATTTCTTCAGGCTTATCCCCGGTTAAATGATTGGGTACAACATCTTTCAATTGTTCAAACCAGAAATTAGAAATAGCCGTCAGTATCTGGCCTTTCCCGGGAATGGGGTCATCCAGAATCACATCGAAAGCGGATAAACGATCCGTCGCAATCATCAGCATCCGTTGTTCATCAATTTCATAAAGATCACGTACTTTGCCGGAATAGATTTTTTTCAAACTACTTAGCTCAGTGGTATTCAATCCTGCCATTATCATTCCTTAATGATGCCAAAATTAATGTTTACTAGTTGATTTTATTACGGTTTTACGTAAGCGATGTGCTTCGATCAATTTGGCATATTTTATGTAGCTGTTAAAACAACCAATACTGATATGCACAAGGCCGGGAAGACCATCCAGACAACCTAGTCGGATAAAGTAAAATTTGATAAACCGTAGTAAGGGGCTGAGGATAAGTTTGGTTTTACCCACAAGCTTTCCTCGTGCAAACAAGGTTTGAGCTTGCAAACTGGTGTAGTGATTTTGCTTCGCCAAGTAACGTTCAATATTTTCCCCGGATTCGTGCATCAAGTCGGATTGTAATTTATCCACAGTAGTTTTAGTCATTACATATTCGTGCACCTGATCGTCAGACCACTGCGCATAACATCGATTAAATAAACGCAAAGACCTGTCTGGATAGCCTTCTCCGTGTTTCAGAAAACGACCCATAAAACGATTACAACGTGGAAAACTATAGGCATAACTTTGTGGATTTAGCATTAATTGTTTGATTTCTATAGCTAAATTATCAGATAGCCATTCATCCGAATCCAAGCATAGCACCCAATCATACTGAGCCTGTTTTACTGCAAATTGTTTCTGCAAACCAAAGCCTAGCCACTCTTGGTGGATAACTCGTGCCCCATAGTTATTAGCTATCAACAACGTTTGGTCTGTACTACCTGAGTCCACAATCACAATTTCATCAACCAACTGCAAACTGCTTAAGCACTTTTCAAGATGGTTTTCTGCATTTTTGGTAATGATGACAGCGCTAAGATAGGTTCGCATTTCTTTCTATATTTTCTATTAATTATATTGATGATACTGGTAGAAGGTGGCACTTTGCTGTTGATAACTTTATTTTTTATTTAAAATCAATGGATTAACTTATTTTTTAACTTGTTATCAGTTGGCCGTTTAGCTTAAGAGTAAATTGTGGATAGTAAGTTACTTTGCTGAGAAGTCGAGTTTATCCACATGTTCGCTGATATTTACCTTCATAAAACACAAATCTCTTTAGTCTGCACAAAAAACTACGCGCTCATATTTGTTTGGTTCGGATAATTGCATTAATCCTTCGACTTGCTGTTTCATCACTATCTTGTATCTTTTATTAAGTTTAAATACTGAAGATATAGATGAAGTTGGCCATATCTGTGGATAGTTGCTTAAAAGCATATTATTTACAATGGCTTAGCCTGTTGATGAGCATGGGATAGTTTGGATTGCTTACGAGCGAATTGTTTGTGGATAAATCAGATGAAACTTATCCACAGCGACTTATCAACAAAGCCTCCCGTGGTATTTTACTTGGTTAGACACAGGCTTGCTCAGGTACAATGCGCGCCATGATGAACCTGCTTATTGTGCGCACCTCTTCAATGGGAGACCTGATACACACTTGGCCTGCCATTTCTGAGTTGAAAAAGCACTATCCTAATTTTCGTATCAGCTGGCTGGTTGAAAAGTCTTTTGCGGATATTGCCAGCCTGCACCCTGCTGTTGATCAAGTGATTACGATGAATTGGCGGCGTTGGCGTGCACAGCTCTGGCAGCTAAAGACTTGGCGTGAAATAGCAAGCTTACGTCAGCATTTAAAGGCGGTTGATTGGGATGTGGTACTGGATAGCCAGGGATTGTTGAGAAGTGCATTCGTAGCCAGTTGGACCAAAGCACCATTAGCGGGTTTTGATTGGCGTAGTGTGCGCGAGCCATTAGCCAGCCTGTTCTATCATAAGCGTTATCGGGTTGACTGGAACTTGTCGGCGGTTGAACGTAATCGCTCATTGTTTGCTCAGGCTTTTGGCTACACGGTGGCGTCTTCCCCACAATTTGGCATTACGGCTGGTGAATGCCCAGTATGGTTGGCACAACAGCCTTATGCGGTATTGCTGCATGCGACCAGCCGCGCTGCTAAACAATGGCCAGAAACACATTGGTGCTTATTGGCCAAGCGTTTATTTGTTGAGCAGGGCTTAACCATGGTGCTGCCTTGGGGAAGTGAGCCAGAAAAACACCGAGCAGAACGCTTAGTGGCGCAAATGCCTGCTGCTGTGTTGGCTCCTAAAATGAGTTTGCGTGAGGCTGCCGGCCTATTGGCGCATGCCCAAGCTGTCATTGGGGTCGATACCGGACTGACTCATCTTGCCAATGCTTTGAATATTCCTTTGGTCGCGATTTACACCGATACCGACCCTGCCCGCACCGGGGTGGTTCCAACGCCTTATGCCCGTAATCTGGGTAATGTCGCTAGCTGTCCTGGTGTTGATGAGGTGATGGAAGCCTTATTGCTTTGTCAGGCGGGTGTATGAGTTGGCAGCGTCGTTTATATGGTGTTTTGTGGCTGTTACTTACGCCGTTGATTCGATTTTATTTGCGTAAACGCGCGCGTAAATCCCCGGCTTATCTGCAATATTGGGATGAACGGTTTGGCAAACATTTCGCCCCACGTGTGCAAAACGCTATTTGGATTCATGCGGTTTCGGTAGGTGAAACCCAGGCTGCGCTGCCTTTGATACAGGCTTTGCGACAACACTGGCCAGATGCTCCCTTATTGCTTACCCAGATGACGCCAACAGGACGCGCGACGGCTGAGCGTTTATATCCTGATGCCGAAGTACGCTATTTACCCTACGACTATCCGCAAGCAGCGCGGGCATTTTTACAAGCGTATCAACCTCGGTTTGGCGTATTGATGGAAACGGAGTTGTGGCCAAATCTCATCTACAGTGCAGCAGAGCAACAGATCCCTTTGTTTTTGGTAAATGCCCGCTTATCAGAAAAATCATCCCGTTCTTATCGAAGGATTCAGGGGTTGATTAAACCGGCTTTAGCCAGATTAACGGCTATTGCGGCACAAACGCCGGCAGATGCACAACGTTTGCAAGCATTAGGCGCCGTAAGACTCTATGTATGTGGCAATACCAAATATGATATTGCGCCGCCGGCACAGCAATTAGTATTGGCTCAGCAATTCAAGCAGGCTATCGGGCCACGTAAGGTCTTGGTATGTGTCAGTACGCGTGAAGGTGAAGAAGCGCTGATACTGGATGCCTGGCAAGCGGCCAACAGACCAGCAGATAACCTGCTGGTGTTGGTGCCGCGTCACCCGGAGCGTTTTGCTAAGGTAATCGTGCTGGCAGAACAGCGAGGGATAAGTTGGCAGCGTCGTAGTGATAACCAGCCCGTTAATAGCGCCGCCCAGTTATGGCTGGGGGATAGTATGGGTGAAGTTTTTGCCTATCTTGGCTGTGCAGACGTGGCTTTTGTTGGCGGAAGTTTGTTGCCTTTCGGTTGTCACAATTTGATTGAACCAGCTAGTGTGGGGGTACCAGTATTATTTGGACCTTCTACTTTCAATTTTACCCAAGCAGCATTGGCAGCATTGGCAGCGGGAGCCGCTATTCAAGTGCAGGATGCTAGCCAATTAATTACCGAGGTTTCAGCTTTATTTGCGGATGATCAGAGGCGATTGGCAATGCAGGATGCCGCATTATCATTTAGTGTTGTCCATCGTGGAGCAAGTGAGCGTATTGTGCATGTGCTGCAACAATTTATCTAAGTTGACAGGCTGGCAACAAAATTTTATTAGTTTGTGGTCGCCTTTTCTGATGGATGCTATTAAATTTCATTATTGTCCGTTCACCTTTGAGAAATAATCATGCCATATAATTATCACCCTTTGCCGACGATAAGCTTGCCGGTGACGACAGATCTAGTACAAGCCGATCAACGTCCACATACCCCGGTTAGCCCGCATAGCCAGGCGGTAGATGTGATGACTGATCTTAGTATAACTATCCCAGTAAGTATTAATAATGATGCCAGTTTGAAGGATGCCCATGAGCGCATGGTAGGTCATGGCATACGCTTATTATTTGTCAAGAATAGCGAGCATCAATTGGTGGGTTTGGTGACAGCAACGGACTTATTGGGTGAGCGCCCTATCCAGTGCATGAAAGAGCATGGTAAACATCATGCCGACATCACTGTGGCAGATGTGATGACACCACGTATTCAATTGGAAGCCTTGAATTTGAAGGATGTTTTGGGTGCCAATGTTGGTCAGATTGTCGCGACCATGAAGAGTTTGGGTCGTCAGCATGCTTTGGTCGTCGAGCGAAATGAGCAGAATGGCCACTATGAGTTATCCGGCCTGTTCTCCACTTCGCATATTGCGCGCTTACTGGGTACCCAGCTTTCTTTTATTCGGATACCCCAGGCCTTATCAGAAATTCAGCATACCTTATTGCATGCAGGCTAATAGATCGTAGCAAGCGATGACCTCGAGCCGCTAGCAAAACCCCTGATCCAGCGTTGCACCTCAGCTCAGGTACTTTTCGAGGTTTATTAGCGGGCCATAAAAAATCACCCACACGTTGCTGGGTGATTTTTTATGGCAAGAATCGGGTCGAAAGCCAACCCGAGGTAGTTTAAAGTGATCAATGTGACTGTGGACGGAGAGATGATATGTTGGTGGAAACAGAGGATTCCGTTACAAACGCAAGTCGTGATTATGCACGTATCCGCGAGGCTATTCGTTACCTCGTTGCGCACGCTCATCAGCAACCAGAATTAAGCGATCTTGCGGCGGCACTGCATTTGTCCGAGTCTCATTTGCAAAGATTATTCACCCGTTGGGCTGGCGTCAGTCCTAAGCGTTTTTTACAGCATCTTAGTTGTGAGGCAGCTAAGGTTAGGCTGGCTAATGGTGAGTCTTTATTAAACTCCGCTCAAGAGCTGGGCTTATCCGGTAGTAGCCGTTTACATGATCTATTCATCACCCTGGAGGCGATGACACCTGGCGAATATAAAAATGGTGGTGCCGGTTTAGAATTGAGTTGGAGTGTGGAAGTGAGTCGTTTCGGCTTGGTCTTGCTTGCCCGTACAACACGGGGAGTCTGTGCCATTCAATTTGTGGATAGTGTGGCGAGTGCAGAGGCTTATCTACGTGGGCGCTGGCCACAAGCAGTATTACATTATCAGGCGGGTAGTGAAGCGGAACTGGTGAATACCCTGTTTGAGCCCTTGGTCAAAAAAGGGGATCAGCCACTGGCCTTACGGGTACAAGGCACTAATTTTCAGCTACAGGTTTGGCGGGCATTATTGGGGATACCTTATGCTGCGTTCTGTAGTTATCAACAAATTGCGGCGGCTATTGGCCGTCCTAGCGCCGCTCGAGCCGTCGGCAGCGCCGTTGGTGCTAATCCGATTGCCTGGCTGATACCTTGTCACCGTGTTATCCGCGCCGAAGGGGTGTTGGGGGAATATCGCTGGGGTGCTGAGCGTAAAATAGATTTGATTGCCTGGGAACAGGCACAAGCAGTTGGAAGTCAGTAAAAATGCCCGGTTTGTCGGGCATTTTTATTAAGAGCGGCTCTAAGTAATGCCAGCGGTAAATTACTCTAGCAAGCCTTCAGCCTTTAGAGCCTGTTGGACAAAAGGTAAGGCTGCTACACGCTTCTGGAAACTCAATAAAGCGGGGAAGTCAGCTAGTGAACGTTGTAGGAACGCTGTCCAGCCCAAGCAGGTAAATAGATACGCATCAGCAACAGTAAATTGCTCGCCCATCAGATAAGGCGTTTTTTCTAATTGCTGGTTTGTGATGGCTAAACGCTGCGTTAATTTTTCCCAAGCCTGTTGCTTAACTTCATCATTTTTGCTGTGAAATAAAGGGCCGAAGCCTTTGTGTACTTCGGTAGCAATAAAGTTTAGCCACTCTTGCAGTTGATAGCGTTCAAAAGTGCCATTAGCCGGGGCCAATTTCTTTTCTGGTACCTGGTCGGCCAGATATTGCACAATCGCCACGCCTTCAGTCAGTATTTTACCGTTATCCAATTCCAATGCTGGCACATAGCCACGAGGGTTAATGTTTTTGAAATCCACTCCGGCAGCGGTGAGACGTGGTTGGACTTTTATATCGATTTTTTCAGTGGTGAAAGGTAGTCCGCTCGCGCAGAGTACGATGTGTGGTGATAGTGAACATACGCCTGGGGAAAAATATAATTTCATGACCCGCTCTCCAAATGTTAAATCATGCCTAAAAATTAAACGTTTTATTGTTTAAGGATGGGCTAGAGGTGCGAAAAATTTACCAGTGATAGGCTTAAATAGCATGGGGGCAGTGCAGCACATTTCAAGCATGCACTTGATGAATGGGGTTGTTGCGTTTAGATGAACTGTGTCAGCACTAGCGCGGTATAATAGACAGAATCCTATCTATTTGGCATCAAATTTTTACTTGAGTGTGTACCCATGGCTAAACCTGACAAAATTTCCCATTTTCTGCCGGTATCCTTTGCCAATGGCAACAGTGTGCGCCGTTTTGGCAAGCACTGCCCCAAATGCCAGGCTATGGTGGCTGCTGAGCAAATGGAAGGGCTATTAAGTAAGCAAAAAGACAAAATCTTTTTAGTCGCCCAAGCACATTGCCCTAGTTGCCATCACCGTTTTGCAGTGGCTTGTGTGATTACCAATGATAAAAGGGTGCATCGGGTAGGTTTGCCGCAATGGTTATTTCAGTTCTGGTTACAGATGCTTACCCGTCACGATCCACAGCCCGCTAGTAAAGAGAACTGGGAAGTGGAGCCAGTAGAAAGCCATGGCGCAAGCCTGTCATCTTCTCCGCGTCTGGTTTTGGCAGAAGATAGTTCGGTGGTTTGTTCCGATGAAGTGATAGGCCGTTTCCAGGGTGAACCGATCTGGGCCTGGATTGAATATCAAGGTCAACGTTTTATATTTGAACGTACCACCCCAGAAAATACCCAGCCTAACCTAAGTGACAGCGAACTGCTGTTCGGTAATTGGTTGATCTATCGTTCTGCCTGAACACAGCAGTTGTAGTCGGCAAATATTACAGATATTGTCGAAAATAGCGGTAATTCCCATCTTAGATATTGGCAAACTAGGGTAAGTGTTGCTAAGTTTTGTCTGATGTCTCTTTTCTTTCCGTAACTAGTCATTGTCTTATCCGCTGCTAGTTACGGCTATCGCTACATTGAGTATTGCTGAAAAATATTTCAACGAGCTGGGCTTTCACGTCTACCGCTCGGTTTGGCTTGCAAGAAATGATTTCTCACTAGTACTTAAATACTCTACTTTTTGTTAATTTTTAGGAAAGGAAAGACATGCAAATCGCTATTCCAGCCGAACGGCTGGCTGGTGAACATCGCGTGGCAGCTACACCAGAAACGGTTAAAAAACTGGTGGCACTTGGGCATCTGGTGGCATTGGAACAAGGGGCCGGTAGCGCGGCAGCATTGCCGGATGATACTTACCGCGCTGCAGGGGCCACGGTAGTGGCTGAGCGAAGTGACTTATTGGCTCAGGCCGATATCGTGTTGACTGTCAGGCCATTGGACGAGTCATCCGTGGCCGAGCTGAAACAAGGGGCGTTACTAATCGGCCAGCTAGCACCTTATCAAAATGATACCTTTCCAGCGCTAGCGGCTAAGCAGATATCTGCGTTCGCTCTGGAACTGTTACCGCGTACTACCCGGGCGCAGAGCATGGATGTGTTGTCGAGTCAGAATAATATAGCGGGTTATCGGGCAGTATTATTGGCGACGCAATATTATCCGCGCTTTATGCCCATGTTGATGACGGCCGCTGGTACGGTAAAACCGGCACGAGTGCTGATTTTGGGAGTGGGTGTCGCTGGTTTGCAGGCGATTGCCACCGCTAAACGCCTGGGGGCGGTAGTAGAAGCTTTCGATGTACGCCCTTCCACTAAGGAACAGGTGGAGTCTTTGGGAGCTAAGTTTGTTGAAGTACCGATGACTGACGAAGAAAAAGCCGCTAATGATGGTGTGTACGCCAAGGAAATGTCTGAAGATTACCAACGCCGTCAGGCAGAGCTGGTCGCCAAGCATGCCAAGGCAGCCGATATTATCATCACCACGGCCTTGATTCCCGGCAAAGCCGCGCCGCTATTACTGGCTACTGAAGTGGTGATGGCGATGAAACCCGGTACGGTGATTATTGACCTGGCTGCCGAGGCCGGTGGTAATTGCGCCTTAACGCAGCCAGGTGAAGTGGTTCGTTTGGAGAATGGTGTGACGGTGGTTGGGCAGACTAATCTGCCGGGCTTACTCGCCGCCGATGCTTCCAACCTTTATGCCAAAAACTTACTGACCTTTTTAATGCTGATGTTGAATCAGCAAGGCGTGCAGATTGATCTGGAAGACGAGTTATTAACCGCTACCCTGGTAACGCATGAAGGACAAGTGCGTTTTCCACCAGCCCGGGCAGGAGTGTGATCATGCTGGATTCTCTTACTAATAGTTACACCATTTTTGTTTTGGCGGTTTTTGTGGGTTATCACGTGGTATGGAATGTGACCCCGGCTTTACATACACCGCTGATGGCCGTGACCAATGCTATTTCCGGCATCATTATCGTGGGTGCTATGTTGCAGGTCGTTGATATTGACGGTGCCGAAATTACTCTGACTTCGGTACTGGGCGCTATTGGTATTTTTCTTGCCAGCATTAATATTTTTGGGGGCTTTATGGTGACCCAGAGAATGCTGGATATGTTTAAGAAGAAGAAAAGGTAAACCATCATGATGCAAAATTTGTCAGGTCTACTTTACCTGGTCGCAGCAGTATTATTTATTTTGGCGCTTAAAGGTCTATCCAGCCCGGCATCAGCTCTAAGAGGCAATCTTTATGGCATGGTGGGTATGCTGATAGCGGTATTAACCACGCTGTTGATGATGGATAAACCGGTATTGGCACTGATTGCTGCGGCCATTATTGCGGGCGGAGCCATTGGTGCATGGAAGGCCAAAACTGTACAAATGACGGGCATGCCGGAACTGGTTGCGGCCATGCATTCATTGGTGGGCTTATCGGCAGTATTGATTGCGGTTGCGGCTATTTTTCATACAGGGGTAGCGCATAACGCTGTTCAAAAAGTAGAACTGTTTATCGGTGCTTTTATCGGTGCAATTACTTTTACCGCTTCTGTTATTGCTTATGGCAAGCTTTCTGGCCGATTTGGTGCCAGAGCGGTCAATTTTAACGGCCAACACCTGCTCAATTTATTACTGGCTTTAGCCATGCTGGCCTTGGGTATTGCTTATGCTTATACCGAAAGTCAGGCTGCATTTATGGCCATGCTGGCGATTGCGCTGGTATTGGGCGTGACGCTGATTATTCCGATTGGTGGTGCCGATATGCCGGTGGTGGTGTCTATGCTTAACTCGTATTCGGGTTGGGCCGCCGCAGGAATTGGTTTTACTTTGAATAATCCAGTGTTGATTATCGCCGGGGCTTGTGTGGGTTCTTCTGGTGCCATTTTGTCCTACATTATGTGTAAGGCGATGAACCGTTCCATTGTTTCGGTATTGCTGGGCGGTTTTGGTACCGATAACAGTAAGATAGCAGCGGCAGGAGAGAGTGGGCCTAAGAACTACAAATCCGGCTCTGCCGAAGACGCTGCTTTTCTGATGAGTAATGCCGATAGCGTGGTTATTGTTCCCGGCTATGGTTTAGCGGTATCCCGGGCGCAACATGCGTTGCAGGAATTTGCCTCACTACTGCAAGAGCAAGGAGTCACCGTCCGCTATGCCATTCATCCGGTAGCCGGTCGTATGCCCGGGCATATGAATGTGTTATTGGCGGAAGCAGAAGTGCCTTATGAGCAGGTATTGGAAATGGAAGAAATCAATTCCGACTTTGCCAGCACCGATGTCGTACTGGTTATTGGTGCCAATGATGTGGTCAATCCAGCTGCACAAAAGGATAAAGCCAGCCCCATTTATGGCATGCCTATTCTGGAGACACACAAAGCGCGCAGTGTGATTGTGGTGAAGCGTTCAATGAGTGTTGGTTACGCTGGTCTGGATAATGAACTGTTCTATATGGACAAGACCATGATGGTGTTTGGTGATGCCAAGAAAGTGGTCGAGGATTTAGTGAAAGGTGTTGCACATTAAATAGTCAGTAGCGATAAACCGTCTTGTGATGATCCGTAGGACGGTTTTCGCGTGCTGATGAATGGTTTAATCCGTCTACAATCATGTAATACAGAGCAGGAAGTTCTGATGAAAAAATCATTATGGTTGGTGTTTTTTAGCAGTGTGGCGTTGGCCGCATGTGCTACCTTGGAGTATGACAATACGATTAGTGATCTGGAGGGTGAGTGGTTGCAAGAAAATGCCAACCCGCCCTTTAAGCTCACTTTCCAGGATGGTCGTATTAATGCCAAGGCAGATTGCAATACGCTATTTGGTGGCGTTAGCCTGGTGGATGGCAAATTAATTAGTCAGCCGCTGGCGAGTACGATGATGGCCTGTGAACCTGCAGGCATGCAACGTGACCAGCGTTTCTCCACCCTGCTAAGTGGTAAGCCAACAGTAACATTAACGGATGAGCATTTAGTTCTGGATTCTGGCGATAGCAAATTGAGTTTTAAGCGGCAGCCATAATGCTATGAATACCTCAACAACTCCGGCACAGCAAACCGACAAAGCCGCTCTACCTATCCCTGAAAATGAGAATGAGTTGATCGCCCTGGCTACGCCTTTGGGCGAGAGCATTTTGCTGGTGAATATGGGTGGTTTTCCATGCTATGGGATTTTTCAGCGTAGCCGTGCGCAGACAGAACAGTCAGACTTTTTCCGCATACAGTTTCGCGGCTATAGCAGGCAGGAGGGCGAGAAGTGGCGATTGTTTGAAGGTGACGATGGCCATTATCACAATGTTTATAATTGTGCCTGGGTACGGGTGGATAAGCCCAGTCGCACGGTAACATTTGGGCCTAAAGCTGGTATCAATCTTAGTCTGGGTTTTCTTGGTAGTGATTTAGAAACTTTTTTACTGGCTAATATGATTGCTTGGGTTAAAGGTAGCTATGCCGATTATGCGGTTAGCCCTGGCATGGTGACGATGAGTCAAACGCTGACGGAAGAAGAGCGCTTGCAACGACAAACGCTTTTTACCAGTCAAGGCTTTGAGTTTAGCTGGCAAGGAGAAGATCGCCGCTCAGCTTTGTATTTTAAAGACCGGGTTAACAAATTATTGGGCACATGGAATCCAGAGTTAATCGTCGAATTAAAGCATGAAGCCATACTAGAAACGTTTGCCAAACAAGAAGAAGCAAGAATAGAGCTGGAATCAAAACTGAATACAGAAGAAGCTACAAAAGTTCATTTAAAGCAGGCACTACAAAAAGAACGTACTGTTTCGCAGATTCTTACCGGTGTCATCATCTTGTTTGCCATGTTCGGTTTTTGGCTATTGCTGTAATTAGCGGCCCTTAGCCAGCAGGTAAAAATACCTGAGCAGTTGTAGTAAACCCCTCTTTCTGCCTCCTGTGTTTATCGAAGGGGCGATTGTGTTCCCCGCTTATACTTCGACAAATTCATCATTGATTATCACGCATCATCAGGATGCACGCCGCTGTTTAGTTCCTCTATTTAGTTAAGTTCAATAAATCCCTTCCAGCCAGCATAACTCCGTACTTTTTCTTGCTACAGATTGACAAGTGCTTTTCCTTGATTAGAATGTTGCGCAAATAAAACGAACGTCATAAGAAAAAAACAAACATTATCTTTGCGATAAAGTGCACAATTTGTTTGTTACGACCTGCTTGAGGAGTGATACCCAAGCGTTTTTCATAATAGCCATACACGTACCAGCAAGGACAAAAAGCCGCCATGATATTGTCCCCACTGGTTTACTAGGAGAAGTTTATGCAGAATCAATTTGTATTGGCTTTAGACCAAGGCACGACTAGCTCTCGTGCCATTTTATTTAATCGTAGTGGTGATATTGTTTCCTTGGCACAAAAGGAATTTAGACAAATTTATCCACAGCCGGGCTGGGTAGAACATGATCCGCAAGAAATTTGGGGCGGTCAGGTGGGTGTGGCGGCAGAGGCCTTGGCCAAAGTGGGGATTAGTGGTCGCAGTATTGCGGCTATTGGTATTACCAATCAGCGTGAAACCACCATTGTCTGGGACAGAGAAACCGGTCAGCCTGTCTATAACGCTATCGTCTGGCAGGATCGTCGTACGGCAGATTTTTGTGATGAATTAAAAGCGCGTGGGCTGGGAGAGTTGATCCGCAGTAAAACCGGTTTGCTGGTGGATGCTTATTTTTCAGGCAGCAAGATCAAGTGGATTCTTGATAATGTGCCTGGAGCTCGTGAAAGAGCGCGTGAAGGTAAATTGGCTTTTGGCACAGTAGATAGCTGGTTGATCTGGAATTTTACTCATGGCCAGGTGCATGTTACTGATGTTTCCAATGCCTCGCGTACCATGCTGTATAACATTCACACCTTGGAATGGGATGCTGAATTGCTCGACATCATGGGGATTCCTACGAGCATGCTGCCGACGGTAAAAAGCTCCAGCGAGATTTACGGACATACTTATGCCCCTCATCTGGGTGCCGAAATTCCGATTGCCGGCGTGGCTGGTGATCAGCAAGCTGCATTGTTTGGCCAGCAATGTACTCAGCCAGGCATGGTGAAAAACACCTACGGTACTGGCTGTTTCATGATGCTCAACACTGGTGATAAGCCGATCGAATCCTCCAATAACCTACTGACGACGATTGCCTGGCAACTGGATGGCAAAGTGCAGTATGCATTGGAAGGCTCCATCTTTATTGGTGGTGCGGTGGTTAAGTGGCTACGTGATGGTCTGGGAATTATCCGCCATTCTGCTGACGTAGGCCCGCTGGCACAGGAAGTCAAAGATAGCGATGGTGTGTATTTAGTGCCTGCTTTTGCTGGAATGGGTGCGCCACACTGGAATCCGAATGCACGTGGGACAATTGTTGGAGCGACTTTGGGAACCAAAGCTGCTCATATCGCCCGTGCTGCGCTGGATAGCATTGCCTATCAAACCATGGATGTACTTAAAGCGATGGAAGCTGATGCCAATATGGCCATTGCCGAATTACGCGTGGACGGTGGTGCTACTGTGAATAAACTACTGATGCAATTTCAGGCAGATATTCTTAATGTTGATGTTGTTCGCCCAAAAATTACTGAAACAACAGCACTAGGGGCGGCCTATCTGGCTGGCCTAGCCGTGGGATACTGGAAAAACCTGGATGATGTGCAGGGCCAGTGGCAGCTAGATTGTCGCTTTAAACCAGATATGGCCAGTGAGAGCGTTCGCGAACGCGTGCAAGGCTGGCAACGTGCGGTAAATGCCGCCAAAGTATGGGCAGACGATTCAAACTAAGTCCAAGCAAAAGGCCGGAGCATGCTCCGGCCTTTTTCACTGATTAAACCGCTTCTGCTGAGAAATAAAAACATGAATCCGCTGATTGGTGAGTTTATTGGCACCTCTTTACTGGTGCTATTAGGCAATGGTGTTGTGGCTAATGTGTTGTTAAAAAAGACTAAAGGTCATAATAGTGGCCTCATTGTGATTGCCTTTGGTTGGGCGATGGCTGTGTTTGTTGGTGTATTTAGCGTCGCTGCGGTTAGCGGTGCACATTTGAACCCGGCGGTATCGCTGGCGTTGGCGGTAGCGGGCAAGTTCGCCTGGGCCAAGTTGCCGGGCTATATCTTCGCGCAAATGCTGGGTGGCATGGCGGGTGCAGGCTTGGTATGGCTGATCTATCGTGAACACTACCAGGGCACCGACTGTGCCGACAGCAAGTTGGCTACCTTTTGCACCGGCCCCGCTATTCGCAGTCTACCGAGTAATTTGCTCTCCGAAGTTCTGGCTACCTTTGTACTGGTGTTTGCCATTCTCAGTATGGTGGCGCCCAAGATGTCGCTGGGGGCAATGGATGCGTTACCGGTAGCTTTGCTGGTGTTGGGTATCGGTGTCTCTCTGGGAGGAACTACCGGTTATGCGATGAGCCCGGCGCGTGATCTGGCCCCGCGTATCATGCATGCTATTCTGCCTATTCCCGGCAAACGTGACAGTGATTGGGGCTATGCCTGGGTGCCGGTAGTGGGCTCGCTATTGGGAGGCGTATTGGCTGCTTGGATTTATACGCTGTAGAGATGTTGCACCTGTTCTATTCATGCTCCGACAGCATAGAGAGCATCCTCTTCATTACCAAGGAGTTGTCATGATCCGGCTTTTTCAACCCGCTGCTCATATCGAGCCATTAGCGACAACACAACAAGATCAGACTTATAAACGGCTACGCTGGCAAATATTTTTAGGGATTTTTCTGGGCTACGCCGGCTACTACCTGGTGCGCAAAAACTTCTCCCTAGCCATGCCGCACTTGATCGAGCAGGGGTTTTCCCGTGGCGAACTGGGCTTGGCCATATCCGGGGTGGCCATTGCTTATGGCCTGTCTAAATTCTTGATGGGTGCTGTTTCTGATCGCTCCAACCCGCGCGTTTTCCTGCCGGTAGGCCTATTGCTATCCGCCAGTATTTTCCTATTTATGGGCTTTGTACCGTGGGCAACCTCCAGTATCAGCATCATGTTTGTGCTACTTTTTCTGAACGGCTGGTTTCAAGGCATGGGCTGGCCTCCCTGTGGCCGTACGATGGTGCACTGGTGGTCGCAAAAAGAGCGTGGCCGAGTCGTATCGCTATGGAACTGTGCGCATAACGTGGGTGGTGGTGCTATCGGGCCCTTATTCATATTGGGCATGTTCTGGTTTAACAATGACTGGCGCTCTGCTTTTTATGTGCCGGCCTTAGCCGCTATCGTCGTTGCCATTTTTGCCTACCTGACGATGCGGGACACCCCTCAATCCTGTGGTTTGCCATCGGTCGAGGCCTATAAAAATGACTATCCCGAAGGCTATACCCAAAATCATGAGCAAGAGTTGAGCACTAGCGAAATTTTCAAAAAATACATTTTGCGCAACAAATTGCTATGGTATATCGCTTTTGCCAATGTCTTTGTTTACCTGTTGCGCTACGGGGTACTGGACTGGGCGCCTACCTATCTGAAAGAAGTAAAACACTTCTCGATCAGTAAATCCTCATGGGCCTATTTTCTTTATGAATGGGCCGGTATTCCGGGGACTTTATTATGTGGCTGGATGTCGGACAAACTGTTTAAAGGCAATCGTGGAGCTACCGGGGTATTTTTCATGGGGCTGGTAACAATTGCCACCGTGGTGTACTGGTTGAATCCGGCAGGTAATCCGAATATCGACATGCTGGCTCTCATTGCCATTGGATTTCTCATTTACGGCCCGGTCATGCTGATTGGTCTGCATGCGCTGGAACTAGCCCCTAAAAAAGCAGCAGGTACCGCCGCCGGGTTTACCGGCTTATTTGGTTACCTGGGGGGGTCGGTCGCCGCCAATGCCGTTGTTGGCTATACCGTCGATTACTTTGGCTGGGACGGTGGTTTTATTCTATTGATCGGCTCCTGCCTGGCCGCCATCGTCTTGTTAACGCTGACCTGCTGGCATGGCCGCGAAGTCGCCAAACCTTCAACAACCGAGCCTTAATAGCCGCTAACACCCCCTGATCCAGCGTCGCGCCTCGGCTCAGGGGCTTTTTGAGGCTTTGTTAGTGGTTCTAAGTAACAAGAACTGAAACCATCAAGGCCAAATAATGTCGCTTTATTGGGCGGTACGTACAAAAACGCACAAAGAAAGCTTAAAAGCGAAACAGAAATGTTGTATATTTTTCGCTTTCTCATGATGGCCCGATTAATTTAACGAGGTGGCAATGGACGTTTACGATCTGATAGTGATTGGTGGTGGCATTAATGGTGCGGGAATTGCACGGGATGCTGCCGGACGCGGCTTGTCTGTATTGCTATGTGAGAAAGACGATTTAGCAGCACATACCTCCTCCGCCAGTACCAAGCTGATTCATGGTGGCTTGCGCTATCTGGAATATTACGAATTTGGCCTAGTCAGAAAAGCGTTGCAAGAGCGCGAAGTGCTGCTCAAAGCCGCACCACACATCATGTGGCCACTGCGTTTTGTGATGCCACATGATAAAAATCAGCGGCCAGAATGGATGATACGCTGCGGCCTGTTCCTATATGACCACCTAGCGCGTCGAGAAATACTGCCCGCTTCAGAAACGATCCGTTTTGACACACACCCTGCCGGCCAGCCGCTCAAATCCAATTTTCAGCGTGGCTTTGTTTACTCAGATGGCTGGGTACAAGATGCCCGGCTGGTCGTACTCAATGTGATGGATGCTGCCGAGAATGGTGCAACCATCCTTACCCGTACCGCCTGTACCCAGGCTAAACGTGTAGATGAGCACTGGCAGTGCACGCTGCGCGACGAGAATGGCACAGAACAGCAAGTGTTGGCGCGCGCCTTGGTCAATGCTGGCGGGCCGTGGGTGGAAAGCCTGATAAAAGACACTTTGGGCTTGCCCTCCAGCAAGTCCATACGGCTGGTCAAAGGTAGCCATATCATTGTCAAAAAACTATTTGACCACCCCTACGCCTATATTTTTCAGAACCCGGACAAACGCATTATTTTTGCCATTCCTTATGAGCAGGAATTCACCCTGATCGGAACAACCGACGTCGAATACCTGGGAGACCCCGCTCAAGTCGCCATTGACGATCAAGAAATCCATTATCTGTGTGAAATGAGCAATCGCTATTTCCATAGCCAGATCGGCCCACAGGACGTGTTATCCACCTACTCCGGAGTACGACCACTGCTGGATGACTCGGCTGCCAGTGCCTCCAGCGTTACTCGCGACTATGCACTGGAAACCGACCTGCACGGTGCCCCGCTGCTATCGGTTTTTGGTGGCAAAATCACCACCTTCCGCAAACTGGCGGAAGAAGCGGTAGACAAACTGGCTCCCTTGCTAGGTAATCACAAAAGCAGTTGGACAGCAGAATCACCATTGCCCGGTGGCGACATGCCGCAAGCAAATGCCGCGGCATTCTTACAAAAGCTACAACAGCGCCACCCTTGGTTACCGGCCAGCCTGGCCCATCGCTGGGTTTATACCTATGGCACCCGCTGCAACAAAATCATTGCACACGCCACCTCGCTGGCTGAATTAGGAGAAGAAGTTCTACCTTCACTCTATGAAGCAGAACTACGCTATCTAGTACGAGCGGAATGGGCCAAGCGCAGCGAAGATATCTTATGGCGGCGTACCAAACTTAAATTGCACTTGCCGGAAAATGCCACTGAGGTTTTAGATGCCTGGCTGCAACACCAAGCAAAAAAACAAATAGAACTAGCCGATGTAAGCTAGTAGAAATGTAGATAGTAAGCAAAAAATAAAGAAACACCCGCTTAAACAGCCTGTTTAAGCGGGTGTTCGTTTTTTGGAAAATTATTTAAAAACAATAACTTACCTTGTTTTTGCTGAAAAATACATGCACATAAAAATGGCAAAACCGTTAAATATAACACATAAAACTCAAAATCCATAGTCAAAACACCCCCCCTGGCTTATTCATAAGAAATCGAGAATATAGGTTAAGCTTTGCTCATTGCTTGCCATGTTCTCGCACTTCCTTTCATTCCCATAGGCAATTGATGGGAATCGGTACCAAACGGGACAAGCAAACTTTTTATTGTCTACAAAAGAGGAAAGCTAATGTCTACCGAACCCACCCTCCCGGCGCCGCCACCCAATCCCTTTTCTTTTCTGCATAGCCGTACCGTTTCTATCAGCAGCCCGGCAATGCCGCAATGGCTCGGTCAGGATGCCTTACGCTTTGTCAGCCTGAGCGGTGATGAAAGCCTGGGCGAGTTATACGAGTACACACTGGAACTGGCGACGCCGGACAGCTACGACGTACCGCTAGCGGTGAGCGGTAATCTCGACATCAAGGCGCTGCTCGGCAAAGA
>JACCFC020000030.1 GCA_020830965.2 Neisseriaceae bacterium TC5R-5
CCCCAACGCTGGGTCGTGGAGCGCAGCGTTGGTTGGCTGGAGAAATGCAGACGTTTGTGGAAGAACTGCGAGCGTAAGCTCAACTCAAGTTTGCAACTCGTTCATCTGGCATTTCTCGTCCTGCTGCTTCGAAGATCGTGAACAGGCTCTAAGAAAGTTGTTAATTGGTTCTTCCAGTATTTGACGCCCGCTAAACCAATAATAGTAAAAACAAAACGCACCAATTCCATAGAGCTTAGCCATTGCCGCCTGCTCTCGCATGACTTCAACATTCGATAAATCATAAAAGCCCAACTCTCTAGGTAAGTGAGGTTGGTAATGACCATCAAAATTTGGTTTAGTTTTGACGACGTTAGTCCATTCAGTGAAGCCAGGCCCCCACCATTCGGAGTTTTCAGCAATCCTATGGTATTGGGGGGAGATAGAAGGCAATTACTTTGGATTCATCTTGCAAAAAAGTATTCTTTGAATACGGTAGTGTGTAAACCTGATAGCACTTCAAATGCAGCGTCTTTTGGTATCATGTTTATCTATTTTTCCAAAGGAAGTAATGTTAAGTCGTTTTTAGTTAGCTTTTTTCTATTGTATTTCAGCGGCTGAGCAGAAATTTTTTGAAAAATAGCATTAGGTGACCGATAAGCCGAACTGGTTTTGTTAGCTTCCAACTGCGTGAATTAATAAATGCTTGAATTTGTTCTTGTAAATTAGCGATTTGATTATTATATTCACTTATCGTCTGATTTAAATTAGCGACCTGGTTATCACACTCATTTATCGTCTGATTCAAATTGGCGATCTGGTTATCACGCTCGCTTATCGTTTGATTTAAATTGGCGATTTGGTTATTGCGTTCTGTTACAGAGTCAATAACTATCGATTTTTCCAATAAAAGCCCATCAACCAATAATAAAGAAGGCTTGAGGCGTTCAAACTCGGCTAACCATTGGGAAACTAGACTCTGTAGATCATCACCCTCAAACAGTGTTTGTTCAGAGGCGGCCAAGAGCAGTATGCTGTAGATCTCTCGGACAAGAGCAGGGCAAGAGTTGTCCAAAGATAAATCCTCGAGAGGATATTTTGTATGCCGTAGATCCTGATCAAGAAACTCATTTTTGTAATTTTCAAGCTCTAGAGCGTTAATTTTAAGGCCGAAAGCCTTGCTGATACGTGTTAATTCCTTATCAGGAGACTGCATTAGACGATCATAGTCCACGAGCAGCCGTAACTTGCCCACGCTGCTGTTTAAACTTTCCAAAGTGTGGCCCAGCCAGAGCAGATAACTATGTTCAGGTGAAAAATTATCACGCTTTGCTAAGGATTTGGCCACGCTGAGGGGGTTACGAATGGCTAGCAGATAGTTAACCTTGAATTGGCAGTGGCTAAAAACTTCCTTCCAAAAAGGCAATAGTTTTGCCACACGAGGGTCTTTAAAACCGAATATTTGTGTGCCGTTGATTTTCTCTTCAAGTAAGTTCACTGCGCGAAGAAAGTAACCCTTATGGTGTAACTCTTCAACCTGCGCCGCTTCAATTGAGGCAAGGTGAAACCAGGCGCTACCGATAGCTTGAAGTATTTCAATATTTAGTGCATTAAGATCTACATCTTCCCAAAATCCTTTCGCGTTATTGCCCGGGGTGGGAGGCATTAGTTGCTCCCCAAGTGAAACCCCCAAAACCTGCAACCCCCGCGTGAGAGTACTGGTTCCACTACGGTGCATACCCAATACGACAATTAGTTGTTTTTCTTTATTCATAAACTCTCGTGACTCAATCTTGTGCTTGTAGTAGCGCAATGTCTGGGTAGCAACCGAAATCCACAATACCTGTTACCAAACCATCTGAATCGGGAAGTACCCTGAACATGGCAATATCAATCAAGCGATGCAGGTAGCCTTCACTTTCAGCCACATCGCCCATGACCCCGGCGTTGAGAAAATAGACCCCAGTGTGTAGAAGGCAGTTAAATCGAAACTCAACCTGATAGCGCGAGCCAGCTTCGATATAAGTCAAGCTGTCTAAGCGCGAGCGAGCGGAAGCACCGCCGCCAAGTTCTACACCTGAGATGGTTTTAATGAGCATGCCAAAGCGGACATTGCTGGCGCTCTTGGTAAAATGAACGGTATACGTATAACGATAAGTTTTACCTCGTAGCAGATTGTTCACACGTTCTCCGGCCAAGGTGAGGATGGAGGGTGAACTGATATAAGCACCATGGGATTCATAGTCAATGCCACTGCTGGGCTTGAGGTGTGGGTCAAAGCTTTCTTGGGGTTTTAGTTCCTGGGTAAATGCGAGTTCGCTTTGGTGCGATGGCGCATCTAGGGCGGCAGTATGCACGGTGTTCTCGTCCATGAAGCAGATTTGTTCCCGTATAACACTATGTAGATCTGGCGGGGCATAAAGCAGTTTTTGGTAACGACCAACAATTTGTTTAGGTGTACCCACTGCTAGCTTTTCACCTGCATCCATCAATACTGCGCGATCACATAGCTCGACGATCTGGGCACCTGAGTGAGAAACAAATAAAATTGTTGCACCGTTGGCACGGATAGCCTCAATACGTGAGAAGCACTTGCGCTGGAATAACTCATCTCCTACAGAAAGCGCCTCATCAACGATCAGAATGTCAGGGTCCACATTGATGGCGACGGCAAAGGCCAAGCGCACCATCATTCCGCTGGAATAGGTTTTTACCGGTTGCTCGATGAAATCGCCGATTTCGGCGAAGGCCGCAATTTTGTCAAAGCGTTGATCAATTTCTTCATGGCTAAGGCCCAAGACGGCACCATTCATATAAACATTTTCGCGTCCGGTAAACTCAGGGTTGAAACCCGAGCCAAGTTCCAGTAGCGCGGCGATGCGACCATTGGTGGTGATACTGCCGCTTGTTGGATTGAGCGTCCCGCAGATCATTTGCAGCAGTGTTGATTTGCCACTGCCGTTACGGCCAATAATGCCAACGGTTTCCCCTTTTTTAACTTGGAAGGAAACATCTTTTAGTGCCCAAAACTCACGAAAATATTGTTTGGGTGTTTGTCTAGCCATGCGCTGTAAGCGTGGCATGACAAACTGTTTGAGTCTATCGCGTGGTTGCTCGTAAATCTGATAACACTTGCTGAGATTCTCGACACTGATGGCAATTTCAGAGGACATCGGCAAACCCCTTCCGTGTTTTCTGGAAGCAGGCAAACCCCAACCAAGCGATGAGGGCGCTAGCAAGCCAATAAATACTGAGTACTACCAAGTCAGGTGCCTTACCCCAGAACAGGACATCGCGGGTTTGCTCAATGATAGTGGTGAGTGGGTTGAGATACAGTATATGACGATAGCTTTCCGGCAGGGCTGTAGCCGGGTAAAAAATCGGACTCAGGAACATCAGTACCGTGGTGATGACGCCAATAAATTGAGAAACATCGCGTAGAAATACACCTAACGAAGCCAAGGTCCAACTCAAGCCCATAATGAAGAGTAAAAACGGCAGAATAATTAAGGGCAGGTAGAGCACGGTGAGATGGGGTACGCCAAAAAAGATAAGGTAGGCCAACAGCCAGACTCCTAAGCTGATTAGGCTATGAAACAAGGCTGAAATCAGGGTAACGCAGGGAAGAATCTCCAGCGGGAAAATCACTTTTTTAACGTAATTGGTATTAGATAGAATTAGAGTTGGCGCACGGTTGATGCATTCGGCGAACAGGTTGAATATGATTAAGCCGGCAAACAATACCAAGGCAAATTCGGTTTTGGAGCCACTACCAGTATTCCAACGCGCTTTGAATACCACGCTAAACACGAAGGTGTAAACAGTTAGCATGAATAAGGGGTTGAAGAAAGACCAAAGAACGCCCATCACTGAACCACGATAACGGCCTAATACTTCACGTTTGGCTGAAGCTTGGATCAGTTCACGGTGACGCCAGAGGCTAGCTAACATTTCGCGAGGGCTGCTAGAAAACTGGCGCATTACGCAAAGACCTCAGCTTCTATTAATAATTTGCCTTGTGCGTCTTTGGCTGAGAGTGTTGGAAGTACAGATATAGGCCACTGAATGTTGAGCGTGCGGTCGTTCCAAGCAATGCAGCGTTCATGCTCAGGCGCGTAATAATCTGTCGTTTTGTAAAGAAACTCTGCTGTTGCACTAAGCACCAAAAAACCGTGGGCAAAACCTTCTGGCACCCAGAGCTGGCGTTTGTTCTGTGCAGATAAAATCTCACCGACCCATCGGCCAAAGGTATTTGAACTTTTGCGTAGATCAACGGCTACATCAAATACTTCACCTTGTACCACCCGCACTAATTTGCCTTGTGGCTGCTGTATTTGATAGTGCAGGCCACGTAGTACGCCCTTCACGCTGCGACTGTGGTTGTCCTGTACAAAATTTACCGCTTTGCCTATAGCGGCTTCAAATTGCCTCTGGTTAAAGCTTTCGAAAAAGAAGCCTCGCTCGTCGCCAAATGTTTTTGGCTCAATCAGCATGACTTCAGGGATAGCTAGAGGAGTGGTTTTCATTAGAATGCTTTTTCTTTCAATACGCGCAGCAGATACTTTCCGTAGCCATTTTTAGTCAACGGTTGAGCGAGATTTTCAAGTTGAACAGCATCAATCCACTGTTGCCGGTAGGCAATTTCTTCGGGGCAGGCAACTTTCAGTCCCTGCCGGTTTTCCAAGGTGGCAATGAACTGGCTGGCATCGAGTAGGGACTCGTGTGTGCCGGTGTCTAACCAGGCATAGCCTCGGCCCATAATTTCTACATTAAGCTTGCCTTGTTCCAGATAGCAACGGTTCAGGTCAGTGATTTCCAGTTCGCCACGTGGTGATGGTTGTAGTGTTTTGGCAAGCTCAACAACCGTATTGTCGTAGAAATAAAGCCCGGTGACGGCATAGTTTGACTTAGGTTGTGTTGGTTTTTCTTCTAGCGACAGTACCTTACCGTGAGTGTCGAACTCCGCTACGCCATAACGCTCCGGGTCATGGACGTGGTAGGCGAATACCGTAGCGCCTTCGGTTCGCTGCATGGCGCTGCCGAGCAGTTGATGGAAGTCATGGCCGTAGAAGATATTGTCGCCCAGTACCAGCGCGGACTGATCGCTACCGATAAAACTCTCGCCAATAATGAAGGCCTGCGCCAACCCATCTGGTGATGCTTGTACTGCATATTGCAGATTAAGACCCCATTGGCTGCCATCGCCTAGTAGTTGTTCAAAACGCGGGGTGTCTTGTGGGGTGGAAATAATCAAAATATCGCGTACTCCCGCTAGCATTAAAGTGCTAAGTGGGTAGTAAATCATTGGCTTATCGAATACAGGTAATAGCTGTTTGCTAATAGCTAGTGTGGCCGGGTGTAAGCGTGTGCCAGAACCACCTGCAAGTATGATGCCTTTGCGTTTCATGCGACGAATCCATAGTCGTAGTGTTTAGATATTAGCTGTGACAAGTCCCGAAACTGGCACGTTTAATCCAGATCTGCTTACCGAGATAGCAATTATTGGGATGTCCCACTTCGTAAATATTGATGCCACCAGGGGCAATAGTGCTTCTTCTTAAATTTTCTTGAACAGTGCCGCAGCAATCAAACCCAGGTTGCCCAATACGGTTTGTCTATAAACACCGGACACTTTGAAACCAATTAAGCGCTGGACGAGGCCGAGATGGCGTGATTTGGCGAATTGCTCAAAGGCCTCTCGATTTTGTGGTGTCAAATTGTCCTGCAAAATACGTAGCGCAGCAATGTTGTCACTGTTCCAGCTTCTAAAATGGCCTTGGTGCAATTTGTAAAGGCGTTTGCAGCGCGCACCCCATGTCGAATTCATGCCCACCAAATTATTATCATGCTGGCGGTAGCGTAGCGAAGGGTAGGGGTCATAGAAAACTTGCCCGTCACAGCCGGTGATGACGATATAGGCCCACCAGTCATGAGCGACTACAGAAATATTTTCTCCCGCTTTCTGTAACAGTTTACGCGCAGCGTTGTTGAATACCATCGTATTGCCACCCGCGATGCTTTGTATCAGCGCATTAGCAAAGCTGGGGGGCTTGGCAAAAAGTGGCGAATAACCGATGGGCTTGTTGTCAACGTCAACTAAGCGTGTGCGAGAGCAGTAAAGCGCAGGGATATCTTTGGGAACGGTTTGTAACCAATTTACCGCGCGCTCAAGCTTATCAGTCTCCCATATATCATCTTGATCCGAATAGGCATAGTAATCGGCTTCTATACTTGCCTTGCAAGTTAATGACAAAAAATTGGGAACATAACCCTTGCTAGGGCCAGAGTGCACTGACAAGCAGCCTGCTTTCCACTGACTTTGATAGGCAGCCAAAATAGCCGCTGTACCGTCCTGAGAGCCATCGTCTGACGCCCATACTTCCCAATTGGAATAAGTCTGTGCCGCAAATGAATCAAGCTGCTCGGCTAGATAGCTTTGACCATTATAGGTACACAGAAGGATGGCAACTTTAGCACTATTTTGTAAAGGCGTAGAAGGGAGGGTAGTGGCTGACAGATTCGCTTGAGAACCAGAATCAACACTCGCGAAGCAAGCTTGATCTGCACCAATTGAAGTCTTTTTGAGTTGACTTTCCAACCTATCCTCACAATAGAAACAAGTGCAGCCGAAGTTATTTGCTTTTGATTAGAAATTTGGTGGCCGGTCGCGGAATCGAACCACGGACACGCGGATTTTCAATCCGCTGCTCTACCAACTGAGCTAACCGGCCATGAGGGCAATATCTAGAAGGGCTTGGTGGCCGGTCGCGGAATCGAACCACGGACACGCGGATTTTCAATCCGCTGCTCTACCAACTGAGCTAACCGGCCAAGCAAAGATACTGCTGTGCTGCATGGAAGCGCCGCATTTAATCAGAACTCGACCAAGGCGTCAAGCGCCTGATTGCGCTTTTGTTAAGAAAAGCATAAAAAACGCCGCGTGCATAAGCAGGCGGCGTGTCAAGGTATTCACCGACAACACTCAATAAACGCTTACTCCAGGCGGAAAACCTGCGTCGTCTGCTGCAAACGCTCGGCGACGGTCGCCAGTTCGCGGGTGGCTTGCGAGAAAGTCTCCACCGCCAAACCATTTTCCTTGGACATCTGCGCAATCACCTCTACACGGCTGGCTAAATCGGTACTGGCGCCGCGCTGCTCACGCATGGCATCGGCAATTTCGCCAATAGCGGCCACTACCTCATCCGCCCGCACCTCTACCAGGCTGATCGTAGCAGAAGCATTCTCGGCAGAATCCACCACCTCGCCAACCACATGACGGCTGCTGCGCATACTCTCCACAGCCTCTTGTGCGCCTTCCTGAATCTTACCGATCATCTGGGTAATTTCCGTGGCCGAACCCGTGGTACGCTCAGCCAGCTTACGTACCTCATCCGCAACCACCGCAAAGCCTCGGCCCTGCTCTCCTGCACGTGCTGCCTCAATGGCGGCATTCAAAGCCAATAGATTGGTTTGATCGGCAACATCTTTAATCACCGTGGCAATGGAGCTGATCTGCTGCGCTTGTGAAGACAAAGCCTCCAGATTATCAGCAGATTTGGCGACGCTTTCGTTCACTTTCTTCACCAGATGAGTGGATGCCTGCACATCCTTATTACCGGCTTTAGCCTGCATGCCAGCCTCGCTTGCCTGACCATCTGCCTTAGTGGCATTGCTGGAGCACTGATCAATACTCACGGTCAATTCTTCAATCGAGGCTGCCGCGCTGGAGGTGGCGTTGATCTGCTGGCCAATGCTGGCACTCACTTCCTCTGTGGAGGCGGCCAGCTCTTCTGAGGTTGCGGCTACCGCAGACGCGGATTGCACAATCTCGCGCACGGTATTGCGTAAATTGGCTTGTGTCGTGGCGAGTGAAGTCAGCATCTGTGCCACTTCATCCTTGCCCTTTGTTTCGATCTTACCGGTCAAATCCCCCTGGCCGATCTTGGTCAAGGCAGCGCTGGCTATACGTAAGCTACCGATCACGCCTTTCTGAATAGCTAGGCCGAAGAGCAGTAAAATCACGATACCCACTACCAGCACCGTGATAATGGTGGTGCGAGCAGCCTCATATTTCCGCAGCGCTTCTTCTTGTGATTTATCGCCCAATTTGATATTGATATCGACGATTTCCGACATGATGTCGTCCACTTTCTGAAAGGTTGGACGGCACTCGTTACGCATGGTTTCCAGTGCTTTTTTATTGTTCTCACCATCACCGTTGTCGGTGTAGCTCAGGTCACGCACCTTTTTACAGGCGGCTTCCATCACCGGCCAGACGGCATCAAAGCGCTTCAGTGCGTCTATTTCTGGCGGGGTCAGCTCGGTTTTGCGATACAAATCTAATAGCCTGTTCATTTCAGTCGTAAATTGAGCTCGATTTTTGGTGACGTCATCCATTTGTGCCTTGGTGGTTTCCGCAATAAAGCGGTAATCGGCACGGTTAATATAAATAGCTTGCTGATTGGCCACGGCTACCCAGGTGATCGGGTTCATCTGGTTATCGTGCATATCGGTGGTGAGGGCGCTCATATCACCGGCACTTTCGATACCCGTGATGCCGATCAGCAGGCTGATCAGCGCGCTGAGAATAATCAGGGCGAATATTTTGGCCTTGATCGAAAACTGTGCAAGTAAATGGGTCATCTATCGTTGTCCTTGCCGGTGAATTATGAAGTTAGGGTGTTACTCCTTTTATGTGTTTAATACTAGACGGATTTTTGGCAACAACAATTTGTTATTTAATGATTTGACAAAGTGAGCTCAAGGTCATAGTCACTTTGTTTGGGTGGGTTTTTAGTCAGCGGCTCCACATGGGTTAACGCCATGCGCCGTTCGTGCTGAGCCGGTCAATGTCTGTCTGCGACCGCCTCAGCACGAACAGTTAAAGAAAACGCTCTCAACTGAGGGTGAACGGCTTATCGAGTTCCAATTGATTTAGCCATTCACTGCATTCACTGCCCAGCGCCGACAGCAGGCATTGTAAATAGGCGGCGGCGCGGGTGTGGTCGGCGCTCAGGGCTTGTTGTTGCTCGGCCTGGAGTACCAGCTCTGCAAGCAGGTGCAGGCCATCCCAACAGGCGTCTTGCAGTTCGCGCAGGTTTTGTCGTGCATCGCTATGGTCGATGGGCTGGCCGCGTTGCCATTGGCTGAGCTGACGCAGGGCGGGTCGTAGTGCGGTGATGTGGGCGCTCATCGGCTTCCCTCCTCGGTGGCGAGTGCATCGGGCAAGGTTGGCGCCAGCGCTAACAGCGGCGTGGCCTGGTGAGGTTGGTAGAGAGTGTGGTGCATATCGGTTCCTAACTTTCTGTTAGGCCCACTATGCTGTTGTTAAACAGGAATAGCAGGCACGTGGCAGGGCTAGCGGACCGAGAAGAAACCGGCAGGGCCGAAGCCCTCCCCACCACGGCCCGCCGTAAGGCGCAGCAGTGGTGTCACCGGACTTCGCCGTGCTGGCGAAGTCCGTTTATTTCTTCTGGGCCGCTAGACCCGGTGCCTACAGTAGGTAAGCACGCTGGCATTTTAGCGGAAAAATGCCAGTTTGCTAGTGGGAAGTGCGACAGGGCCAAGGAAGAAGGCATGGCGGGGCAGAAAAATACCGTCTTCTACCGATGTTCTACCGTATTCATCCTTCATCATTCCTCCTTTTTCTTTTCTTGACAGTCTTCCATTTGACAACTTAAGTAAAACCTAAGCGCCCACTTTGTCATGGCAGTGGCAAGGTTTGGATTGGGCAGCAGTCGAAAAGGATGGCCATGGCCTTAGCGATCAGTACAGAGGGTGAGCAGGTGTTGGCTACTTTGAGTGGCGAGCTGACTATTTATGGTGTCACCGAGTTGCAGCAGGAGCTATTGGCTTTGCTGGCGCATCCGCAGGTGGTGTTGAGTTTTGCCGGGGTAACCGAGCTGGATGGGTGTGCGGTGCAGTTATTGTTGATCTTACGAATGGAAGCGGCCCGGGTAGGCTGCCATTTGGCGTTTTTACCGGATAACAGCTTGTTGACGGAGGCCTGGTCCTTATTGGGCCAGCAGCAGTTGTTGGTTGTCAGTTAAGGGGGCGGCTATGGACTTAAGCAAGGCCAGGGTGATTTTCTTTGAGGAGTCGCGCGATTTGTGCGATGCCCTGGAGCAGGCTTTGCTCGACCCGGCCAGCTTTCCACCGGGGGAGGAAACCTACAATTTGTTGTTTCGCACTGCACATACCATCAAGGGTTCGGCCGGTATGTTTGGCATGGAGGCCTTGGTGCGTTTCGCTCATGTATTGGAAAACGTGCTGGAGCATTTGCGTGGTGGTGAGCTGAGTTTGTCGGAGGACCTGATCAGCCTGTTGTTGGCGTGTAATGATCATTTGCGTCGTCTGGTGGAGGTGAGTGAGGGCAGCGAGGAGGCGGCGGCGCTGGATTTGCCTGAGGGCCAGCCTTTGCTGGCGCGTTTACAGGCTTATCAGGAGGGCGCTAAGGCCTTGGCTGTTGAGGAGGCGGAGCCATATTGGGAGCCGGTGCCCTTAAGTGCGACGGCGTTGTCGGCGGATTGGCAGTTGTCGCTGCGTTTTCATGCCGATTTGTTTCGTCACGGCTTTGATACTTTATCGTTGCTGCGCTTTTTGCAGACGGTGGCGACGGTGCGGCATGTTGAGTTGGTCTGGCGGCATTGGCCGACACCGCCGTTATTGGATGCCACTGAGTGTTTTATGGGCTTGGAGTTGAGCCTGAGTTCCCAGGAGAGCCATGAACGTATTGTCAGCACGTTTGATTTTATTGCAGAAGATAGCTTTATTGCTTTGTTGCCACCGCATGCGCCGTTAACGGCGTTTTTGGCTTTGGCCGAGCAGTTGGCTGCACGGGGTGAGGAGACGGTTGCGGAGCAGGTGGGGCGTTGGCAGCAGCGGGATGCGTTGACGGCGGCGGAGGCGGCGGCCTTGTTACAGCCAGCGGCGCCGTCACCCGGTGAGGATGAGCGACTGGATGAGCATTTGGCGATGTTGACCGGCATTGCTGCACCGCCTTTGGTGAAGGGTGGGGCGTCGCGAAGTGATGGTCACTATATTCGTATTGAGGCGGCTAAGCTGGATAGGTTGATTAATCGGGTGGGTGAGTTGGTGATTGCGGCTTCGGGGACGAAGCTGATCGCGCAGACGCGTGGGGATGCCGAGTTGCTGGAGTCGGTGGCGGTGATTAATACGCTGGTGGAGAGCATTCGTGATGATGCGTTGACGCTGCGTATGGTGCCGGTGGATGAGATTTTCAGCCGTTTTCCGCGCATGGTGCGCGAGGTGTCGAAGCAGTTGGGTAAGACAATTCATTTGGCGATTAAGGGGGCGGATACCGAGATTGATAAGTCGATGGTGGAGAAGTTGACCGATCCGTTAATGCATATTGTGCGCAATGCGGTGGATCATGGTTTGGAGTCGGCGGCAGAGCGCATTGCGGCGCATAAGCCGGAGGTGGGGACGATTACTTTGGATGCCTACCATGATGCCGGCGCGGTGGTGGTGGAGATTAAGGATGATGGCCGGGGGATTGATCGGCAGCGTATTTTGACGAAGGCGATTGAGCGTGGTTTGGTGGCTGAGGGCCGCCTGATGAGTGATCAGGAGATTTTGCAGTTGATTTTCTTGCCCAGTTTTTCGACGGCGGAGGAGGTGAGTGATCTGTCCGGTCGTGGGGTGGGAATGGATGTGGTGAAGCGCAATATTGAGGCGTTGCGCGGTGAGGTGGAAATTCATTCGCAATTGGGTGAGGGGTCGACTTTCCGGCTGCGTTTGCCGTTGACTTTGGCGATTATTGATGGCTTCCGCGTGGAGGTGGGGCAGTCGGCGCTGGTGATGCCTTTGGACATGATGATTGAGTGTGTGGATATGCCGGAGGAGGTAAAGCATAAGCACACGCATCAGGTGAATCTGCGTGGCGATTGGTTGCCGTTTGTGTCTTTGCGGGAGTTGTTTGGCATGCCGCCGGCAGAGGGACAGGAGTATGTGGTGATTGTGCATTATGGCGAGCACCGGGCCGGGGTGGTGGTGGATAAGTTGATGGGTGAGGTACAGGCCGTGATTAAGCCTTTGGGTGAGATTTTTAAGGCTTTACGCGGTATTAGTGGTTCAACGATTTTGGGGAATGGTAAGCCAGCGTTGGTGTTGGATATTCCGCAGTTGATTCAGCATGCCTGTCGCCGTGAGCGGCGGGCAATTCGGCAGAATTCGGAAGCGTTGGTGCAGGAGCGATGGTCGATGCAGTAGGGGGTGGGGTGATACTGGCGTGCTAGCGTGATGGGGTCGGCGGTGATCTGGTACGCCGGTGCAGAGTGCTTGACTTTGGGAGTGGGCGATGAATTGGTTTCATAATTTTCAGGTACGAACCAAGCTGGGGATTGCGTTTGCGCTCTTGCTCGGCTTTTTAACGACGCTGGCCATGGTGAGTTATTCCACCACCAACAGGATGACTACCTTGATGGTGGAGATGTTTGATAATCAGCTCACACCGATCAAGGATGTGGGGAGTGCGGCGCGTGCGGCGATGGCCAGCAATCGCTCGCTCTATCGTTATATTGCCGAAACTGATACCCGGGTGATGGATGAGGTGCAGGTAAATATCACACAGTACGATAAAGAGATGAATGCCAGCCTGGATAAGTATCGCAAAACTGATTTGACGCCCCGGGAGGTGGATGCTTTACGCCGTTTTGATGTCTTATGGCCGGTGTATGCCGGCTATGCCGACGAGGTGAAAAAGTTGACGTACACCGATACCGGTAATGGCGTGAATAATAAATTGGCGCTGAAGCTGATGAGGGAGAAGGGCCGTCCGGCGTTTGAGGCAGTGGATAAGGTGCTGACCGAGCTGGTGGCGATTAACGCGCAGCTGGCGGATAAGTCTTTGGCCGAGGCGAACGGTATCAGTAAGAGCACTTTGGAGGTGTTGCTGGGGATTAGTGTGTTGGCGGTATTGTTGGGTGTTGCGATGGCCTTGTTGGTGACGCGCAGTCTGTTGAAGCAGTTGGGGGGCGACCCGTTGTATACGGTGCAGGTGGTGAGCCGGGTGGCGGCGGGTGATTTGGCGGTGCCGATCAAGATGCACCCTGATGATAATTCCAGTTTGTTGTTTTCGATTAAGTCGATGGCGCATCGTTTGTCGGATACCTTGGCTGAGGTGAGTGCGATGTCGGAGGCGATTGGCTCGGCTTCGGAGGAGGTGTCATCGACAGCGAACTCTTTGGCGCAGACGTCGTCAGAGTTGTCGTCCAGTGTAGATCAGACCAGCGCGTCGATGGAGGAGATGGCTTCCACGGTGACGCAGAATGCGGATAACGCGAAGATTACGGAGAGTATTGCTTCTAAGTCGGCATCGAGTGCAACGCAGGGCGGTAAGGCGGTGAGTGATATGGTGCATGCGATGAAGGAGATCGCTTCGCGTATTACGGTGATTAACGATATTGCTAATAAAACCGATTTGCTGGCGATTAATGCGGCGATTGAGGCGGCGCGGGCTGGTGAGCATGGTAAAGGCTTTGCAACGGTGGCGGTGGAGGTGCGTAAGCTGGCCGAGCGTTCGCAGATTGCGGCTAAGGAGATTGGTGATTTGGCCGGGCGTTCGGTGGGGGTAGCAGAGCGGGCCGGGGTGTTGTTGCAGGAGATGTTGCCGGGGATTGATCAGACGGCCACGCTGGTGCAGGAGATTTCTGCCGCTTCACGGGAGCAGCGCACCGGTATTGATCAGATTAATAGTGCGGTAACGCAGATTAGTACTGGCATGCAGGCGTCGGCGACGTCGGCGGAGGAGTTGAGTTCGACGTCGGAGGAGTTGAGTTCGGCGGCGATGCAGTTGCAGGAGTTGATGCAGCAGTTCAAGTTGCGTGGCGGTGGGCGTCATGGTCGTCGTGGTCAGAGCTTGCATCTGGGACATGGTTTGCATGGGCAGTCTCATATGAGAAAAACGGCTTCGTCTTCGCCCTCGTTGCTGGAGGATGAGGAGTTTGATGAGGATGTGGACGACGATAAGTTTTCCAAATATTAAGGAGCAAGACCATGAAAGAGCGTCTTGATCTGAAAAGTGGTGGGCATGGTGAGACGAAGTTTCATTGTGTGACGTTTATTTTGGGAGCCGATTTGTTTGGCATTCAGATTAATTTCATCCGGGAGATTATCGAGTTTGACGGTATTACCGAGGTGCCGATGATGCCGAATTTTGTGCGCGGTATTATTAATTTGCGTGGTTCGGTGGTGCCGGTAATTGATTTGTCGATACGTTTTGGTCGCGGTTTGACTGAATTGAAGCCGTCTACGTGCGTGGCCATTTTGTCTTTGCCGGGCTTGGAGAATGGTTATAGCGATGTGGGTATTTTGTTGGATGCAGTGTGTGAGGTGTTGGAAATCCCGGAAGGGGATATTGATCCGTCCCCTTCTTTTGGTTCGAGTATCCGGGGGGATTTTATTCAGGGGATTGCCACTATTAATCAGCGCTTTGCCATTTTGCTGAATGTGCAGCAGGCGTTGTCGGTGGCGGAGTTGAGTTCAATGGCAGAGACGGTGGCTCAGCAATATTTGAGCGATGATGCTGAGGTGCTCTAAGTGGGTGATGCCATGGCGCCGCTATTTAATGTACCGGAGTTAAGTGATGCGGATTTTTTACGTTTTAGCCGGTTTATTTATGAGGCGGCGGGCATTGATTTGCCGCCAGGTAAACGCTCATTGGTACAGGCGCGCTTAGGAAAGCGTTTGCGTTATTTGCAGTTAGGTAGTTATGGCGCCTATTGGCGTTTGTTGAATGAGCCGGGGCAGGAGCCGGAGCGGCAGCGGGCGATTAATTTGCTGTCTACCAATGAAACGTATTTTTTCCGTGAGGCGCAGCATTTTGATTGGTTACGGCAGCAGGCTTTAAGGCTGGAGGGGCATGGTACTTTGCGGGTGTGGTCGGCCGCTTGTTCTACTGGTGAGGAGCCTTACACGATTGCGATGATGTTGGCGGATACCTTGGGGCTTTCTGGTAATTGGTTGTTGTTTGCTTCGGATATTAATACCAAGGTAGTGGCGCAGGCGCAACGGGCTATTTATTCGAAGGAGCGGGCACGTAAAACCCCGCCCGAGCTTTGGAAAAAGTATTTTTTACGCGGTCAGGATGAGTATCAGGATATGGTGCGGGTGGTGCCGCAGCTGATCAAGCGGGTGAATTTTTCCAATGTCAATTTGTTGTTTGCCGATGCTTTTAATCAAAGTCGTTTTGATATTATTTTTTTGCGCAATGTGCTGATTTATTTTAATGAAGAAACGAAAGCCAAAGTGATTAATCAGCTTTGCCATAAATTACGTCCTGGTGGGCATTTGATTATTGGGCATTCTGAGACGATACGACATTTGCCTTCGCCATTAGTGCAGGAGGAGCCTTCCCGTTATCGTTTAGACCCTGCAAAACTGAGCCGGGTAGAGGAGGGGCTATGAGTATTAGCGTGATTATTGTGGATGACTCGGCGGTGGTGCGCGAGGTATTGAGTCAAATTTTAAGCATGGCTCCGGATATTAAGGTGTTGGCGGCTTGTGCGGATCCTTTGTTGGCAATAAATCGTATGAGGTTGCAGTGGCCGGATGTGGTGGTGTTGGATATTGATATGCCGCGTATGGATGGTCTGACGTTTTTGCGGCAGATCATGGCGGAGCGTCCTACGCCGGTGGTAATTTGTGCGGCGTTAAATAATCAGGGAGCAAATGTTTCTTTTGAAGCATTAACGGCAGGGGCGGTGGCCGTAATTGGTAAGCCTACCGGTAATACTAAGACGGTATTGCCACAGGTGGCACAGGCTTTGTTGCAGGAGGTGAGGGATGCTGCCGGAGCCAGAATGGGGGCGGTTAAGCGGATGATGAGTACCGCCTATCCTCCGGCCAAACTGACGGCTGATGCAGTGTTGGAAGCGCCGACAAGCCGCCATGTGCTGGTGTCTGGCAGCGATAAGATTGTGGCAATGGGTACTTCTACCGGGGGGACGCAGGCATTGGAGTTTTTGTTGCCCAAGTTATCACCCAATTGCCCGCCGGTGGCCGTGGTGCAGCATATGCCAGCGCAGTTTACTGCGTCGTTTGCTCAGCGTCTGGATGGCTTATGTCAGGTAAAGGTGCGGGAGGCGAAAAACGGCGATCAGTTGATGCCCGGTTTGGTGCTGATTGCTCCAGGTGGTCGGCATTTGTTGATCAAGCGTAGCGGTAAGCATTATGTGGCAGAGGTTAAGGAGGGGCCGCCGGTGTCGCGGCATTGCCCATCCGTGGATGTGTTGTTTCGGTCGGTGGCAGTGTGTGCTGGCCGTCATGGCTTGGGTATTATCATGACCGGTATGGGGGATGATGGTGCGCGGGGTTTGCGTGAGATGCGCGATGCTGGTGCACGTACCGTGGCGCAGGATGAGGCCTCATCCGTTGTATTTGGTATGCCTAGTGAAGCGATTAATCGGGGTGGTGTGGATGATATTCTTTCATTAGAGCAGATTGCTCAAACCTTGATGGGACTTAGGGCTTAGTGTCGTTCATTCATTAGGCCGTGATATTTTATTTTTTTGTCATATAATAATTTTTATTTTTGCTGAGTTTGTCATTGTTTATTGAAAATGAACATCTCTTTAGTATATTATCTGGTGCAATAATCAATTCTTGTTTCATGTCGCTTGTAGATGAAAGTTTAATTTTTTAATTTTAAAAAATCCTAATAATGATATTTCATGAAAAACACGAACATTAAAGCACTCTTGGGGCACACCTATTTTTTTGCAGATCTGAATGATGAAAAATTGGATCAGGTGTTTGCTTGCTGCAATAAGTTAAATCTGGCAAAAGGAGATGTTTTATATGAAGAGGGCGATGTGGCTCATGAGATTTATTTGTTGGTAAGTGGCGAGGTGCAGTTATTTGTTTCTGATGGGGCAATGAAGAAATATGTTTTAAGCTTTTGTGTGCCGGGCGATATGATGGGTGTCATTGGTTTTATTGATAATAGTCCGCATGACGTTAATTGTTGTGCAACTGAAAACAGTATTATTTTGGCTTTTTCGCGGCAAAGTTTAATGACCTTATTTGGCACGGCGGATGGTTTGCCATCTTGTGCCGAGGCAAAAAACCGCATCATTCAGTATCTGGTGGCATCGGTGCGTGGTTTGTCAGGCAAGGCCAAGAGTTTGGCCTTGGTGGATGTGTATGGTCGGGTACGTGCACTGATCAATCAGTTATTGATAGAGCAGGATGGTATGATGGTGTTGCGCAGGCAGTTAACGCAGCAGGAGATTGCGGATCAGATTGGCTCTTCTCGTGAGATGGTTGCGCGAGTATTGAAAGAGTTGGTGTTTGGTAATTACATTCGTTTAGAAAATCGGCGAATTATTGTTTTGAAAATGCTGCCAATTAGTTTTTAAAAATTATTCCGAATAAAAAAGCAGGCTTGCTGATAATGGCAAGCCTGCTTTTAAGTAATTTAACGCATTATTTCAATATGCTTTACATCAATTTTATTACCGCTTAGATTTTTATCTATTTCACCTGTGATTTTAACTTTGGTGTTAGCGTTAAATTTTTCTGCGGGTAAGTCTTCGTCGTCAATCTCGATATTAATAGACCCTGTTTTGTCACTGAAGACATAGGTATCATGACTGACTTGGCGAACTATATTACCTTCCAAGGTGATTTTGGTATCATCGCTAGCTTTTTTTGCTTCTGTGACGGTGGTAATCGGCGAGGTGCTGCCCGGGCCTTCGAAGGCAGCATAGCTGCTAATAGGTAGGGCGGTAGCGGCAATGATTAGTAGTGAAGAAATTTTCATGAAGCAACCTTGTCGTTATTAGTTTAAAAGATATTAAAAAACATAACATATATTAGTTATATAGTTATGTTTTGATTGTATTGACTGATGTTCATAAGTTTTGTTCCCGAGCTTAGCATTAAAATCCTTGCTTGAAAATAAACTTTTGTTTTATAAGTTTTTTTCATTTGGAGATGCATTTTTTAGACATTTTACGGGTAGAAATGTGATGTTGGATGAGGCTGCTGCTAAGCGCTCTTTGAGCAAGCAAGATTGTAAAACATTGGGCCTAGCTTCTTTGGGTGGGGCATTGGAGTTTTACGATTTTATTATCTTTGTATTTTTTGCGCTGGTATTGGGTAAGTTGTTTTTTCCGCCGGATATTCCCGACTGGCTGCGTCAATTTCAGACTTTCGGCATTTTTGCTGCGGGTTATCTGGCGCGTCCGCTGGGTGGCATCATCATGGCGCATTTCGGTGATTTACTGGGTCGTAAGCGTATGTTTACCCTGAGTATTTTGATGATGGCGTTGCCTACATTGGCAATAGGGATGTTGCCTACTTATTCGGTGATTGGGATATGGGCTCCGCTGGGCTTATTGGCTTTGCGTATTCTGCAAGGTGCGGCGATTGGTGGGGAGGTGCCTGGGGCCTGGGTGTTTGTGGCCGAGCATGCGCCGGCGCGTCATACCGGTCTGGCTTGTAGTTTGATTACGTCTGGGCTGACCTTGGGTATTCTGCTGGGTTCATTGATTGCAACGGCGATGAATCAGTGGTTTTCTGCCACCGAGTTGGCGGCTTGGGCGTGGCGGATTCCTTTCTTGCTGGGTGGGGTGTTTGGTTTGGTTGCGATGTATTTGCGGCGCTGGTTGCAGGAGACTCCGGTATTTAATGCCTTAAAAGCTCAAAAAAACCTGGCAGAAGAATTACCGCTCAAAACGGTATTGCGTGAGCATCGTGTGAGTATTGCTTTGTCGATGCTGGCTACCTGGCTGCTAGCGGTGGCGATTGTGGTGGCGATTTTGATGACGCCTACTTATTTGCAAAAGCAGTTTCAGGTGTTGCCGGTGCAGGCTTTGCTGGCGAATAGTCTGGCGATTATCGCTTTGAGTATGGGTTGTGTGGTGGCCGGCATCAGTGTTGACCGCTTGGGTAGTGGGATCACTTTTATGGTGGGTTGTGCTTTGCTGGGGGTGACTAGCGTGCATTTCTATCACAGCATGGCACAGGATACGAGCTTGCTTTACCCCTTATATGCGTTGATGGGGTTCACGGTGGGGATAGTGGGGGCGGTGCCTTATATTATGGTGCGAGCCTTCCCGGCGGCGGTGCGTTTTAGCGGCTTGTCTTTTTCCTATAATGTTGCTTACGCCTTTGCTGGTGGTCTGACGCCTATATTGTTGGCGTTGTGGTTGAAGGTCGATCCGATGGCCTTGTCGCATTATTTGCTGTTGCTGTGTGTGCTGGGCTTTGGCATGGGGCTGTATTTGCTGTTGCAACGTCATAACCCGGCTTTGTCACATTCGGTACATTGAAAGTGCTATGTCGTTCGCTATGTCAGCGTAGACTAAGCGATTTGTTCATTTCTCAGAGCTAAAAGATGTCATTTGATCTGCCTCCTCAGTTTGATCCTGCCCTGCCTACTTATTGGTGTATTTTTGAGCGCCAACATTTGTTATTGCTCGATCGGCAGTTGCCGAGTCAGCAGGCTGCGGATTGGTCCTTGTCGCAGCGTCTTTTTTTGGGCGTGCATAGTGGGCGTAATGTGTTTTTGGCCGAGCTGGTAGGGGATTTACCGGCAATGGGCGAGTGGGTGCCTTTGCGGGCGGCTTTGTTGAGCCTGCCACCGGAGCACATTTCTTTAGTCGCCAGAGCCGCCCAAGTCCGCCAGTTTCAGCGCACCCATCGGTTTTGTGGGCGTTGTGCGTTTCCGCTCAGTCAGCGTGCACATGATCACGGCAAGTGCTGTGATAGTTGTGGTCAGTTGTATTATCCGAAGTTGTCTCCGGCAATGATGGTAGTGATTTATCGTGGCCGTGAGTTATTGCTGGCGCGCAGCCCGCATTTTGCTCCAGGGGTGTACAGCGCTTTAGCCGGATTTGTTGAGACGGGCGAGACCTTGGAGCAATGTGTGCATCGGGAGGTTGCGGAGGAGGTGGGGATTAAGGTGAATAATCTGCGTTATATCTGTTCACAGTCTTGGCCGTTTCCACATTCGCTGATGTTAGGTTTTACCGCCGAATACGAAAGCGGTGAGATTTGTTTGCAGCCCGATGAAATAGAAGATGCGGCATGGTTCGATATTGATGCCATGCCGCTGATTCCCACGCCTATTTCCATCGCTTATCGCTTGTTAAACCACACCCGCGACTGGTTATCCGGCCGGGTGTGATGCGCTGGCTAGCGTTTTAATGCAGCCGTCAGTTCTTGTAGGAAGTGATCATTTTCTGCCTGGCTGCCAATAGAAACACGTAAGAACTGTTCGTAGCCGCTTTCTTTCCAGGGTTTGATGATCACGCCACGGCTGAGTAAGGTTTGATTGAGTTTGTCTGCATTTAGCGGCGAAGAAAAAAACAGGAAGTTGGCGAAAGAAGGCACCAACTTAATATCAAGCTGCTGCAATGCCTGAGTCATTCTGCTGCGTTCTGCCACCACATGTTGAATGCTCTTATGTAAATGCGCCTGGTCTTTCAATGCCGCCAGCGCCGCCACTTGTGCTTGGCGATTGACATTAAATGGTGTGCGTAAGCGGTCGATCAGGTCGGCTAGTTGTGGGTGGCTGACGACGCCATAGCCCACACGCAGACCAGCCAAGGCGTAAGCTTTGGAGAAGGTGCGGAGCAGAATAAACGGTTTGCCGCTGGCTTCTAGTACTGCTAAGCAGTCAGGGTAGCCGGGTACCGTGGCGGCATATTCATAATAGGCTTCATCAAACACCAGTAGTACGTGCTCCGGTAATTCATCCACCAGATGTTGTAGTTGAGCGTTAGTCAGTGTGCTGCCTACCGGGTTGGCAGGGCAGGAAAACATGAGTAGGCGCGTACGTGGCGTAATGGCTGCCAGGAGCGCGGTTACGTCAAAATTAAGCTCTTTGTTCAATGGTACGGTGATGACTTCGGCACCCGCGGCTTGCGGGTACATGATGTGCAGGCCAAAAGAAGGCAGGATAGTGACGACCTGATCACCGTGGTCAAGAAAGACCCGACAGATAATGCCTAATAAGTCTTCGGAGCCATTACCGAATACCAGGCGATCTTCGGGGACCTTGAGGTACTCTGCCAGTGCCGTGCGCAGCAGGCTGCAATGCGCATCTGGATATAACCAGCAATCTCCCGCACTCTGATTGAGGGCGGTAATAACGTCCGGGGAAGGGCCGAGCGGGTTTTCATTGCTCCCCAGCTTGGAGACGCGCTCCAGGCCAAAGCGTTGACGCACGGTTTCGCTGGAAAGCCCGGCATTGTAGCGGCCTAGGCTGCGTACTTCGGCTCGGGCGAGAGCGTTTAAAGAGGCAATAGCGGTCATTGTAGGATCTCCAGTTTCTAATGGTGAATGGAAAACTCAGGGTGTTTTTTGTTGCCAGCAGAATGACCTTATATGTATATACAATAAAGGTCAATAGGACGAAAAAAAGCCGCTCTTTGATCAGAGCGGCTGAATCACTGAAGCTTACGTTCAGTTAAGGCTGAGTGGTATGTAGAGCACGGCTTCTCCGCGTTTGACCAGTAAAGCCAGTGTACCTTTTGCACCTGTCAGAGCCTGTTTGAAATTAGCAATATTGGACACCTCGGTCTGGTTCAGGCCCATGATGATGTCACCGGCTTGCAGTCCGGAATGGGCTGCCGATCCACGTGCTTTTTGTACCAGCAAGCCGCCACGAATGCCAAGCTCGGTGCGCTGTTCCGCATCCAACTCAATCAAGGTCAGGCCCAACTTATCAAATGGTACGCCTTGTGGGTTTTGCCCTGATGCCGCAGGTTCCGGGCTAGGTTCCGCACTCAGTTCGGTCAGTATGGCTTCAATCTGTTTCTCCGTACCTTTGCGCCATACGCTTAGTGTGATCTTGGTATTGGGCAGCATGGAGCCAACCAGCAAGGGCAGTTCTTTAGAGCTTTCAATTGATTTGCCATTGAGTTTGAGAATGATGTCCCCGGTTTGGATGCCGGCTTTGGCGGCTGCGCCTTTGGGGTCGATACGTACTACCAGCGCACCGCTAGCACGAGGTAAGCCAAAGGATTGTGCCAGCTCTTGCGTGACTTCCTGGATATTAATACCGAGCTGTCCACGGCTAACCTTGCCTTTGGATTTGATCTGATCGGCGACACTCATGGCCAGGTCGATTGGGATGGCGAAGGAAATCCCCATGAAGCCACCAGAACGGCTATAGATTTGTGAGTTAATGCCAACTACTTCGCCTTTGAGGTTGAATAAAGGCCCGCCGGAGTTGCCTGGATTGATGGCAACATCGGTCTGGATGTAAGGCACATAGTTTTCGTCTGGCAGGCTGCGGCCTTTGGCGGAAACAATGCCGGCAGTCACGGTATTGTCAAAGCCGAATGGTGCACCAATGGCAGCGACCCATTCGCCTACTTTGAGTTCTGCCGGTGAGCCAACTTTGACGGCAGGCAGGTCCTTGGCGTCCACTTTGAGCACGGCAACATCGGTTCGTTTGTCTAGGCCGACGAGTTTAGCCGGTAGCTCGCGTTTATCCGAGAGCACAACCTTGACTTGATTACTGCCATTCACTACGTGTGCATTAGTCAGAATGTAGCCATCGGTACTGATGATGAAACCCGATCCAAATGACAGGCTTTCTTCAGGGCCTTGTTCCGGCTGCTGTGGTTGCTGTGGCCGGTTAGGCATGAAGCGACGGAAAAAATCATAGAAAGGATCATCTTCCGGAATGGGGAAAGGCAGGCTACTTTGCTGGGTACTATTGCTTTCTCGGCTAGCTTGGATATTGACAACGGTGGGGCCATCGCGAACCACCAGTTCGGTAAAATCGGGCAGCAACATGGCCACCCGACCATCCTGCTGACTTGGAATGGCAACGGGTGCCGCTTGATTCCCGCTTTTTACGAAGCGTTCGATTTTGTCGCAGGCAGACAGTAATGAGCTGATTAGCAAGGCGCCCATCAAAGTGCGCAGATACGTTGTCACAGGCTATCCTTCGGGTTGATATCGAAATGTGTTAAGAGTTGTGCCATTGTTTTTCTAGCAACTAGCTTACGTTATGGCCTAGTTTATATGTGTTTTGGATGTTTATTCGCGTAGAGTCAAGGCTTGCCACATGTTTATCCTGGTTTTACGGTCGTTTTGTGAAAAATAGTTTTTACCGGGTAGTCACACAAGTCAGTAATTGGGCATTGCTCACATTCTGGCTTTCTGGCTTTACAAATATAACGGCCCAGTAGAAGCAGCCAATGATGTGCATCCACTTTGAATTCAGCCGGAACGTATTTTAGCAGTTTGTCTTCAACAATACGTACATCTTTGCCAGGTGCAATACCGGTACGGTTCGCTACCCGAAAGATATGGGTATCCACCGCAATGGTGGGCTGACCAAAGGCGGTATTGAGCACGACATTGGCAGTTTTACGACCAACGCCAGGCAAGGCTTCCAGTGCGCTACGGGTTTGTGGCACCTCGCCGCCATGTTTTTCTAGCAGCAAATGACAGGTGGCGATCACATTCTTGGCTTTGGTGCGGTACAAACCAATGGTTTTAATGAAATTAGCCAGCGTCTCTTCCCCCAGCGCCAGCATAGCGGCAGGGGTGTTAGCCACGGGGTACAGACGACGCGTTGCTTTGTTGACGCTGCTATCGGTGGCCTGCGCCGAGAGCAGAACGGCAATCAATAATTCAAACGGGCTGTTGTATTCCAGTTCGGTGCTAGGGTGAGGATTGATCTCGCGCAGACGCCGAAAGATTTCCTGACGTTTGCTGGCGTTCACTGCTTATCCTTGTTGCTCTGATGGCGTAGGGCCGCCGCACGTTCCATTGCGGCGCGGATGACCGCCTGTTTATCCGTCGGGGTAGGGCTGCCGGCTGGACTGGCTGGACTGGCTGCAATAGCTGCAATAGCGGGTTGCTTGCTGTCAGCTACCAGCGTTTTTGCTTGCGTCCGTTCTGCCAGCCGTTTGGCTTTTGCCATCTGTTCTTGGGTGAGCCGTTGCTGGCGTTGTGTGTAGCGATTTAAGGCTAATTCAGCACGGGCCAGGACGTAGGAACGTTGACTATCAGCTGGATCATCTACGGTGACTAGCTCAATACAGTCTACCGGACAGGTCGGCAGGCAGAGTTCGCAACCGGTGCATTCGCTGGCAATAACGGTGTGCATATGTTTGGCCGTGCCAAGGATGGCATCGACCGGACAAGCCTGAATGCAGAGTGTGCAGCCAATGCAGAAGTCCTCCTGAATGACTGCCAAGGCCCGCTTTTTAGGTTGTGGCCCATCTGGCGCAAAAGGAATGGGGGGGGTGTTGAGCAGTTGCGCTAGGGCTTGGATACCGTCCTCCCCACCGGGCGGGCAGCGATTAATAGGGTTGTTACCCTCGGCTAATGCCTCGGCATAAGGGCGACAGCCGGGGTGGCCACACTGGCCACACTGCGTTTGTGGCAAAAGGGCATTGATTTTTTCGACCAAAGGTATGATTGACATGCTGGCAACGTGTGCATCCAAAAGGGTCAATTATCTAGTGTGCGTAGGGGGACTTCAACTACTGTAGCAATAGGGTTAAGGTTTATTTGTTTTTAGAGCCACGAATAAAACCCTAGTTATGGCATTGTGCCAGACGTTGTACTGACGAGATGGAGGTAGAGGAGCAGAACGGATGTTGGTGAGTGGCTGGTGCAGATTGATGCGGCGGTGCCGTGGGTTGAAATCTCGAATGTTGATGTCGGCTTTAGTCAAAAAAGTAAGCGGAGCAAAGCTTGTGATAACAGGCCAGTCGCTCCGTCAGGGTGGTTTTACTTCTTGGGGAAAGAGGGATTCGCTTAACGTGGCGGCATGAAGGGTTGAATCGCATCTACGCCGTTTTTCTTTGCCTGTTTCTTGGCTTTTTTCTCTTTGGCCGTCATGGCTGCTGGTTTTTTATTCTCGCGGCTGCTCTGTTTTTCCTTGCCCATAGGGTGCTTCCTTTTGGTAGCGCGCTAGCAGGTTTGCTTAGCGCTCCCTCAGCTTACGCTGATTTATGCTTTTGTGTTGATAAATAAAAATAATCAACCATTTTGCTACTCAAAATTGGTGGGAGAGGCTTGCTGTGCGGGGATATTGTGAAATAAGTAGATAGTGGTGCCCTGATCAAGATCAGGGCACGTGCTGTGACGTAACGGGTTACTGCGTTAATCTGTATTCAGATCTAACTCTTCTAGCTGATGAGCGCTGAGTACGCTATTGGGCGAGAACAGCTGTAGTGTTTTACGTAGACAGTTAATATGCTCGCGGTTTAGCAGTTCTGTTTTGAAAGCCTGTTCGAGCTCGTGGACAAATAGCTTGAAAGCAGCTTTGTCAGATAGCGTGGCCTCGTAGTCCACCACTCGCTCTTGTAACGGTGGCAGTCCCTGCAGCGTGCTGGCAGGCAGGGGCTCATCTAGCGAATAGGTTTTGAGACCTAAGCGCTTTTCAAACTCTCTAGCCAACTCCTCACCCAGCCCTCGGCCACTGACGGTGTTGGAAAATAGGCGATAAATCTGTGGGCGTCTCCTACCGACAAAGTCAGCAAACTGACCCTTGTTACCGTTAAACTCGGTTGCTATCACCTGTAATAAATTGAGGCAGCGGATTTGATTAAGTTTCATAGCCGCTATTGAACCGCAATTATGAGTTTTTAGTAAGTGATTCCTAGGGTATTGCTTTGTGATGCCCTGCTGGATATCACCATGATAGGCTGGTCTGAGGAATACCAGCATACTTCTTAGGTCGACGTAGAAATGATGTTAAATTATTTTGTCTCGGCTCGAAAATCAGGGGTGAACCATAATTTTTGAGCCGAAAATTTACCAATTAAAATGGAATGTCATCGTCCATATCATCCAGCTTAGGTGCTGGTTTGCCTTCCTGGCGACGTGGTGCCGCAGGAGGATCTTGACGTGGAGCGGGGGCGCCATATGGACTGTCATCGTCCATGCTGCTGGCGGATGAAGCACCCATATCAGCTTTGCCACCTTGCAGGCTCAGTTCATTAACGCGCACATCGGGTGATAAACGTTTATTGCCTTCCTTGTCCTGCCACTCGCGCAAGGTGAGTTGACCATAAACGGTGACCTGCTGACCTTTGGCCAGATATTGCTTGAGCGCTTCACCGCGTTTGCCCCATACCTGGCAGCTGAACCAGTTAGTGGTTTTGCGTTCGCCAAAACCGATGTCACTGGCAACGCGAAAGCTAAGCACGGCTTCACCGCTGGGGGTGTAGCGCAATTCGGCGTCTGCCGCCAGGCGGCCATCAAAGCTAATGCTGTTCATAGGTTTTCTCCGTGTTGATTCGATATTCTGGGCTGGATTGGGTATTAAAAAGTGGCCTGGATCAATTGCTTTACCGAGACTTCGTCCCAGCCTTTTTGCTCCACTTTCAGGTAGGCCACCCGATCTTCTAACAGCACAATGGCTTCATTCACGCCGGTTTGGCGGTTCAGCTCGCGTGATAAATCTGCCGGGTTGCCTTGCCAGTCCTCGCCGATGTGGTACATCACCGAGCGCACGGCCTTGGGTGGCTGCATGCGGGCTGCCCAGACCAGCCAACTGAGCATCAGCAGGCTGGTGAAAGTGAATACCCCGCTGGCACCATACAGGCTGTAGAGCCAGCCACCGGCTGCAGCCCCTAAAAATAGACCAAAAGATTGCGCGGTATTATACACGCCAATAGCCGTGCCCTTGGCATCTGCGGGCGCGATTTTGGAAATGAGCGAGGGCAGGGTGGCTTCCAGAATATTAAACGCAATAAAGTACAGGCCCAGCCACACTACAATTTGCCAGAAGCTGTCCAAGGCGACAGCCATGCCCAGTTGGGCAAGGCTCATCAGCGCGATGGCGCCAACAAATACCTGTTTGAGTTTGCCCTTTTTTTCGCCGTAAATAATGGCGGGCACCATCAGCAAAAAACCAATGACGGTGATGGGTAAATAGACTTGCCAGTGCTGAGATTTGTCCAGATGGGCGGTCTTGATCAATGAAAAGGGGATGGTGACAAACATGGCCATTTGTGCGGCATGTAAGGCAAAAATACCGTAGTTCAGCGGTAATAAAGCGCGGTTGCGCAAAATGTCGGGCAGGCGCTTAGGCTTGGCTTCGGTATCGGAATGAAAGCGCGAGATGACCGGGTTGGGAATAATCAGCCAGACGCCTAATAAGGCCGCCAGCGCCAGCACACCGGTGAGCGTGAAAATACCATTTACGCCGATATATTTGGCCAGCAAAGGCCCCAATACCAAGCTGGCTGCAAACGTCGTACCTATGCTCATGCCGATGATGGCCATGGCCTTGGTGCGGTTTTCTTCGCGGGTGAGGTCGGCCAGCAAGGCGGTAATGGCCGCTGAAATCGCTCCGGCACCTTGAATAACGCGTCCCAGTGTCAAGGTGGCGATATCGTGTGCTCCGGCGGCGACAAAACTGCCCAGTGCGAACAGGAGCAGGCCACCATAAATCACTTTCTTGCGGCCAATTTTGTCGGAAAGCATGCCCAGCGGTAATTGCAGCAGGGCTTGGGTTAAGCCGTAACTACCCAGCGCGATACCAATCAAAGTGTGATTAGTGGCACCAGGCAGGTTTTGTGCATAGAGGGCAAATACCGGCAGGATGAGGAACATACCCAGCATGCGCAGGGCGTAAACACCGGCCAGGCCTAGGCTGGCGCGTAATTCAATCGCATTCATGATGATGTGTCGTTGGTTTTATTGAGGTAGCGCGTTCGAATAAGAGTATGCAAAGACTGGTGGAGTCGATCTTGCCAAGTCGGGTATATTAGCAGGTTCCCTGACCGACGGTGAGTAGCAGCTTTAATCATGGATAGCATTCGCATACGTGGCGCTCGAACCCACAACCTCAAAAACATCAATCTAGATTTACCCCGCAATCAATTAATCGTCATCACCGGCTTGTCCGGCTCCGGCAAGTCCTCGCTGGCGTTTGATACTTTGTATGCCGAAGGACAGCGCCGTTATGTTGAGAGCTTATCGGCCTATGCCCGGCAATTTTTGCAACTGATGGAAAAGCCGGATGTAGACCTGATTGAAGGCTTATCGCCGGCGATTTCCATCGAACAAAAAGCCACCAGCCATAATCCGCGCTCGACGGTAGGGACGGTGACTGAAATTCACGATTATTTGCGCTTATTGTATGCGCGTGTTGGCGATCCGCATTGCCCCGAGCATGGCGTGCCGCTGGCTTCGCAGACGGTGAGCCAGATGGTGGATCACGTGCTGGCCTTGCCGGAGGATACGCGGGTGATGATTCTGGCGCCGGTGATTATGGGGCGCAAAGGCGAGAATCTGGATTTGTTTGATGATCTGCGAGCACAGGGCTTTGTGCGGGTACGGGTAGATGGCGAGGCCTACGAACTGGATGCGCTACCTAAGCTGGATAAAAACAAAAAGCACACGATAGAGGTGGTGATTGATCGCCTGAAAGTCCGTGCCGAGATGAAACAGCGGCTGGCGGAAAGCTTTGAAACGGCGTTGCGTCATGCGGATGGCCGCGCCATTGCGCTGGAAATGGATAGCAATAAAGAGCATTGGTTTTCGGCCAAGTTTGCCTGTCCGGTGTGCTCCTACAGTCTGCCAGAGCTGGAACCGCGTCTGTTCTCGTTCAATAACCCGATGGGGGCTTGTCCCAAATGTGATGGTTTGGGCGAAATTACCTTCTTCGATCCCCGCCGTGTCGTAGCCCATCCTGAGTTAAGCCTGGCTTCTGGTGCGATCAAGGGCTGGGATAAGCGTAACCAGTTTTATTTTCAGATGCTGCTGGCCTTAGGCGAACATTATGATTTCTCAGTTGCTGAGGCGACATTTGAAAGCTTGCCGGACAAGGTGCGCGAGGTGGTGTTGTATGGCTCGGGCCGTGACAGTATTGCGTTTAACTATGTGTCGGAGAAGGGTACGCAGTTTAGTCGTTCACATCCGTTTGAAGGCATTATCCCCAATCTGGAGCGCCGCTATCGAGAAACCGACTCCAGCGCTGTACGGGAAGAATTAGCCAAATATCAAAACAATCAGCCCTGCCCGCATTGTCAGGGTTCGCGTTTACGCCTGGAAGCGCGCCATGTTTTTATCGGCAGCAAAACCCTGCATGAAATCAATCAAATGCCGCTGAAAGAAACGGCGGCGTTTTTTGCACAATTGCAGTTCAGCGGTCAAAAGCAGGCCGTGGCCGAGAAAATCGTCAAGGAAATCGGTGAGCGCGTCTCCTTCCTCAATAATGTCGGGCTCGATTACCTGAACTTGTCACGTTCTGCCGACACCCTCTCCGGTGGCGAGGCGCAACGTATTCGTCTGGCCAGCCAGATCGGCTCCGGCCTGACCGGGGTGATGTATGTGCTGGATGAGCCTTCCATCGGTTTGCACCAGCGCGATAATGATCGCCTGCTCGGTACCTTGAAACGGCTGCGCGATATCGGCAATACCGTGATTGTGGTTGAGCACGACGAAGATGCCATCCGCGCCGCCGATTATCTGGTGGATATGGGGCCAGGGGCCGGCATACACGGTGGCGAAGTGCTGATGGCCGGCACACCGGAACAGGTTTTTGCTTGCGAACACTCCATCACCGGAGCCTTTTTATCGGGCCGTCGCCAGATCACGCAACTGGATGAACGCCGGCCATTTAACCCGGAGCGCCTGCTGCGCCTGATTGGCGCCAGCGCCAATAATCTGAAAAACGTCACGCTGGAATTACCGCTAGGCATGCTGGTATGCGTGACTGGGGTGTCCGGTTCCGGCAAATCTACCCTGATTAATGACACACTGTATAAGATTGCTGCCCGCGAGCTGAATGGCGCCTCCGCCGAACCAGCTGCCTATCAGGATATTCAGGGCCTGGCCTTGCTGGACAAGGTGATCAATGTCGATCAAAGCCCGATCGGACGTACCCCGCGCTCCAATCCGGCAACCTATACCGGTTTGTTTACGCCGATTCGCGAACTGTTTGCCGGTGTACCGGTGTCGCGTGAACGTGGTTATGGGCCAGGCCGTTTTTCCTTCAATGTCAAAGGCGGTCGTTGCGAAGCCTGTCAGGGCGATGGCGTGATCAAAGTGGAAATGCACTTCCTGCCCGATGTCTATGTGCCCTGCGATGTGTGCCATGGCAAGCGTTACAACCGGGAAACGCTCGAAATACAATATAAAGGCCAGAATATTTACCAGGTGCTGGATATGACGGTAGAACAGGCACATGCCTTTTTCAGCGCAGTGCCTACCGTTGCGCGTAAGCTGCAAACGCTGATGGATGTGGGTTTGGGTTATATCCGGCTAGGGCAGAGTGCGACCACGCTGTCCGGCGGCGAAGCACAGCGGGTCAAGCTGGGCTTGGAGCTATCGAAGCGCGACACTGGCCGTACGCTGTATATCTTAGATGAGCCCACCACTGGTCTGCATTTCCACGATATTGATCTACTATTGCAAGTGCTGCATCGTCTGCGTGAAAGCGGCAATACGGTGGTGGTAATTGAACACAATCTGGACGTGATCAAAACCGCTGATTGGTTGATCGATCTGGGCCCGGAAGGTGGGGCAGGGGGCGGACAGATTATTGCTACGGGCACGCCGGAACAGGTAGCGGCCAATCCAGCCAGTCATACCGGGCGCTATTTACAGCCTTTATTGCAGCCTTAGTCATCACGAGGAGCTGCGAGGTTTTGTTAGCGGCTCTTAAAGGGTAGCTTTGGCTGGAACTAAGCAGCCAGTATGCTAGTCAACAACGGATGTTTATCAGCAATCAACACAGACGAAGGACTCAATGTGAATGCCAGCAAACTTTTAGATCAGTTACTCAAGTCAGGCCAGGAATTCATCCAAAACAAAACCGGGCAGAGCAGCCAGGCCACAACAGCTAACAAAACCGGTTCACTGCTGTCCAGCTTAGGTGGTGGAGCCTTGGGCGGAGGGGCTTTAGGGTTATTGCTAAGTAATAAAAAAGCCCGTGACATTGGTGGCAAACTAGCTATCTATGGCGGTATCGCCGCGCTGGGTGTTCTTGCCTATCGTGCCTATGGTGATTGGCAGCAAAAAAAGGACGGCACGACGGCGGCATCGCCCAATACCCTAGATCGTCTGCCGTCACCGCAGGCTGAACAGCATAGCCGGGCGATACTCGCCGCGATGATTGCCGCTGCCAAGGCAGACGGCCATGTCAGCCCCGATGAACAGCAGTTATTGGAAACCGAACTGCTGCGACTCTCTGATGATCCGCAAGACCGTCAATGGCTGGAACAAGAGTTGGCCCACCCGCTAGACCCAAGTCGAATTGCCTCTTTAGCCCAGACACCCGAAATCGCGGTAGAAATGTATCTTGCCAGCGTCGTCGTGGTCGATGAAGAAGGCTTTATGGAACGTGCCTATCTGGATGAACTGGCTAAACAACTCAAACTCGAACCAGGTTTGAAACAACATTTAGAGCAACAGGCCAAAGCGGTTGCTTGAGCATGATGATAAAAAAGGCCAAGAATGGTCTGTTCTTCGCCTTTTTTGTTATGGGCTGGGTATGAACAATCACACGTTGGGCTATTGGGCCACGCCAGCACGCAAAGGTGCGAATGCTGAACGTGGCTGAATGCTCTCTAAACCTTGATGCTGGTACTGGCTTTAGCCATCTTTCTGCTCGCAACCGGGTGAAGACTTTGCCATGTCACTAAGAGCCGCTAACAAAAGCTCGAAGAGCACCTGAGCTAAGGCACGCCGATGCAGACAGTACCCGTAGTACGGCAAGGAGGCGCAACGCTGGATCAGGGGTTTGGTTAGCGGCTCTAAGCCTAACAGGCTAAGGCACTAGCATTTGCGACAGAGTTTAAGACGTTGCCACACCTGAACTAACGCTGGCAATGAGAGAACAGCCACATTCCGTCAGATGCCCTTCTAAAGCCACGGGTACCCCATCCAGTAAATAATTATTGTCACCCTCAATAATCTGGTTACGGCCATGTGGCCGCTGATCGGGGTACAACTCAGGGCATTCTACCCAGTCCCCCAATCGCGCCACCGCTTTACCCGCTACTTGGCACAGTGCTGAGCCGGTCACCACCACACCGCCATGGCTGGTGCGATCCCCTACCACTATCATTTTACGTGTCATGTTTAAGCTTGCTGATGAAGTTATCAATGAGTGCTAGATTCTCGCCATGCCATTGCCAGACGATGGTGTGCTCACGATTGGCCAGCATGGGCGGGCTAAAGGTCGGCATAGGCTGCCCGGCTTCTACCCAACGTGGTGGCTGTTTGGCCATGGCGTCTACATTCCAGAGCCGGGCATCGGTCGAAGTCGCCAGCCAGTAGCCGGTTTTAGGGCAGGTCTCGCGGCTCTTGCAGGTGATGGTTTCGGCATGGCTGAGCGGGGGTGGAATCTTGCCATCGTCAAATAACGTGGCATCGGGGCTTTGGTAATCAGTGTCGATTTTGTAGCGGCCTTCAGCACGGATTTTAGCTTCGGCTTCTTTACGTTCTTGGGCATTGCCCGGTTTCTCGGCGACATATTGTTTGAGCCAGTTACCGTTGGCGCGGTCTTTTTCGTCTGAGGCATTGCGCCAGAGGCTGACGGCAGACTGGAAATTCATACTCACAAAGTAATTGCCTGGTTGGGTCAGTTTGCCCTCACGGTCTTGTTCGCGGTGCAGCATGATGTCCAGATACACGCCATTGGCGTATAAGGCCCATGCCATCGGTTGCGGCAGGCGTAACCATTCTTCCGGAGTGGGGGTATAGCCAGGGTCGAGTGGATGGAGACTTGACATGCCCTTGTCTACAAACAGGCGCATCGCGTCTCGGCCAGTAATGCGTGGATCGGACTGACTGATACTGTGTTTCCAGCCTGCTTTCGTGAGGGTGTTGAGCAGCGTATAGATTTCTTGACGAGCATTTTCATGCGGTGTTTCGCCTCGCTGATTGGCAGTCAGGGCGACACTCACACTCCACTTGTGAATTCCATCGCTGGGATAGTCAGTGTTTTCAAAACCCAGAATGCTCATCACAGTCGGAATGGTGACGCTATAACGGCCATGTTGAAATTGCACAACGCCATTACGCTCCGGCCAGTCCATTTCATAAAATACTGAACCAGGGTTACGGGCATCAGCAGACAAGTCCTGTTGGTAACGCTGTCGAAAGCTTTCTCCGGACTCGTTCAGACGAATTTGTACTTCTTGAGGCATAGCGGATTCCTGCGGAAACGCAAAAGAAAGGCTATGGTGGTTCTGTACGAATAGCAGCCAAATCGCCAACAGGCCAACTACCCCTGTGAGCAAAAAATGGCGGCGTGTCATTGCTGTTTCCCTTGCACAATCATCTTACGAGTCTCGCTTAAGCTTACTGATAAAGTTATCGATGAGCGCCAGATTCTCGCCATGCCATTGCCAGACGATGGTGTGCTCACGATTGGCCAGCATGGGCGGGCTGAAAGTNTATGGCTGAGCGGAGGCGGGATCTTGCCATCGTCAAATAACGTGGCATCGGGGTTTTGGTAATCAGTGTCGATTTTGTAGCGGCCTTCTGCCCGCACTTCGGCTTCGGTTTTTTTGCGGAGTTGAGTCCTACGGGGTGCTCCTGCTAGATAAAGATTGATCCAGTTACCGTTGGCGCGGTCTTTTTCCTGAAACAGAGAGCGATTTTGACTGACAGCAGACTGAAAATTCATACTCACAAAGTAAGCGCCCGGTTGAGTGAGTTTACCCTCACGGTCTTGTTCGCGGTGCAGCATCATGTCTAGATAGACGCCATTGGCGTATAAGGCCCATTTCATGGGTTGGGGCAAACTTAACCATTCCTCTGGGGTGGGGATATAGCCTGGGTCGAGAGGAATGGTACTTGATATGCCTTGGTCTACAAATAGGCGCATCGCATCGCGCCCAGTGATGCGTGGATCGGTAGGGTCAAGATTATGTTTCCACCCTGCTTTAGTGAGGGTTTTGAGCAAAGCCATCATTTTTTGGCGGGCCTGTTCATGTGAGACTTCGCCACGCAGATTGTCACGGAATGATACATTGACACTCCAGCTATCAATACCTTCTTGTCGATAATCTGTATTAGCAAAGCCTTGAAGGCTGAGTACTTGATTAATAGTGACCGTATGGCGACCATGGACAAGTTCTACTTGCCCTAAAGTGTCGCCAGTTAACCAGTCTATTTCATAGAACACTGACCCTGGACTTTTGCTATCTACCTGTAAACCTTGTTGGTAACGTTGACGAAACTCTTCGCCTAGTTGATTGATATGAATTTCAACTTTGGATGGCATGGCAGATTCCTGAGTAGACGAAAAGGTATATCGGCTTTGCAGTAGCAGCAGTAGCAATGTCGCCAGCAGACAAAAGCTAAGCAGCAAAGTGCGACGGCGAGTGAGAAACATGGCGGTTTTTCCTAAAAAGGGGAACGCAGCGGCACAGAATAGGCGAGATCACCCGCCATACGCTCATTAGGCAAGATATCAATATCCGGTAGTGCATACCAGCCTGCTATAGTGTTGAGGGCCGCTTCCATCTGCTCGGTGTGCTCAATCATACGTTTATGATATTTCTGAGCGGCCTGCGTGATCCATGTCATTCTGCTCTCGTAGTTCTCAAGTTTGGTACCCGGTGGGGCAATAGATTTGAGTTCCTCATCACCGACGTCACATGCAGGTGTAAATACCAGTTGCAGTTGACCACTTAGCGCCCGTTCCAAGGTGTGATTCCTTGGTATCACCCGCCCGACTCCGTCCGCCTCGCCACGTGGAAATTTTAACCACCAACTGAACTCGTGATCATCGTAAATCAGCGCCTGCAAGATATTAAGTTGTTCGTGTACGGCAATAGTCAGCAAATGCATTAGCTGAAGAGATCGCTTTTTCTTCAGCGTACTTTCATCTGCCCCTGAAAAATTTTCTATCTGAGGAATGAGATCAAAAGCCTTGCGAATTTCCTGACTAATTTTCAACTGATTGATCTTTTGTGGCGCATCCTGATACCAGGGCAGCGTTCGAAAGAAGGGCTGCATTTCATCCACATATTTCGTGGCATCACGATCATTCAGGCATTGTTGGAAGCTGTCTGGCGAGTAGTTGTAATACCAGTGCGTGGCAGAGATATCCATGAATAGCCAAAAGTTACCCTTGCCTAGGCCCTCATACACGGTATCGGCGCTACGTGCCCGAATGCCGTCTAAAGCACAGGCTACGGTCTTGCTGGCAAAGGCAGCCAAGCCCATCCAGTAGTAGCGCCCCTTTTTATCGGGTTTGCCATTCGCCTCCTGTTCCAGATAGAAACGGGCATAGGTGCCAGCAATACGGCGTGCCCGTTGTGTGTAGCCATTGATCAAACGAAATTGCCTGGGCTGTCTGATTTGCTGATTGCTCAGCCGTAAATAAGAGAACTGCTGGGCCAATGACCAGAGCGTAATGCAATTACAGTTTACGGCAACACAGCTATTGGGGGTGTCGTTGGTCATGGCCTCGACGGTGGTGCTGGCTTTAGCCATCTTTCTGCTCCTGCGGGTCAGTGTCTGACGATTCTGCCCATAAATTGCCCAGCGTCAGGTTTTGCGGCTCAGGGGTGTAGATGGAGGAGGTTTGACCTTTTTCCGCCACTAGCCCTACGTGGCTGCCTTCCGGGCTACTGAGCTCATAGGGTAGCTTGCTCAGCGGTTTGCCTGCCGGGTCGAGCATTTCAAAACGCTCATCATGCACCGCCACTGCCGGGGTGCCGCGTGGGCTGAGCCCCAGGCTCTGCGCCGGGTTGATGCTGATGGGCGCATGCGATTGCAAGGTCTCGCTGTAGATTTTTATC
>JACCFC020000031.1 GCA_020830965.2 Neisseriaceae bacterium TC5R-5
ATGGTCAAACAGAACTGAATGGCGGCATCGCTATAGGTCTGCGTCCGGCCGCGCTTGCCCTGTGGAGTTGCCTGCCATGACATGCTCGTGTCCAGCCAGACTGACAGAGAGCCGCGCAGGATCAGTGCTTGGTCATGCCGCTATCTTACCAAGCCGCGGTGCGCCGGATTTGTGCAACAAAGTCAAAATCAACTACCAAAATCAAACTAAAACAAGTCACGCCAAAGGTCAACACAACTAAAAAATGTAAGGGTATTCTGAGCACCATCTGGTCACTGGCCTAGTATCATCACTCATCACCAGTAAGTACGCTTGGATGTTCTGGAGGAGAAGTTTGTTATTGAATAAATGCTCAGAAGAGAAAGGCTAGCATAACGATTCTCGGTTAAAATCGCGCTTTTGCTTGCTGCCCTATTCTGTTTGGAGACCATGATATGAGTACCCCCACCCTGCTACAAGACCTGCAATTGCGTGGCCTGATTGCCCAAACCACCGACGCTGATGCACTAGCAGAACTTCTGAACCAAGAACAGATAACGCTGTATTGTGGTTTTGACCCCACGGCCGATAGTCTGCACATCGGCAGCCTAGTTCCCATTTTGATCTTGAAACGCTTCCAACAGGCCGGCCACCGTCCGATTGCTCTGGTGGGAGGGGCCACCGGCATGATAGGCGACCCTAGTTTCAAAGCCAGTGAACGCAAACTCAATACCCCGGACGTGATTCAAGGCTGGGTTGATAAAATTCGTGCCCAGGTAGCCCCTTTTCTCAGCTTCGAAGGCGATAATGCCGCGATCATGGCTAATAACTATGATTGGTTCGGTAACATGAGCGTACTGGACTTCTTACGTGATATTGGCAAGCACTTCTCAGTGAATGCGATGATCAAAAAAGAAGCGGTGCAACAGCGCATTAATCGCGAAGATCAGGGAATTTCCTTCACCGAATTCTCCTACAGCCTGCTGCAGGGCTACGATTTTGCCGAATTGAACCGCCGGCTGGGCTGCAAGCTGCAGATTGGCGGTTCTGACCAATGGGGGAATATCACCGCCGGTACTGACCTCACCCGTCGCCTCAATCAGCAAGCTGTCTATGGTTTAACCATGCCGCTGGTGACTAAGGCAGATGGCACCAAATTTGGCAAGACTGAATCGGGTACCATTTGGCTGGATGCTAAAAAAACCTCGCCCTACGCTTTTTATCAATTCTGGTTGGGTACGGCCGATGCCGATGTCTATCAATTCCTGCGTTATTTCACCTTTTTATCAGTCGCCGAAATTGCCGCCATTGAAGCCGCCGATCAGGCGCGTGATAGTAAACCAGAGGCACAACGTATTTTAGCCGAGCAGCTTACCACCCTAGTGCATGGCTCCGCCGCACTCGCTGCCGCTCAACGCATCACTCAAAGCCTGTTTAATAACGATCTCTCCAGCCTCACCGCCGAAGATTTTGCGCAACTAGCACAAGATGGTCTTCCCAGCTTACAGCTACCACTCAGTGCAAGCAGTCTAATTGACGCGCTCGCTGCCGGGGGCTTGGCCAAATCTAAAAGTGAGGCACGCACTTTTATTCAAAGTGGCGCCGTCAGTATTAATGGCATCAAGAATGATAGCCTGGAACATCAGTTTACCGACTCTGATACGCTATTTTCCCGCTACACCTTACTTAAACGTGGCAAGAAAAATTATGCTTTGATTGAGTGGCAAGCTTAATAGCTCTACCCAATCATCGGGTAGAGCCGCTGCGCCCTACCCGGTCATTTAGACTGACTAAGTTCGGATTCGACTACCATATCCAGCACATAGGCGATATTGGAAGCATCGGCAGGCGGGTTGGCTATTTTGAATCGCTTCACTCTTAAGATGTTGCGCACACCGGGCTGATGTTCAAATCCATCAATATCCTGATATAAATGTTGCCATGCCCCAGGGGTACCTGTTCTCAGCCCTTGCTGGTCAAAAAACACTTCTCGTATTTGTAAGCACTGTTTGTTCGGAATTAGCGGATGAGAACAGGTTCGAGTTTGTGCAGCTACCTCAAGAAACATTGTTTCTCCTGATGATCCATAACGCGTTTCTGCCGTAGGAGTGGCTGAAAAAGTGAGCACTTCGCCAGAAGCAAGCGTTAACGTGAGCTGTGGCGGCTGCTGATCTTGCACCAAAAAGCTGGCACTGCCTTGCAGGCGGCGACTGATTGCCTTATCCAGCTTCATTAGTGGCGCATCACAAGCTCGCATGCTAGTAGCAAGGTCTCCGAAGCTGATCTGCTGATTTTTTATTGAGTATGCACCGAACAGCCTGTTGCAGGCATTGCTGACGTTGATATGACCATGTGTAAAATCCAACTGTAGCGCTGGTTGAGAGTCAACAAATAGTGCAGTAACACGCTGCTTCTGAGCAGTACGTGCATCAGTTAATTGCCAGTGATAACGGCTAAGCACGGTTACATCGTTGCTGATGGTACTGGGAATGGCTTGCGACCCGGTTTGGACGCAGGCAGAGAGAAAACTAGCCATCAGTAATACCATTAACTTGGGTTTCATATCGCTCCTTGATTTGTGGGCTCAATTTAATTGGTTTCAATCCCATGCTTATTGTAGGCTGAACAAGGGCTGCTTCATTGATTAATGCTAGCCCGGTTAGTTGCAGACAGACAAGCAAATAGGCAAATAACGCCGCTCTCGCCCTATCATATAAAGGAAAGATAGAGTAAAGGCCATGCATTTCTGTATGTCTTTTACCGTAGTAAGCATCAGATAATAGAATTAAGTGACCATCTAATTTTGAAAATTAAGGAGAAGATCTTGGATGCAAGTTTCTGGCAAAAAAAGTGGCAAACGAATGATATTGCTTTCCACAACCCAACAGCCCACCCGCTACTCGTTCAATATTTTGAAGAACTTTCACTAGAGCCAGGCGGCCGTGTATTTCTACCACTGTGTGGCAAGACACTGGACATTGCCTGGTTACTGGACAATGGTTATCGTGTTGCCGGTGCGGAATTGAGTAAAACTGCCATTGAACAGCTCTTCAGCGAACTAGGGCTGGAGCCAACCATAAACACAATAGATGAGTTAATTCACTACAGCGCTAACCATATCGATATTTTTGTTGGCGATATTTTTGATCTGTCCAAAGCAACACTGGGAGAAGTCGATGCCATCTACGACCGGGCAGCCTTAGTTGCACTGCCGCAAACTATGCGCCAACGCTACACCGAGCACTTGATGGAGATCACCAACAAAGCACCGCAGTTGTTGATCATTTTTGAGTACGATCAAAATCTGCTGGCAGGCCCCCCCTTTTCTATCAGCAATGAGGAACTCAGTCACCACTATCGTCACCGCTACCAGTTCGCTCTGCTCGCCAGCAATGACGTTGTGGGTGGGCTAAAAGGTAAATGTGTTGCCAAAGAAAAGATCTGGCTACTCGATCCTTGTTAGCAAGCTGTGCCAGCGCCATAGCGCTGGCATTTTTACACTAAGCCTGATGAATATCGGTGCGATAGGTTTCCTTGAGAGCAAACAGACATACCAGCGCACTGACACTGTAAACAATCACGGCATACCATAAGCCATACAGCATATCGCCGGTATAGGCGACCAGACCGAATGCTACTGTGGGGAACAAACCACCAATCCAACCATTACCAACGTGATACGGTAGCGACATCGAGGTGTAGCGAATACGGGTGGGAAAGAGCTCTACCATCGTTGCTGCCAGCGGACCATAAACCATGGCCGCAAAAGTACTGAGCAGCACCATAATGGCAATAACCATCGTATGGTTAATCTTATCCGGATCAGCCTTGCTCGGATAACCAGCTTGCTGCAAAGCCGCCTGTAGCGCCGGCCGATCAAAACCAGGCAATAATGTGCTGCCTATCATGATCTGGGTAGCACTCCCACTGCTGGCATTTTGTTGCTGATAAGGAATGCCACTTTTCGCCAGCAGCGTTTTTGCCTGGTCACAGGGGCTATCAAGTTTGGCTGTACCTAAAGGATCAAACTGGAAACCACAACTGGCCGGGTCAGCAACAATCGTTACTGGTGCGCGCTGTGCTGCCTGAGAAATCTCCGGGTTGGCGTAGAAAGTCAGCCATTTGTAAGCGGGAAAAGTAAAAACAGCAGCCAGAATCAGGCCCGCTAGCATAATGGGTTTGCGGCCAATACGATCAGATAGATAACCAAAATATAAAAACAGAGGCGCTGACACGACAATCGCCACCACCAGCATCAGATTGGCTGTCGCTGCGTCCACCTTGAGCATCTGGGTGAGGAAGAAAAAAGAATAAAACTGTGCACAATAGAAAGTGACTGCCTGGCCACCGTTGATTCCAAATAAGGAGGTCAACACAATGCGCAGGTTCTTCCAATTGGTAAAGGATTCCCGTAATGGTGCCTTGGATTGGCTACCATCAGCTTTCATTTTGAGGAAGGCTGGCGATTCATGCATGGAGAGGCGTATCCAGACCGAGATGCCCACCATGATGACCGACAGCACAAAGGGAAGGCGCCAGCCCCACTCATCAAAGGCTGGGCCAGTGATTTTGCGACACAACAAAATCACCAGCAGCGATAACAGCAGGCCGGCAGTGGCGGTTACCTGAATCCAACTGGTGTAGGCACCACGACGGTTATTGGGAGCATGTTCGGCAACATAGACCACAGCACCACCGTATTCACCACCAATCGCTAAGCCCTGCAACATGCGCAGCATAACCAGTAAAATAGGTGCGGCAATGCCGATGCTGGCGTAGTTTGGCAACACACCCACCAGGAAAGTAGCTATCCCCATGATGATGATGGTGGCGAGGAAGGTGTATTTGCGTCCAACCATATCACCCAAGCGGCCAAATACTAGCGCGCCAAATGGTCGTACCAGAAAACCGGCAGCAAAAGTCATCAGAGCAAAAATGAAAGCGGTGGTTTCATTGACTCCGGCGAAGAATTGCTTACTGATCACGCCAGCCAAGGCACCATAGAGAAAAAAGTCATACCACTCGAAAATCGTACCTAGTGATGAAGCAAAAATCACTTTACGTTCGGCCTTGCTGATACCCTGCGGCAAGTCAGCCTCCGCCGTGATAGTGTTACTCATAAGTTTTCTCCTGTTTGTAGCGGCAATGACGCGCTTTAAATAGCGCATTTGAATGTTTTAATCTTATTGTGCGGCATCTTGCAAAATCATGCGTGCCGCTTTTTCTGCAATCATCAGTGTGGGTGAGTTGGTATTACCTGAGGTAATGGTGGGCATGATTGAGGCATCAGCAATGCGCAAGCCACGCACACCATGCAGGCGTAAGCGCGGGTCAACAACGGCCAGCTCATCCACTCCCATTTTGCAGGTCCCTACCGGATGGAAAATGGTAGTACCAATCTGGCCTGCTGCTGTGATGAGCTCCGCCTGCTGCTGATAATGGCTACCCGGCTTGTATTCCTCTGGTTGATAACGAGCCAGTGCCGAGGCTGCCACAATGCGCCGGGTAAGGCGAATCGCCTCAGCGGCGGTAAGCTGATCCTGCGAATGACTAAGATAGTTGGGTTGAATCAGCGGCACACTCTCTAATGCCGGGCTGCTGAGTTGCACATAACCCCGGCTGAGTGGCTGTAAATCGCATACCGAGGCGGTAAAGGCAGGGAAAGGATGCAGCGCCTCGCCAAAACGCTCTAATGACAAGGGCTGCACATGGTATTCCAGATTGGCACGTTCCCGCTCTGGTGACGATTTAACAAAGGCACCTAACTGGCTGGGTGCCATCGCCAGGGGGCCACTGCGGCGCCACAGATACTCCCAGCCCATCGCCAATTTACCAGACCAGCTATTCGCCAGTTGATTCAGCGTCGGCACATTGCTTACCTTGTAAACCAAGCGCAGTTGCAGATGATCCTGTAAATTCTTACCTACCCCAGCCAGTGCATGCTGCACCGGAATGGCAAGCGTCTGTAACAAATCTGCCGGGCCAATACCACTGCGCTGGAGCAAGAGTGGCGAGCCTATCGCCCCAGCGGCCAGAATCACCTCTCCACGACAGCGCGCCTGCCAGCGCTGCTGCTGTTGAATAAAATCTAAACCAGTTACCCGACCATTATCCAAGAGTAGTTCGGCAACTTCGGCATGAGTCAGCACCGTGAGATTGGGGCGCTGCCTTACCGGGTGCAAAAAAGCTTTGGCGGTATTCCAACGCACTCCGGCACGCTGATTAACTTCAAAATAAGCGCAACCGGCGTTATCACCACTATCGTTAAAATCGGCCACTGGCTCAATACCGCACTCCGCCGCCGCTTGGCGAAACGCGTCCAAAATCTCCCAGGATAAACGCTGCCGCTCTACGCGCCATTCACCACCATGTCCGTGTAAGGTACGGGCGGTATCAAAGTGGTCTTCCATACGTAAAAAATCTGGCAAGACCTGCTGCCACTCCCAACCCGTATTGCCTAGCGCCGCCCAGTGGTCATAGTCAGCAGCCTGACCACGCATATAAATCATGCCATTAATCGACGAACAGCCACCGAGAACTTTGCCACGTGGGTAATTCAATACCCGCCCCCCTAAACCAGGCTCGGCGGCGGTACGCAGACACCAGTCGGTACGGGTATTACCGATACAGTAGAGGTAACCCACCGGGATGTGTATCCACGGATAGTTATCCTCTCCGCCCGCCTCCAACAGCAATACCCGATGCTGCGGGTTAGCGGATAGACGATTGGCCAGTAAACAACCGGCACTCCCTGCACCAACGATGATGTAGTCAAATTCTCCGCTCAGTTGCTGCATCGCCTAGCTCTCCTCAATGCCACATCAACTATAAAAGAAAAGCCAACATCATCGCTGATCGTCGAAAAAAAATCACTAGCCATTTAAAAATTAAAATAATTGACCAGCATCAATCATCTGAGCAGGATCTACACAGGCATACCGGGAAAGCCTTTACTCATGGAAAGGGAAATGATTGAAACATCGCTTTTGCTGTACGCAGCATCTGGCAGCTAAAGCCCCATTCGTTGTCATACCAGGCCAATACTTTTACCAGATTACCGCCATTAACTTTGGTGAGGGTGGCATCAAAGATTGAAGCTTCCGCAGTATGGTTGAAGTCGCCGGAAACCAGCGGCAGAGTGTTATAAGCCAAAATGCCTTGTAATGGTCCGTGAGCTGCTGCTTTAAGCGTCTCGTTGATTTCATCCACACTGGTATCACGGCTGGCCTGAAAGCTTAAATCAACTAAAGATACATTGATGGTAGGTACTCTCACGGAAAAACCATCCAGCCTACCTTGTAGTTCTGGCAGTACCAGCCCTACTGCCTTGGCTGCACCGGTGCTCGTCGGTACCATATTGTGGGTTGCTGCGCGCGCGCGACGTAGGTCTTTATGTTTGGTATCGGTCAATACCTGATCATTGGTAAAAGCATGGATAGTGGTCATCTGTCCTTTTTCAATCCCAATCGCTTGGTGCAAGACCTTAACCAACGGTGCCAGACAATTAGTGGTGCAACTAGCATTAGAGACAACTTTCATGTCCGCAGTCAGCACTTCGTGGTTCACACCATAAACGACGGTCGCGTCTACATCGGCTTCACCAGGAGCCGAAATCAGCACTTTTTTAGCTCCGGCTTGTAAATGGGCCTGGCATTTTTTTTTGCTGGTAAAAGCACCGGTGCATTCCAATACCAAATCGACCTTGAGCGCTTCCCAAGGTAGCTCCGCTGGGTGGCGGGTACTAAAGAAAGGAATTTTTAGGCCATTCAGAATCAAGTGTTGTCCGTCTTGTTCCACTTTGCCGGGAAAGCGGCCATGTACGGTATCAAATTCGGTGAGATGGGCATTCATTCGTAAATCGCCAGAGGCGTTAACGGCTACAACGGTGAAGTCATCTTGTAATTTATTTTCATAGATGACGCGTAACACCTGGCGGCCAATACGACCATATCCATTGATGGCGATACGAATAGGCATACAGATAATTCTCCCATTGACTAGTTGTAGTGTCAGCACTACATGACTGACAAAATAAAAGGCCATTGCCTGAGCAATGGCCTAGTGTGCACTGATCTCAGTTGAGCAATGCCCGTGCTTTGGCGACGACGTTTTCTACAGTAAAACCAAAAGCTTGGAATAGCTGAGCTGCGGGAGCAGACTCCCCAAAATGGTCTATACCCAGCACATCACCATCCAAACCAACATATTTACGCCAGAAGTCGGGATGACCGGCCTCAATTGCCAGGCGGGGCAAACCGATAGGTAGTACCTGCTGCTGCCAGGTGACATCTTGCTGGTCGAAGACATTGGAGCAAGGCATGGAGACCACACGCACGGCAACACCTTCATCTGCCAATACTTGTTGTGCTTTCAGCGCCAGATCAATTTCCGAGCCACTGGCAATCAGTACTGCACGTGGACTCTCTGCATCGCGTAGCACATAGGCGCCTCGGGAAATATCGGCTATTTGCTGCTGATCGCGGCTGATGAAAGGTAGATTCTGGCGGCTAAGTATCAGGCTGGTAGGCGTCGTTTGCTGCTCAATAGCATGCGCCCAAGCGACAGCGGTTTCAGTAGTATCACAAGGACGCCAAGTGTGATGGTTCGGAATATAACGTAAGGTAGCTATTTGTTCGACGGGCTGATGGGTAGGCCCATCCTCACCCAGCCCGATTGAGTCATGAGTGAATACAAAAATCGGATTAATCTTCATCAACGAGGCCATGCGTAAAGCATTGCGCGCATACTCGCTAAACATCAGGAAGGTGCCACCATAAGGACGCAGCCCACCATGCAGCGTCATGCCATTCATGATGGCTGCCATACCAAACTCACGCACACCGTAGCTGATGTAATTGCCCTGCCCTGTGTGATCCAGCCATTTTGAACCGGACCAGTTAGTCAGATTGGAGCCAGTGAGGTCTGCGGAACCACCAACAAACTCAGGCAGAATAGGTGAGTAGGCTTCCAATGCCAGTTGGCTGGCTTTGCGGGTAGCGACGGTTTGTGCTGCTGTATTGATGCGAGCTAAAGCTTCGGTTTTGGCCGCTTCCCAGATAGCCGGTAATTCGCCATTAGTACGACGGGTAAACTCAGCGGCCAGTTCCGGGTAAGCAGTGCGATAGGCTTCAAAACGCTGACTCCACTCGATTTCGGCCAGTGCACCCTTATCACGGGCACTCCAACTGGCGTAAATGTCTGCTGGTATTTCAAATGGTGGATATGGCCATTTCAATTGTTCGCGGGCGGCGGCAATTTCTGTTGCTCCCAGCGGCGCGCCGTGGCAATCGTGGCTGCCCTGTTTATTGGGGGCACCATAGCCTATCGTGGTTTTGCAACAGATCAAGGTCGGGCTGTCGTGGTTTTTCTTGGCCGTTTCAATGGCGGTAGCAATTTCTACCGGATCGTGACCATCAACATTCTTAATGACTTGCCAGCCATAAGCCTCAAAGCGAGCTGGGGTATTGTCGGTGAACCAGCCATCAACCTTGCCATCAATGGAAATGCCGTTATCGTCCCAAAACGCAATCAGTTTGGACAGGCCCCAAGTACCCGCCAGCGAGCAGGCTTCATGGCTAATCCCTTCCATCAGGCAGCCATCGCCGAGAAACACCCAGGTGTGGTGGTCGACAATTTGGTGTCCATCACGGTTGAACTGCGCGGCCAGCATTTTCTCTGCCAGCGCCATCCCTACCGCATTGGTGATGCCCTGACCTAGCGGGCCAGTAGTGGTTTCGACACCAGGTGCATAACCATACTCAGGATGGCCCGGGGTCTTGGAGTGCAATTGACGGAAGTTTTTCAGGTCTTCTATGGACAGATCATAACCACTGAGATGCAGCAGGCTGTAAATCAGCATCGAACCATGACCATTAGACAAAATAAAACGGTCACGATCCGGCCAGTGTGGATTGCCTGGATTATGTTTTAGATGATCACGCCAGAGTACTTCGGCGATATCTGCCATGCCCATGGGGGCGCCGGGGTGACCGGATTTGGCTTTTTCAACAGCATCCATGGCAAGGACACGGATGGCATTGGCAAGCTCGGTGCGGGTGGCCATTTTAGAAGAACCTCAAAACTATTTGGAAAGCAAGGTGGCGGCACTCGTCTTGATTGCGCCATATTTGGCAGACTGAGCCGTCGTAAAAGCCCGGATTATCGCTGATGTTATAGGGTGGCGGCAACTGCATACCGGATACACGGCGTTCGGTCTACCTGCAAAACTCAGCTACAATCGGCTACATATTATTGGGAGATGATGATGCAAGAGTTACCCGTTGAACCGATGTCCCGCAAAGTTGCCTTTAGCCGTGGCTGGGCTTGGGTGGTGGAAGCATTCTATATTGTTCGCCAGCAGCCGCTAACCTGGGTGCTACTTGCTTTGGCGTACATCGTCATGCATGTCGTGTTATCCGCTATTCCGGTATTTGGGACACCTCTGACGTTTTTTATCGCTCCCGTGTTTGCTGCCGGTTTTATTGCCGCGGCAAAGAAAAGCGAGCATGGTGCCGAGCTGGAGTTAATGGATTTATTCGTAGGTTTCAAAACGACATTACGGCCCTTAATTAATGTCGGCATGCTCTATATGGCACTCATTATTAGCTCGCTGTTATTGCTAGGAATATTTGGGCAATTTATTGGAATAGAAATCAAGGAAGTTCCTAATCGGGTGCCTGAAATAAGCGGCCCAGTTTGGCCTTTTCTGGGTGTGGCGGCCTTGCTAATGTTTTTATTAAACCTGACTTATTGGTTTGCACCGGCTCTGGTGATGATCGGTCAAGTCAGTCCCTGGCAGGCGATGCGCCTGAGCTTGCGGGCAGGTTTGACTAACTGGAGTGTCGTATTAAGTTGCGGGCTGATGTTGGCCATGCTGTTATTCTTGGCCATTTTACCGCTGGGCCTGGGTTTGTTGTTATGGTTCCCTGTGCTGTATGTCACCTCTTATACCAGTTGGAAAGATGTTTTTCAGCAAGAGAGCCCATCCCGGGCATCAGGGGATCTCCCCATCGTATTTTAGGATATAAAGCCTAGAACGTAACAACCTTGCGACTCTTTGCTTCCTTAATTGTTCCGGGTCATAATTGCCGTCTCATTATCCGTACTCGGAGCCAGCAATCGTGAGTGATTCAATGCTGAGTCAGCAACAAATACAGACATTAGTACCGGTAGTACAACAATATTTTCAGGATAACTTGGAGGTCGAACTAGGCCAGTTCGACACTCAGTTCTTGCTGGATTTCCTTATCAGGAAGGTAGGGAGAGAAATCTATAACCAAGCTTTGACAGATGCTCAGCTAGCCCTATCGGCCCGAATGGAATCTTTACAGGCAGCGATCTGGGAACTGGAAAAATAGTATGCAAAACAGTGTTGCCGTGCTCTGTCGATACCAGTAATAAAACCCATGTCATGAATGCAATCTTTATCTGATCATCGACCTACCCCGCCTATGCTCTATCTGCGCCTGATGTTGAAAGGTTTTCTGCTAGCGGTTTCTCTATTGCTCTTAGGCTTTGCGTATGCGGCGTGGAGCATTGTTGACTTTGGAAATAATGCGAGTGAGCCACAGGCTGATGCAGCCTTAGTGCTGGGCGCTGCCGCTTGGGGTAATCGCCCGTCACCGGTATTTCGGGAGAGGATTAATCATGCGGTCAAGTTGTACAAGTCTGGCAAGGTCCACTGGATTATTTTCACTGGTGGTACACCAGAACCTGGTTATCCAGCTGAAGCAGACGTCGGAAGAGAATTTGCTGCCAAGCAGGGGGTGCCAATGCGGGTGATGCTGGCAGAAAATCAGTCGCGTACCACTTGGCAGAATCTGGAAAATGCCCGCAATTTGAGCGGGCAATTTGGGATACATTCCTTTTTGCTGGTTAGCGACCCTTTGCACATGCGCCGTTCGGTGCTGATGGCAACTGATTTGGGCTTGCAAGCACATGCGGCCCCAACACTATCGAGCCGTTATCGTACCTGGAATAGCTGGTCACGATTCTTGCTACGGGAAACCTGGCTATATATTGGCTATCGGGTGTTCCGCCAGCTTTCCTGATATTTGCTTAAACACTACTACGACTGCCTAAGCGGCTTGAAAGCCCCCGGATACGGCGTAACAGCAAGGGAATGTTATCGCAAACACCCCTCACTCCTGATCTAACACAATATTAGTTTTGCTATTTTCACGCAGCAGTTGCTATTTTCAGTTTGCTTTTAATAAACAGGGCAACAGCAGCGACTAATGAGGGAACGACTAATATATTCAAAATTAAATTGAAACTGAAATTTAAGCGTAACATTTCAGCACCGACCATCGCACCAAAGATGGCACCAAAACGCCCTATTCCGTGCATCCATGACACCCCAGTTGCGCGTCCTCTCACTGGATAAAAAGCAGCAGTTAAGGCGGGAAGCGATACTTGGGCCCCAACCAACAGTACCCCGGTCAGAAAAATCACAACACTAAATAGCAGAGCATTTTGTGCAACCAGTCCCGAAAAAAACAGTAATACGGCTGATAATCCATAACTAATTATCAAGGTTACGTTAGCATTAGTCTTATCCATCAAATAACCCAGCAATAGGGAACCCAACACCCCACCGGCCGGAAAAACGGCAGTCAGCATACTAGCTTAAGCGGTAGAAAACCCGATATCTTTCAATAAAATCGGTAGCCAACTGGTTAGTAAATAAAAAACCAACAAACTCATAAAACAAGCAAGCCAGAGCATAATGGTTCCTAGGCGAAAGTGCTTGGATACAATCAGCGACAAGGCGGATTGCTTATTATCTGCAGGCTGCTGTTCAGCAATATGAAGTACTGTGCCAGCAGCAAGTTTGCGGCCAGTCACCTTCTGAAAAGCCCGAGCAATCTTTTCCTGACTTTTACCCTTAACCACCATGAAGTGCAGTGATTCCGGCATAAAAATGGCGATTAACAAGGTCACAATCAGAGGAAGTACTCCTCCCAATACCAAAACACTCTGCCAACCATAGCTCGGTATCATATGGGCCGATAACAAACCTCCCAACGCAACCCCGCTAGGAAAGGCGCAAAGCAAAGCATTCACCATGGTTGCCCGGATCCGCTTAGGCATAAATTCTGCTAATAAGGTAGCAACATTGGGCATTGCTGCCCCCAAACCTAAACCTGTGAGAAAACGATATATTGTTAACTCCGATAATGAGGACGAAAGAGCACAAGCAATACTCCCCACCCCAAAGAACAATACCGATAAAATCACCACTGTTTTTCGTCCAAAACGGTCTGCCAATGGTCCGGCAGTGAGCGCCCCTAAAGCCATGCCAACTAATGCAGCACTAACAACCGGGCCCAGTGCTCCTCGCTCAATACCCCATGCTTGAATTAAAGAAGGTGCAATATAGGCTATCGCCCCAGTGTCAAAGCCATCTGCAATGACGACTAAAAAACTCAAGATAAAAATAAGCCATTGATAAGCGGACAGTGATTGCTCATCAAGGCAGGCTTGTAAGTCCAGGGTGGACGGCATAGGGGTCCCCCCCTTTGCTCCATCATTGCCATGCATAACCCCTAGTGGTGGTGTTACCGTTAAATCACTCATGCTTACTCTCCTTTGTCAGACTGCTAATGTTTTTATTTAGCTGGTACCTGATCGGCCCAGTCTTAAAGTAAAACTAGTGGCGATTATGCCTATACAATCGCAAAAAAGACAATTATCCCATTTGGCATTAAACTACAAATGGCCTATTACTCGCTAACTTTCTCCGTTTGCTGATAAAGAGAACACCTACAAATCATGACAAATCAACTATTTAGAAAGCAGCTTCTATAATGCAAGGCGGGACAACTGAACGGGCAAACAGCATGCCTTTTTCTAAAAAAAGACGGCCAATTTCACTACAATTACATATTGCCTATTTATTTATCGGGCTCTTACTCAGCTTTGCGCTGGTCAGCAGCTTTTATCACTATCGTGAAAATACGCGCATCTTATTAAATGCCGCCGATAAACAAATAGCGATGATTGGCGAACGCGCAGTCATCCAATTAGAACAGCTCTACCATCCGGTCGCCATTTTTGCTGACCTGATAGCTAATCAGGGCATTATGAACAGTAAAACGCTGGAACAGCGCTTGACTGTGCTACCGTTTCTGATGGGTGGCATGGATAGAATGAATCGTGTCTCCGCCAGCTTTATCGGCTATAGCAATGGCGATTTTTTCCTACTGCGTCGCTGGAGTAATGACCCTCCACTCCGCGCCCGTTTCAAAAATGCTCCAACCAACACGGCCTGGGTAGTACAAAGCATCACCCATCTGAAAAACGGCATCCAACGCGATTACCTCTACTTTGATAACAAACGACGGCTGCTAAAGCACGAGTCACCCCAAGATTACCGCTATGAAGTACGTGGCCGTGGCTGGTATAAACAGGCACTGGCCGCTAATCGAATGGTCACTTCCACCCCCTACGTTTTTTTTACCACTCGACAAAGCGGCATTACTGTCTCCCGGCCAACGCCAAACGGGCAAGCAGTTGTCGGTGTGGATATCAGCCTGAATGATATTAATGCCATCTTGCAAAACTCTCGCATCACTCCGCACACCACTCTAGCGCTCATTGATGAGCAAGGTTCGGTGCTTAGCTGGGATCGTGGGGTACCCAAGGCGATAGACCTACCCGAGGGAAAGTTAGGCTTTCCCAAGCTAAAACAGTTAGGGGAAAATACCTTGGACACACTGTATCAAATCAACCATAACCGTCATAACCAAAGCCATAGTTTTCAGGCAAATGATAAAGAATGGCATGGCGTCATCAATACCATTCCTCTGACCGGCAGTGCACCCTATCGCCTGCTCATTGCCATCCCTTATGATGAATTACTATCGGAGGCCATTTCTGTACGCAATCGCACCATCCTTATCTCGGTATTACTACTAATTGCAGGTATTCTGATTGCGGCACGACTGGCGCGTATGGCCTCTCACCCTCTGGATGCACTAGCACTGGAAACCCGAAAAATACAGGCTTTTGACTTCTCAGAGCCAGTAGACATTGACACACACATCATCGAAGTACGCCACCTGGCTCAGTCAATTAGCGTCATGAAATCTACCATTCGCAAATTTCTGGAGCTATCTTCGGCCTTGGCAAACGAGAGTAATTTTGAACACCTGCTCAAGCGCTTGCTTAACGAGCTGCAACAAGTCACTCAAGCCAGCGGTGGAATTATCTATCTCAGTGATAACAACGAAACCAACTTACGCCCGGTACAGGCTGAATGGCAGGGAGATTTTCTGGATACGCCGGAACGGCTAGGTATCTTAAACCGCATCACCGATAGCTATCATCCGGTATTACGTGCACTCCAAACCCCAGACACCCCATTACCACTGCGTGCCGATGAATTGCGCCATTTTTTCACCGCTCTAGAGCAGATTGAAGCAGATATGACCCTGCTGGTGCTGCCACTGAGCGACTCCAGCAATCAAACTCTAGGAGCACTGGTCCTGTTTATTGACGAAAGCCAGCAAGCGCTGAGCCCTGAACTCCTCGGCTTTACCACCGCACTTTCCGGCACGGCCTCAGTGGCCTTACATACCCAGCGACTGTTGGATGAACAAAAAACCTTGCTTGAGTCATTTATCCAACTGATTGCTGGGGCAATCGACTCAAAAAGTCCTTACACCGGGGGGCATTGTCAGCGCGTCCCAGAACTTACCAAGATGCTAGCAAAAGCTGCCTGTGAGGAACAAACGGGCCAGTTTGCCGACTTTTCACTCAGTGAGAAGGAGTGGGAAGAACTACATATCGCTTCTTGGCTGCATGATTGCGGCAAGGTAACGACACCCGAATACGTCGTCGACAAGGCCACCAAACTCGAAACGCTCTATGACCGTCTTCACGAAATACGCATGCGCTTTGAAGTGCTCAAGCGGGATGCTTCACTCACTTACTGGCAGGCCCTTGCCAACGGGGAATCACCGGAAATCGCGCGTGAGGAACTCAAGAGAGAACACAGCAAACTGGACGACGACTTTGCCTTCATCGCCAATTGTAATGAAGGCGGTGAGTTTATGGATCAGCATAAACTCGGTCGTCTGCAAGAAATCAGCCAGTACCAGTGGCAGCGTACCCTAAGTGATAGGCTGGGCATTAGCTATGCTGAAAAGGCCCGCAAAGAGGCTCAAGGCCCCGAAATATTGCCGGTGATGGAAGCGCTACTGTCCGACAAAATAGAGCACCTGATACCACGGACAGCCAGCGATAAGCTACCTGATGATAAACGCTGGCAATTCCAAGTCACGATGCCCCCCTATCTGTACAACCGGGGTGAACTATATAACCTGTCGATTGGTCGAGGTACGTTAAACGAAGAAGAACGTTACAAAATTAACGAACATATTATTCACACCATCATCATGCTGGAAAACCTGCCATTACCCCGTCACCTGCGACGAATCCCCGATATCGCCGGAGGTCATCATGAAAAAATGGATGGTACTGGCTACCCACGCCGACTACGACGCGAAGACATGGGCTGGACCACGCGAATGATGGCCATTGCTGATATTTTTGAAGCACTCACCGCCAGTGACCGCCCATACAAAAAAGGCAAAATGCTATCGGAGGCCGTCAGAATCATGTACCACATGAAGAAAGACGGCCATATCGATCCTGATCTGTTTGATCTATTCCTGCGCTCAGGCCTCTATCTGGAATATGCGCAAAAACATATGGTGACCGAACAGATTGACGAGGTTGATATCCGTACCTATCTAACAGCCGAAGGTTTAGGCAGCTAATATTGCGAATATTTCAAAGCTAGGGGCAGTTGATGCGAGCACTCTGCTGCTCGTCTTTATCTCTTGCGGGAATCATTACGATGATTAAAGTATTTTTCCAACAAGGCATCTAACACCGCCACGGTTTCAATATCGGGCTGCCCATCATATTTGGCAGGTCGAAAATGCATTTGAAACGCCGCCACTACCGCCAAGGTCATCGGGTCTAATTGCCCGGTCTGCGGTGTATCGTAACCATAGTTTAATAACTTGGCCTGTAACTGCCGCACATCGCCAGCATAAGGCTGATTGGTACGGTAATACTCAATCGCTTCCGCTTCTGGCCAGGCCCCCACACCGAACTCGCGATATAAGCGCTCCCAGGGGAATAATGGGCCGGGATCCACTTTACGACCTGGCGACACATCTGCATGACCCACAACGCTGCTGGCGGGAATACCGTGCTGATCGATGATAGTCCGCGCCAACCGTGCGACAACGGCAATCTGGCCTTCTTCATATGAATACCAGTGGCGACTCATCAATGGCCATTGATCCTGCTCCGGCGATGGATAACCGAGATTCACCACTTCAATGCCAATAGAACTAGCATTCAACATGCGACTACCCTGCCAATAACTACGGCCAGCATGTGCACTACTCTTCGTCTCGGCAACCAATTGCTGCACGGTAAAGCTTGCTCCATTATTGTCAGCATCCGCAATCAAGTAATGCGCACTGGCACGATGCTTAGGGTCGGTTAACATTTTTAGAGCCGTCTCATAGGGTACGGCGGTATAGTGAAAAATTAGGCTACGCACCCATGAACTCTGACCATCAATTGTCCTTACAGACCTTCCACGTTCGCTGGCCTCAGCAAATGGCACAACAGCAGACATCAACAGCGCCGTAGAAGCAGCACAAAATAAAAATCTTCTTCTGTTCATTAATCTAATATTCCATATATGGCGGCACATAATCAGCACATAGGCCCGAATACTTCATGTCCATAATAATGACAAAAAGCAAAAAAATAAGCGAAGACACTAAACTCCAGCAGAAAAATAAAAATAATGTCTTACAATTTATTAAATAGTCTTAATCAATAATGTTGAACACTCTTTGAAGCGCACTTACTTTTTAACTTCTCGAAGAAATCGCAATCATGAAAAATCTGCTCATCTGGCAAAGACTAGCTCTAGCATTTGGAGCGTTGATTGGGCTTGTTATCATCATGAGTATCAGCATGATAAAAGGCCTCTCCTCTATCGGCGCGGAAGTGGACAACCTGGCAAGTGATCAACTGGTCTCACTCACCATGGTGGGGAGAATTGATCACCTGATGCAACAGCAGCGCATTGAAGCCCGGGATCTACTACTGGAACAAGATCCTGCTGAAACCGCAAAACTCAAGGGAAAAATAAATAAAACCACGCTTGAATTCGAAGCCGCTGGTCGTGCGCTACAAGAGCACTTCACCAGCCACCCTCCCCCTGCCACTACCGCCCAGCTGCTCACCGAGGTACTAGCCGCTCAGCACGACATGCTAGGGCCTGAAACCAAGTTGGTAGAACTCGCCGCTGCCAATAAAAATGCAGAAGCCATGGACTACATGATTCATGTCCACCGGCCGGTAATTAACAAGCTGCAAGAAGCCGTAGATACCCTACGGGTAGCGTTGACTGATGAAGCCAGCGCCAGTCGAGTGACTGCCGATACGACCCGCACCAGAGTACGTAACACTGCTTTAATTATCACCGGCATTTGTCTGACCCTGTCAATCCTGATTGGCTGGTTGTTGGCGCGCTCTATCACCAAGCCGTTGGCGAACGCTCTCAGCGCTGCTCAGCAAGTTGCCGTTGGTAATTTACAAATAGAGCTCACCCCAGATGGCAAAGACGAAACAGCACAGGTCATCTCTGCACTGGCTGATATGCGAGAACACCTAGTAACAGCCATTGGTCAGGTCAAGGATGGTGCCAAAGAGGCCAATAGTGTTGCCGGTCAGCTATCCGAATCGGCCAGCCAGGTTCTCACCGCCTCACAATATCAGAGCCAAGCTGCTGCTGGTGCCGCCGCAGCTATCGAACAACTTACCGTCAGCATCAGCCATGTAGCCGATGCTGCTGGTGAAATGCGCGAGCACGCTCAAAGCAGCTTGAGCACAGCCAAAAACGGCAGCGCTCAACTAGGCCTACTCATTCGCGAAGTGCATAATGTCGAAAACGCGGTTAAAGGCATTGCCACTGCGGTGCAACAATTTGTAGAAAACACTCGACGCATCACCACCATGACACTGCAAGTACGTGAAATTGCCGATCAAACCAATTTGCTAGCCTTGAACGCCGCCATTGAAGCTGCGCGCGCAGGAGAACTGGGGCGTGGTTTTGCTGTGGTAGCTGATGAGGTTCGCGTATTGGCCGAACGTTCTTCTAAGTCAGCTAAAGAGATTGATCAGGTAACACATGTGCTCGGCACACAGTCTATTGAGCTGGAAGATGCAATTAAAGTCAGTCTGGTTTCACTCACGACCAGTCACTCTTTTGTTGAAATTGTAGAAACAGCCTTGGCAGAAGGTGAGCAGGCAGCCGAACTCTCCGCCACCAGTACAACCACCATTGTCAACTCAGTTAATGAACAAAAGATAGCCAGCACTGAGATTGCCCAACATATGGAAAAAGTGGCGCAGATGGCAGAGGAAAACACCGCGATTATCAGTAATGTGGCGGATAACGCCGATGGCATGACTAAAATTGCCCAGCGCCTAAATGAGTCGGTGAATTATTTCAAGACTTAATACCCGCCAGCTTTATTTCCAGACCGTTGACACACGATGTCAAAGCATAGCCGGATGGGCCTCATGGCCCATCCGGCTAAAAATTGGATGGCTCAAAGGCATCGGGGCCACTCAATCACTACCCTCTTTGCTCCAGTGGCACAAATGCCTGATCCTCCGGCCCGATATAATTGGCCGACGGCCGAATAATCTTGCCATCCTGACGCTGTTCAATAATATGGGCACTCCAGCCACTGGTACGTGAAATCACAAACAAAGGAGTGAACATCGCGGTCGGCACCCCCAGCAGGTGATAACTGACGGCAGAGAACCAATCAAGGTTGGGAAACATATTCTTACATTCCTGCATCACACTTTCCAGTCGCTCAGCAATATTAAACAGTTTGCAGTCACCGGCACTGTCGGATAACTCACGCGCTACCTCCTTGATCACCTTATTGCGTGGATCGGACAAGGTATACACGGGATGACCAAAACCGATCACCACCTCTTTACGCGCTACCCGCTCGCGAATATCTGCCCCAGCTTCATCAGGATGCTCATAGCGCTGCTGAATATCAAACGCTGCCTCATTGGCACCACCATGCTTAGGACCACGCAAAGCACCAATCGCCCCGGCGATACTGCTGTACAGATCGGAACCGGTACCTGCAATCACCCTGGCGGCAAAGGTAGAGGCATTGAATTCATGTTCGGCATACAAATTAAGCGAGGTATGCATCGCCCGCACCCAGGCAGCTGACGGTTCTTCTCCGTGTAGCAAATGCAAAAAGTGCCCGCCGATACTATCATCATCGGTTTCTACTTCAATACGTTTGCCATGCAGGCTGTAATGATACCAATACAGCAGGATAGACCCCAGACTCGCCATTAAACGATCAGCAATATCACGCGCACCACTGAGCGGGTGCCCCTCCTTCTCCGGCAGCACACAACCCAGTGTCGACACCCCGGTGCGCATCACATCCATAGGATGGGTATTGGCCGGCAAAGCCTCCAATACGGTCTTGACCACCGCCGGCAAACCACGCAGCGCTTTCAGTTTATTTTTGTAGGATTTGAGTTCTGCCAGATTGGGTAGCCTGCCATGCACCAGCAAATGAGCAATTTCTTCAAACTCACAGCGAGTAGCCAAGTCCAGAATATCGTAACCACGGTAATGCAGATCATTGCCACTACGGCCTACCGTACATAAGGCGGTATTCCCGGCCACGATGCCGGATAGTGCGACGGACTTCTTGGGTTTGATGGTAGTAACAGGCTCAGTCATGCGGTATCTCCTGTAAATCTTAAGCAGTTGTAGGCAAATTAATGTGACTTTTCTGCAGCAAATAGCTGATCCAGTTTTTGCTCATACTCGTGATAAGCCAAGTGCTGATACAGCTCCATACGGGTTTGCATCTGCCCGACAACGTTTTGCTGGCTACCATCACGGCGAATTGCGCCGTAAACATTAAGAGCCGCCTGACTCATCGCCCGGAAAGCAGACAACGGATACAGCACCATGCTGACCCCCTGCTGCTGTAGTTGTAACGTCGTGTAGAGTGGGGTTGCACCAAATTCGGTGATATTCGCTAGAATCGGCACGCCTACCGCATCCGCAAACTGACGGTACATGGCCAGGTCGGTAATCGCTTCAGGAAAGATCATATCTGCCCCCGCAGCGACACAGGCTACCGCCCGCTCAATCGCCGCCTCCAGCCCCTCTACCGCCAGCGCATCCGTACGCGCCATGATCACAAAACTGCTATCCCGGCGAGCATCAGTTGCCGCCTTGATGCGATCGGCCATCTCCGACTGGCTGACAATGGCCTTGCCCGGGCGATGCCCACAGCGTTTCTGTTGTACCTGATCCTCAATATGCACGGCGGCAACACCGGCTTGCTCCAAGCTACGAATGGCCCGCGCGATATTGAACGCCCCTCCCCAACCGGTATCAATATCCACCAGTAGGGGTAATTCCGTAACAGCCGTTATTCTGCGGACATCAATCAATACATCTTCCAAAGTGGTGATGCCCAGATCAGGAATGCCACAAGAGCAGGCCGCTACGCCACCCCCTGACAAATACAAGGCGCGAAAACCGGAATGCTCTGCCAGGCGCGCAGCATAGGCATTGACGGCACCAACAATCTGTAATGGTGTTTCTTCGATAATGGCCCGGCGAAAACGTTGACCAGGAGTGCTCATAATGACGTCCTTATGCTAGAAGCAGACAAAATACCCGAAGCAGTTTAGGGTCTCTGTTATGGCATGGCAATAGCACAAATATTGACAAAATAGCTTAGCAGAGCCCTGAGACGACTATGTCCGTTTATGCAAAGCTCTGGTATGTTTCGGCACGCCACATTTTCAAGCACTACCCATAAAGCCCCAGTAAGGTGCGCCAATACCAACAGCAGCACCGCGCGAGCAGCTTTATTAGCAGCACTTGGGAACCCATTGCCAAGGCCGTGGTCTAGCCACGGTTCCTATAACATTAAGCCCACAGAAAAAGCGTGAGCAAATCAGGGAGCACAATAAGAAAATGAGTGATCGAGATCTCGATCAACAGTTGGTGAAGCGTGCCCAAGAAGGGGAAAAAAGAGCGTTCAATCTACTGATTGCTAAATATCAACGGCGTCTTGCTAGGTTGTTATCACGCTTTATTCGTGATGGTGCCGATATTGAGGATGTCACCCAGGAAACCTTTATTAAGGCGTATCGTGCCTTACCGACATTTCGCGGCGAGAGTGCGTTTTATACTTGGCTATACCGGATCGGCATTAATACCGCCAAAAATTTTCTAACAGCGAACCGACGACGCCCCTTGGTTCTGAATGCGGCAAATGATGGAGAAGACGACGGTTTCGATGCCTTATCGCAACTGGCCGACTTAAGCACCCCGGAAACCGAGCTGATGAATCGGCAAATTATAGAGGCAGTTAATGTGGCTGTAGATGCTTTACCGGAAGAACTGCGCACCGCTATTTCTCTGCGGGAAATGGAAGGCTTGTCCTACGATGAAATTGCAGAAACCATGAACTGCCCGATAGGAACGGTTAGATCAAGAATATTTAGAGCACGCGAGGCTATTGCTGCTGAGCTTAGACCTTTATTAGATACGGCCAAAAATAAAAGGTGGTAATGATGAAAGAAATAATCTCCGCAATGATGGATGGTGAGCTGGATGATCAGGAACACAGCAGCACCCTCAGTGCTCTGGACGCAGACCCATCTTTAGCAAAAGTCTGGAACGAATATCACCTGATTGGTGATGCGCTACGCAAGCAGGCCTTGCTGTCTATTGATATCACAGCAGTCAGTTCCTGCCGTCTAGCAGCAGAGCCTACTATCTTGGCACCTGAAAGCTGGTGGCATAGCAAGCGTAGGCAAAAAATAGCGCTGCTGACCGCCGTAGCCAGCGTAAGCTTTGTAGCCATATTAAGCTGGCAGCCCTGGCAACAGTCTAAACATCCAGCACCCGCTATGGCACAAAAAAGCTCGCCAGCCCTATTGGCTGAACAAAACACAGCACGAGATGACCTCTATCTGATGGCTCATCAGGAAATGACTAATGAAGCAGATACGGTCAAAGTTGCTTACGGCAATGGAGCTCGCCAGTAATGCCCGCTATTTTTCTATTTGCTGTCCTGATATTCAGCAGCTTTACCAGCGCTTATGCCGCTAGCAACGATTGGCAACAACTGCAACGGATCGCACAAACAGCGCGCTCTCAGACTTTAACTGGTGCCTATATCCACCAAGTGGGAAGTACGCTAGAAACCTTCCAGCTTACTCGCACTGGCAAGGGGGACATGCTACAGGAAAAGCGTAGCTCCCTAGATGGCCCATCACGCGAAATCATACGTAAAGGTGGGGAACTCAGTTGTTACGCACCAGACAAAAAAGCCTTAATCACCGCTAAGCTGAGTTCAATGCGGCTGTTTCCCGCCCTGCTGCCCGAAGACATGAGCGGCATTAACCAATCTTATAATTTGCAGCATCAAGGCCATGACCGGGTGGCCAACCGTGACTGCGACTTACTGGAGTTACAACCCAAGGACCAACAACGCTACAGCATGCGTTTATGCGTCGATACGCTGACTTATCTACCCCTGAAAATTCAAATCTTTTCACCTAGCAGAGAAACGGTAGAACTGTTTGCCTTCACCAAAGTGCGACTGAGCGCCTCGAAAGATCAGAAAACCTATCAACCCACCTTACCGCACAAGCTGGAATTACGCTCAAGTGCCGCTTTAGCCAATCAGTCAACATCGCTAAATAAGGTAATCTCAGGCCTACCTGCCGGCTTTAAGCTGATTCGCTCAGTACCCCGCAAGCTACCGGGAAAAACCCATGCCATCCTGCATCATTTAGTCTTTTCAGATGGCCTGGTCATGCTCTCACTATTTATTGAACCTGCTTTGGAGTTGGCCACGCAAGAGCGTGCCAGTAATTTGCATGGAGCCGTCAATATGGTGACCAGCACTCAAGGCAATTATCAATTAACCCTGGTAGCGGATATGCCGGGAGATGCCCTGCTCAGCGTGATACGGCAATTAAAAATCAGCAACAAACAAAACTCCTAATGCAAGAACACTTCTTCACACCTCGGGGTTTGACTTGAACTATGCTAATCCAATAGGCTTTATCGCTCTTATACACTCTTTGGCTCCTCATCCGCCCAAGAGTGCCTTGTTCGGTATTGGATACCCTCTCCAGCACCAATATTAATTACCGGTCTTAACCGGAAAACTTGAACCAAAATTGATTAATGGAGCCCACATGTCGGTAAAAAAATTAATTGTCTCTACCATGCTGGCAGCCTCTGTTCTGACCGGAGGCCTACCTGTCGCCATGGCGGCCAACCTACCCGATTTCGCCGGTATTGTCGAAAATCAAGGTAAGGCAGTGGTAAACGTCAGCACTAAGTCCACTATTAAAGAAGTGGCCAATCCTGGCATGCCGGAAGGGTTTGAAGGCGACCCCTTCTTTGAATTTTTCCGCCGCTTCTCCCCTCCACGCCAACAGCAGCCACAACCGCAGGAAACCTCATCGTTGGGTTCCGGCTTTATCATTTCTGCGGACGGCTATGTGCTTACTAACGCCCACGTTGTGGCCCGCGCCGATGAAATCACCGTCAAACTCAACGATAAGCGCGAATATAAGGCCAAAGTGATCGGCTCGGATGCCCGTAGCGATGTTGCTCTACTGAAAGTTGACGCCACTAACCTACCGGTGGTGCGCCGTGGTGATGCCAATGCCTTACGCGTCGGGGAATGGGTGCTAGCCATTGGCTCACCTTTCGGCTTCGAAAATACTGCGACATCAGGCATCGTCTCCGGTAAAAATCGCATCCTGCCCGACGAGAACTTCGTGCCGTTTATCCAGACCGACGCCGCAGTCAACCCTGGCAACTCTGGCGGCCCATTGTTTAATCTGGCTGGTGAAGTAGTCGGCATCAACTCCCAAATTTACAGCCGTTCCGGCGGTTTTATGGGTATCTCCTTCGCTATCCCGATTGACGTTGCCATGAATGTCGTTGATCAACTGAAAACAAAAGGTCGGGTGTCGCGTGGACGCATTGGTGTCGCCATCCAGGAAATGAACCGCGACCTAGCCAGTTCCTTCGGTCTATCTCGTCCTAACGGCGCGCTGATTAATTCGGTAGAGCCAAAGGGGCCGGCAGAACAGGCAGGTTTAAAAGCGGGTGACATCATTCAAAAAGTCAATAATCAGATAATCGAATCAGCGTCTGATCTGCAACGTTTTATCGGCGGCACACAGCCTGGCACCCCCATCAATTTGGAAATCTGGCGTAATCGCGCAACGCAAACCCTCAAAGTGATACCAACCGAGTTGAAAGTTGAAGACCCACGCGTAGCGCAACGTGAATACCGTGGCCAACCACAACAGACTCGACCAGGTGAGCAGAATTTTGAACAAATCGGTTTGCGCGTACAAACGCTAACTCCGGCACAGCTACAGCAAGCCGGTATTAAATTCGGTTTACTGGTCACTGCCGCGAACAATAGCGCCATGCGTGCCGGTTTGCGCCCTGGGGACATCATCGTCGGCATCGGTAGCTCACCGTTAAGCAGTGCCGAACAATTAAAGTCGGCGCTCAATGCCGCGCAAGGCTCATCGCTGGCATTACAAGTGATGCGTCAAGGCGCCACCATGTTTGTGCCGCTACCCGTGGCCAAAGCACCGTGAAACTGACGCTCTATTTTCGCGAGTATTGCAGCCTATGCCATCAGATGCTGGCCGAACTGCAAAGCTGGCAACAAGCGCATGGGTTTGCACTGGAAATCATCGATGTCGATGCTGACCCGCTACTGGAACAGCGTTTTAATGAATTGGTGCCGGTATTGATGGCTGGAGAACAGGAAATCTGTCACTGGCATCTGGATAATGCAAGACTGGCTGCATTTTTAGCCTAAATCAGCTAGAATCCGCGCCTGTATAAGCCCGTCAGCGGGTGCTAAACTTGGTACCCGCTGCTAATACCGGTGCAAACTCACGTTTTAAAGCAAGCTTAAGCGCGAGAGCCTCTCACGCTGTCGGTAGTCTCGGGCACGCTAACGTGCCCTTATCTTTTGCTGGATATTGATGAAAAACATCCGAAATTTTTCGATTATTGCCCATATTGATCATGGCAAATCGACACTGGCTGACCGCTTTATTCAATTTTGCGGTGGCTTGGAAATGCGGGAAATGAGCGCGCAAGTACTCGATTCGATGGATATCGAAAAGGAACGCGGCATTACCATTAAAGCTCAGACAGCTGCCCTCACCTATAAAGCGCGTGATGGTGAAACCTATCAGCTCAACCTGATCGACACCCCCGGTCACGTTGACTTTTCCTATGAAGTCTCCCGCTCCTTATCTGCCTGTGAAGGGGCGTTGCTGGTCGTCGATGCCTCGCAAGGTGTAGAAGCGCAAACCGTGGCCAACTGCTACACCGCCATCGACTTAGGTGTAGAAGTTGTCCCGGTACTGAATAAGATTGATCTGCCAGCTGCAGAGCCGGAAAGAGTCAGTCAGGAAATCGAAGATATCATTGGCATTGAAGCCATTGATGCAGTGCGCGCGTCGGCCAAATCGGGTATTGGTATCGAAGACATTCTGGAAACCTTAATCAGCAAAGTACCACCTCCGCAAGGTGACCCAGACGGCCCGCTCAAAGCACTGATTATCGACTCATGGTTCGATAATTACGTTGGCGTTGTGATGCTGGTGCGAGTAAAGGATGGTCAGCTCAAACCCAAGGACAAAATCAAATTCATGGCCACCGGGGCCGAGCACCTGTGTGAGCAGGTGGGTGTATTCACCCCTAAATCGCTACAACGCCCGAGCTTGCAGGCCGGTGAAGTCGGGTTTGTCATCGCCGGAATCAAAGAGCTCAAATCCGCCAAGGTGGGTGACACCATCACCCTGGCGACCCGTCCGGCACAACAGGCTCTCCCTGGCTTCAAGGAAGTGCAGTCGCAGGTGTTTGCCGGCCTCTACCCGGTAGAGAGCCACGACTACGAATCACTGCGCGATGCGCTGGAAAAGCTACAACTCAACGACGCCTCGCTCAGATATGAGCCGGAAGTATCACAAGCACTCGGTTTCGGCTTCCGCTGCGGCTTCTTAGGCCTATTACACCTGGAAATCGTGCAGGAACGTCTTGAGCGCGAGTTCGACATGGACCTGATTACCACCGCGCCCACCGTCGTTTACGAAGTCGTGATGAAGGACGGCAGCGTGATCGAAGTGGAGAACCCATCCAAACTGCCGGAACCGGGCAAGTATGAAGAACTGCGCGAGCCCATCATCACCTCCACTATTCTAGTGCCGCAGGAGTATGTCGGTGCCGTCATGACCTTATGCAACCAGAAGCGCGGCATACAACGCAATATGCAGTATATGGGTCGCCAGGTCATGCTGACTTATGAACTACCAATGAATGAAGTGGTCATGGACTTTTTCGACAAGCTCAAATCCACCAGCCGTGGTTATGCCTCTCTGGATTACGAATTCAAAGAATTCCAGGCCGCCGACCTCGTCAAGCTGGACATTCTGGTCAATGGCGAAAAAGTGGATGCCCTCAGCCTGATTGTGCATCGTGGCAGTTCGCAATACCGTGGTCGCGAACTCGCCGCCAAGATGCGGGAACTGATCCCCCGGCAAATGTTTGATATTGCGGTACAAGCCGCCATTGGCGGCCACATTATTGCGCGCGAAACCGTCAAAGCGCTGCGCAAGAACGTGCTGGCTAAATGTTATGGTGGTGATATCACTCGTAAGAAAAAGCTGCTGGAGAAACAGAAAGCCGGCAAGAAACGTATGAAACAAGTAGGAAACGTGGAAATCCCACAAGAGGCTTTCCTGGCCATTCTTCAAGTAGGGGACAAATAAGTGGACGGAAATTTGTTTTGGGTGTTTGCGCTGGCCGTGTTGCTTGGCGGTTCCTTGATTATGTTTGGCGGCAAGAAAGCAGAAGAAGCCAAAGACTGGCCACAGTCGATACAGTGGGGCTATCTATTGGTATTGATTGGCGGCTTTGGTTTGCTGTCAAACTATATGAGCTTTACTGCCGTCATGCTGATTTTTGTACTGGTTACCGGCGCTGTCTGGCTGCTGGACAAGCTGATACTGAGCAGAAAACGTGTAGCTGCAGGAAAACCAGCAGGTCACTTTGTCGATTACTCCCGCAGTTTTTTCCCGGTTATCTGCTTGGTATTTTTACTGCGCTCCTTTGTTGCCGAGCCGTTTCAGATTCCAAGCAGCTCAATGCGGCCAGGCCTGATCGTCGGTGACTTTATTCTGGTGAATAAATTTACCTACGGTTTGCGGGTACCGGTCAGCAATGCCGTGGCCATTCCGATCAATAAAGTTGAGCGTGGTGATGTTGTGGTCTTTAACTACCCACCCGACCCGAAGATCAATTACATCAAACGCGTTATCGGTCTGCCTGGCGATGTCGTGGAATACCGCCAGAAGCGACTGTCCATCAATGGTAAAGCCCTACCGACGCAAGAAGATGGCACTTATGAATATCTGGAGCAAGGTCTGATGATGATCCAGGCTGAGCGCCTGAAAGAGACCATGGATAATCGCAGCTACTCGGTTCTCAACAATCCGAATACACCCGTGGTGGCGCTCGGCCAAGTGCGCGACTTCCCGGCGCGTGACAACTGTCGTTATGATGAAACCGGCTTTGTCTGCAAAGTACCTGCCGGGCACTACTTTATGCTGGGCGACAATCGCGACAACAGTCTAGATGGCCGTTACTGGGGCTTTGTCGATGACAAGCTGATGGTAGGTAAAGCCTTTATGATCTGGATGAACTTCGGTGACACTTCGCGCATAGGCAAAATGATTCGTTAAACCATTACCGCCATAATCATATAAGGAGCTGACAGATGCAGAATAAAAAACGGCAACATCAACAAGGGCTGTCCCTATTGTCTGTGTTACTGACGCTGGCCATGATGGCAGTGATAGGTATGCTGTTAATCAAAATACTGCCTGTCTACTCCGAGTATGCTGAAATAAAACAGATCCTCAACACCCTCTCCACCCAGAATAGCCTTGGTGAGCTTGGCATACGTAAATCGTTTAATGAGCGCGCTGGTATTGCCGATGTCACCTCGGTTCGAGGTGAAAATCTGACCGTCGTCACTGGTAGTGACTTTGTGTTCATTCACGCTATCTATCAACGTGAAGTACCGTTGTTTGCCAATGTAAGCCTCTTGTTCAAATTCGACACTCAAGCTGGTAAAAACCCAGCCACCACCACATCGTGACCCACACTGACAACCGTTTCCGGCGCCTGAGCCTAGCGCTGGATTATTCATTTAGCCAAGCAGAATTATTACGACAAGCACTCACTCACCGCAGTTTTGGCAGCCCCAATAACGAACGATTCGAGTTTGTTGGCGACAGCATTCTCAACTATACCGTCGCACGCATGCTATATGATCAGTTTCCCAAACTGAGCGAAGGCGAGCTATCCCGTTTGCGTGCCAACCTTGTCAACCAGAATACGCTAGCCGAAATTGCCCATGAACTGAAACTGGGCGATTACCTGTATCTGGGTGAGGGAGAACTCAAAAGCGGTGGCTTTAACCGCCCTTCCATTCTCGCTGACGCATTGGAAGCCATCTTTGCCGCCATCAGCTTTGATGCGAATTTTGCCGCAGCCGAGTTGGTTGTCAGCAAACTGTACATACAGCGGGTAGCCGCAATTGATACCACCCAGCAGGCGAAAGATGCTAAAACCCGCCTGCAGGAAGCCTTACAGGCCCGCAGATTACCTCTACCCAAATACCGTATCTTGCTGCAAAGCGGGGAAGCCCATGAGCAGTGGTTTAAAGTGGCTTGCGATTTGGGTGACCTGGCTATTGATGCTAGTGGAGAAGGCGGTAGCCGCCGCGCGGCAGAACAACAGGCAGCAGAATGTGCACTACAGTTGTTAGAACACAAGCTCGCCTCAACCAAGAAACGCCCATGATTACCGATTCTAATTATTACTGCGGCTTTGTTGCCATTGTTGGTCGTCCCAATGTGGGCAAGTCCACCTTGATGAACCATCTTATTGGCCAAAAAGTCAGCATCACTTCGAAAAAAGCACAGACCACGCGCCATCGTGTGCACGGTATTTACACCGAAGAAGAAGCGCAATTCATCTTTGTCGACACCCCCGGCTTTCAAACTTTTCACAAAGGTGCACTGAATGAAACGCTGAACAAAAGCGTCAAAGACTCGCTGGCCAGCGTCGATTGCGTGTTATTCCTGCTCGAAGCGATGCGCTTTACGGCAGCAGACCGCGAAGTGATGGCGCTACTGCCCAAACACAAGCCTGTAATTCTGGTCATCAACAAGCTGGACAAGGCCAAGGACAAGCTGGCGCTACAGGCATTTATCAATACCGTCTGCGCTGAGTTTCCGTTTGTTGATAGTGAAGTAGTTAGTGCCAAACACGCACAACGACTACTAGAACTACTGGATAAAGTACGTCCTCACCTGCCGGAATCGGTACCGCTCTACCCGGAAGATATGGTCACCGACAAAAGCGAACGCTTTTTGGCCGCCGAAATCGTGCGGGAAAAACTGTTCCGCTACCTGGGCGAAGAATTGCCCTATGAAATGAATGTGGAAGTTGAGCTATTTCAGATGGACGGACTGCTACGCCGCATTCATATTGGCATTCTGGTCGATAAAGAGCATCAAAAACCAATTGTGATCGGCAAAGCCGGCGAACGACTGAAAAAAATCTCCACCGAAGCACGCCTGGATATGGAAAAACTGTTCGATGGCAAAGTATTTTTGCAAGTGTGGGTGAAGGTCAAATCCGGCTGGGCTGACGATGTACGCTTTCTCAGAGAATTTGGTTTGGATTGATCACATGAGTACACTACCCCTCCCCCCTTACTGGGCAGTCATTTTCTCCTCACAACGCAGTAACACTGATGATGCCGGCTATGCCGAAATGGCAGAAAAAATGCTGACCCTGGCAGAAATGCAGCCCGGTTACCTAGGCATAGACAGTAGCCGGGATGCGACTGGCCTAGGTATCACTGTGTCTTACTGGGAAAGCCTGCAAACCATCGCGGCATGGCGCCAGCACAGCGAACATCTGCTCGCACAGGAAATGGGACGCAACACCTGGTACCAGCATTACGCCATTAAAATCGCACGGGTAGAACGCAGTTACAGCTTTTCCGAGCAGGACGCCTTGCCATGAGCCAGCCGGCCAAGGTAGATGGCCAGCTCGCTTACATTCTGCATACCCAGCCTTACCGTGAAACCAGCCTGCTGGTGGAAATCCTCACCGCCGAGCATGGCCGTTTTACCGTGATGGCACGCGGTGCACGACGCCCGCGAGCCGATCTGCGCGGGGTGTTATTACCGTTTCAGCCACTCACCTTGGCCTGGTTCGGCAAAAACGAGCTGCGCACCCTACACCGTGCTGAATGGAATGGTGGCATACCGCAGCTCTCCGGCCTCCCCTTGATCTGCGGTTTTTATCTTAACGAACTGATGCTCAAACTCACCGCTCGAGATAACCCGGAACCAGAAGCCTTTCACATATACGATACGGCAGTGCGCGGCCTAACCACCACCGGCAACCTCGCCGCCGTGTTACGTCGCTATGAACTACGCCTGCTGCAAACCTTGGGTTATGCGCCATCTTTGCAACAGGATCAGCACGGCGAGCCCATCCAGGCCGAACAGACTTACCGCTACGCCAATGGTGGCCTGGCCTGTGACAACAGCTTTTCAGACGAATACGCTTTCAGTGGTGCCAACCTGTTGGCCATTGATATGGACAACTACACCCACGCCGACACCCGACTGGCTGCCCGCCGTTTAATGCGTCTATGGTTAGATCATTTACTAGGCACAGAAATGCTGACCTCACGGAAACTCTTAGCTGCCATCAACTCACTGGCAGATTAACAATACTTACCGCTCAGCAGCGAATGACCAAGATAAACGAAAATTAAAAATAGGCGGCAAGCACACCGCCTACTTTTAATTTTTACGACATCATTATTTTTTAAGTGGTGCTTTAAAGGGCATTGATAATGGCAAACCTATTGCTCTGAACTCTCTAATATTAATTAAACCTCCATCAAATGGTGGATTCAACGTTAATCGAACATAGCGAGCATTAGTCTCTGGTATTTTATGAGTGGTTTTTCCCTTATCATTATCGGTCACCGTAACAACGGTTGGCCAATTAATACCATCTGTACTAACGGCTATTTCATAGGCTTTGGTGTTGAATAGATAAGGAGTGTCATAAGCTCCTACCGCCAAGTTATGACTCAATTCAAAATAACTTAAGCGATAACTGCCCTGCAAATCTACTTCTAATATTTGTGGCGCTCCATCGGTAGAGCGAACCCAACCCGCATCATTAATGATATCGTTAACTGCCAGCACAGGATCTCCATAACCATATATACTCGAAGACACGCTAACTGGTTTATTAAATGTGGCATTCGATAATACCGGCACACTGACACACACGCCGGCATTTACTAGCGCTTTGAACCAGTTATTGGCATATTTACGGTCTCCATTTACAGAAGGGTGTACACCATCATATGTATCTGCCCCTATGGTCACATCGTAGTTAACAGAATGGTCAACAACTACAATAGGTGATTGCAGTGTAGTTTCAGTAGCAGCCAACCCTGGAATCAAGCTCTTGAGCTCTGCAAATCTAGGATAGGCTGGGTTAATGTCAGGATACTGTCCAAGAAGGATTTTAATATTTTGATTAACATTGCGCATTTTAGCGATAATGCTTCGCAAATCAGCTATGGTATTAACAGCCGGTTTATTATTATCGTAGCTGTCATTACCACCTAATAACGTTAGAACAACATCTGGTTTAGCCTGCTGTGCCCAACCATCAATATAAACTTGATCGACTGCATCGGCCTTAACACCCCAAATAGCAGAATGCTTAGAAGAAGCCGTCGGAATTAAATCGTAATACTCTCCCACAAAATCAATATCACACGCAACTTGACGTGCTTTTTCTGCCAGTACCATACGATAATTTTGAGTTGGCACACCTGCCGTGATTGAATCACCCAATGCCATCACCCGAATAGGAGCCGCACAAACTCCTGTCATGGTCGATAAACAAAAAACCGACCCTAAAAAAAGCGGTAATACTCTACGCTGTATGAACATGACCATTCTTCCTTACATTAAATTAGAAATATGGCACTGCTTATTTAATTAAAAATAAACAATATTCGTTTGCATGAAATTACTTCGCATCTAGATCAAAAACATAAAACTAGTTTTGACTTATTTTCTTAAGGTACTGATTTTTTATTTAAAAATTAACTACTAGATCAAGCTAAAACAAATTATTCAAAACGTCAACTAAAATAAAAAATAGAATATCTCATTCATAACTATTAAACACAAATACTATCAAAATAAAATTGAAGCTATCTCAGTCTTAACGTGCATTATCAGTTAGAGCCTGTTCACGATCTTCGAAGTAGCAGGACGAGAAATGCCAGATGAACGAGTTGCAAACTTGAGTTGAGCTTACGCTCGCAGTTCTTCCACAAACGTCTGCATTTCTCCAGCCAACCAACGC
>JACCFC020000032.1 GCA_020830965.2 Neisseriaceae bacterium TC5R-5
TTGTCTGTCACCTCGATGGCGCGGATTTGCAGGGTTTCTGCATCAATGCCCAGATGCACCTTGCGCCATTGCCGGCGATATTCCGCGCCGTGCTTCTTGGTTTTCCACTCGCCTTCGCCCAGCATGTCAATCAGCGCCGAAAAGTTACCACCAGTCAGCATCCCAAAAGATGTCGCAATAATGGTGGATCCGACTCAATAGCGCGGTTGTCATTTTGGCATCACCAAAAACCTGTACCCATTCGCCAAAGGAGGGGGCTGACGCTCATGTCTACAGTTGCCAGGACAGGTCAAATTACCTGGGGTGATAAAAATTGAACGCTGTTTCCACCCCAAATCTGGTAATCATTTGACGCTGATTAACAGGATGTGGAAACGGAGCCAAGGCTAGGATACTAAGGCACCGTAAATCGAAAGAGGCGGAAACAGATATGCCAAACCTACAGTCACCGCGCCACATCTCGACTCTACCCGTTTTCTGAGACGCCCCCATGTTGTTCTATTATCGACTCTGCTTCCGCTTGATACATGTCGGCTAACTTTCGAAGAGTTCTAGCAAATCGATGAAAGCCTAGCAGTTCTATTTCATCAGACCTAGTGCGATATTTTTGGGCTAATTCCAATTCCGGTTTGCCATCTGGGCAAACTAGGTGGGCACCACGCGAATTTCTTATCGCGATCCTATAGCCAGTGCGCACTTCTTCAAGTTCACGCCTATTCAAAAAGTCAGCAAGTTCAGGAAGTATCCAATTTTTGTCATTTGAAGGACTAAAAATTAATACTCTTCCAATTATTTGATAAGCAATTTCTAAATGCCGTGACTCTTCACATTTTTTTTTGGACTAAATTAAACCAGTTATTAAACGCATTGGCATCAAAGTTACCCTCTGCATCAATACCCGGAACCTTACTCCACTCCCCAAGTAGATAGCATGATTTTTTCGCAATATTTTTTTCTATTTCAGATAGTTCGTTCTTTTCTTCTTGAAATTTTGCCCGATACGCATATCGAATGATTTTACAAAAGAAACTTGGTTCATTTGCAAGTTTTTTCTCTAAAACTCGAGGCTGTAACGAATCATTAGCGCCACTATTAATTATAGGCAGGTATTCCCATTCAATTTTCATCAAGTCGTCATCTGAAACAGTGTCATCATTTTGAAGATAATTAACAAGTTCGTTAAATGAGTTAATATCAAACCGCTTAAAATATTCTGTAGTTTTAATCCATTGTAATAGAGCAACTGCAACTTTGCTGCTATCAACTACCTTATCGCTACGCAGAATTCGATATAAACAATCAATTGCTGACAGTGGACGGTCTACTTTAATCAAGCAATCTACTGCAAAGTAACTTTCTTCCGTTGAACCACAGTGGTATGCGTTAGCAACGGTATTTTTCCAATACTCGTAAGGGAAATCATCAAATGAAGCATTTAACATATTCTATGTTTCTTTTTTAAACGGTAGTAAAAGAAAAAACTCAGCTTTTTCTTGAGCATTCCAGTTATCAACAGCAGCCAATACCCATGAATTTCCTTCCTTCTAGTTCTTGACCCTCACATAGCCAGAAGCAAGAGAACGTTCCTTTTTAATGTCGCTAAGAATAAGTTTTTTTAGTGTGTCAAAAGGGATCTCTAGATTTTCTGCAACTAGACTGTTGCCGACAACCTCAGGCATTTCAACACGCCTCGAAAATTCTAAAACTCCTTCAATACCATTAACGATGTGTATTTCAGATATTGACTGACCTCGTTCTTGTGTCAATCTTTCTTCTTGGGCTTGCCAGTCACCATTTTCATCAAATAAGTCATGACTTCTTTGACCAAAAAGTCGTTTGCTATAAAGCATAGGCTCTTCTGATTTTAAGGCTGTAGAAACATCTTTAATTTTTTATTTTTCTCTGGTTGCATTGCCCACTGAGCATCTGAGAATTTTTTGTGCTTGTTATAGACCTCTAAGCATTTTTCCCATAACTCTAATTTTAATTCATCACTATCTGGGTTTTTAGAAAAGTCATATAATAGTTTAATTGCATCATCGAATTTAGACGGTGATAAATTGTTAATATTTTCAACTAAATCAATAAGTCTTAATGAAGATTTACTTGCCAATTCGATTGTTAATTGGCTATATGTTTCAATCTGAGCATAGTATTCATCATAAGATGGCTCTTTTTTAAATTCGTTAGGAATAAAATTTCTAAAAGTTGGTATATTTGTACCAGAGGTTTTTCTCGTATTATTGGGGAGCAACTGAACTAAAACACGCCATGCTGTATCGGGATACTCCCTTTCCAATGCTTTAAAAGCAGCAATACGCCAATCTATATTGGCTGTAGTATGAGGAAGCCATGGTAACAATATGTCGATAATCGAATTAAGTGGCCTGTTAGCCCAGTTGCCACCAGGATCATGGCTATCCAGTTCCCCTAATATTACTAAAGAGCGAGATAAATACTTGGGTGCCCAAGCCAATCCTTCAATAGCACATAGCAGTCCTGTCAAATAATTCTGACCTGAAATCCCACCGACTCCTTCTTGTGCAAAAAGTGAATCAAACGGCTTGTCTTGATGAGATACAGCTCTTTCCACTTCGTCGATAAAACAATCAGGAGCGCTTTCTGCAAGCATAATTTGAATATCTCGCGTACTGGCCCATAATTGCCAACTAGAGTGTCAATCAGCGCCGAAAACTTACCACCTGTCAGCATCCAAAAGGATGTCGCAATGATGGTGGATCCGATTCAATAGCGCCGCTGTCATAACCTGACCCGTTTGCCACAGGAGAGGGCTGATGCTCATGTTTACGGTTACCAGGACAGGTCAAATTACCTGGGGTGGTAAAAATGGGACGCTGTTTCCACCCCAAATCTGGTAATCATTCGACGCTGATTAACAGTCCTGCAATTCCTTCAGCGCCTGCGTCATGCTCTTGAAATTTTGAAAGATCAACAGGTTGGCTATCAGGTGGTTGTATTTGATGACCTTCAATTGCTCGTCCCGCACGTTCTCGGGGGCTGACGCTCAGTAGAACTAAAACTCACGCTAAGGCCATTCTATTAAATATTTAATCACCTAGTAATCATCGTGGCGAGACAGTATCTTCTTAGAGATGCTGGACGATACCGATGACTACTTTTGCAAGGTGGGAACTTCGAATTATTCCATTGTTTTGCCAAGCTGTTTGATTGCTGGGATATTAATTAAAGAATGCATTTGGGTAATGGCAATCATATTCAATTGTATCAGTCGTTCCTGCATCGGCATCTCCTGGTGGATCAAGACGGCATTGATACTCTCCAGATTCGACAGTATGACCAGTTGCTCAAGCGTGGCTGTGTCGCGTATGTTTCTAGGTTGACCGGGATTCTCTTTCCTCCATTAGGCAGCCGTCATGCCAAACAGCGCGACATTGAGTAGATCTGCCTCATTGGCGTAAACAATGCTAATTTGTACTTTGTTTAGCTGTGGTGGGATCAACCGTTCCTTAATCGCATCGGTGTGAATACGGTAGTTCACCTTGGCTAGCATGCGTTGGAAGTTCCACTCTAGCGAGGTGGTACGCGCCTCTTCATCCTTGAGTCGTTGAAATTCCTTGATCAGGTATAACTTAAATTCCGGACTGAGCCATGAGCCGAACTCGAAGGCGATATCACGGTGCGCATAGGTACCACCATACCGCCCGGCTTTAGCATGCAGGCCAATAGCACCAGTGACATCAATCCACTTTTTGGCAGATAAATAGAAGCTGTTGCGCCCGGCTTCGTTTCTAATTCCCTCGAATTCGGGGGAATTAAAACCGGGATTGTTGATTTGCTCCCACACTCCAAGAAAAAGGAGCGTGTCTTTGTTCTTCAGCCACTGCTCAATCAGTGCGCTTCCGCCCTCGAAGCTTTTCACCATGTCGGTCAGTGAGATGTAATCTTGCTCGTATCGGGTTGTAATGCCTACAGCGGCTCCCTTTACGATGATGCTGCGGTTCTTCATTTAGTCTGTTGTTCTAGGTAGCCATCATTGGATACGCACCCCAATGTTATAGAGTTGTGCGAACTAGTTAGATAGTGTGACGGTTAAGTGAAATTAGAGTCAACTCCCAATAGATATATCAGATAGATATCTTAACTTCTGATGCTACCAAATTAAAAGCAACATTACTCAAATTAAACACGTTGGTATAATTTTCGACTTAGCCTTCAAGTCCTAGATATTGATAAACCGTTCCACGGCTAATGCCGAGCTCCCGCGCCAACTGAGCTTTCTTTTCACCGGCGGCGACCCGCTGTTGCAATAGAACCGCCTGTTCGGGCGACAGCGTTTTTTTGCGCCCACGGTACGCGCCTTTTTTCTTGGCCAGCTCAATACCCTCACGTTGCCGCTCGCGGATCAACGCCCGCTCAAACTCAGCAAAAGCCCCCATCACGGACAATAACAGGTTGGCCATTGGTGAATCCTCACCACTAAAGATGAGTTTTTCTTTAACGAACTCTATTTGTATGCCTTTACCGGTTAAGGCCCGTACTAGGCATCTGAGGTCGTCCAGATTGCGGGCGAGTCTATCCATGCTATGTACCAGGACGATATCGCCTTCCCGCGCATAAGAGAGGAGGGCATCCAACTCGGGACGGAAAGTATCTTTGCCTGAGGCTTTATCAGTGAAGACTCTATCTAATGGAATATTCTCAAGTTGGCGTTCGGTGTTCTGTTCCGAAGTGCTAACACGGATATAGCCAATACGTTGACCTTTCAAGCGCTGCTCCTTGCAAAGTGTTTGCTTGAAATCTATTACTTAGGCGAACATGTGTCAATTAATATGATAAACCAACCCTAAACGAACGCTTTTAGAGGGGGTTTCATTCTGTTTGTTTAGGGTATACTTTAAAAACACATAAATTTGCCATCACCTATTTTGTATTGCACAGTACATTTTTTCGAGATAAAACCGATATGGCATAAGCCAATTCTCTCAAGGCGGCTAATTTTACCTTTTCGAGGGGTTGGGCAAAATGAGCCAGACTCGCTGCCCAGCCTAGCAGTGCCAATCCATCACAGCCTAAACACATTCGATCAATCCAAAAGCATTTCCAGCACCACACATCCAAGCCATCGGCTTAAACAATCAACACCCCCATCACAATCATCCTTAGCCCTACTTATTTCAGAAATTTCCCATATACCGACTATCGGTTTTCTCATAATCTGCCGTGGCATTTTTTAACAAAAACTTATTGATTAGATATTTATTGATTAGATACTTATTGACTAAAAAATTTTTGATTAAACATTTATTGATGCCTTTGCGACCCCCCCAGCCTCTCCAGCGCTCTCCTCGTCTCCTCTATCGCTGGCTAGGCTGGGGCATTATCACCCCATTCCTCTCCCTGCCACTGCTGGCCGCTGAACTCAGCCCGGCCGATCAGGAACTCATTCGCCAACAACAACGCGAACAGGTACAACAACAGCAGCGTCAGGCCCCCGCACCGGCTATCCAGTTACCTCGCGCCACCGCCGAGTTAGGCGACTACCCGGCCGACGAACAGCCCTGCTTCCCGATTCAGCGCATCCTGCTGCAAGGCGAGGCCGCCGCGCGCTTTCAATTTGCGCTAGCCGATGTGCAGGCCGCCACAGGGCGTTGTCTGGGCGTGAATGGCATTCATCTAGTGATGAGGCAGGTGCAGAATGCGCTGCTGCGCCAAGGCTATATCACCACCCGCGTGCTGGTGCCGGAGCAGGATCTGAATCAGGGCACCTTGCTGTTGACGGTATTGCCGGGTCGTATTCACCAGATCCGCTTTGTCGAGCCAGTATCCCGTCGCGCCACTCAGGCCAATGCGGTACCCGCCAAACCCGGGGACATTCTCAATCTGCGCGATGTCGAGCAGGCCCTGGAGAACTTCAAACGTGTGCCGACGCTGGACGTCGACATCCAGATTGAACCGGCCGCCAATGAGGGAGAAAGCGATCTGGTCATCGCCTGGCAAGAGGCCACGCCGATCCGCCTGGCGCTCAGCCTCGACAATAGCGGCGCGGATGCCACCGGCACCTATCAGGGTAGCGCCACCATCTCGCTAGACAATCTGTTCACCCTGAACGACCTGTTCTATCTGAGTCTGGGTAAAGAGCTGTTTCAGCACGATGTGCTCGGCACACGCAATCGTACGCTCAGCTACTCGCTGCCGCTGGGTTACTGGCAACTGGGGGCCAGCTACAACAGCTACCGCTATTTCCAGACCGTCGCTGGCGTTAACGAGGATTATCTCTACAGCGGCGATAGCCAAAACAGCCAGCTCACGCTATCCCGGCTGCTCTACCGCGACAGTCATCATAAAACGACGCTCAGTCTGGCGGGCTATCACAAACGCTCGCGCAATTTCATCGCCGATACCGAAATCGAACTACAACGCCGCCGCACCAGCGGCTGGACGCTGGGCCTGAATCAGCGCAGCTATCTGGGAGACAGCACGTTGGATGCCAACCTCAGCTGGCGACGTGGCAGTGGCGCATTGAATGCGCTACCGGCGCCGGAAGCAGCACTAGGTCTCGGCAGCAGTCGCCCATCCATCGTGCAGGCAGATCTCAGCCTCAGCTACCCGTTCAAGCTCGGCCAGCAAGCCCTCACCGCCAGCAGCAGTTGGCGTGGGCAATGGAGTAAAACCCCGCTGACGCCGCAAGACCGCTTCGCCATCGGTAGCCGCTACACCGTGCGCGGCTTTGATGGCGAAAGCAGCCTCAGTGCCGAACGCGGCTGGCTGCTGCGCAACGATCTAGCCTGGGCACTCGGCAGCAGCCAGCAAGCGCTCTATCTGGGCCTGGACTACGGCCAGGTCAGTGGCCCGGCCGCCGGCTATCTGGCTGGCACCCGTCTGGCCGGGGGCGTGCTGGGTTGGCGCGGCAGCCTCTTTAAATCATTCAGCTACGACGTCTTCACCGGCTGGCCCCTCCTGCATCCGGATGGCTTTCACACCGCCCGCAACGTCACCGGCTTTAGCCTCAACTGGCAATACTGAACCTTAAAATTATTGGAAGCACCCGCATGAACCGCCTTTGTTATCGACTCGTGTTTAACCGTCACCGTGGCCAACTGGTCGCCGTTGCCGAAACCCAGCGCCGCCACGGCAAGGCCCCCGGCAGTGGCAGCCTTACCCGGCGCCCGGCTGGCCTGGCGGTCACGCTGCGCAGCTTGGTCTATGCTACCTGGTGTGCGCTAGCCAGCACCACGCTGGCCGCCGGCATCATCGCCGACCCCAATGCGCCGGCAAACCATCGCCCCGGCGTGATCAACACCGCCAACGGTCTGCCACAAGTCAATATCCAGACGCCAAACGCTGCCGGGGTGTCGCGCAATCAGTACAGCCAGTTCGACATCGATCATCAGGGCGCCATCCTGAATAACGCCGCCACCAGCGTCAACACCCAGCTGGGCGGCTATATCCAGGGCAACCCCAACCTCAAACCCAATCAGGCCCCGGCACGCCTCATTCTCAACGAAGTCAACAGCGCCAACCCCAGTCAGTTGCGCGGCATGCTCGAAGTGGCCGGCGGCAACGCCCAAGTCATCATCGCCACTCCCGCCGGCATCGTCTGTGACGGCTGCGGCACGATCAATGCCAACCGCCTGACCCTCACCACCGGTCGCCCCGAATTCGGTGCCGATGGCAGCCTCAGCGGCTACCAGATTGAACGCGGCCACATCCAGATCGAAGGGGCCGGCCTACTCGCTGGCAGCACCGCCTACACCGACCTGCTCGCCCGTGCCATCACCGTCAACGCCGGTATCTGGGCGCAAGACCTCAATGTGATCGCCGGTGCCAACCGACTCAGTGCCGACACCCAAAGTATCAGCATGCAAGCCAGTCGCAGCGCCGCCCCGGCGTTGGCGATAGACGTCGCCCAACTCGGCGGCATGTATGTGGGCAAGATTCGCCTGATCGGCACCGAAGCCGGTGTCGGCGTACGCAGCAATGGCACCCTGGGCGCCAGCACCGGCACCCTCACCCTGAGCAGCGCCGGCAAGCTGCAACTGGGCGGCAATAGCCAGAGCGCTGGCGATATGCACCTGCAGGCCACCGGCGATATTGCGCTCAGTGGCAGCCACTACAGTCAGAGCCAGCTACAAGTCAGCAGCGGCGGACAACTACAGCAACAAGGCCAACTCGCCGCCCAGGGCGACATCGAACTGAGCGCCGCCAGCCTCAGTAGCAACGGTAGCATCGTCGCCGGTAGCGATGACCACAACCAGTCGCGCTACCTTGGCCAGCTCACCCTGCGCAGCAGCGGAGCACTGCAGGCCAGCGGCCACCTCAGCGCTGGGGGCAACAGCCTGCTCAGTGCTAGCAACCTGGACTTAAGCGGCCTCACCCTCAGCAGTCAACAACTGAGCCTGAACAGCCGCGGAGCTCTCAATACCCAATCCGCGCAGATCCTTGCCCAACAATGGCAAGTCGACGCCGCCAGTCTCAACAACCAGGGTGGCAACTGGCAACAAAACGGCAACGGTAACAGCCAGATCACCGTCAGCGGGGTGATCGACAATCGCGGCGGCACCCTCAACGCCGACACACTCAGCCTCAATGCCGCCAGCCTCCACAACCAGGGTGGCAAGCTCTATGGCGACAGCGGCCTACAACTGACGATAGTGGGGGACCTCAACAACAACGGTGGGCAAATCCACAGCGCAGGCCATCTCACTGCCCAAGTCGGTGGCCAGCTCGACAACCGCCAAGGCCAACTGATCAGCGATGGTGCCCACAGCCTCAATGTACACAGCCTGCTCAATCAGGGCGGCACCGCCAGCAGCGGCCAGGCATTTAGCCTGCAAGCGGATAATTTTAACAACCAGGGGGGGCGTCTACTCAGCGCCGACAACCTCAATATCCAACTGCAACAGGACTACACCTTCCAGCAAGGCGACCTCCTCAGCAGCCTGGGCAGCCTCAGCTTCACCACCCGTGGCACGCTGACCAATCTGGGTAACTGGGCTAATGCCGGCGACCTACAGCTCACCGCCGCCCAGATCGACAACCAGGCCGGGGCTACCCTCGCCAGCCAGCACCACCTTCAGCTCAACACCGCCGGTAAGCTGAACAATCTGGGCCGCCTCGATGGCGAGCAACTGACACTGCAAGCCGCCACACTCAACAACCAGGGCACCATCATCGGCAGCACCCTCGCTCTAGCCGCTGACACCATCAATAATGATGGCGAGCAAGCGCTGATAGCCGCGGCCAAACAACTCGACATCCGTGCCGGGCAAACCCTCAGCAACCGCAACGGTGCCACCCTCTACAGCGGCAAAGACCTCACCCTCAGCAGCGGCGACCTCATCGAAAACCTCGCCGCCGACATTGAAGCGGTCGGTGATCTCAGCCTCAGCGCCGCCCGCCTCGACAACCGCCGCCTCGGCCTCGACATCCAGCGCGATGCCGAAAGCAGCACTTATCAATGGAACAAATACAACTACTACTGGCGTACCTTCGGCGAATATGCCGATAGCGGCGACCTGACCGCCACCACACAAACCCTCAGCGTTAATAATCTGGCCGATGCCAACAGCCGCTATGGCACCATTCTCGAACTGGACACCGCCCATAACAAAGCGCTGGTGCAATACGCTGGCGATCAACAGATCTGGGTCAACTACAACGCCATTCAACAAAATGCCGACGGCAGCATCGATATGACCTTCTACGAAGGCCGAGGCTGCACCGGCGCAGGCGCAAGCTGCCCCTACATCGACATTGTTTGGCGCGAAGCCGCTATTGCCAGCCTCGAACAATGGGACCCGGACAAACACGTCAACCCGCTTGAGCTCGACCACATGGAAGACCTGTACAACTTCCGTGAACGTACCGTCAACGGCACCCGTACCCAGGACAGCCTCATCAGCACCGGCACTGCCGCCAAGCTGAACGCTGGCGGTGCGATGACCCTCAATATCAGCGGTCGCCTATTGAATGACGCCAGCAGCATCACCGCCCATGGCCAGCTCACCGTCAACGCCGGTACAGTCCTCAACCAGGCCTACTCGGTGAATGAAACCGTTACCGAAACCAGCGTTGACCACTACGACAAAGCCGTTGGCATCCACTGGTACCGCACCCATACCCGCACCACCACCACCGCGCTGCAAACCCTAGACGCCATCATCGCGGGCAATCAAAGCGTCAGCATCACCGCACAAACCATCGACAACACCACCGCTGACAACCCGCAAACCCCGCAGGCCGAACGCCCGCGCACCGTACCAGCGGGCAGTTTCAATCCGCCGAACAATCCCCTGTTCCGACAAAACCCCGACCCCAAGGCCGCTTATCTGATTGAAACCGACCCGCGTTTCACCCAGTACGGCAACTTCATCAGCAGCGACTACATGCTAAAACAGCTCGGCATCCAACCCGCCGAACAACAAAAGCGCCTGGGCGACGGTTACTACGAACAGCAAGTCGTCAACGACCAGATCCTGCAACTCACCGGCCGCTCCTCACTGCATGGCGAAGACGCGATGGAACAATACACCGCGCTGATGAACCAGGGCGCCAAAGTGGCGCAGGACTTCCAGCTCACCGTCGGCGTTGCCCTCACCGCCGCGCAGATCAATGCACTACAACAAGACATCGTCTGGCTGGTCAGCGAAACGGTGATGACCGCCAGCGGCCCGCAAACCGTACTGGTGCCCAAGGTCTATCTGGCCAGCCATACCGTCAGCCTCACCGCTGACGGGGCGGTCATTGCCGGGCGTGATCTGCAACTCTCTGCGCAAAGCCTCCACAACAACGGTAATCTGCAGGCTGACAACACCCTCATTGCCCAGGCTGACACCCTCAATCACAACGGTGGCCACATCAGCGGCGACAGCGTCAAACTGCAAGCCGGCGAGCTGACACTCAGCACCGACCTGCAACAGGCCGGTCGCCAAGCCAGCGTCAGCGGTAAGACTGTCCAGCTCAGTGGCGATAACGTCACCCTCAAAGGGGCCAGCGTCCGTGGTGAAGACCAAGTCAGCCTCAGCGCCAGCAACAACCTCACTATCACCACCGCCCGCAGCAGCCAAGATATCCAGCAGGACTTCCTCGCCGGCCGTATGGGCAACCGCGACAGCACACTACAAGGCAACATCGGCGGCAGTGGCAGCGCCAAAATCAACGCCCACACCGAACAAGCACTCGGCAGCAGCATCCAATCGGGAGGCAGCCTCAAACTCAGCGCCGGCCAGGACCTTAGCCTGATCGGCTCCAGCGCCACCGCCCGTGGCCAGACCCTCGCCAGCGCCGGCGGCAAGCTCAGCGTGCGGGCCGATACCACCAGCCAAAGCACCCAGCTCAGCGCGAACAGCCGCAGCAGCAGCGTCAACGCCACCGGTCAGGCCGACACACTACACAGCAGCACCCTCGGCGGCGTCGGTGGCGTGGTAGCGGTGGCAGGCAATACGCTCACGGTACAAGGCAGTGCCGTCAATAGCGACAAAGGCCAAATCATTCTCTCTGGCGACAAAGTCGACATTCTCAGCAGCGAACGTCGGGCCGAAGATCACGACCAGGAATGGGGCAAAAACAGCCAACAGCGCATCGACAGCAGCAGCCAGCTCGCCCTCGGCAGCCAGATCAGCGGCCAGCAAGGCGTCAGCATCCAGGCCCGTGGCAGTGACCTCACCATCCAAGGCAGCGACATCAATAGCGAAAAAGGCGCGCTCAGCCTCAGCGCCGCCCGTGACGTCAACCTCACCACCGCCCAAGAAAACAGCCAATTCGAACTACAAAGCACCCAGACCAGCAAAAAAACACTGAGCAGCACCACCACCCACACCCATACGCAGCAACAGCAGACCACCCACAACAGCAGCACCCTCAGTGGCGACACCGTCACCATCCAAGCTGGGCGCGACCTTACCGTGCAGGGCAGTAATGTCGTCAGCGACAATGGCACCCTGCTCTCGGCTGGGCGTGACCTCACCCTCACCACCGCCGAAAACAGTGCTCAAAGCAGTAGCCAGACCGAAACCAAAAAATCCGGCCTGATGAGCAGTGGCGGCCTCGGTTTTACCATCGGTAAGCAACAACAAGGCCTCGACCAGCAAGGACGAGAAGTCAGTACCACCGCCAGCACCGTCGGGGCGCTCAGTGGCAACGTCACCCTCATTGCCGGCAATCAATACACCCAGACCGGCAGCCACGTGCTGGCCGCGGGTATCAACGGCGGAGGGGATGTCACCATTGCCGCACAGAATGTGGCGATCACCGAAGCACGTGAAAGCGCACAACAGCAAACCGATAGCTGGGCGAAGCAAAGCGGCCTCACCGTTGCCATCAGCAGCCCGGTCATCAGCAGCCTGCAAACCATAGACCAAATGGCCAAGGCTTCGCGTCATACCAGTGACAAACGTATGCAGGCACTGGCCGGAGCGAGTGCCGCCTTGGCTGGAGCCAGTGCTGTTGGAGCCATCCAGCAAGGACAGGCCAGCCCCAATGCCCTCGACAAAGCGGGAGGCCTCAGCGTCAACGTCTCGGTCGGTTCCAGTAAAAGCAGCAGTCACAGCACCCAAAGCAGCCAGACCAGCGCCGGCTCCAGCGTCAACGCCGCCGGCAACCTCACCCTCATCGCCAGCGGGGGCGGAGCCAATAGCAATATCCTGATCCAGGGCAGCGACCTGAATGCTGGTAAAAACCTCACCCTCGCCGCGGAAAACCAACTGCAACTGCTCGCCAGCCAAAACAACAGCCAGCAGAACAGCCGCAATCAATCCAGCAGCGGCAGCCTGGGCGTGGGCATCAGCAGCAGTGGGGGTCTCAACGTCAATGTCAGCGCCGCCAAAGGTCAAGGCCATGGCGACGGCAACAGTCAGACCTATAGCAATAGCCACCTCACTGCCGGCGAACAAGTCACCCTCATCAGCGGTGGCGACACCACGCTCAAAGGTGCTGTCGTCAACGGGCACACCATCGAGGCCAATATTGGCGGCCAGCTCACCATCGAAAGCCTGCAAGACCGCGACCACTACGACAGCAAACAACAAAACCTGGGTGGCAGCCTCAGCCTAGGCACAGCCGTCACCGGCAGCGTCAATGCCAGCAACAGCAAGATCAACAGCGACTACCAAAGCGTGACCGAACAAAGCGGCCTCAAAGCGGGCGATGGCGGCTTTAACGTGAATGTGAAAGGCGACACCACCCTCACCGGGGCGGTGATTAGCAGCAGCGACCAAGCAGTGAACGAGGCGAAGAACCAGTTCAACACTGGTGGCAAGCTCACGCTCAACGATCTGGAAAACCATGCCGAATACAACGCCAGCAGCAGCGGCGTTAACTTGGGTGCGGGTCTATCGACAACCGGCAATTTTACCCCACAAGGCACCGGGGCAGGCTTTGGCTCCGACAACGGCAGCGCCAGCAGCACCACCGAATCCGGCATCAGCGGCATCGCCGGCAAGCAAGACGTGCGCACCGGCGACGCGGAAACCGGTATCAAACCGATTTTTGATGCAGAAAGAGTGCAAAAAGAAATCGACGCGCAACTGGCTATTACCCAAACCTTTGGGCAACAAGCCAGCAAAGCCGTTGGGGATTACGCCGCCAGCAAACAAGCCGAAGCGGAAACACTGCGAGAACAAGCCGCCAAAGAAAGCGACCCCGCCAAACGTGACGCCCTCTTGGCCCAAGCCCAAGATATCGACAATGACTGGGGCGACAAAGGCACCCTGCGCTTGGGCATGCACACCGTCATAGGTGGCCTCACTGGCAACGTGGCGGGAGCACTGGGCAGCCTAGCCGGCACCCTCACCGCGGCTGAAGCCGCCCGCCTGCTGCAAGAGTCTGGCATCACGCAAGAGAACAACCCAGCGCTGTACAATACCCTGGTCGCCCTGGCCAGTACCGCCGCCGGGGCGTTGGCTGGTGGCAGTACTGGCGCGGGGACGGCGTTGAATGAGGTGGTGAATAATAATTTGACACATCAGGATGTTTTGAAGATCAATGCCCTAGCAGAAGGGTTGAAACAGTGCGGTCAAAGTAGTCATCCAGAACAGTGTAGGAGTGACTATAACGCGGGTATTGCAAACATCATTGCCGATAGTAATAAGCGTGATGCCAATAAAAATGGTACTGCAAAAGAAGTTGCAGATAAGCCCGTTGGTTGGAATACAGGAGTGTACTCTGGCGGACTTTATCAAAATAGCATTGATTATTTGGTCATTCAAACCTCTTGGGTCAGTGCATCGGGTGGTTTAGCAATAAACCTTCATAACGGTGAGTTAATCCCTGTTTTTGGGGTAGGCCATAGCTACCCTGGGGGAGAAAAACCAGGCATGACGGTCACATTTGGAAGTATTGTGGGCGGAGGAAACACCCAAGCAGCTTTCACAAGCTCATTCTTAAAAGGTGTATCAGGGCAAATAAATGGGTTTATTCCGACACCAATATCCATCGGAGGGGCCATCACTTATTCATATGGTGGCGGTGTGGCTACTGAGTTTGGTTTTTCCACATCTCCGGGTTTTTCATTTACCCCCTCTGGTTATGGTATTAACGTTATGGGCAAATAGGAGAGTTCAATGGGTCCTGGTATGTCAGATGAGCAGTATAAGAAACTGTCGAAAAGAGGAAAGTTTATCTATTGGTTATCGATCATAGTAGGTTGCGTAGTAATTGTGTTTGGTTGGATTTATGCAATATTTTTTCAATAATTAGTTTTAATGGCTCTGTTGCATAAATCTTAGGTAGGGCATCAGACTACAGCCTGAAGCGGTGGCCCGCCTTGGTGCGCTATGCCCATAGCGGAAACCTGCCCATAGACAATAACCCGGTAGAAAATGCTATCCGGCCTATTTGCTTGGGTAAGAAAAACTGGCTGTTCACCGGTTCGCAGCGAGCTGGGCAACGTGCGGCGGCAATTCAGAGTCTACTGGCGACAGCCAAACTCAATGGATTGGAGCCTCTGGCCTGGTTACGTGACACGCTCACAAAGCTACCAACTTGGCCAAATAGTCGGATAGACGAATTATTGCCTTTACGGGACGTGACAGCGAAATAGCCTTATCGCCTAGGCGGTACCGTTGAACGCTTACGTTAAGGCCGACCCAGCCACCGCCGGCGGCCTCAATCTGAACATCAGCCTCGGCCAGAGCCGCAGCAGCAGTAACAGCCAAAGTAGTCGTGATCAGAGCGCCAGTTCCCAACTCAATGCCGGACGCAATCTAACGCTGAATGCCACCGGCGGTGATCTCACCGTACAAGGCAGCCAACTGAATGCCGGTCATAACGCCAGCCTCAGCGCCAGTGGCGACATCAACCTGCTGGCGAGCCAGAACCAGACCGCAAGCAGCGGCAGCAACCAAAGCAGCGGCTGGGCGGCGGGGGTCAACCTGGGCATCACCAGCCAGGGCATAGGGGCCAGCGCAGTGGCCAGTGCCCATCAAGGCAAAGGCAATAACAGCGGCCAGAGCCAAAGCTGGATGCAAAGCAGCGTCAACGCCGGCAATCAACTGACCCTGCAAAGCGGTGGTGACACCACCATCAAGGGGGCCACTGCCAGCGGCCAGCAAGTCACTGCCGACATCGGTGGCAATCTGAATATCGAGAGCACCCAGGACAGTGACCACTATCAAAGCCGGCAAAACAGCCAGGGCATCAGCGTCGGTATTCCCATCAGCGGCAACGGGGGCAGCCTCAGCGCCAATGTGGGCCGTACCCGCCTCGACAGCGACTACAACAGTGTGCAGAACCAGAGCGGCATCAAAGCCGGCGATAGCGGTTTCGACATCACCGTGCAAGGCAATACCGACCTCAAGGGCGCCGTGATTGCCAGCAGCGATAAAGCGGTACAAGACGGTAACAACCAGCTCACCACCGGCAGCCTCACCAGCAGTGACCTGCACAACGAAGCACGCTACAGCGGCGACAGCCTGCAACTTGGAGGCGGCTACAGCACCAATGGCAGCCTGGGCAAAGACCAGCAAGGCAACACCAAAGCCGATGGCAGCCAAACCCCCGGCAGCACGCAGCCGAATCAAAACGGCTTCAGCGCCAGTGGGCCGCTATACGCCGGTGCCAGCGACAAGGCCAGCAGCACCACCCCATCCGGCATCAGCGGTGGCCAGATCACCATTACCAACGAGGCCAAACAACAAGAGCTGACCGGCAAAACCGCCGAACAAACCATTGCCGACCTCAACCGGGATGTCAGCAGCGACAAAGACACCAGTAACGCCCTCAAACCGATCTTTGACAAAGACAAGATTGAGGCCGGTTTCGACATCGTCAACGCCCTGCAAAGGGAAAGCGGCACCTTCCTTGATAATCGTGCCAAAGAAAGCGCCGCCGCACAAAAAGCACTGGATGAAGAACTGGCCAAACCCATCGACCAGCGCAACCAGGCACGCATCCATGCCGCGCAGCAAACCCTGGATGACAACGCCACCTGGGAAATGGGTGGCACCGGCCGCCAGATCCTCACCGCCATCAATGGTGCCGCTGGGGGTAATGTCAGTGCCAGCACAGCGCAATTTGTACAGTCCGCTGCCGTCAATTACCTGCAAGCCCTCGCGGCTGAGCAAGTCAAACAACTTGCCGACAACCTCAACTCCGAAAGCGCCCGCACTGCCCTACATGCGCTGCTAGCCTGTGCTGGAGCAGCAGCCCAAAACAGCGATTGCGGCAGTGCGGCCAGTGGAGCGGCGGCTAGTGTCATCCTCAACAACCTACTCAGCCAAAACGACGACGAACTCACTGCCGAACAAAAACAGGCTCGTTCCAACCTGATCAACAGTATCATCACCGGTGCAGTAGCACTGGCTGGCGGCGATGCCGGGGCGGCGGGGAATGCGGGGAGGATTGAGAGTGATAACAATAGTCTGTCTAAACCTGCAGGCGTCACTTGGGTCGATCAGTTGAAAGGACTTAGCGCTACTCAAGAAAAGCAGTTGATACAGAAGTACAAAGATGATTCGAAAAAGCTAAGTAGACAGGTACAATCCTGCTCCAGCATGAGCTCTTGTGGTGGATTAGCAGAAGAGTTGAAAGAAAATCGGGAATTCTTTATGGCAATGGCAAATGCATTTAGCAAAACGGACCCTGAGCGTGCCAAATTATATTTGCAAGAGGCTAAAGCCTCACAAGCTGATATGGTAATCGCCCTCAACAGGCAAAGTGATTTAGGCGGGTATGGGCTGACTTGGAATACTGGAGAATATTCCATGCGCAACACTCAACAAGATAACCATAGTATTTCTTTTTCGTACGGCTTTCATCTTCCTGTTGTTCCAGGCATTGCCGTGGGACCTAATGTAATGCATGACTCTAAAAGCGGTAGTTCTACTAAACCCGATATGGTTTTTGGCTCTATAGCAGATATTGGAGCGTCCATAGCGGTCAACGGTGATCCAAAATACTCGACACCGACAAGCATCAATTATGGAGCAGGAAAGTATTTAGGTTTGCAAGTAACTATATCTAATCAAAAAGCATGGGATGAGAAATCATGGTTAGATATTTCCCGTTATATAAATTCGTTTGGTTTGGGGCTTGGTTTTGGCTTGTCTCTTCCTGGGACCATTAGTACTGACCCAACCCCTATTTGGAAAGGCGAATCTAAATGATGTTTATCCACATCAGTGTAATTTTTATTATTATTCTACTTATATTATTTTCTTGGAAACCACGAAAACTAGAACAAGACTTAGGGGGGAAACTATATTCGAGTATAGCTGCTGTAATATATAAAAATGGCCCTTTTCGTGCAGGCGGTGCGCCTTACCGAGTATCCTTTTATGAAAATCATATCGTAATTGTTATGTTGGCTTGTACTTCGGTTCCTTTAAAAAATTTGGAGTTTTTCAAATTCAATAAAGGGGTTTTTTCTTCTGTAGAATTTAAGCACAATGACATTGTATATAAAATAACTTTTTTTGGTTGCAATGAAAGAATAAAAAATTTATTTACCTCAATTTCAAAAACTCCATAAACAGATATAGGGTACCTCGAATAAGGGTGTCAATCAGCGCCGAAAACTTACCACCTGTCAGCATCCAAAAGGATGTCGCAATGATGGGTGATCCGATTCAATAGCGCGGTTGTCATTTTGGCATTACCAAAGACCTGTACCCATTCGCCAAAGGAGGGGGCAGACGCTCATGTCTACGGTTGCCAAGACAGGTCAAATTGCCTAGGGTGGTAAAAATGGGACGCTGTTTCCACCCCAAATCTGGTAATTATTCGACGCTGATTAACAGTGGGGGGATTACCAACGAAATGATAATCATCAAAAACATATTAGAAGTCATTCTATGGTTTGCTTTTGTTTTTTCTATTTTCAAATACTATAGTATTTTAGAAAAAATCAGAAGTCATATGTTAGAGAAAACAAAAAAAGACGAATGGGACTTGATGTCATTTTATTTAGTAGGTGCAAGCTCTCCACCTTGTTTCTTTAATCTTCTTTTTCGAGAAAAAAACAAACCAAATGAAATATTACTAGGCATAATAAAATGCAAAAGAACCATGGCTATATCTATTACTCTTTTAATTTCCATGATTATTATTAGACACATTTAATAATGGACACATCGAAAAATATCACTCACCCATAGGCCCTTTGCCTATGGTTTGTATGATGATAATTTAGTTAACGTTATGACTTAAGCGCGGTAGAGTAGTCAAAAACGTATGACCGTAATGTGGAAAAATAGGCGCATTCTTGCCAAAATCGTGCCATAGCAATTTGGTAAAAAATACGCTCGAAGAGAGGTACGCTGCACCTGAGGACAGGTTGGCTTGGCGGGGTTTCGCCGCGCTGCCGGGGTCGCCTGGGTTGGTTAAGGGGCTGGCGAGATAGCCCCTTAACCCGCCCGCCGGGCGGAACCGGCATATAACCGCCCCGCGTAGCGGGAACAACACCTTAGACACAAACACCCTAGGCCTTGGCAACGGGCAGCAAGCGTAAGCCATACCAGGCAGCGCAGGCCAGTAGGCCAAACAGTATGCTGGCTAAGACGCTTAGCCAGAACGGGTGTGGGCGTTTGGCAAAGTAATAACTGCCCAGATAGGCTGGCCACGCCAGTAGTATCGCCAGTGTGGCATAGGCTCTAGTCTCGACTGAGTACGAGGCCAGCGCCAGCCACAGTGGCCAGCCCCAAATCAGATCACACAACAACGGCCAGCGTTGTTGCCAGGTTTGCGGCGGTGGCTCCGCGCTTAAGCCGCGTTCACGCAAACGCTCAGCCACTTCAGCATCGCTTTTGGCGCGGCGGCGCTTTACGCGGGGGAGGTTGAACAGCAATAACAAGCCTGACAATACACCACTAGCACTCATTAAAATCCCCGTCATCTCGTGCCGATACATTTTAGCGGGTGAGTATAGTTGATCTGGAGTGAGTGGTTCGCCAAATAGGGTGTGTAGCAAACCCGTCCACGCATAAAAATTCCCCATAATCAGGCCTATTAGAATAGACAATAAAATAATACGAAGCACACCAGAATAAGTGTTCCAGTCACAGATAGCTCCGGGAAGAGTCATCGCCATGGGTTCTGCATATGCCTCGCGGAATGATTTGCGGGGTTTCACTTTTTCGTTCCTTGATCATCGTTGGGGTAGAGCCAGGGTGTCAGACTAGTACTGTTGCTGATGCTCATATCCACGGTGCGGCCAGTGATTGAAGCCTTTGCAGGTACCCATGATTTTATTGGTGGGAAGCTCAGTGGTTTATACGATGAGCAGGGCAATGCCACCAGAGGCCGAGCAGAATATTTACAAACGCTCCAGAACAGCTGGAGTGCGAGCGGTGCCATTGTTGTTTCTGCCCCATTTGCGATGGCCGAACTGCTACCGCCAGAAGTTTGGAACGCGATTGCAATTATTTTAAGGAACGCGAAATGATCAGTAAAAAAACAGCCCTCATCCTATCGGCCACGATGGGCCTATCTGTCAATCAGCGCCGAAAACTTACCACCTGTCAGCATCCAAAAGGATGTCGCAATGATGGTGGATCCGATTCAATAGCGCGGTTGTCATTTTGGCATTACCAAAGACCTGTACCCATTCGCCAAAGGAGGGGGCAGACGCTCATGTCTACTATTGTCAGGACAGGTCAGTGCGTTGTCGTAGCAATTTCCTCTCCGTGACATGGATGCACGCATACCAAATTGTTTGACCAGCTTCTGGTACTGATGGGCGCAATACTGACTGCCCCGGTCAGAATGCATGATCACTCCCGGCGCCGGCCGCTTCCACTTCACCGCTTTCCACAACGCTTGGCAGACCAAGTCCTGTGTCATTCTGGAACTCATGGCATAGCCGACGATTTCGCAGGTAAATACATCCTTAATGCCAGCAAGGTATAGCCAACCTTCATCTGTCGCCACATAGGTAATATCACTTACCCATGCTTCATTTGGACCCATCGGCTCGAATCGTTGCTCCAGCAGATTTTCCGCTACGGGCAAGGTGTGATTTGAGTTCGTAGTCGCCTTGAATTTGCGTTTCTGTATGCAACGAATACCTTCTTCTCTTCGCAATCGTGCAATCCTGTCTCGCCCAGCAAAAAAACCTTCCGAGACCAGTTCAGCTTGCAAACGCTTTGCGCTATAGGTTCTGCGCGTTTTATTATGCGCGGCCCGAATGGCCTCTCTCAGCCTCTCGTTTTCCCGATCACGTTTGCACGGAGGGCGCGTCAGCCACGCATAATAGCCACAGCGGGAAACCGACAAAGTTCGGCATAAAAGCTTCACCGGAAAATGGAGCCGCCATGCTTTTACGAACGCGTACCGGGCAGCGACTCCCTGGCAAAGTACGCCGTCGCTTTTTTTAACACTTCTCTCTCCATTTTCACTTCCGCCAGTTCCTTGCGTAACTGACGAACCTCTGCCATCAGTGATTCAACGCTTTGCGTGCCTGAGGAGACGAGGTTTGGTTTCATACCTCTGCGTGCTTGCGTGGCCCAGTAGGCCAACGTGCCCTGATTCATCCCTAGCCTTGAAGCAGCTTCGGCAACAGACATGCCTTGCTCTATGACCAACTTGATTGCCTCTGCACGAAATTCCGGTGTATAGCTCTGCGTTACCCTCTTACTCACTTCAGCCTCCTGTTGGCTCCATTTTACCAAACAGGCGTGTCTATGGTTTTCAGGCTACACCAGTCACGCCACAATGCTTTCAATCAGACACCGTAAATTTTCCTCCGCTATCGATTCTCTTAATCAACTCAACAGTTAAGAGCTCATACACATCCGACGAATAAGTGTCAGAAGGCAAGAATTGCACCTCGGAAACAAAGTATTGTTTAGATAATTCCTGATTAACCTGAGCCAAACCAGACATGACCTGATTGATCACATCACTTTCATTAATTCTTGCAACATCTCCACCTTGAATTACAAGCGGGACAGCTGTTATCTTCTTTTCAGTATCCGAAATGCGGATACCTAATAGATTATGTTGCGGCCCCGTTATCCGGGCTACCTTATATAGCCCACTATCAAAAACAAACTGCATAGATTACTCCCACGGGTTACCTGTCCATTTTTTCTCAGCTGCATTATGCGCTTTGGTGTATCCAGAACTATGTCTCAACTCATACCAACGTTCCGCTATTTCATGTTTCATCCACGTTGTGTCCTGTTTTGTGAATGTTCCGCTCTCTAATCTTTGCCATGCTAGAGCTTGATTAATATCGCTATCGAAACGCGCGCGCACCGCTGGAATACCGTAATCGACATATTTGTCTAGCAAATGCTCGTTATAAAAAACGTGGTCTTTGACTTTCTGGATATTCAAAGGCTTTATCCCTGTAGTTGCAGCAATAACTTCCACGTCGGTGTTACTTTTTCGGATTACGTCATATAACGCATCAGCTTGATCAACGGCACTCCCCCCACCAGTTTGTCTAAGTGCACTATTTGGAACGCTCACACCTCTCGCCCCACCACGCGCCCCAAGCCCACCAGCCGCAATCCCCAATCCAATTTCCATCATCTGCCCAAACTTAGCATCAGAGTAAGGCAGGCGGAACGGTTCGAGGATGGGATAATAATCCGAACCACCAGGTAAAGCACCGCTTGGAAGATTAAGAAATCCCTCTGTTACGTTCAAAGCGGTATTTACAGGCACTTTTAACAGATCGTAAGCTCTTCCTGGACCATCATTGATGTTGAAGACGGGTTGACTATTTATCTTCGTGGGAGTCGCTCTAGGGCCGCCCGTCATTAAGCTCATTACGGCTAGTGCCACATCTGTTGCATTATCGCCAATACCTCCCCAGAGCTTTTGTTTAATCTGGCTCTCTAGCGACATGGAACCTGCCGCTTGTGCCTTCTGCGCTGCCATACGTTGCGCAGCCAGCCTGGTTTGATACTGGCCATCCAACCCCTTACCCATCTTCATAACATCTTGCTCACTAAAACTACCAGCCTCCGGGATCACCAGCTCCTGCCCCAGTTTCAGGCGGAATTGATTCATGCCTGGATTGGCCAGTGCTAGCTCGGCAGCCGTCAGGCCGTATTGGTGGGCGAGTTTGGTGAAGGTGTCGCCTTTCGTAATAATTCGGGTTTGTGGGCCGCTAGGGGTTCGCAGTTCGTCCAAGGACAGGCTGCCATAGTCAATATCCTGACCGGCACCGCTAAAGCCTCTTAAGAGTCTATCCGCCGTGCTGACAGGGGCTACTTATCAATCAGCGCCGAAAAGTTACCACCCGTCAGCATCCAAAAGGATGTCGCAATGATGGTGGATCCGATTCAATAGCGCGGCTGTCATTTTGGCATTACCAAAGACCTGTACCCATTCGCCAAAGGAGGGGGCAGACGCTCATGTCTACGGTTGCCAAGACAGGTCAAATTGCCTAGGGTGGTAAAAATGGAACGCTGTTTCCACCCCAAATCTGGTAATTATTCGACGCTGATTAACAGCCTAAGGTTTGTATGATGATAATTTAGTTAACGTTATGATTTAAGCGCGGTAGAGTAGTCAAAAACGTATGACCGTAATGTGGAAAAATAGGCGCATTCTTGCCAAAATCGTGCCATAGCAATTTGGTAAAAAATACGCTCGAAGAGAGGTACGCTACAGTCATGAGCATGCGCGCCCACAAACTTAGCTCAGAGGCAGGCTCCGACACGGAGAAAGCCGAATTACCATGATGAACCATTTTAACAGATAGCCGAAATCATCGTATCGTTCAGGGGGATGTCATGTCCCCTTTCTTGCCTAAGGTTTGTATGATGATAATTTAGTTGGCGTTATGATTTTAGCGCGATTGATGAGTCAAAAACGCATGACCACAATGTGGAAAAATAGACTTATTCTTGCCAAAATCGTGCGATAGCAATTTGCCTCAAAATACGCTGGAAGCGAGGCACGCCACAACAGCCAAACTCAATGGATTGGAGCCTCTGGCCTGGTTACGTGACACGCTCACAAAGCTACCAACTTGGCCAAATAGTCGGATAGACGAATTATTGCCTTTACGGGACGTGACAGCAAAATAGCCTTATCGCCTAGGTGGTACCGTTGAACGCTTACACCGCGGTGCGCCGGATTTGTGCAACAAAGCCCTTCCCACCCAAAAAAGCAGGAAGTTTAATTACCTGGGGTGGTAAAAATTGGACGCTGTTTCCACCCCAAATCTGGTAATTATTCGACGCTGATTAACAGCGCATTCTTGCCAAAATCGTGCCATAGCAATTTGGTAAAAAATACGCTCGAAGAGAGGTACGCTACAACCGGCATGTAAATCAGTCCCGCGTAGCGGACAAATAAGAGGTTTTAAAAAACCCAAAACTAGATAATCAAGAAGTTAGCGATAGCCTTTTAAAAAGTGATAAGCATCCAATAAGCTAAAACCTAATCCTGAAATAACACCGGCAAAAACAGCCATTTTTAAGGCCTTCAGCATTAAATAAGTGTCTGGAGGCCACAAAAGGTGGCCCACGATAGGCCAAAGTGCAAATGGAATTACTAAGATAGATAAACTTACGCTCACTAAAAAAACTAATAAGCACAACAATGTTTTAATTAAAAGTTTTTTTATAAAAAACAAAATAAATCGAAAAATCATTTACTTGCCCTTTTTTTGTGCTGTATTAAGCACGGTGCTACTAGAATATTCCTGCACTATATTTCCTGTTGCAATACCGAATAAAGCAGGAGCAGGATTAGGCGAATTCCACCCAACAATCCCATAAGGGCCTGTAGGTATCCAAGCTGGTCGGTACCACGGATTAAAAACAGCATCAGCTCTCTTAGTGATGACGCTACCAACACCAAATCCAATTGCACTACCCACCGCAGTTCCAAGCATACTTGGCCCAGGGTTGTTACCCTGCGTCATTGAGCTAACACCAGACACGTAAGTGTTAAAGGCAACCGTGCGGCCAAACGTTGCGCCACTTGTCCAGTAGCCAGTACCCGCACCTAACAACACATCCAGCCAGTTAGCTGCTTGATCAGGATTAGACAGTTTTTGAACCCCGTAATTGATACCACCACCTAATACAAAAGTTGTTAGCTTACTCGCTAAGCTAATTCCCTCTGCTGCAATAAACCTACCCATACTCGGCACACTTAACAGCATTTCCGGATAAACCGGGACTAAGGGCTTATCATTCTGCGGCCCGATATCCGCTGCTGTTGCCATTCTCACGCCAGGGGGTAGCGACTGATCAGCCACCACCAGCGCTCGCCCTTCCTTCATCGCCTGCTGATTGTCAAGCTGCTGCTGGTACCGCTTTTCTTCCCAATAATCACCACTTTGAATGCGCCCTTTATTGTCGGTTTGCATTATTTCAGTTGTAGGGTATTGTAAGCTCTCCCACGCCAAACGACTATAATCCTGCTCATTACCCGCGCCGCCCATTTGCCAGCTACCGGATACCTGTCTAGCCCACTCGGCTTGTTCGGCTTCGGCTTGGGCGCGTTGTAATTGGCTGGCGTCTTCCCGCTGCCGTATTCCCTGCACCACTTCATCGCCCAAACTACTACCAAACGATTCCGCTGCGATCGCCCCCCAGTTCGGGCGTTGGCCGGTGATGATGGATTGTACCCCGCCGGACACTAGGCCACGGGTGGTGCCTTCTATCATCCTGCCCAAGCTGTCCGGTGCGCCGCTCCAGCCTTGCGGGAGTTGGCTGCTGATGCCAGCACCGACGCCGGAGGCGGCGACGGCGGTCCAGTTGAACGATTTTTGCAGGCCAGTGGCGACGCTAATGCCTTGGGTGATGGTATTACCAGCGGTAGCACGGCCAGCCATTTGCCAGCTTGTGGTGGCGCTATTAACCGGGCCAATCGCTTGGCCGATACCGGCAGTCACTGCCGAGCCTAGCGCCGAGGTGGCGACCTGGCTCCAGGAGAATTTGTCCTGCATGCCCATGGCCATGCTCAAGCCTTGCCCCACGATGGAGCCGACGGCACCGCCAATAGCGGCAGCGGCTAGGCCTGCTCCACCCGCCAAGCCGCCTCCTAGTGCGGCCATTCCGGCTCCTAGCGTGCCAAGAGTACTCGCGGCAACACTACCTCCCACCGCGGATGAGACAGTGGTTGCCCCTAACATGGTTGCTGCCGTACCAGCGGTATAGACCACGACCGCCACAGACACCGCAAGGATCAGGATCGTCCCAAGGAACCCACACCCCCCTCCGCCACGTGAGGGCGGTGGTGGCGGCTCTGGCAGCGTCGGGCTGACATCGCCTATCGCCTGTCCCGGGTTGTAGGGCCGGTAGGTGCTGCTGTTGTTGTGGATATTGGTGACTTTGTTCGGCACCTTCAGCACTTGACCAGCCACCAGTGTTTCGCTGCCGNCGCGCTCACCATCTGGCCGTAACGGTAGCCGTCTTTTTTGTTGCCAAGCTTTTCCTGGGCTAGGGCTTGGGCGTAGTCGACACGGCTGGGGCCATTATTGCTGATCCCGCCTACCTGTTTACCATCCAGGTAGTAGAAGCTTTCGCGGATATAGGTTTCCCCACCTCTAGCCACTTCTTCACGGTTCAGCACCAGGCCCTGGGCGTTAGTGGCATAGCGCAGGCTACGGCGGCCTACTTCGTCACGCGCTTCCAACAGGTGGCCGTTCACATCGTATTTCAGGTTGGCGTAGCCCGCTTTCCACCCCGGTGCGTTTTCATTGTACGGTTGGTTGGTGATGGTGCTTTGCTTGGCTTCATCCCACCATTCGTAGCCGTAGTAGCTGTCGTTCGTCGTCGGCGAGCCGCTGTTTTTGCTGCTGGTACTGATGGCTTTGCTGCTGCTCAGCGTGCCGTCGGCCAGCAGCGTATACGTCGTGGTGGTATCGACCGTTTCGTCAGTTTTGATGTCCTTGCTGATCTGTTTGGTGAGCTTGTGATCGTTGTCGTAAGTATTACTGGTTTGGTTGGCCAGACTGCCATTGCCATTCCAGTTGTAGCTCTTGTAGACGGTGGTACGGCCAAGCAGATCATTAGTGCGTTCCGCCGCGAGTTTGTTATTGATGTGCACCGTGCTCAGATAGCCATCGGCGGTGTAGCCATAGCGTTCGACCGTGCCATTGCTGGCATTGGTCGCCTGCACTCGTTCACCCGCTGCATTGTAGAGAATATCCACACCATCCCCACCCGCTGCCCCACGGGTGACTTCGCCATTCACCAAGCTACCCATGGTGGTGATGAAGCGGTTCATGCTGTCGTAGCGGTACCAGTAGTCCTGGGTGCGAACCTGGCCATTCACGCCATCGTGATAGTAGGCATTGACGTTAATGCGATTGCCGACAGCGTCGTATTTATACGTGGTGGTGAATTTGGGGTCTTTGATTTCGATCACGCGATTGAGCGCGTCGTATTTAATTTCCGCGTATTGGTAGAAGTTGGCGCCACCATTCGGCGTGCTATAGCTCTCAAAGGTTTTGTTGCCATCGTTGTCGTATTCGTACTCTGTGTCGCTATTCGTCACCTTGTCGCTGATGTGCTTCAAGTAACCATTGCCGTAGTATTCATAAGTGATGCGTTGGCCGGTGCTGCCTGTTTGTTCGGTGATCTGGCCGGTGTAACTATAGCGATAGCTAAAGGTGTGCTTGCCCAAGTCAACGTGTTTGACCTTGTGGCCAAACAGGCTGATGTCGTCGATTAGCGCACGGCCATTGGCATCGGTGGTGGTGTTGCGCCAGCCGCCGACAATGATGCCGCCAGCACCGGCAATCGCGGCATCCCACAGATAGCTGTAGCGGGTGCTACGGTTGGCAGCACTGACGGTTTCCAGTAC
>JACCFC020000033.1 GCA_020830965.2 Neisseriaceae bacterium TC5R-5
TCGCCATCCTCCGGGGCTATATAGCAAAATACCAGTCGTTGTCACCGCTTCATCAGGCGCCACACTCACCGCTGCCAAAGTCACTTTGGGGATAGAGACCTCCCTAGGTTTCTGAGTAGCCAGTATTTGGCGATGCCAGTACTCGAAAGTCTTCAAGGCCAGGTTCTCTTGCGCACAGTAGGCCTTTTGGGTTAACCCACTGGAACGCCATTGGCGAGAATGCTCTGTCCAGAATGCCAGCTTTTTAGGGTCGCATGCCATTTTATGACCTCTCAAGATAATCAAGTCATTGAGTGTGTACCCTATGGAAAACTCATTCCAGATGGTTCCGTAGAACGCTTACCCCATTTTTACCACCCTAGGCAATTTGACCTGTCTTGGCAACCGTAGACATGAGCGTCTGCCCCCTCCTTTGGCGAATGGGTACAGGTCTTTGGTAATGCCAAAATGACAACCGCGCTATTGAATCGGATCACCCATCATTGCGACATCCTTTTGGATGCTGACAGATGGTAAATTTTCGGCGCTGATTGACACTCCTGTGGTCAAAAAAGGAGGCCAAGCCTAGCCGCGCCGCTCGATATTTTCGAGAGACAAAATCTGTTGCCGGGACAGGATGGATGAAATCAAGGAATGGGCATGAGTGAAAGGCGTTGGGAATAGAGGAAAGTTATGATGACTAACTGATACCGTTCACAGAAACGGTTGTTGCCATTGCAATTGATAGGCTGCACAAAGCGATGGTCCAAAGCGCTGAAACAGGCCTTTTAATGGCGGTATCAATAACACCAGACCTGCGGGGCGGATAATGGCAACGATCGGAGCAACATCTTGCAGCGGTGGTTGATGCAGCAAACGACGGTAAGTACTATTTTGTATGCGTAATCGATGTAACCATCGATCGGCATGGCGCGGCGAGCTGGTGCGGGTTGCTTGGTAATAAGCCTGCTGGATAGTTGCCCCCGCTATCAACGATAACACCAACGCCGCCACACGAGAGCCAGCATGATGCAAATAGCGTATGGTGGAATCCAGGTAGAGTTGCATTGTGCGTCCACACCCCGTGCGCCGATTCCGATTTGAACAGAAGACTCGCTTGCCAACGGCTTGCGGCTCAGCACTGAGGCGCTTCTTGCGAATGAAGCCATGCGAAATCAGTTGATTCGTTTGCTGACAATGTGCGCATTGGGCATGATCCAGTTGCCTGGTTTGTTGCTCAATGGCGAGAAAGCTGGGGTAATAGATTTGCATGGGAGTACCGGGATCAAAAAAGGCGGGTATTCTGCAGCATTTAGCCTTCGAAGGAAAAACGGGTACCCGGTTGCCACCGTTGGATTGTTTTAAATCTCATTGAAAAATCCAACGTTACCAGATCAAAGCATAAGCAAAAACCACCACTGCACTGGGTGTTCCTTAATTTTGGCAGGAAAATTCATTTGGACGAAATAGCGTTATAACCGATTGGCGTGTTGACGATGAGAAATCGGTACAAATAGGTTGATTTGTACGCTGAGAACAAGGGAAATTACAGTTGTCAGGACAGGTCAAAACACGGGTTACTTAGTAAACCCAACCCGTGAATTTGTGATTCCTAGCGGCAGCCAAGCACCAACTGGTTCAGTGCTATTTAAACTAGGGCCAAGTGGAGAATGGATTCCTATAAGGAGGTTCTGATGGTTAATAAGTGGCAAAACAAGGGGTGTGAGATTTGTCGTAATCTTTGGGAATCAGGTAAACAACCACCTGAGCTAGCTCTAAACTGCGAACTTCATTCACGATTACATCGTTGTGCTGTATGTGGAACATATTGGGAGCAGCATGAACGTTTTGCAGACACAATTAAAGAAGAGGAGGCGAAAAAACTTTACCCAGAGGCTTTTTCGAAAAATTGAAAATGATTAAAGACTTCAAACCACTGTGTGATTTTGAACAAAAACTTACTCTGGCCCAAAATGGAAAAATTTCGATGCCTGACTTACTTCAGAGTTTTGTCGTGGCTGAACTAGTAGTGCCAAGTGCTACTGAAGTTGTGGAAGATGGGTCAGGTTTGCAACCTTTGTTATTTCCGAAAAATGAAGTACAAATGGTCGGCTGTTTTTCTGACAAAGAGCGCATTGGTGACTTTGCGACGATGGTGCCATATTACTTGCTCATGAAGGGAAAAGACCTGTTAAGACGCTTACCAGTTGGCTATGGCTTAGTAGTTAATCCTGGACAGGCAGTCGGCTTTGATATTTCCCCTGAAGGCATAGCTAGAGTTTTAGAAGAGTTTAGCAACTAACTCTTTCGCCCCCGCTACGCTGGCCTGTTTTAACTGCTGCGGCGTGCCTCGCTTCCAGCGTATTTTGTTGAGGCAAATTGCTATCGCACGATTTTGGCAAGAATGAGTCTATTTTTCCACATTGTGGTCATGCGTTTTTGACCCCTCAACCGCGCTTAAATCATAACGCCAACTAAATTATCATCATACAAACCTTAGGCAAGAAAGGGGACATGACATCCCCCTGAACGATACGATGATTTCGGCTATCCGTTAAAATGGCTCATCATGGTCATTCGGTTTTCTCCGTGTCGGATCCCGCTGTACGGCGGTAGTTTGGGTTTAGTGAACAAACGGCAATTCAGCCTTGATCGTCTGTATCCAGCTATCACACTCGCGCGCCAGTTCCGACAGCAAACACTGTACATACACTGCCTGACACAACGTGGCCTGGTCAGCAAGTTGATGGTGCGCGCATTTCGCCATCAAGCTCACCAGCGCAAACTGGCCGTCAATACACTCGCGGTGCAAAGCGCGTAAGCGGTCGCGTGCGTCGTCGCTGTTCAGTGGCTGGCCGCGATGCTGGGCGGCGAAACATTCCAAGGCGGGTAATAAGGCGGTGAGGGTTGGGGAAGAACTCCGGGTCATCACACATTCCTTTGCGAAGTTAGACTTGCCTTCCTGTCGTCAAACAGGAATGGCAGGCACATGACGGAGTTGACGAACCGGCGCAAAGAACCCGGCAGGGCCGAAGCCCTCCCCGCCATGGCCCACCGTAACAAAGGCGTAGCAATGGCGTTGGTTAACGGAAGCCCCAAAAGGCGCTATCCGTCTTTGCGTTCAGGTCGTCAAACCCGGTACCGACAAGATGTCAGCACGGACGAGATTCTAACGGATTTTTACCGGTTTGTTGCTAGATGCGATCAAGATCGTGATCAATACGTAGTAGAGACAAGGCATGCCTTGTCTCTACGGTAATAAATACCCAATATGGAAAACCAGTGTCCATTTTCGCAGAAATCTGCAGAAAGACGAGGCATGCGTTGGGTACTGTTAAAAACCTCACCCTTCCCAAATTCTACATTTAAAAATCAATAAATTAAGCAGTAATTTCTGTTAAAAAATCGATTTCTCTAGGAGTTGCTTTTTCTCTACCTAGAGCCACACTGTCAGGAGTTGCTGGCCATCTATTTTATTCTTATAAAATTCATTGATTATTTAATAAAAAACTGATTAATAAATTAATTTATTAATTGTCTGTTTTTATTTTTAAGTATCATTTGTGCTGTTTTGTTTGTGTGCATATTTTTGCGCTATTTAAAAATTGTTAATTTTGTTGATGGTTTTGATGAATTTATATACAGTGTGCACCCGCTTGCTCATGCGTTAAAAACCAGCTCGTTCTAATGACAATAAATTTTTATTAATAAAATAATGACAAACGATCTCGCCCTGCAATTAATGTCACAAATGTTATGGAACGCCTTATTAATTGGCGGGCCGGTATTGTTATTGGCGATGGCGGTTGGGGTGTTGATCAGCATTATTCAGGTGGTGACGCAGATACAGGATGCCTCGCTGGCCTTTGTCCCCAAGCTGCTGGCGGTGTTTGCCATTCTGGTGGCGTTTGGGCCGTGGATGTTACGGCGTCTGGTGGCGTATACGGCAACGTTGATTGCCGGCATTCCCGCTTTGTTTTAGCTGCTGTGACGATGGAGCTATCGTGGCTATACGCCACGTTTTTATTGTCTATCCGTCTGACGCCGGTGTTTTTTATGACGCCGTTGCTGGCCTTAAGCGGTGTGCCCGGCGTGGTGAAAGCTTTGTTAGCGCTGGCTTTGTCGGCCTGTATGGTGTCTGCTTCTGCGCCGTTATTGCCCTTGCCCGATTCTCTGTGGCGTTTGTTTGCGCAGGTGATGAGTGAGTTGATCGTAGGGGGATTGCTAGGTTTTGGTGTGCAGGCTCTGTTTGCCTGTTTGGCCTTGGCGGGTCGCATGATCGACACGCAAATGGGTTTTGGTCTGGCTGGGGTAATTGATCCGATGACGCGGCAGTCGGCGGCCTTAAGCGGCATGGTGCTGGAGCTGCTGGCGCTGGCGTATCTGTATGCGCTGAATGCTCATCATTTGTTGTTGCAGACCTTTGCCGAGTTATTGCAGTGGTGGCCCTTGGGGCAGAGCCTGTCCTGGCAGGGTTTACGTTTTGCAGTCGCGCAGTTTGGCGTGGTGTTCAGCCTGGGTGTGACCTTAGCCGCACCGGTGATGCTGGCCTTGTTTGTGCTGGATGTGGGTATTGCGCTGATGTCGCGCAGCATGCCGCAGTTCAATGCATTTATTTTGTCTATGCCGGTGAAGGTGTTGACCGGTTTGTTGTTATTAATCGCTTTATTACCGAATTTGAGTGCTTTTTTTGCGCGTTGGCTGCAAGCCTTGCTGCATTACTGGGCGCAGTTGGCGGGGGCTTGATGGCAGAGCAGGAACAGGATCGCTCGGAGGAGGCCACCCCGCATAAGCGTGAAGAAGCGCGCAAACAGGGCAATGTGGCGCGCAGTCAGGATGTATCGGCAGCGGCGTCCCTGGCGGTGTTATTGGCGGTGCTGTTGATGCTGGGCGGCGGCATGGTGCAGCGCTTGCTGGCCTTGTTGGCCACTATTTGGCAGCAGGCTGCGATGGTGCCGTTTTCGATTGGCGGGATCACGCAGTATTTGCAGTCGATAGCGCAGGCGCTGTTGTGGCTGGTCTTACCGTTTTTTGTGGCGCTGATGTTGGTGGCGATATTGCTGGGGATGGCGCAGGCCGGGGTGGTGATTTCTACCCATCCCTTAAAGCCGGATTGGCAGCGTCTGAACCCGGTTAAGGGTTTGAAGAAGTTGTTTAGCTGGAAGCTGTTGTTTGAGGCGTTGAAGTCGGTACTGAAATTCACTTTGTTTTCTGCCGTGTTGTATTTCGCCATCCGTGATGTGTTACCGGGCTGGATGGCCTTGCCGCTGCTGGAGCTGCCGGCCGTGGCTCAGGCAATGGGGCAGGGCGTGGTGGTGGTGTCCTGGCGCTTGTTATTGGCGATGCTGGTGGTGGCGCTGCTGGATGTGTGGTTTGTGCGGCGCACACAGCAGAAGGATTTGCGGATGTCACGGCGCGAGGTGCGCGAGGAGTATAAGCGCCGCGATGGTGACCCGCGCATCAAGGCGAAATTACGTGAGATTCGCCGGGAGTTGTTGAAGAAGTCGCAGTCTTTATCGCGGGTGGCCGATGCCGATGTGTTGCTGGTCAACCCGCAGCATTTGGCTTTGGCGATTCAGTATCAGCGCGGTGTGCAAGCCACACCGCTGTTAATCAGTAAAGGGGCGGGTGAGGTGGCATTAACAATGCGGCAGCTGGCCCGTCGACATGGTGTGCCGATTTTGGAGAATAAACCACTGGCTCGCGCCTTGTTTTTGGCGGTGCAGATTGATGAGCCTATCCCCGAGCAGCATTTTGCGGCGGTGGCCAAGGCCTTGGTATGGGCTTATCAGCAGAAAGAAGCGCGTGGCACGGCTAAGGCATTAACAGCATGAGTGAGTTTTTGAAAAAGTGGTTGGCTGGCGGGGCGGATTTTGCCGTGGTGATGCTGATGCTGGGGATACTGGTGGTGCTGTTCACCCCGGTGCCCGCTGGCGTGCTGGATGCCTTATTGCTGGCCAATATCAGCCTGGCACTGTTCGTGTTATTGCTCACTTTTTATGTGCATAAGCCGGTAGATTTTTCGACCTTTCCCTCAGTGCTGCTGGTAGCAACGTTATTGCGACTGGCGCTGAACGTGGCCGCCACGCGCTTGATCTTGTCGGATGGCGACGCCGGGCGGGTCATTGCGGCCATCGGTTCCTATGTGGTGGGCGGCAATTATGTGATCGGCGTGATTGTGTTCCTGATTCTGGTGGTGGTGCAGTATGTGGTGGTCACCAGTGGCGCGCAGCGGGTAGCCGAGGTGGCGGCGCGTTTTACGCTGGATAGTATGCCGGGTCAGCAGATGAGTATTGATGCTGATTTGAATATGGGTTTTATCGATCAGGAAGAAGCGCAGCGCCGCCGTAAGGAGTTGGAGCAGGAAGCGGGTTTTTATGGCGCGATGGACGGCGCCAGCAAGTTTGTTAAGGGGGATGCCATTGCCGGCATCATCATCATGTTGATCAATATGATCGGCGGCTTTGCCATCGGTATTGCACAAAAAGGCATGCCGTGGAACGAGGCGCTGCAAACCTATACCTTGCTCACCATTGGTGACGGCATTGTCACCCAGGTACCGGCGCTGGTGATTTCGATTGGTACCGGCATCATCATCACCCGTTCGGCCTCGGATGGTCGCCTTAGCCGTGAGCTGATCAGTCAGTTTGCCGCTTATCCGAATATTCTGCTGATGCTGGGGCTGGCCCTGGCACTACTGGCTTGCCTACCCGGCTTGCCTGCGGTACCGGCCTTGTTGCTAGCGCTGATCTTTGGCGGGTTGGGCTGGTGGCTGCGACGCGGTCTGCCTGCTACGGCGGCAGAAGATGCCACTGCGGGCAAGAAAGATCGGGACGACACCGAATCCTTGTACGAAGCAATGCAGGTGGATGTGTTGGCGATTCAGTTGTCTCCCAGCCTGCTGCCCTTGATGGGTAAAGACGGGGCCTTATTGTTGGAGCGCATTGCTTTGTTTCGCAAGCAATATGCGCTGGATGCTGGCCTGGTGTTGCCAACGGTGCGGATACGCGATGGCAAGCAGCTGCCGGCAAACAGCTATCAGATTCTCTTGCAGGGCAATCGCATCGGCGAAGGCGTGCTGATGCCGGAGCACTGGCTGGCGATTCACCCCGGTGGCGAGCGTCCGGCACTGGAAGGCATCGCCACCACCGACCCCGCCTATCATCTGCCGGCGTTGTGGGTAGATGAGCCCAACCGCCGTCAGGCGCGTGAAGCTGGCTATACGGTGGTAGATGCCACCACCGTGTTTATGACTCATTTCTCTGAACTGGTGAAACGCCAGGCGGCGCAATTACTCACCCGCGAAGAAACCGAGCGGCTGTTACAGCATGCCCGTCAGCAGCAGGCTGGGCTGCTGGAGGAACTGGTGCCAAATGTGCTGTCGCTGAGCGAGGTGCAGAAGGTGTTGCAATGTCTGCTGCGCGAAAAGGTCACGATACGGCAGCTGGCGGTGGTACTGGAGGTGCTGGTGGATGCCGGGCGAGTGAGCAAAGACCCGGAAGCGCTGGCCGAAAAAGTACGGCAGCGACTGGGGGCGGCCATTTGTCAGGACTTATTGGACGGTGACGGTCATCTGAATGTGGTGACGTTGGAATCGGCAGTGGAGCAAACCCTGTATAGCAGCCTGCGTCCGGGGGAAGCCGGGGCCAGCATCGCGCTCGACCCGCGTTTTACCGAACAGCTATTGCAGCAATTGCTGCAACAAAGCCAGAAGCTGAGCGAGCAGAACCTGATGCCGGTGGTGCTGTGCGCGCCAGAGTTGCGCTTGCATTTACGTAAATTAACCGAGCGTCTGCTGCCGCATTTGCAGGTAGTGGCGCTGACTGAAGTACCGCCGGATGTAGGCTTGAAGTCGTTTGCTGTGGTGAAACTGGCTGGAGGATAAGAATAGATGAGTGATTTTTTAGGCGTAATGGCCACTTCCATGGCGGTGGATATGCAGCGTTTGAACACCCTTTCGCAAAATCTGGCCAATGTGGCCACCCCTGGCTATAAGCGTCAGTTTTCGTTAGGGCTGGCCGACCCGAGTGCGGTGAAGTCCGAACTCGATTTGCAGCAAGGTGTGCTGAGCCGTACCGGTAAGGAACTGGATATTGCCATCGCCGGCAGCGGCTTTTTACCGGTGGGCCAGCCGGAACAGCCCTTGTTCAGCCGTGCCGGTAGTTTGCGTCTGGATGAGCGAGGCCGTTTGCTGCACGCTTTGTCTGGCCTGCCGCTACTGGCAGAAGGCGGCGAGATTTTTTTGGAGCCGGGCGCGTTCAAGATTGATGAACAGGGCGTGATTAGCCAGCGCGATAAGGTGATTGGCCAGCTAAAGCTGTTTCAGCCTAATGAGCAGGCGACGGTGCAGGCGCAAGGCAATGGCCTGTATCGGATAAACGGCGAAGCACGCAGCGAAGCGGGGGTACAGGTCGCGCTACGTCAGGGCTATCTGGAGAAGTCCAATGTCAATTCCAGCCGCGAAATGGTGGAACTGATGGAACTGGTGCGCCATTTTGAGTCGGTACAGAAAAGCGTACAGGGTATGGATGCGATGTGGGACAAGACCCTGCGCTCGCTGGGAGAGTTTTGAGTGATTAGAGCCGCTCACCAACCCTCTGATCCAGTGTTGCGCCTCTTGGCTCAGGGACGCTTCGAGATTTTGTTAGCGGCTCTTAGTGCACACCTTATACAGAAGGGAAAATAAACATGATCGACGCCTTATACATCGGTGCCAGCGGCATGTTTGCGCAGCAAAGCAGCCTGGAAACCGTGGCCAATAATCTGGCCAATATGAACACCCCGGCCTTTAAACGTAGTCAGGCGGTTTTTGCCGACATGCTGTATCGCGAAAGCGCCCTCAGCAGCCCGCTAGCTGACAGCAAGCTACAGCCGGTACACCTGGGTCTGGGCACACGCATCAGCAGCATCGACAAGGTATTCAGCCAGGGCGAGTTGCACGAAACCAGCGCCGGTTTGGATGTGGCCATCAGCGGTGACGGCTTTGTTGAAGTACAGCAGTTGGATGGCAGCCCGGCGTACAGCCGTGCCGGTACCTTGCGGGTAAATGAAGAAGGTTTGCTGGCCTTGGCCAATGGCCTAGCGTTGAACCCGCCCATCAGTGTGCCACCGGAGGCCAAGGGCTTGCAGATCAGCCGCAATGGCACGGTGTCGGTGGTGATGGCGAATGATAGCGAGCCCATGGAGTTGGGGCAGATTGAGCTGCATATGTTCAACAGCCCGGCTGCTTTGCAGCCGCGCGGGGACGGTTTGTATCTGGCCACAGAACTATCCGGCAGCGCGCAGCCCGGCAAACCCGGTGAAGAAGGCCGGGGCGTACTGGCACAGGGCTTTCTGGAGGGCTCCAACGTCAGCATGGCCGATGAACTGGTTAATCTGATGATGGCGCAGCGCGCTTTTGAGGCCAGTTCCAAAGTGATTCAGGCCGCTGACGAAATGTTGGCGATGAGTAATAACCTGCGGCGTAACTAAAGCTATGCGGTGGTGGATGGCGCTCTGGCTCGGTATGAGTGGCAGTGTGAGCCTGGCGCAGGGCTGGTCGGTGAAAGAAGAAATAAGCGTGCAGCAAGCTGATGTCAGTTTTGAGCAGTTGATCCCCGAGTTACCTGCCGAATGGCGCAGCCTGCTACGGCCTTATCGTGTCGCGCAGGCACCGCGCTTTGGCCAGCGCTTGGTGCTGACTGCCGCACAGCTGCAGCGTGCCTGGTTGGGAGCGCTCGGGCCACAGCGTGCAGCGGGCTGGCCCTTGCAGACTCCGGAACGTATCAGCCTGACACGCGGTGGGGGCGAGGCTTCCGCTGGCCGTTTGTCAGCCTTGACCGCTAGCACGCTACAGCAACAACTGGCTGGGCAATGCGAACAACTAGCGGTTCAGCCAACCACGCCACCGGATGAGGAATTATTACCTCCCGGCTTCACGCTCAGCGCCCGCCTGGCAAATAGCGGCCAGATCATGCCGCGCATGGCAGTACATATCGATGTGGCCGAAGCCAATGGCCGCTGGTATCAGCGCTTTACCCGTTGGGCGCAGGTGAGCTGTTACCGCCAGGTGTGGCTAACGAATAAAGCGCTGCGGAAAGGTGAATATCTGCAGGCGGCCAACTTGCTGTACCAGTTGCAGGATATTGCCGGTGCCGGGCCGCTACTGAGTGGGCCGCAACAGCAGAATCGGCAGCTGCTGCGTGATCTGCCTGCTGGCGCGCTAGTGCGTCAGACCGATGTCAGTCCGCCCTATCTGGTCAGCAGTGAACGCCAGGCCCGGCTGCAAGTACAAAGCGGCAGTGTCACGCTGGAGCTGGCGGTGCAGCCGAGTCAAAACGGTGTGCTGGGCCAGCATTTGCTGGTGCACACCCTGATGAGCAATAAAGCAATCCGCGCCAAAGTGCTGGGCGAAGATTATCTGCTAGCCCTGTAAAGAGAATGAGATGAACCCATTAAAGACCAGCCTTTACCGTTTATTACTGAGCAGCAGCCTGCTATGGCTCAGCCTGTCGGCCGATGCGGCCAGCCAGCGGGTGAAAGACCTAGTGCGTTTTGATGGCTGGCGCGATAACCAGCTGGTCGGCTATGGCCTGGTCACCGGCCTGGCTGGTACCGGCGACAGCCAGCGCTCACGCGCCACGCAGCAAAGCATCGCCAACCTGCTTAACCGCTTTGATCTGCGCATCGAAGGCCCACAGCTGAACAGCCGCAATGTCGCTGCCGTCATGGTCACGGCCACGCTGCCACCCTTGGCCGAACCGGGCGCGCCCCTGGACGTTACCGTCACCTCCATCGGCGATGCGCGCAGCCTGGTCGGCGGCAGCCTGCTGCAAACCCCGCTCAAGGGCGCCGATGAGCGCGTCTATGTACTGGCACAGGGTGCCATCTCGGTGGGTGGTTATCGTTATGAAAGCAACGGCAATCTGGTCCAGAAAAACCATCCCACCGTTGGCAAAGTGCCATCTGGCGGTATTGTCGAGCAAGCGGTAGCGAGCCAGATTGTTAAAGACGGCAGCGTCACCCTCTTGCTGAATGCGCCGGACTACACCACCGCTAACCGCATCGTCAGTGCCATCAATCGCAGCCTGCCGGGCCATCCTGCTACCCCGCTCAGTGCCAGCCGCATTGGCGTCAAAATCGATAATAGCGAACCGCTGGCGCTCAGCGCGCTGCTGACCCGCATCGAAGCGCTGGAAGTGGCGGCAGATGACCGCGCACGGGTGGTGATTAATGAACGCACCGGCACCGTAGTGGCCGGCGGTGGGGCCAGCCTATCGGCCGTCACCGTGGTGCATGGTGATCTGAAAGTCTCGATCAGCACCGAGTTTCAGGTATCACAACCGGGCAGCGGTCTGATTGCTGCCCCGGGTGTGCGTACCGCCGTGGTGCCGCAAACGCAGATCAATGTCAGCGAAACCGCCAGCCGTGGCCTCAACCTGAAAAGCGGCGCCACCATTGCCGACCTGGTCGCCGCACTGAATAAAATCCATGCCAGCCCGCGTGATGTGATCGCCGTATTACAGGCCATCCGTACTGCCGGTGCGCTGCATGCCGAATTAATCATTCAATAAGAAAGCCGCTGCTATGAGTGGAATGATCGCCCAATCTCAAATCGTCCATACCGCGCTAGATGGCCTGCAACTGCGTCAACAGGCGCTGGCGCAAAACATCGCCAACCTTAACACCCCCGGCTATCAGCCGCTGCGTGTCGATTTTGAACAGGCACTCAGCCAGGCGGTGGCTGGCAACACCCGCGCCCAGCCCGCCCAGGTGTATAGCAGCAGTGAGCCAGTCTCGCTCAATCGCGAAGTAGCGATGCTGTCGGAAACGGTGCTGCGCTATCAGACGCTGCTCAAAGGGCTCAATCAACAACTGGCCGTGCTGCACCTGGCCATTTCAGAAGGAAAACGCTAATGGCGCTCTGGCACACCCTGGCAATCAGCCAAAGCGGCATGCAGGTAGAAGAGTTACGCATGCAAACCGCGGCTAAAAACATCGCGATGGCCAATATCCCGCAAGTGGCTGGCCAAGCCGCGCTCAAGCCGTGGAAAGTAATGGCACAGCAACAAGCGGTCAGCCCCTTTTACCGCCTGTTCGCCGGTGAAAGCGCACGCGCACCGGCCTTTAATGGCGTCAGTGCCTATGTGATGGAGCAAAGCCAGCCGCCGCGTCAGGTACTCGACCCGCAACACCCGATGGCCAATGCGCAGGGCTATGTTGAATACCCGGCAGTCAACGCGGTGGAAGAAATGATGGCGATGACGATGGCCGTACGGGCGTACGAAGCCAATGTCACCGCTTTTAACGCCGCCAAAGCGATGGCGACCAAGGCGCTGGACATTGGAGGGCAACGTTGATGAATCACATTATCGCGCCAGTCATGCCCTCATTTGAGGCGCTCTCCAGCGCCATCGTCACCGGCAGTAGCAGTACACCGCTGAATGGCTTTGAGCAGGTGCTGCAACAGGTGGAACAACAGGAAAACACCTTGGGCAACTTGCTCAATGGCCTGGCCAGCGGTCAAGTGGACAATCTGCATCAGGTGATGCTGGGCATGGAAGAAGCCAAGATGCAGTTTGAACTACTGCTGCAAGTACGCAACCGCGCGCTGGAAGCGTATCAAGAGTTAATGCGGATGCAGATTTAGGTTTAGATTTTTTGGGTCGCCCACACCCTTTGGCCACGAAAATCGCTGGAGAGATATGTTGGCCCAAAAATAATAGAAAAAAGAGTTTAACAACTTTCACAACTAAGTATGCAAGGCAACATCGTTCAGGGTTTTTTACGATGTCCAAGCGGCGCTTTCCACCGGTCAAATAGAGAAAAATTTTCGTGTTTTTCGTGGATTTAGTGGCAAAAAAAATTTAAGTAGCACATCAAATATGGACAAGCACACATCATGACCTTCCCCCCTCCACTCTGGCAGCGCAGCTCGCTGGCCGGGCGTATCGGCCTTGTCCTTGGCAGCCTGCTGATACTCGGCCTGGCCATCAGCCTGTTGGTCTGGCTAAACCGTGCCGACTACCAGCCGCTATTCCGTGATCTGGACAACCAGGATGCGGCGGCGGTGGTGGCGGCGCTGGATAAGCAGAAGACGCCCTATCAGCTGGCCGATGAGGGCCGTAGCGTACTGGTGGAACAGGCGACCTTGCATAAAACGCGTATGCAGCTGCTGGCTGGTGGCCTCGATTTTAAAAATGCGGTCGGGCTGGAGCTGTTCAATAACACCGAGTTCGGCATGACCGAGTTTGCGCAGAAGATCAACTACCAGCGTGCCTTACAGGGTGAATTGGCGCGCACCATCATGGGCTTTGACGAGGTGGCCAATGCGCGTGTGCATCTGGTGCTGCCGGAAGGCGGCATGTTGCGTAAGCGTGGTGCCAAGGCCAAAGCGTCGGTATGGGTGACGCTCAAGGGCGGCAAGAGCCTGCGCACCGAACAGGTGCTGGGGATTCAGCGGCTGGTCGCAGCGGCGACGCCGGAGATGGAAGCTGCAGCGGTGACGGTGCTGGATCAGCAGGGCGTGGCCTTATCGCCACGTGAGCGCAGCGATGAGCAACTGGCACAAGCCGATGCGCAATTGCAATTAAAAAAAGACACCGAGCAGTATTTAACGCGCAAGGTCAACGAGTTGTTGGATAGCGCGGTAGGGGCCGGTCAGGCGCTGGCGGTGGTGGATGTCGCGCTGGATAGCACGGCAGTGAAACTGACACGCGAATCGGTGCTGGGTGGGCCGGATGCGGCACAGTCCAGCACCGGCATTCTGGTTAAAAAATACGAGCGTTCGCTGGGTAGCGAAGCCCTACCAGCCAATACGCTGACGACAGCGCCGGTCAATGGTCTGACGCCACCCCCCGTTGGTAAAACCCTGGATACTGAATATCAGACCGGGCGCGAGGTGAAACAGACCCAGATCGTTCCGGGCACGATACAGCGCCTGCATGTTGGTGTGGTGACGCAGCAGCCCTTAAGCGATGAAGCACGCGAGCGTTTGTGGCAGGTGATTGCGATGGCAGTAGGCCTGGACTTGAACCGGGGGGATGACATCGCTTTTACCAGCGCCCATAGCGGCGAGCCGACTGGCGTGCAAGGCAGTCATGCGCTAGCCGCCAGCAGCGCCAGCCCGGCCCAGCCCCAGCTTGATCTCGCCACCCTGCCTTGGCTGCTGGTAGCCGTGTTGGCGGTGTTATTACTGTTGGCGCTGTTTGCCTGGCTGATCCAGACGCGGCAGCGGCAACAGCGTGTGCTGGATCAGGCGGAACGCGAGCGTTTATTGCAACAGGTGCGCCACTGGTTGGCGACAGAGGAGGCCAGCAAATGAGTCAGTCTACTGCTCACTTAAAAGCGGCGCTGGCACTGAGCGCGCTCAATAGCGCGGATCGGCGCTGGCTGCAATCCAGGCTGGAAACCGACGAGTACCAGCGGCTGGCAGCGGCGCTGGATGAAATGGGCGGCGGCAGCCTGGCCGAACAGGCACAGCAATTAACGGCGGCTGGCAGCCCGGTGTTGGATCAGGCGCTGTTGATCGTCCGCTATTGGTCACAACTGGTGTATTACATCGCTAATGCCCCGGCCTGGCAGCAAGCCAATTGGGCCGGGTTGCTGGGTGAGGGGCGCTATAGCCAGTTGTGTGCCGAGGCCGCACGCGATTATCCGGCACTGCCCAAGCTCAGCGCCAACCGCGGGCGTCCACTAGGTGAGGCTTTACGGGCTGCGCTATTGCAGGAGTTAAGCCAGCAGCTACCGGCGTTGACGCTACCGCGCCGCCGCGCAGCGGCTGGCTGGCAATTCTGGCGGCGAGCTTAGTATGGGCGAGATTCTGCGTCGCCCTTTGCTGGCGACTATGCCGCCTGTCGCCCCGCCCACGGCAACCGCGCCCGAGAATCGCCACACGGTAGCACCGGTCATCGCGGCCGCGCCGATGACGGCCAGCCCAAGCCCCAGTGCCGAAGCGCAACAAATACGCAAGCTGGAAGCACAGTTAGCGCAGCTGCAGCAGGAGCTAGCCAGCTTAAAAGAGCAAGCGCAGCAGCAGGGCTATCAGCAGGGCTATCAGCAGGGCTTACGTCAGGCCGAGCAAGCGGCCACACAGGCGCAGGCTGCGCAACAGCAGCAATGCCGCGAACAATTGCAGCAGCAGGCAGAACAGTGGCAGCAATTGACGCAAGCCTTGCGTGGCGAGGCGGCCAAGGCGCAGCAGTATTATCAGCAGGCGCTACCCATATTATTCAACGCCGCACTGGCGCGGCTGGTGGGTCAGCGCTGGCAGGATGCGGCGTTTCGGCAAGCCTGTATTGCTCATGCGCTGGAGCAGTTTGCGGTCAGCGCACCGATACGCGTCCATCTGCATCCGGACACGCTGGCCTTGTTGGCTGATAGTGAGCGGGACTGGGGGGCGGATGTGCAACTCGTTGCTGATAGCCAGGTCCGTGCCGATGGCTGCGTGCTACATAGCGATAGTGGCGAACTCAGCGTGAGCCTGGCGCAGCAATTGGCGCAGTTGCGCAGCAGCCTGGAGCTGCTGTGATGCTGAGTGAGAGCGCTTTGCTGACACGTTGTTTACAGCAGATCGCCAGCGCGCCTTTATTCCAAAGCAGTGGTCGCATTACCCGTTTGATCGGCCTGTTATTGGAAGCCAGCGGCCCCAGCGGTGCGCGGGTAGGGGATGTCTGCGCCATTGTGCCGCCGGATGGTGGCAGCGAGGTGTTGGCTCAGGTGGTGGGCCTGAGTGAAAACCGCCTGCTGTTGCAGCCTTATGCAGCAGTGCAGGGTTTGACCTTGGGTTGTGCGGTGTGGCGGCGCGGGCCTTCGCTGAGCATTTCGGCCGGGCCGGAACTGCTGGGGCGGGTGGTCGATGCGCTGGGCCGGCCGCTGGATGATGGCCCGGCCATTGTCACCCAACAGCAACGCCCCTTGCGTCAAGCGGCGTTACGACCTTTACAACGGCAACGCATTCGTCAGGTATTGAATACCGGTGTGCGGGCCATCGATAGCTTGCTGACGCTGGGCTATGGCCAGCGCATGGCGATTCTGGCCGGCAGCGGTGTCGGTAAGAGCACGCTGCTGGGCATGCTGGTACGGCAGGCGGACGCCGATGTGGTGATTGTCGGCCTGATTGGCGAGCGTGGCCGCGAAGTGCTGGAGTTCATCGAAGACAATCTCGGCGCGGATGGGCTGGCACGTGCCGTGGTCGTGGTGGCGACCGCCGATGAACCGGCGTTGATGCGTGAAGCGGCGGTACTGTCGGCGATGGCGATGGCCGAGCACTTTCGTGATCAGGGCCAGCGGGTATTGCTGATTATGGATTCGCTCACTCGCTACGCAATGGCGCGGCGTGAGGTGGGGTTGGCCTTGGGCGAACCGGCAACAGCGCGTGGCTACACGCCGTCGGTGTTCTCCGAACTGGCCAATCTGCTGGAGCGCTGCGGCGGAGTAAAAGATGGTGGCTCGATTACCGGCCTGTTTACCGTGCTGGTGGAGGGCGACGATATCCACGACCCGATTGCCGACAGCGTGCGCGGCATTGTCGATGGTCACATCGTCCTGACGCGTGAACTGGCCAATCGTGGCTATTTTCCGGCTATCGATGTGTTGGCCAGCGTCAGCCGTTTACTGGGTGATTTAAGCGAACCCGCCGAGCTGGAGTTAGCACGGCGCAGCCGGCAACTGCTGGCCACGCTGGCCAGCGGTAAAGACCTGGTCGAGCTGGGGGTGTATCAGCCCGGCAGCAATCCGGCACTGGATGTGGCGCTGGCCAAGCAGCCGATGCTGGACACTTTTTTACAACAAGCGGTAGGCGACCACACCGCACGCGCCCAAGCACTGCGCTTGCTGGCACGCATTGTGACGGAATAAGCCTATGGCACCGTTTCGCTATCGTTTACACACCTTACTCAACTACCGGCAAGCACGCCTGGCGCAGTGGCAACAAGCGTATGCCCAAGCCAGTCAACACTTGCTGCAGTGCCAGCAGCAAGTCGCGCAATTACAGCAAGAACAGCAGCAATGCGAACAGGCACTGAACAATCTAACCGGCAAAAGCGGCCTGCCTTTAGCGGCCACCTTGTTTATCCGCGAACTATTGCAACGCCTTGGCGACAGCGAACAAGCCCTGCAACAGGCGCAGCGTGAACAGCAACACTGCCACGAGGCTTGTACGGCAGCGCAAATTGCACTGAAACAATTGGAAAAACACCGCGAGCGGCAGCGGCTGCTGCATCGCTACGAGCAACAACGCCACGAATATCAGCAAATGGATGAAGCCGAAGCACGACGACAAGGGAGCTTGGCATGAGCCAACTGATTAGCGACGCACTGCCGACGCCATGGGCGGCACGCAAGCAGCACAGCGGTGGCGGCAGCGAGGGGGCCGGGCAACAATGGCAAAGACAACTGGAGGCTGAGCTAGGTAGCAACAGCATTTGTGCCAGCATTACGCCAAGTGCCCAGCTACCGCTGAGTAGCAGCGTCAGCACGGCCAGGCCAGCCACTCCGCCCACAGTCAGCGCACAACAGGCACCGGACGCAGCCCAGCCGTCGGCCCGTGCACTAAGCACGCTAGCCGGCGCTCATGCTGAGCGCGACTTAGCAACCATCTCACAGCCCGGTGTAATCGCGGCCCATCGTGCCAGCGCCTTTGCTGCCTATCATGCACAACAGACCGTCACGCCGCCGATTAATACCGTCAGCAGCCGCGCCAGTGCTCAAGCCGCGGCGCTGGCTGAGCAATGGTTAGGCCAGCGCCTGAAGCCGGAAAACCTGCATATCTATAGCGCCGAGGATGGCGTGCATATCTGGATACGCGATGCCGCGCTCAGTCAGGAACAGGCCGGTCAACTGCTTAAAACCCTCAGTCAGCAATTACGCAAACGCGGCCAGGGGCTGGAGCTGGTACAGCTCAGCCTGAATGGCCGCCCTATTTGGAACAAAACAGCAAAGGAGACAGTATGGCCTCAGGGATAGGTGGTATCGGTGGAGCTAGCTCCAACAACACCAAAGGCATTACCCAGGAAGATTTTTTGCGCATCTTGTCGACGCAGCTCACCTTTCAGGACCCGCTCAAGCCGATGGACAATCAGCAGTTCATGGCACAGATGGCCCAGTTTTCGGCGCTGGAACAAACTCAGCAATCCAATGAAAAACTAGATGCGATGCTATCGTTCCTGGCCACCTCGCAATCGCTGGGCCTGATCGGTAAAACCGTGGAAATCACCACCGATAGCAATGTCACCGCCAGCGGCCAGGTAACCACCATCAGCTTTGAGAACGGCCAGGCAGTATTGACCGTCAAAACCGCCAGTGGTGAACTGCTGACTGGTATCAACCCTAATCAGGTGTCGCTGGTGAGGGCGGGCTGATGCTGGAGACTATCTTTATCGGCTTAAGCGGCATGCAGAGCTTTCAGCGCGGCTTATCGAATATCAGCAACAATATTGCCAATCTGAACTCGCCCGGCTACAAGCGCAGCGAAATGCGTTTTAGTGATCTGATGTATCAGTACCAGCCCAGTGGGGATGACTGGCTGGCGCAGGGCAGCGGCGTACGACTGGCATCGACCAGCACCAACTTCAAGCAGGGTGAGCTGAGTGCAACCGGCAATCCGCTGGATATCGCCATTAATGGCGAAGGTTTTTTTGTTTCACGTCAGGGTGAACGCACTTTTTATAGTCGCGTCGGTCAATTTGATATCGCCCCCAGCGGGCTGCTAGTTAGCAAGACCGATGGCTCCACCCTGCAAGGGCTGGACGCGCAAGGCAAGCTGACCGACTTCTCCATTCAAAGCGTGCGCAGTCAGGCGGCCAAGCCGACCACCACCATCACCTTTGCCGATAATCTTTCCAGTGGTTCACAAACCCATAGCCTCAATTTCACTGCCTATGATCAGGATGGTATTCAGCGCAATCTGAAAGCCACGTTCAGCAATAATGCCCAAGTCACCCCCGGCAGTTGGCAGGTAGAAATTGAAGATAGCGCAAGCAGCATCACCATCGGTTCCGGAGAGATCCGTTTCAGCAGCGGTGGCACTTTGCTACCGGGCTTCAATGATTTTGCCATAACGCTGACGGCCAAAAGTGGCGTGTCCTCGCGGCTGACACTGGATTTTGGCGTGCCGGGCTCCTTATCCGCGGTGACCAGTCTTTCCGGCGGCAGTAGCTCCACGCTACGAGTCAGCGAGCAAGACGGTTATGCCGCGGGCAGCCTGACCAGCCTGAGCTTCGGTCAGGACGGCGTGGCCACCATCAAATACAGCAATGGCCAGAGCGCCACCACCGGCCAACTGGCATTGGCCTGGTTTACCGAGCCACAAACACAGCTGCGCCGTATCGGCTCGGCGGCGTATGAGGCCTTGAATAATCAGCACGCGCAGATCGGCAAGCCCGCCAACGGCATCTACGGCACCATCGCCGGCAGTACGCTGGAGCTATCCAATGTCGACTTATCCAGCGAATTCAGCGAGATGATCATCACCCAGCGTGGCTATCAGGCAGCTTCACAACTGATCACCGCCGCCAATGAAATGATGCAGCAAGCGCTGCAGATGCGGGGCAAGTAGCCATGACCTCCCCCAAGTTGTGGCGCTTATACCGCGCCAGTGAACGACAAAGACTGGCAAACGATTTAAACATTGTATTGCAGCAATGGCATTGCGACTGGACGGGTAGCGAAGCCAGCCACTGCCAGCTAACCGTTACCGCCATCCATCCCGACACTAAAGCCGCTGCCGGCTACTGGCAGGCCAGTGATGAGCAAGGCCAGCCACTATTGGCACTGGCCATCGACGCCAATAGCGAAGAACTGTTGGCGGCAATCTGTTTTGGTCAGACGGCCCCGAGCGGCAAACTGGAACAGCACGCCGCTAGCCAGCAACTGTTACAGCAAGCACGCCAGGCTTTGCTGGGTGCCTTGGCAGCTGACCGTGCCAGCCGCTTCAGTCAGACCGTCGGCAGCAGCCTGGCGCTGGGCCTGACGGATCATGGCAGCCTGCAAGTACAAGTAGTATTGGGGGCTTGGCGCCTACAGTTGTACCTGTCGGCACAACTACTGAACGATTGGCTGCCCGTTGCTAACGCCAAGCCTGCTGCCTTAGCGCCGTTTGCGCTTAAGCAATTGCCCGCGTCCGTCAGTCTGCCAGTGGTCGCCTCTTTACACAGCAGCTCCTTAAGTGTGGCGCAGCTACTCTCTTTGCAGCCTGGCGATGTGATTCGTCTTGATCATTTATTGACGCAGCCTTTGCGCTGTCACATCCGCACTGGGGAGTTACTGGCCGAAGGCAAGCTGGGTAAGCAGGGGGAGCGTTGGGTGGTGCAGCTGAGCTAGGGGTGGCCGTAATTTTTTGCCACGAAAACAGGGCTTGATGAAGCCAGATAATTTTTTAAAAAAGACAAGCAAATGAGCGAACAAGTGTATTTATACGATGCCCCGGAATTAAGCGACAAGCCCACATCAGGCGCTACCAGCAGTATTCTGGATGGCAAACTGGGTTTATTAAAAGACGTCAAAGTGAGCCTGGATTGCCGCATTGGTCAATGCGATATCAGCATTGCTGAATTATCGGTTTTAAAAGCAGGCGAATGTATCACGCTGGACACCATGCCCGCGGGGCCAGTCGATATTCTATTAGCTGGTGAAGTCATTGCGCAGGGTAGCCTGGTGGTGGTGGGAGAGCATTATGGTATTCGTATCGAGAATATCGCCAAGCTACAGGCGTAATGTGCGGCTGCGGTGGCTGCTCAGTCTGTTTTGCCTGCTGTTCCCACTTACTGTCTTAGCCAATAGCCATTGTCAGCAGGCCTCTGCTGCGCTGACCGATTGTCTGAAGCCGCCCGTCAGCTCGGCTACCGCCAGCAGCGCGGTAGCGCTGAAGTTTCGCGCTGGCAGTCAGGCAGACGAGCCCATGAGTGCTTATGGCCTGGTGGCGGGTTTACTGCTGCTGACGGCTGCGGTGTTATGGTGGCGTTACTTTGGCAAACCCCGTCAGCGCCTGGCCAGCGCAGCGGGACCAGCACTCTATATCGCGCAGCAATGCCGACTATCCAATAAAAGCATGCTGTATGTTGTTCAGCATCAGGATCGGCAAATTCTGCTGGTCGAACATGAGCATGGCGTTACCCAGTTGCAGGACAAACCAAGTGAATAAGCCTCCATTTTACGGCCTGCTGCTGCTCTTGCTCGCTAGCGCCTGGCCCCTGGCGGCGCAGGCGGCAGACCTTGTTAACCCTGATACGCTGGCGCAGATGTTAAATGGCAACGGCGTCAGCAAAGCGCTGCCCATCGTGCTGGGCTTAACCCTGCTGGCGCTGATTCCCGGCATGTTAATTGCCATGACGGCTTTTACCCGCGTGATTATTGTTCTGTCCATGCTGCGTCAGGCACTGGGCATGCAAGAAACCCCGCCCAATTCAGTCTTAATTATTCTGGCCGCCTTGCTGACGATGTTGTCGATGTCCAGCACGCTGGAAAAAATCAATGAACAAGCCCTAAGCCCCTTAATCGAGCAACGCATCAGCAGTGCCGAAGGTCTACGCGCCGGCAGTGCCTTGATCAAGGAATATATGATTGTGCGCACCCGCGAACAGGATATGAATTTTGTGCTGGAATTATCCGGCCAGCAGATGCCGGAACAGGTAGAAGACATTTCGCTACTCAAGCTCACCCCGGCTTTTTTACTGAGCGAATTAAAGCTGGCCTTTCAAATTGGTTTTGTGGTGTTTTTACCGTTTCTGCTGATTGATATTATTGTTTCCGGCATTTTAATGGCGATGGGCATGATGATGGTGCCGCCCATAACCATCTCCTTACCGATCAAAATACTGATCTTCGTCCTGGTCGATGGCTGGACGCTCATTGCACGCGCGGTGTTAGCGGACAGCTTCTGATCAAGATGTCGGACGATGGGCAAATCACCGCAACAGCGCCAGACGGTGTCGCCGTCATGTGGACGCAATACCTCCGCCAGCGCACCGATGAATGGCGTTTACCGCTCATCGAGCATTATCTGCCGCTGGTTAAAATCATTGCGGCCAATAGCTACGCCAAGCGGGTGGACGAATCCTGCTCTTTTTTGGATAGGTATCAATCGGGGGTGGTGGGTTTACTCGCTGCGCTGGAAGGTTTTGACCCGCAACGCGATGTCGACTTTAAAACCTTCGCCACCCCACGCATTAAAGGCGAAATTCTGAATGCCTTAAGCCGTGCCAGTGAAGTGGCCAGCCAACTATCGGGCAGAAAGAAATATCTGCAGGATAGGGTGAATCATCTGGGCCAGCAGCCTGACTCGGCATTTGAACAACTGCTGTCTTTATCTGTCGGTCTGGCCATTGGTTTTATGCTGGAAGACGACCGGCTCTACCAAGCCAGCGCAGACGAGGATAACGGCAAGGTGCTGGCCGCAGACAGCGTGTATCAATCACTGCAGATGCAGCAACTCAAAACGCTGCTGCACCAGCATCTGCACCAATTGACCCCACGCCAGCGCCAGGTGATACGGTTACATTATTTTCAAGGTTTACTATTTGCTGACATCGCCCAGGCACTACAACTGAGTAAGGGGCGGGTGTCACAATTGCATCAGGAAGCAATAGACAAATTAAAAGTCACCCTGGCAAACAGAAAAGTGGATTGGCAGGGATGACGCTAATATGTACGCCTTGAATCTCAAACAAACGCACGCCACACTCCATCAATACCGGTGCTGTTATCGCCGGTTAACCATGCTAAATACAGGAACAAGCTCATGGACTTAAGCCTACTGGATGCTGAAGAACTCTTTCAATTATCACTAAACGCCATTGAGCGTCAGGATCACGCCCAAGCCATTACCCTGCTAAAACATGGCCTGAGCCAGACGCCGGAAGACGGACGGTTGCATTATCTGCTGGGTGCCGAATATGCGCAGATTGGTATGAGTGAGCGGGCTGCGCAGCAGCTGGAAACCGCGCTGCTGTATGATGCCAGCCTGCTTACCGCCCGCTTCCAACTCGGCCTGCTGTATTTAACGGCTGGCCAGGCAGGCCCCGCCATCGAAGCGCTCACCCCCTTGATTGAACCGCTGGAAGACGGCGCGCCGCTGCGTTTGTTTGCTGAAGGTCTGCTCTGCCTGCTTGACGATCAGCTGGAAGAGTGCAAACGCAAACTGGCCCAAGGTATTGCCGCCAACCAGGCCGTACCGGTGCTGAATCACGATATGCAGAAAATCATTGATCGCATCAATGAACAAACCAATATCAGCAGCAGCGAACCCGCCAATGAAACGCCTGCCAGTGCCAGCAATGGCAATGCGATGTTTATTCGCGCTTACGCCAATAATCCGGACGATAAAGCGGACTAAGCACCATCATGGAGCCCATCAACAAGGCCACCGCTTTGCAGCAACTGCTGCGCTATGCGCAAAACCAGCGCACATCGGCCCAGAGCAAGGGCAGCGCCGCCAGCGATGGCCAGCCGCTGTCCTTGCAGCAGCAAATCAAGCAGCGTCTGGCCCATATCTCGCCACAAGCGCCTGATCGTATTACTCAGGCGCTACGGGTGCATGTGAGTGCCATGCTGACGCAGGAACTAGGCGAACAACTGGCCAGTGAGCCGGCGTTTGCCCACCTAGTTGCTGACGTTAGCGAAGCCATACAACTCGCCCCGCAATACCCTGTTCTGGCGCAATTCCTGCAACAGCAACTCACCCTTTCCCACACTAAAACCTCACCATGAACCCACTTGCACAAAGACTGGAACGTTTGCAAAGCTACTTACAGCAAGACCCCGGCAACCCGGATTTGCAGTTTGATCTCGCCGACCTCCATTACCAACTGGGCCAGGCCGAACCAGCCCGACAGGCCCTCCAAGTACTACTACAGCAACAGCCGCAACATATCGGCGCGCGCGTACTGCAAGGCGTACTGCAGCTGCATGCCAATGAGCTCCATGCAGCGCAACAAAGCTTTAGCCAACTACTGGCCGAAGGTCTGGACGACCCCAGCCTGCACTACAACCTGGCTTATGCGCTGATGCTGGAGGGTCAAATGGCCGCCGCGCTGCCGCATGCTGAAACGGCCGTCACTGCTCTGGCCACACTGCCCGCCGCCGGGCCGCTGTATATCAATCTGCTGCATCACCTCGGCCAAGTGGAAGAAGCCATCGCCTTTGCCGAAGCCCGCCTGCGTGATGACCCACAACAAGCAGCAGAATATGCTTTACTGGCCAATCTGTACTTAGACGACGAGCAACTGGACAAAGCGGCTGCTTTCGCCCGGCAAGTGCTGGCCAGCAAGCCGGACGATGCCGACGCCAATACCGTATTAGGTTTGCTGGCACTATCCGCACAACACAGCACTGATGCACTCAGCTATTTGCAACAGGCCAGCCGTAGCCGCCCACACAGTGGCCGCGCCGCTGCCGGACTGGGCCTGCTGGCCTTGCAACAAGGTGATTTAAGTGCTGCCGAATCCTTGCTGATGCAGGCAACACAGTACGCCCCCACGCATCTTGGCAGTTGGCAGGCGCTGGGTTGGTGTCAGCTACTCAAACAAGACCTTGCCAGCGCACAGCAAACCTTCACTCATGCGCTGGAACGAGACCGTAACTTTGCTGACAGCCATGGCGCCTTGGCCGTTATCGCAGTGATGACCGGCAATCTTGCCGAAGCTGAAGCCGCCACCCGTCGTGCGCTGGGGCTGGATAAGGACAGCTTTGCTGCCCGCTATGCCCAAGTGCTGCTGCTGCAAAGTGATGGCCAAGCCGACAAAGCCCAAGCCTTGTTTCAGCAACTACTCAATACCCCGGTGTTAGCCGATGGCAGCACCGTGCAACAAATGCTGGCGCGGCGGCTATAGCGAAGGGGAGGCCGGAAAGAAGCCGAAAGGTCGGAACCCCAATCCACCGACGCGCAGTCCAAGTGATAAGGATCAGGCTAATCTGACCGATGAGGCGCCGCGGATTAGCCGGTCTCTCTACTTATGCCTGTCTGGGCAAGGTGATTGTTGATTTCCTCAATTTGAGGAAGTTGGAGGGGCCTTGATCCACGAGGGTAATGGCCTGTGTTTGTGAAGGTAGCTACCTGATTTGGTGGATACTGCTACGAGGAAAGTGCTCCCCCATTAACCATCCCAGCGTAGGTGAGCTTGTTTAACGAGAGATGGTTGCCGTTTTTAATCTGAGAATAGTTTGCCGTGACGTACTGAATTCACGGGCTACCGCGCTGACACTAATCCCGGCACGGAGGCGTGCCAGCGCCGATTGTTTCTGTTCATCATTCAGGGCAGAAGGGCGGCCTAGGCGTTTCCCGGCGGCTTTGGCGCGCGCAATCCCCGCATGCGTGCGTTCAAGTAGCAGATCACGTTCAAATTCTGCCACCGCTGCAATCACCTGCATGGTCATTTTGCCTGCCGGGCTGGTCAGATCCACGCCACCCAGCGCCAAACAATGAACACGAATATCTGAGGCGGCCAACTGTTCCAGCGTTTTTCTGACATCCATCGCATTGCGTCCCAGACGGTCAAGTTTCGTCACAATCAGCACATCGCCGTTTTCCATACAGTCACACAAGCGGGTGAAACGTAAGCGTTCTACGGAACCATCTGGAATGAGTTTTCCATAGGGTACACACTCAATGACTTGATTATCTTGAGAGGTCATAAAATGGCATGCGACCCTAAAAAGCTGGCATTCTGGACAGAGCATTCTCGCCAATGGCGTTCCAGTGGGTTAACCCAAAAGGCCTACTGTGCACAAGAGAACCTGGCCTTGAAGACTTTCGAGTATTGGCATCGCCAGGTGCTGGCTACTCAGAAATCCAGGAAGGGCTTTGCCCCCAAAGTAACTTTGGCTGCGGTGAGTGTGGCGCCTGATGAAGTGGTGACAACGACTGGTATTTTGCTCTACAGCCCCGGAGGATGGCGAGTTGACCTACCCGCTCAGATCGGCCCAAGCGTCTTGGGAGCGCTGCTGGCCATGCTGCCATGAGCAATGCGCTTTCTCCCGAGCAGGTGTTTTTGGCCATTGAACCGGTTGATATTCGTCGTGGCATTGATGGCCTGTCCGCGATTTTGCAGGAAA